>CAMSQM010000026.1 GCA_947062675.1 uncultured Roseburia sp.
GAACAACGGTACGGTTATTTAAAAGCGTCTCTGTGATCTCGCGGGCGTCCTCCACTGAGGTCGGCTTGATCACACAAACTTCCATGCCGGAAGAAGAAGACTTTCGGACCGGCCGGATAGGCGTTACTTTTGATGTGGACTTTGTCTTCTCATAGGAGCCTTTCTCCTGATAATCGTCATCGTAATCCTCTTCCTTTTTCTCTTTGCGTGCAGATTTTTTTGGTTTTACCGGTTCTTCGCTGTAATCGTCATCGTAGTCGTAATCGTCATCATAATAATCCTCGTCGTCATCCGGATTCAGATGCAGGACTTCCAAAAATTTGTCTAAAACACCCATTCTATACCCTCGCTCCTGTACTACGCTTTGCGTCTGTTATAATTCCGTTCACCGAAAATACCGGTTCCTACACGCACCATCGTCGCTCCTTCTTCGATTGCGACAGTATAATCCCCTGTCATGCCCATAGACAATATTTCCATAGATACATTATCTATGTTTTTATCGGCGATGTCAACAGATAATTGTTTCATTTTTTGAAAATGGACGCGGTTCTCCTCCGGATCGCTGACATATGGCGCAATCAGCATCAGGCCTTTAATGCGCACATTTTCAAGCCCGGCGATCTCCTCCGCGAGCAGTATGGTATCTTCCGCGGAAATGCCGAATTTGGACGCCTCCCCCGCAATATTTACCTCGATCAGTATCGGAACCGTGGTGCGCCGTTTCTTTGCCTGGATATTGATCTCCTCAGCCAGGCGGTAGGAATCCACCGCATGGATCAGTTCTGTTTTTCCCGCGATAAAGCGGACTTTGTTTCTCTGGAGATGACCGATCATGTGCCAGCGGATGTCTTTTGGCAGTGTTTCCATCTTGTCAGAGAGCTCCTGCACATAATTTTCCCCGAAATCCCGGACACCAAGATCGTAAGCTTCCCGGAGCACAGAGGCGGGCTTCGTCTTGCTGACTGCGATCAGGGTGACGTCCTCTCTCGCTCTTCCGGCGCGCGCGCACGCTTCTGCTATTCTTTTTTCGACAAGTTCCAGATTCTCTTTTAACATAGTCATCCTCATTTCTGCGCTGCCTTCTGCGCGTATGCGGCTTTTCCGCCGTCCGGCTGTCCGCTGCTTATCTGATCAGGTCATTTTCGTTAATTTTGGTTCCGTCCAGCGCGATATGATCGTACAGTGAAATCCCGTAGGTGGTTCCCGTCCGCACAATTGTATATTCCTCGCTCTGATAGAGAATATCAATCTGTTTAAAAACAGCATATCCCTTGTTGATATTATAGACGCCTTTGAGCTTTGCCGTATCCGTTCCCACTGTGTAGGCGGAATCGGAGTCAGACTTTATGATTCGGTCTCCGGCAGAAACATGCTCGCCGTCGACATAATACTGCTCATCTGTCTCATAATAAATAACCGGCACAAGAAATTCCGTTGTCCGCTTTCCCTCATCGTCGATGCGCTCGACCAGCAGCCCGTCGCTGTCGGAATCGCCGCCTTTCATGAAATATTCCGCCGGTATGGTGTAAAATTCTTTTTCTGTTATCGCGGAATTGGGAATCTTAAGCCCGGTCTCCTCATTCAGCAGAAGCTCAATCTCAAGGAAGCGGTCTTTTGCATATCGCACCATGGAGTGGTTCAGTTTCAGAATCAGATAATCCTGTTCTCCCTTACGGGTGACGGTGCTGGAAGCATAGGTCGTTTTTTCGTCTTTTAAAAAACGAAGCTGTATCGTCTCGCTGTCAGCCAGTTCGTCGGCCAGCGCGGTTGCCACCGGCACCACAATATGCCAGGTCTCACTGTTGATCAGCTTGTACACCGCCTCGCCCGCCGCGATGTCCGGACTTTTCCGGCTGTTTTTCCGGCTGTAGGAAGCCTCCTCAAACATATCAGCCGTAAAACTGTCCGTGGTCACATTTTCATATCCGTCCGTGTAATACACCACAATTCCGTCCGATTCAGAAAAGACCCTGTGAAAACTGCTGCTTTCCGCGCCCGCCGCGGCGTAATCCGAAATACTGTTTAAGGCGCTCAGACTCAGCGCTTCATTCAGGGCAGAATCAACATTGTCCTTAAATAAGTAGACGCTGGAAAAATCCATGGAACTGTAGAGCGTCCGGAATTCAAAAATATCCGCCTCAATCTCGCCCAGACTTTCCGCGTCGATTGACGAGGTGTCCCTGGCGGCCTCCGCGATCCTCTCCGAGACATCCCCGTTTTCGTCCACGGAACAGATCAGGTTCCCGTTTTTCACCTTGGAGGCCTCCCGCACATAATAATTCAGGGCGCCGGAATAATCCGAATAGCGGACAGTCTCATCACGCAGTACCAGCCCCCGGTGGATATTATTCTCCGCCATGATTCCCTGTTCGACTTCGTAGGGGGAAATGTGTATGGCTGTCACATAAGTATAGACATTGAAAATAACATAGATAAAAATGATGACGAATATCACAACACCGATGTTGAGATTAAACGGTTTTTTATACCGGACCACCTTTTTGCTTTTGCTCAAATCGCTTCACCCCTTTACACCGGCGCAAAAACTCCTGCGTCTCTACGACTGGCATTATACCTTATGCGGGGGCTTCCTGCAATATCCAAAATTGCAGAAAGTACAGATCAGCAGATCAGCATGGCGTCCCCGAAACTGAAAAAGCGGTACCGTTCCCGCACTGCAGTCTCGTATGCGCGCAGCACGGCCTCCCTTCCGGCCAGCGCGGATACCAGCATAATCAGCGTGGATTCGGGCAGATGAAAATTTGTAATCAGCGCGTCGGTCACACGGAACTGATAGCCAGGATAAATAAAAATATCAGTCCAGCCGCTGCACTCCTCAAGCAGTCCGTCTTCCCGGGCGGCAGACTCTATCGTGCGGGTACTGGTCGTTCCGACTGCAATGACGCGATGTCCTTCCCTTTTCGCGCGGTTGATTTTATCCGCCGCGGACTGTCCGATCCGGTAAAATTCCGCGTGCATGTGGTGTTTCAGAATATCTGTCTCTTTCACAGGCCGGAAGGTCCCAAGGCCCACGTGAAGCGTCACCTCCGCAATCTCCACCCCCTTATTCCGGAGCGTTTCAAGGAGCTCCGGCGTAAAATGAAGACCGGCTGTCGGCGCGGCGGCGGAACCGTCATGTTTCGCATAAACGGTCTGATACCGGTTCCGGTCCGACAGCTCATGGGTGATATAGGGAGGCAGGGGCATCTGCCCGAGACGGTCTAAAATTTCCTCGAAAATTCCCTCATGGTGAAATCTCACCAGGCGGTTTCCGTCCGGGACGACTTCCGTGATCTCACCGGTCAGCAGACCGTCCCCAAAGGAGATAACAGTTCCCGGACGGCATTTTTTCCCGGGCTTTACCAGCGTCTCCCAGAGTCCGTCCTCCCGCCGTTTCAGGAGAAGAATCTCTATTTTTGCCCCGGTTCCCTCTTTTATGCCGAGAAGGCGCGCCGGAATGACTCTGGTATTGTTCAGGACAAGACAGTCTCCCGGCTGTATCAGACCGGCGATGTCGCGGAAATATCTGTGCGAGGTTTCACCGGTCTGCCGGTCAAGAACCATCAGCCGCGAGGCGGCCCGGTCCGTGAGCGGATCCTGTGCGATCAGTTCCTGCGGAAGTTCATAATAAAAATCTTTTACGTTCATTTTGTTCCCCTGTTCTGTCCGGACGTCGGATATCTCTTATTTGCGCAGCCCGATTCCCATATCCTCAAGCGCCTTTACGATTTTCTCCATCGCACCGGTGATATCCGCATCGTTTAAGTTCCGGTCTTTTGCGCGGAAAGACAGGGAGTAGGCCATCGATTTGTACCCTTCTTCAATCTGTTCTCCCTCATAAATATCGAACAGCTCATAGTGTTCCAGGAGCTTTCCGCCACGGCTCTCAAAAACATGTCCGATCTCCCCGGCCAGTATGCCCTTCGGGACAACCATGGAAATATCGCGGGTTGCAGCCGGAAATCTTGCGATTCCCTCATACCGGTGGCTGAATGTCGCATTCTTTACGATCTCCGGCATGTCGAGGACGGCGGCGTAAGCGCGGTCGCGGATGCCGTAATCCGCCGCGACGGAAGGATGAATTTCGCCAAGATATCCGATCACTTTTGTTTCATAGCATATCTCTGCCTGGCGGCCTGGGTGAAGAAACGGTTTTCCGGCTTCCGGATTGTATGACAGTCTGCCGGAAAGCCCCGCTTTTTCCAGAAATTCCTCGATAACTCCTTTCATTGTATAGAAGTCCCCGTCGCCGTACATGCCAAGCGTAAACTGCATGCGCTCTTCCGGCAGCTCCGTCACGGGCGTTTCTTTCGGGAGATAAATATTTCCCAGCTCATACAGACGGACGTTTTTGTTTCTGTGGCTGTAATTGAGCGCAAGTGAGGTCAGCATTCCGTCCAGGGGAAGGGTGCGCATAATGGAGAAATCTTCTCCCAGCGGGTTGCTTATGACGACCGCCCGGCGCAGCGGGGAATCGGCGGGAAGACGCAGCCGGTCAAAAACTTTCGGACTCTCGAACGAGTATACCATGGCCTGGGAAAATCCGCAGAATTCCGCGACATCCCGGGCGACAGCCTCAATGCGGAGCTTAAAGGAAAGCTTTCCGGTCGTCGCCTCACCGTGCGGGAGCGTGTCCGGTATTTTGTCATAACCGAAAAAGCGCGCGACTTCCTCCGCCAGATCCGCGTCACATTCCAGATCCTGCCTCCAGGACGGAATATGGATCTCATTTGTCTTCTCGTCGTAGCCGAGTTCAAGGCGCTTAAACCAGGAGAGCATATCGTCCGCCCCGATCCGGGTTCCGAGCAGGCGATTGTACTTTTCCGGCTCAAACGGGAGGCGTTTTTCTTCCTTTTTTCCCGTGTAGACATCGACGGTCCCGCCGACTACTTCTCCGGCGCCCAGTTCTTCGATCAGCTGGCAGGCCCGGTTGATGGCTGCAATCGTATTTTCCGGATCGAGTCCTTTTTCAAATTTGGACGAGGCGTCCGTCCGCATTCCGATTTTCTTCGCGGAGAGACGGATACTGGTCCCGTCAAAGCATGCGGCCTCGAACAGCATTGTGGTCACATGGTCCGTGATCATTGAATTTTCACCGCCCATTATTCCCGCGATGCCGACCGGCTTTCTGCCGTCGCAGATCATCAGAACGGTGTCGTCGAGTGTGCGCGTATTTCCGTCCAGCGTCACAAAAGTCTCTCCCTCCGTGGCTCTCCTCACAACAATCTCACGCCCCTCAATTGTCTCAAGATCGTAAGCGTGCATCGGCTGTCCGTACTCTTCCATCACATAATTTGTGATATCGACGATATTGTTGATCGGCCTGATTCCGTGTGCGCGCAGCCGCCGCTGCATCCATTCCGGCGAGGGGGCGATCCGGATATTTTTCACCACGCGCGCCGTATATCTCGGACACAGATCGCTGTCTTTTACCGTCACGCGGATATAATCGCCGGCATTTTCACTATTTCCCGTCTCTGTCACAGCCGGAGGGACAAAGTCCAGTCCGAAAGTCGCTGCTGCCTCACGCGCAATTCCCAGAACCGAAAAACAGTCCACGCGGTTGGAGGTGATCTCATATTCGATGATTGTGTCATCCAGTCCCAGGTATTCGACCACGTTTCCCCCGACCGGTGCGTCATCCGGCAAAAGATAGATGCCCTCTTCCGGCGCCAGCGGGAACATATCGCGGCTGGAACCGAGCTCCTCGATCGAACAGAGCATACCGTTGGATTCCACGCCGCGCAGCCTTCCTTTTTTGATCCTGATACCGCCTTCCGTGAGGCTGCCGTCGTGACTGCCGGCCACCTTCCCGCCGTCCAGAACGACGGGGACTTTGCAGCCCTCCGTGACATTTTTCGCTCCCGTGACAATCTGAATGGTCTCTGTTCCGATATCTGTCTGACAGATAACGAGTTTGTCTGCATCGGGATGCGGGGTGATGGAGGTAATCTGTCCGATCACAATTTTTTCGAGATCGGCGTCCATGCGGGTATATCCTTCGACTTTTGAGCCGGAAAGTGTCATGGCGTCCATATATTCCCCCGGGGTGACGGCGAGGCCTGGCACCAGGGTTTTTATCCAGTTGAGTGATGTATTCATTGCGGGCTTTCTCCTTTTCAGAGGTTATTTTTCTTTATTTTTGTATTTGCTGATATCTGTGGTCCTTCGCCTCTGCTAAAACTGCCGCAGAAAGCGCATATCGTTTTCGTAGAGAAGGCGCATGTCGTCGATTTCATATTTGAGAAGCGCGATGCGCTCAAGTCCGACGCCGAAAGCGAAACCGGAATATTCTTCCGGGTCGATGCCGCTCATTTTAAGGACACGGGGATGAACCATCCCGCAGCCCAGAATCTCTATCCAGCCTTCGCCTTTGCAGAAACGGCAGCCTTTGCCGCCACATTTAAAGCAGGTGACATCCACCTCCGCGGAGGGCTCCGTGAAGGGGAAATGGTGGGGGCGGAATTTTACTTTTGTCTCTGTGCCGAAAAGTTCGCGGGCGAATTCGGCAAGAGTCCCTTTCAGATCGGCAAATGTGATATTTTTGTCGATGACCAGGCCCTCAATCTGATGGAAGGAGGGGGAATGTGTGGCGTCGACCTCATCCGAGCGGAATACCCGTCCCGGCGCGATAATGCGGATGGGCAGTTTCCCCTTCTCCATCTCGCGCACCTGCACCGGCGATGTCTGGGTGCGGAGCAGAATTTTATCATTTATATAGAAAGTATCCTGTTCGTCCCTGGCCGGGTGGTTGCGCGGAATGTTCAGGGCCTCAAAATTGTAGTAGTCATACTCCACTTCCGGTCCCTCCACAACCTCGTAGCCCATTCCGGTAAAAATGCGCTCCACCTCTTCCAGTGCGATCGTATTCGGGTGACGATGGCCGGAGAGATTCCGCTTCGCGGGCAGCGTCACGTCGATTACCTCGCGCTTCAGCCGTACTTCCAGCTCAGCAGCTTCCAGTTTCGCTTTTGTCTCCTCCAGCATCCGCTCGATGCCGGCCCGCGTCTCATTGACAAGCTGTCCCACCAGCGGCCGGTCCTCCGGACTGACGTCTTTCATTCCTTTTAAGACGGCGGTCAGTTCTCCTTTTTTCCCAAGGATTGCCACGCGGGCCTCATTGAGTTTATTCAGGTCTTTGGACTCCTCAATCCGGCGCATCGCCTCTTCCCTGATTTTCTGTAGTTTTTCTCTCATGATCGTCCCTCCATTGATTCTGTTATTCCGGCTTAAAGCTTTTGTACACAAAAACGCGGAATCATCCGTCCAGGGACGAATGATTCCGCGGTACCACCCTGATTCTCCTCCGGACCATGCCGGAAAAGCTCTCGATCTGCGTAACGTGCAGAGACGTCGTCCGCTACCAGCCCGGGAGCGTTCACAGACGCGGCTCCTGTGCGAACTTCGATTCCTGCCATTCCTTAAGCGGGCTTACAGCCGGCGACCCACTCTCTCTGTAAGAGGCCTGGTACTCTACTGTACACATTCACTGCCTTTTCAATTCTATCGCGTATTTTAACACAGGCGGCCTGAAACATCAAGCATTTTTTTACCGAATCAGCCATTTCCGGAACGTGTCGTTGAAGAGAACATTGATCTCCGCCGACATCATCATAATATACACACAGAAATAGAGCCAGAGCATCAGCAGCGCAATCGTTGTCAGGCTTCCGTACATGGAAAATCCATTGAAATAATCCACGTAGATCGACAGGCCGATCGAAAAAAGATACCAGGCCACACTGCAGATGAGAGCGCCCGGAAGCTGGCTCCGGAACGAGAGCTTCCGGTTCGGCAGCGCGGTGAAGACCACACCGAAAAAAAGGGTCAGAATGCACGGTGTGATCAGCCCCCGGAAATGGGACAGAAATCCGACGGCATCCCCGAAAAACGGGATATATTTTACCACAAAATAGTGCAGGGAATTGCCAAACACCAGTACGAGCATGGTGAAAACAATGGCGATCAGGAATATCACAGTGTAGACCGCCGCCCACAGCCGCAGGATAAACCAGTTTCTCGTCTCGTCAAGGTCGTTGACGGAATTCAGGCCGTCCGTGATATACTGAACCCCCTTCGCCGCAGACCATACCGCCATCACGGCCGTGACCGAGATAATCCCCATGGAACGGTTATAGACTTCGTCGATTAAAGATACGAGAAACGGGGAGACATATTCCGGCATCACCCGCACAACAACCATCTGGAGGGTTCCTTTCGTCACGGAGGTGTACTGTAACAGAGAGGAAAATACCATCAGAAACGGAATCATTGAGAGAATAATAAAAAATGCCGCCTGCGCCGAGTAGGCGCTGATTTTATCCTGTCTGCATTTTTCCGAAAATGCTTTTACGTTTCCGATCACTTTCCAGATCATACTTTTACCTCTTCTTTTTCATTGTAAAAACTGACTGCGGCAGTACTCCTGTTTAATAGGATTCTATTGTGATATCATGGTAGAAAAAATGCAGAATCTCTTCATAATTCATTCCGGCGGCCGCCATGCCGTTGGCGCCGTTCTGGCTCATGCCAAGCCCGTGCCCGTAACCTCCGCCCTGCAAGAGCACGGTTCCGTCCTCCTGCGGCGTCACGGCGCAGAATGCGCTCGGAAGCATCACGACGTCTGTGTTTTCGCCTCCGTCCGCATATACAAGGCGGCTGACGCCGCAGCCCAGAACCTTCCGGATATTGTATTCGGTCTTCACCTGCACCCGTCCCTGTTCATAGATAAGCTCCAGCGTGAGGATGGATCCGGAAGCGCTCCTTTCTGTGACCGCCATACCGGTCAGCTGACCGAGCGCCCCGATGTCCGTCCCGTCCGCGAGCGGCGTTGTCCCGTCTGTCCCGAAATACTGAATATTCTTCGCGGAAGCGGCGCGGCGCTCCGACAGAATCTTCGCAAGCTCTGCCGTCTTCTCCCTGTAATCTGCCGCGGCGAACCAGCGGGAAAACTTTACGCTGCCGTCATATCCGTCCGCTTTCTGTGTGATATAGGAGAGAAAGGCCGCCTCATCCGACAGATCGCCCTCATACGGCGTCTCATTCAGACAGACAGGTTTTAAATAGCCGCTGGCATTTTCATCTTCCACATTCCAGACCGCGGCGGTATCCGTATAGCCCATGGAGGTCGAGAAATAATAGGCTTCTACCGGACTTCCCTGCCAGGTAATCACCTGGCCCGCAGTCTCCTGCACCGCGGTGACGGAGGATTCCGTCGGCGCCACTTTATTGTAGACCTGATAGGATGTGCTGTCATTAATATGCGCTCCGAACTCCGCCAGATCGGCACGCAGCAGCTGGATATAAGCGTAGCTTCTCGCACAGACGGCCTGCGCTTTCTGCGCTTCTATCCCGTAGCTGGACGGCATCTCGCTCGGCACGACGGCGCACAGATAGGTCTCAAACGGAAGCTGGTTCACAAGCGTGTAACCCTCCTGCGTTTTCCGAACTTCCATCGTCCCGGAATACCCGTTTGAGATCTGTTTTCCGGAAGCATCGCACACAAATACTGCGCCGGCTGCGTCTGACGGCGTCAGAATCAGCGTCTCACCCGCGCCGTCCGGCAGATAATCTGCCGCGCAGACCAGCGTATCCGCCGCCACAGGCGTCTGCGTCTGGCCGCAGGTGAGCGTCGCTTCCACACTGCACTGCAGATATACTTCCTGCCGGAAATTGCCGCCGTTGTCCGCCAGAAGGAGAACGCGGATATTTTCAATACTGGCCGGCTGCCGGATTAAGATGGCGCAGACCTGGTTATCGCCTGTCACATAGTCCGCTTCCATGTTTCCGAGAATCACATCGGAGAGCGATTTTTCCGCAATTTCCCCATATGTCTGATAGACGGGAATCCTGCCCGTGTGCCCGATCTTTCCATATCCGTCGATCTCAATGGACGTATCGTCATAGGAAAGCAGGCCGCCTTTTATGACGTCCTGTTTTATGCGCACGGACGTCACGGCCCCCTCCCGGAATATCAGATCGCAGACCCCGGCGGACAGCCCTTCCTCCGGCTGCTGCATTTCTTTCTGATAGGTCATGCCTCCATAGAGAAAATCAGCCGTTCCACCTTCACAGCTTCTCAGATAAACATTTTTAAGAGGCAGTTCCTCCCGGTAAATTCCGACAAGACCGACGCAGATATCTTCTATTATATATCCCTCATAGGCGGTCCACTGGTCAAACCAGGAAGCCGGAAGCCAGGTACTGACATCCTCGCCGTCTGTCGTGAGTACACTGGCGCTGTCCGCCTCCATGGCGTCCAGAACAAGAAATGTGCGCGTCGTCACTTCCCGCTCCATATCCAGATAGTCAAGGATCTGCCGGTAAATCAGATTCCACTCTTCCCGGCTCACCGCGCGCTGCCCGCTGAAAATACGCCGGTTTAAGCCCGGCTGCTGCCCGTCTTCCGTGCCGGCATATTCCGGCTCTATGTAATCTCTCACACCCAGCTTTTCCAAAAGGCGGCTTAAGATTCCGCCTGTCAGATAATCCTTGTGAAATTCCAGAAACCATGTGTCCCAGTCCTCGCTGGCGTATACGCCGAATCCGAGCTCCGCGGTCACCTCGGAGACACTCACATACCGCTCCGAATATTGTGTGATATCCCGTTCCTGTCTTATTTTTACCACAAAAAGCAGCACTGCCGCGACGAGCACAGCGAACAGAACAGCTGTCTGCAGACCCTGATTTGTCTTTTTCACCATTGTCATTCCGGTATTTTTCCAGTTCTTTCCAGTTCTTTCTTTGCATAAATACGAAAGCTGCTTTTCTCTCAAAGCAGCTTCCGTTCTCTGTCCCAGAGGGACCTTTCTCTTTTGTGCCTTCCGATTCTTCTTTCGTGCCTTAAGGTTTTGTCTTCGGATCTTAATCATTCTTCTTAAGTGCTTCAGAATCTTCCGTAAAACCCAAAATGCCGTTTCCTGCGTTTTTGACGCCTAGCCGAAGCCAGGTGGGTAACCGCACGTCGGTTTCTGTCTTCCACTGCTCGTGTGCCTGTGGCACTGATGGCCTGACATCCGCCTTCGGATATAGGAATCCCATAAACGTAAATGTAGGTTCAAAAATGCAGGGTGTCGAACATCCCAGGCTGTTTTCGTTAGATTCATTATACTTTAATATGCCCCGTTTATCAACTATAAATTAGTGCCAAATTCTGTTCGAAATTCTATTTATTTTCTCTATTGACAAATCCGTTTTTTTGATTTTTTCATCAGAGAATTTATTCAGCCTTTCCCGCCGGCCCGGAGCGGGCCGGTTTGTCATCCGGATCTGAATCTTTCCGGTTTCCTCATTTTTTGAAAATACCTCTTGACTTTTCCGGCAGATGATATAAAATCAGTTTATTGATTGTAAACATATGATATATTTTTAAGACGGTAATACTATTTGTAAACTCAGGATACATTGCAGGGAATAACAGTCTGTGGGGAACATCAGAGCTGATTCCGGAAAAGGACTGATTCACATGGATATCGGAAAACGTATGAAGGAATTAAGAATTCAGTATGGCCTGACACAGCAGGAGCTTGCAGACCGCTCTGAGCTCACAAAGGGGTTTATCTCCCAGCTGGAGCGCAATCAGAACACGCCGTCGGTGGGCACGCTGCTCGATATTATCCAGTGTCTTGGCACGACGCCTGCAGAGTTTTTCACGGACGAGGAGCCTGAACAGCTTGTCTTCGGCCCGGAGGATTATTTTGAAAAAGAGGATGAGGAAAAAAAGCGTATCATCGAGTGGGTGGTCCCGAACGCCCAGAAGAATGCCATGGAGCCGGTGCGGATGACATTAAAGCCGGGCGGTTCGTCGGATATCGATCTTCCGCACGAGGGGGAGGAATTCGGATATGTATTAAAAGGAAGCGTCCGGATCTGTTACGGGGGCAGGTCTTATACCGTGCGTGCCGGAGAGACATTTTATTTCCGCGCAGGCAAACGGCATTTTATTGAAAATACCGGCAGCCGGGAGGCTGTTCTGATCTGGGTCAGCACCCCGCCGACATTTTAGTGTCCGCTGTGCCGATAACAGTGCGTTCAGCCCGCGCCTGAGTTCTCTGTTATCTGCGCAGTGCAGCACTTACCACGAAAGGATGAATATCATGAGCAAGAAACTGATCAGCTTTATTGACATTACAAAGTCCTACGGCGATAACATTGTGCTTGACGAGCTGAATCTTTATGTCAGGGAAAATGAGTTTATCACACTGCTCGGCCCGTCCGGCTGCGGAAAGACAACGACGCTCCGCATTTTAGGCGGTTTTGAGACACCGGATCACGGTCGTGTCATCTTCGACGGAAAGGATATCACATGCCTTCCGCCGAATGAACGGAATTTAAATACCGTGTTTCAGAAATATGCGCTGTTTCCTCACATGTCAATTGCGGAAAACATTGCGTTCGGGCTGAAAATCAAAAAGAAAAGCAGGGATTATATAGAAGATAAGATCCGCTACGCCCTGAAGCTGGTCAATCTGGAGGGATTCGGCGATCGCTCTGTCGATTCCCTGAGCGGCGGCCAGCAGCAGCGCATCGCCATTGCGCGCGCGATAGTAAATGAGCCAAAAGTGCTCCTGCTGGATGAGCCCCTGGGAGCGCTGGATTTAAAGCTGCGCCAGGATATGCAGTATGAGCTGATCCGTCTGAAAAATGAACTTGGAATTACGTTTGTTTATGTGACGCACGACCAGGAAGAGGCGCTGACCATGTCCGATACCATCGTGGTCATGAACCAGGGGTATATTCAGCAGATCGGAACGCCGGAGATGATTTATAATGAGCCGGTCAATGCTTTTGTGGCCGATTTTATCGGCGACAGCAATATTCTGGACGGCATTATGGTTCAGGACCGGGTCGTCTCTGTTCTGGGCGTGAAGCTTCCGTGCGTGGAC
This sequence comes from uncultured Roseburia sp., assembly GCA_947062675.1. Classification (GTDB taxonomy): domain Bacteria; phylum Bacillota; class Clostridia; order Lachnospirales; family Lachnospiraceae; genus Roseburia. The sequence goes on from CAMSQM010000026.1 coordinate 12,888, forward strand.
GAGGGATTTGGCAGCAACAGGCCCGTGGATGTCGTCATTCGCCCGGAAGATGTGGAAATCGTCGCGCCGGAAGACGGATTCATGGAAGGGGATATTACATCAGTTATATTTAAAGGGGTGCACTATGAGCTCGATATCCTGGTGAACGGCTATGAATGGCTGGTGCACACGACGCAGCTTTACGCCGTCGGCCAGCATGTGGGAATCAGGGTCATACCTTTTAACATACAGATTATGAATAAACCGGAATCAGAGGATGAGGAGGCTGTGGAAATCGATGCGTAGACTGATGAGACAACTGCTCGCCGGCCCCTATCTCGTGTGGATTGCCGGTTTTATTATCCTGCCCGTCGGCGTGATCCTGTATTATGCATTTACGACGGCTGACGGCGCGTTTACTTTTGCTCACATTGCGGCGATCGCCGACCCGGTACATGTGAAGTCTATTCTGCTCTCGCTAAAGCTCGGACTCTCCTGCACCGTCGTCTGTCTGCTGCTCGCCTATCCGCTGGCGATGATTCTGAGCAGTTTCCGGTTCCGCCACCAGAGTTTTGTCGTATTCCTGTTTATTCTTCCAATGTGGATGAACTTTATGCTGCGCATTCTTTCCTGGCGGCTGATTCTTGCAAACAGCGGAATTATCAACGCCCTGCTGGTGCGGCTTGGCTTCGGGCCCGTAAAGCTGCTCAACACGCCGGCGACTGTGGTATTCGGAATGGTTTATGATTTCCTGCCGTTTATGATTCTGCCGATTTACAATTCGATGACGCGGATCAAGGATGACATTATTGAGGCCGCAAGGGATCTGGGGGCCGGTAATCTCACAATTCTGGCAAAAATTATTTTTCCGCTGACTGTCTCCGGCATTATCAGCGGCATTATTATGGTGTTTGTGCCAGCTCTGACTTCCTTTGTCATCTCCGATCTGCTGGGCGGCGGTAAAGTGCTTCTGATCGGAAATGTGATCGAGCAGGAATTTATGCAGGGAACGAACTGGAACCTGGGTTCCGGTCTTTCCGTTGTGCTGATGATTTTTGTCATTGCCAGCATGGCGGTGATGAATATTTTTGATAAAGACGGGGGAGGTGCCGCGGTATGGTAAAAAAAACAGTGTCAGGTCTGTATCTTGCAGTGATTTTTCTGTTTCTGTACCTGCCGATTCTTGTGCTGATTGTTCTTTCCTTTAACGACTCAAAGTCGAGGGTTGTCTGGGGCGGTTTTACACTGCGCTGGTATTCATCCTGCTTTCAGGATGAGACCATTATGAACGCGCTGATAATGACGCTCCAGATCACACTGGCCGCGGCGGTAATCTCCACGGTGATCGGCACACTGGCCGCCATCGGTATCAGCGCGATGAAGCGCAGGAACCGCGCCATTATGCTGGGGGCCACCAATATTCCGCTGCTCAATGCGGATATTGTAACAGGCATCTCCCTGATGCTGCTGTTTGTAAAGTTTACAAACCTTGGATTTGTGACGGTGCTGATCGCACATATCACATTTGATATTCCCTATGTCATTTTAAATGTGCTCCCAAAGATCAGCCAGGCAAACCGCTACACTTACGAAGCCGCCCTGGATCTCGGAGCCTCGCCGCTTCGGGCGTTTTATAAGATTACCTGGCCGGAAATCAAATCCGGCGTGTTTTCCGGTTTCCTGATGGCTGTTACCATGTCGCTCGACGACTTTTCAATCACGTTTTTCACAAAAGGCGCCGGTGTAAATACCCTTTCGACCATGCTCTACACGGAGCTGCGCAAAGGCATCCGTCCGGAGCTTTACGCGCTCTCAACCCTGCTGTTTCTGCTGGCCTTTTTCCTTCTGCTGCTGATGAATTACCGTTCCGACCGGCAGGTACGGCAGCACGCAGGCCATCATCCGGACAGGGCGTCGGCATAAATGGAATGGAGGATACCCCGTATGAGACTGTTTTATAATAGGAAGAAATCTGCAAAAACATCTGTATGTTTTGTTCTGGCAGCGGCGCTTTTTTCCTGCACATTCCCTGCTTCCTGTGCCCCGAAAACGGATGCTGGAACCACATCGGATTCCCTTGTCGTCCTGAACTATGGAAAATATCTGGATGAGACTGTGATACGGATGTTTGAGGAGGAGACCGGCATTGATGTCAAGCTGGAGGAATATGAGAGCCCGGAAGAAATGTATACGAAATTTAAAGCCGGTTCCATCTCCTATGACGTTGTCTGCACCTCTGATTATATGATTCAGCGGCTGATCTCTGAGGGAGAAGTGAATGAAATTGATTTTTCTCATTTTTCTTATTATGAAAATCTGGATCCTGATATCATTGAAGCCTCAAAAATTTTTGACCCTGAATCAAAATACTCCATGCCTTATTTTTACGGGACGCTCGGGATCCTCTACAATCCCGCGATCGTTTCCCCGGAAAAAGTAAAGACATGGAAGGTTCTCTGGGATGAAAATTTCCGGGATTCTGTCATTATGCAGAACTCCGTGCGCGACACCTTTGTTCCCGCCCTGCGCCTTCTCGGATACGATATTAATACGGAAAATGCGGATGAGCTCTCCGGTGCGCTGGAGCTTCTGATCCGGCAGAAACCCATTGTGTACGCTTATTATGTCGATGAGACTGCCGATGAGATGGTCGCCGGAAATGCCGCCATGGCGCTTGTCTATTCGGGGGAAGCCGCTTACGCGAAAGAATTGAATGATGAACTGGCCTACAGTGTCCCGGAGGAGGGTTCCAACCTCTGGATCGACTCCTGGTTTATCCCGAAAAGCTGCAGAAATCAGGAAAATGCAGAGAAATTTCTTGATTTTCTCTGCCGCGGGGACGCGGCCATGCTGAATTTTGAATATGTCTGGTACGGCACACCGAATCTGGAAGTCATCGCACAGCTGGATGAAGAGACGCGCAGCGATGAAACTATTTTTCCGCCTTCCGAAGTGCTTGCGGACTGCAAAGTATTTCAGCAGTACGGACAGGAGACGACCGCGCTCTGCAGTTACCTCTGGAAAAAATTAAAGTCAGAATAAGCTTGCTATTTGAGAATATGTGTGTTAGGATGAATTCATATAGTATCATCTCATGGATTCATCCTGAGATTTTCTGTCTTCCAGACAGAATCCACATGTATTCGCATGAACCTTCCCCGGTTTACCTGAACCAGCAGAATTATGATATCTGACATTCAGGAGGAACATATGCAGTATAAAGAATTTGTAACCGGTATCTGTCACATGATACAGGAGCGGCTTGGCCCTGACATCACTGTCAGGCTTCAGGACATTTTGAAAAATAACGACACACATCTGGACGGGCTGACTATTCTGTCCGACGGATGCAATCTGTCTCCCACGATTTATCTCAATTCATATTTCCCACAGTACCGTGACGGGCGGTCCCTCAGCGATATCTGTGGGGAAATAGAAACGATCTACCGGGAAAACCGTCCGGGAGGCAGCGTTGATCTCTCTTTTTTTACAGACTATGATAAGGTAAAGTCACGGATTATCTTCAGACTCATCAACTATGAGCGCAACCGCTCTCTTCTGAAATCTCTGCCGCACTGCCGTATTTTAGATCTCGCCATCGTCTTCTGCTGTCTGGTGGACTCCAGAGCCACCGCCAGCGCCACCATTCTCATTCACAATCATCATCTGAATTACTGGAAAATCAGCACCGCCGATCTCTATGCACTTGCCAGGGAAAATACGCCGGAACTGCTCCCGCACGAATTAAAGGATATGAAAGAGCTTCTGACAGAACTTTTCGGAGAGGAAGTACTCCCGCCAGCGTCGGAAAGTCAGAATCCGTCGGCTCCCATGTATGTCCTCTCCAACCGGTACAGATTAAACGGCTCCATCTGCATTCTCTACCCCGATGTTCTGAAAGAATTTGCCGGCCGCATCGGGAGCGATTTTTATATTCTGCCGAGCAGCGTGCACGAAGTACTGCTGCTTCCGGCTGCCGGGGACCATTCCCGCGATGAACTCGCCGGAATGGTTCAGACAGTCAATCAGGGACAGCTGTCCGGTGCCGAGATTCTCTCAGATCATGTATACTATTATTCCAGAAAGACTGGCGAGATTACGATGTAATCACAACCAGCCATTCTTACAGAAAAACCTGTCCCTGTCCGGAACCGGACGGGACAGGAAGATTATGAAAAATATACCAGCTCGTCCGCCGGGGCCTCCGCCGGCTCGATTTTCACGGGATAGAGCACGGGACCTTTTCCTTTGTATTCCACGGCAAATTCCACCCGCACTTCAGCCGTGATCCGGATCCAGGATTTGTGCGGTATACGGTCCTCCTCCGGATATTTGCACTTAAAACCGATAAATGTTACGTCCTCCACGCAGCAGGTCATTGCAAACCGTCCGGGAACAAACACTCCTTTTTTGAGTTTTTCCGGGTTATAGACCAGGGCAAGAAAGCTGATTTTTTTTCCCGCATATTTTTTGGGTTCTTCCAGACAGTCCATATACCAGATGGCATAATCCGCGTCCGTGATCTCAAGCTCCTCCCCGGAGATATCAAACGGAAGTTCCTCCTCCCGCTCATCGAGCGTCCCGTCCGCGCGCTCATAGACGATCTGCGCCCTGCGGTTCTGCGCCTTTACATTGCGGCGGTATTTTCCCTTGTCAGTGCTGTCATCGCAGCGGTTGAAAATCACCACATCCGCCGGAAACAGCTGTTCCATAATCATCGTGCGCATATTGGCGAGATACATATCAAATGTCGTCGCATCCACGGTCGCAAGCACCTGTATGATCGTCCATCCCTCCGGCAGCGGGGTCTCCATCAGCGTATCCATCCCCCAGGTACCGTTATACTCCAGAAAAATCTGATCCGGATGATACTCTTCCCGGAGTGAACTCAGAAACGCGGCGGTAAAGTCCTCTTCTTTTTCCACCATGACAAGCTTTGCGTCCACCTGCTTAAGTTCTTCCATATCATATTCGTTCTCGCCGTCCTCGCAGCAGATAATCAGGCTTTTTCCCTGATCCGCGAATCCGTTTTCGAGGAGCGTTTCCTTAATCAGGGTCGTTTTGCCGCTGTCCATAAAGCCGGTAAAAAGATAAATTGGTATTTCTTCCATTTCAGCCTCCTCAAAACTGCACTTTAAGCAAGTCCGAACAATTCTTCCAGTCTGTGCGCATCCATATCCGTTCCGATCACACACAGACGGCCTGTGTAATCCGGCTCTCCCTCCCGGATCTCATACTCGCCCGGAACCATATCAAAGTAGATCCAGGAACCGTTTTCATCCTCCACCATACCCTTCGCGCGCAGGATCGTACCGTAATCTTCCGTATCGCAGAGCGCCTTTAAAATTTCCTGGATTTTTTCGCGGGTAAACTGATGCGGAGTTTCCCTGCCCCAGCTTGTAAAGATATCATCTGCATGATGATGGTGCTCATGATCGTGGTCATGGCAGCCGCAGGTGCAGTCTGCGCCGTGTGTGTGCCGGTGTTCATATTCATGATGTTCATGATGTTCATGGTCTTCCCCGTGGGAGTGTTCATGATGATGTTCATGATGTTCATGGTCTTCCCCGTGGGAGTGTTCATGATGATGTTCATGATGTTCATGGTCTTCCCCGTGAGAGTGCTCATGATGTTCTTTCTGAGCGTGCTGCTCAGCCAGGAGCTTTACCTCCAGGGAGTCCTGTCCTTCCATCACTTTTAAGAGCTGTTCTCCCCGGATACAATCCCACGGAGTGGTGATGACAGCTGCTTTTTTATTCAGGGACTGAATCTGTTTTACACAGAGTTCCAGCTGTTCCGGTGTGGTGTTCTGTGTGCGGCTCAGGACAATGGCGGTGGCATATTCGATCTGATTGTTGAAAAATTCCCCGAATGCTTTCATCTGTTTGGAGGCTTTCTTTGCGTTCACGACCGTGACCAGACCGTTCAGCTTTACATCTTCATCCTTCTCCACGTCAATGACGGACTTCATGACATCCGACAGCTTTCCGACGCCGGAAGGCTCTATCAGAATCCGGTCCGGATGAAATTTCCCGATGACCTCATGCAGATTCTTTCCGAAATCACCGACCAGCGAACAGCAGATACAGCCGGAATTCATTTCCGTTATCTCGATTCCCGCATCTTTCAGGAAACCGCCGTCGATGCCGACCTCCCCGAACTCATTCTCAATCAGCACGATTTTTTCTCCTTTGAATACCTCATCGAGCATTTTTCGGATAAAGGTGGTTTTTCCTGCTCCTAAAAATCCTGAAATAATATCAATCTTTGTCATAAAATTATCCTCTTTTCTGAAAATTCCATTCCTTCTCAAAACAATTGTATTTTACCCGATTACGTGCGGTTTTGCAACTGATTTGTATTCTCTGCATTTTTCGTGCCATCCCCAAATATACTGTAACAAGAAAAACAGGTTGCCAGAGAGCCATAAGTTTACATAATATTTTTATGGTAAATCAAACTGGTGACAGAACAGAGGTCGTATGACAGACGGATATGCGGAGCGGAGACGGGAATATGTGGCCAGTATACGAAGTTCTTTTGAAACCGGAGAAAATGACGGGATCAGGGATGAGGATTCATACGGTGCGGACGGTGTGGATGCCCCGTTTTCCTTCTTCAGACTGGAGCTTCTGGCGGCAGTGATGATATTCGGGGTGTTTCTCTATCTTCAGTTCACTGGGGAAAAGCTATACGGATATCAGGCGAAAGATATAATTGAAATGGTTTCAGACAATCATTACTATCTGGCTCTGGAGGAAATTTTAAACAGCAGTTTCTGAAGCGGCAGAATCAGCAGATGCTCCACGATAACCGCCCCCGCCGCGGATATGGCAAGCGTGAGTGCAGAGGTGAGAAGACAGCCGCCCACGATTCCGCCGGAGAGTACGTCCACACGAAGTACCTGCTTTACCACATAGTGAAGCACGCCCCAGTGAATCAGCAGAATGGAAAAACTATATCTGCTCAGGAGACGCACGGGAACTGTTATGGCGGGCAGTGTATTTTTCTCTCTTCTGCCCTCCTCCGCACGGCGGACCAGCAGAAAAATGGCTGCTGCGGACAACAGCACAAGGGGTTCGCCCTGATGAAAATGGCGAATATAGGTTTCCGTATTTAAAATCAGAAAACTGAACCAGAAAAAGGCCAGAGCGCCCCCCGCGATCAGGATATTTTCCGCCGGATAAACCCACGAAGCTTTTCTGCCTATGTTCCCGTCACTTACCCTGTCACTCCCGGAAAGAAAGTATCCCAGCAGAAAGGCGCCCGCCAGGGAATTCACAACCGGCTCCAGATGTCCGGTCCATCCCCACCAAGATACCGGCGCGTACAGGTAAACGGTATTTATGGCAAAAAAGACAAAAACAACTCCCGCAAGAACAGTATCCGGAATCCGGCGCAGAATCCACCGGAAAAACGGCGTCAGCAGATACAGCCGGAATATCGCATAGACCAGCCAGAAATGCGGTGCTTCCACCGGCTCACCGCAGAGAATCCGGATGAACAGGGGATACCAGTGGTCAGGGCGAAGCCAGACCAGCCCTTCCTTCGCGCAGACATAGAGAATATAATAAACGACAAGGGGAAGAGCGACTTTTGAGCAGCGCTTCAGAAAAAAGGTACTGATTTTTTCATGGGTGACGGGGAGCAGCAGAGCGCCGCTGATCATGATAAACAGCTGGTTGCTGGGAAGAAATGCGAGCTCGGAAATATCGAGAACGCGATAGACGGTGCTTCCCGGCGGAAGAAAGGTCTGGGCAAGAGAAACCGTGTGCGCGCAGATCACAAAAACAGTTGCGAGAGCGCGCAGATCATCCAGATATGCAAGCCGGCCCAGGGCGCGGGACGGCCCCGGAAGAAAGATTCCGTTATTCTGTTTTTCGCTCGCCATCCCGTTCGCCTCCTCTCCGCTCTATCTTTTTGAGAGCTCTTCCGTGATTTCCTCCCAGGTCACGCCTTTTTCCGCCATCAGGACCATCATGTGATACAGAAAATCCGATATCTCGTACTTGATTTCCTCGGGATCCGGATTTTTTGCCGCAATCACGATTTCCGTGGCCTCCTCGCCGATTTTCTTGAGAATCTTATCGATTCCCTTATCAAACAGATAATTTGTATAAGAACCCTCCCGCGGATGCATTTTGCGGTCAATGATAATTCCGTATACGTCTTCCAGCACCTTGAGCGGATTTTTTTCCATATACTCTTTTTTTACGATGTTATTGAAAAAACACGTCGGGCTGCCGGTATGGCAGGCCACTCCTACCTGCGATACTTTTGCGAGAATCGTGTCGTAATCGCAGTCCGCAGTCAGGGATTTGACGTACTGGACATGTCCGGAAGTCATTCCTTTGGTCCAGAGTTCCCTGCGGCTCCTGCTGTAATAGGTCATCTTTCCGATATGAATCGTGCTCTCAAACGCCTCCTCATTCATATAAGCGAGCATCAGCACTTCGTCTGTGCGATAATCCTGCACGACCACCGGGACCAGACCGTCCGTATTTTTTTTCAGATCCGCCCAGTGAAGGGACGGTTCAAAATTGTCCATCTTAATCCCCGCGGCTGAAAGGCGGGATTTGATTTCCATAACATCGGTTTCCGGATTGTTGATAAAATTTCCCGCGATTCCGCGCACATTTTTCCGCTTCAGAACATTTGTGATTCCGGAAAAATCGCAGGTATCAAAATAAACCACGTAGGGAACATCCGTGATATTATCTATGGCGTCGAGGACATTCGGATTCAATACCAGAAGTTCATGAAAATTCTCAGGCATCTGCTGCTGGTGCTTAAAGATAAAGTCCACATTTTCAATGGAGACCAGGATCCGGTCCTTGCCGAAACGCCTGCAGGCTTCCTCGGCCAGGTCCATACTTCCCTGCTTTGCACCGTTCACGATCACCTGAAGGCAGCCGGCGTAGATGAACTTCTTAATGTCCTCGAGGCGGTTAATGTTGCCTCCCGCACACACTTTGATCTCAACATTGCGGTTGATATTTTTGATTGTATGAATATTTTTATCATGCTCGTCGTCGTCGACCGAGAGATCAAAGACAATAATCTTGTCAATACCGCTGTCATTGTAGAGACGCGCCAGGTTCAGCACGTCGCCCACCGGCTCAAAATTATCAATGCCCCTGACTGCCTGGCCGTTTTTCAGATAGATGGTTGCAACTATATTTTTTTGTTCCATACTGCCTGGATCCTTTCTATAGACTTCCCTTTGTGGAAAGGACATCGGAAATTCTCTGGTCGAATGAGACCGCCTCGTCCAGAGCCCTTGCAAATGCCTTGAACATCGCTTCAATAATGTGATGATGATTGCTTCCTGAGAGTACTCTTATGTGCAGGTTCATACCGGCACTGTAAGATACCGCGTAAAAAAATTCTTTTACCATCTCCGTGTCCAGATACCCTGTGCGCTCCATCGTAAACGACGCGTCGAACACAAGATACGGACGCCCGGAGAGATCAACCGCGCACAGCACCAGCGTCTCGTCCATCGGCAGTATACAGCTTCCGAAACGCCGGATACCTTTTTTGTCACCCAGCGCCTCGCGCACAGCGTTCCCGAGCACAATCCCGGTATCCTCGACTGTGTGGTGGCAGTCTACGGCGAGGTCTCCCTCAGCTGCCACGGCCAGATCAAAAAAGCCGTGTTTTGCGAACCCTTCCAGCATATGGTCAAAAAAACCGATACCGGTCTGAACCGCGCTCTCCCCTGTTCCATCGAGGTTCAGGCTCAGCGAAATATTCGTCTCCTTTGTTTTCCGTCTGATATCAGCACTTCTGCTCATCTCTTCCGCCTCTCTGTCAGTGTCAGTCCTCAAATCTCACGCGGATGGAATTGGCATGCGCCGTGAGCTGTTCACACTCCGCGAACTGTACAATATCCGGATAAACGGCCTTAAGCGCCTCCCTTGAATAGGAAATCACGCTGGATTTTTTGATGAAATCGTCCACTCCGAGCGGGGAGAAGAATTTTGCGGTCCCGTTGGTCGGGAGCACATGATTCGGCCCTGCAAAATAATCCCCCAGAGGTTCGCCTGAATATTCCCCGATAAATATGGCACCTGCATTCCGTATCTTTGTCATCACTTCAAATGGATTTTCCGTCACGATCTCCAGGTGCTCGGAGGCAATTCCGTTTGCCGCGGCAATCGCGTCGTCCATCGTATCTGCCACAAGGATATAACCGTAATTTTCCAGGGACTTTTCGATAATCTCCCTGCGGGAAAGAGAGGCTGTAAAACGGGCTGCCTCCTCCGACACTTTCTCAGCCAGCGCTTCGCTTGTCGTAATCAGAATCGCGGAGGCCATCTCATCGTGCTCCGCCTGCGAAAGTAGGTCTGCAGCCACAAAGCGCGGGTTGGCCGTCTCATCCGCAAGCACAAGGACCTCGCTCGGCCCGGCGATCGAATCGATGCTCACGTGACCGAAGACGGCCTTTTTCGCGAGGGCGACATAAATATTTCCCGGCCCGACAATTTTGTCCACTTTCGGGATGCTCTCCGTCCCGAAGGCGAGCGCCGCGACGGCCTGTGCCCCTCCTGCCCTGTATATGGCGTCCACGCCGGCTTCCTTCGCGGCAACCAGCGTGGAGGCGCAGATCTTTCCGTCCCGGTCAGGAGGCGTCGTCATAATAATTTCATCCACACCTGCAACCTTCGCGGGAATGACATTCATCAGAACGGAGGACGGATATACCGCCCGTCCGCCCGGAACATAGACGCCGGCCCGCTCAAGAGGCGTTATCTTCTGTCCCAGAATAATTCCCGTCTCTTTTGTGTCAAACCAGGAATTGCTCCGCTGCTTTTCGTGGTAACTGCGGATATTGACAAGCGCGCTGCGCATGACACGCAGAAGCTTTTGATCCACCTTCTCATATGCCTCCGCAATCTCCTCTTCTGTCACACGGATGTTTCCGGCGTGAATGTCTGCGCCGTCAAATTTTTTCGTGTACGCAAACACCGCCTCATCCCGCTTTTCCCGGACATCCGCGATAATTTCACTGACACGTTTCTCATATGTCTCATAAGAATTGGGGCTGCGCTTCAGGAGGTTTTCAAGAATATCCGCCTGCGTCCCCGGGGTTAATCTTAAGATCTTCATGTTTCCCTCTCTTCCTTAAATCCGGCATCAGCTGAAAGCCGTCTGTCCCGTGGACGGGTGTGCCGGAACTCCTGCCACAGACTTCAGGGCTTTGATCAGCTCCGTGATGCGCTCGTTTTCCATCCGCATGCTGACCTGGTTTACTACCATGCGGGCTGAAATCGGGCACACCTCCTCGAGGATGGTAAGCCCGTTTTCCCGAAGTGTCGAACCCGTCTCCACAATATCGCAGATCACCTCGGAGAGGCCGACAATGGGCGCGAGCTCGATCGAACCGTTCAGCCGGATGATCTCGACAGTCTGATGCTTTTTATTATAAAAGTAATCTTTCGCGATGCGCGGGTATTTCGTCGCCACGCGGATCAGCTCATGATGAAGCAGACGCTCTCCGGCGTCTTCCGGCCCGCAGATACACATCCGGCACTTCCCGAATCCGAGATCGAGCACCTCGTGAATGTTTCTGCCCTCCTCCAGGATCGTATCCCGGCCGGCCACTCCGATATCCGCGGCTCCGTACTCCACATAGGTGGGTACATCCGGACCTTTGGCGAGGAAAAAACGGAGTCTGAGCTCCTCATTGACAAAAATCAGCTTTCTTGTGCGTTTGTCTTTCATCTCCTCACAGGTGATCCCGGTTTTCTCAAACATTTCGAGTGTCTTTTCCGCAAGACGCCCTTTTCCCAGCGCAAAGGTGAGATACCTCCTTTCTTCCATAACAAGACTCCTTTCTGCTTCACATTTATAAATTCCTGATTCTATTTTTCATCCGTATAGTAATGTTCGGAAAAATTATATTCTGATTATAAAAATCTGACCTCGGAAATGTGATTTCTCTCCGCATATGCGGTATAGTCCGACTCCGTCTTTGCCGCGTCCCGCGCAAGCAGTTCCACCGCCTGACCGGCGTTCCGCCGCTTTTTTGCCTGCAGAATCGCCTCATTGCGCCCGTGCGGCTCATATACGAGAAGCATGGTGCGGCTGGTCAGCGGTATATCGATATTCTGACGCTGCAGAGCCGCCATAAGCTGGTCTGTGCTAAAGGCAAAACCGATGGACGCGGACTTCTTTCCGAAAAAAGTCAGAAGCTCATCATAACGCCCTCCGCGTACAATCGGCTCCCCGCTCCCGAACGTATAACCGGCAAAAATAATGCCGGTATAATACTGATAACTGCTAATAACTCCAGGCTCGAACGAGACATACCGCTGGATTCCATACACTTCAAGAATATCGTGAAGCTCTTTCAGGCGCTCCGCAACCCGGCAAATGCGCGGGTAAGCAGCCGCATACCGTTTTATCTCCGAGAGTCCCTCCGTTCCGGTACAGAAATTGCCGAGGAGATGAAAAAGCTGATTTAAGTCCTCACATAAATTCAGGGTAGAGACAAATTCCTCCACGCCAAAAAAATTTTTGTTGGAAATCAGGGAGCGCAGCTCTTCCTCCTGCTCCCCGTCAAGTCCGGCGGCGTCCTTAAGCCCTCTGAAAAAATCCGCGTGCCCGACCGTGATCTGAAACTCTCTGAGTCCGGCCGCCTTTAAACACTCCACAACCATCGAAATCATCTCGGCATCCGCGTCCACCGAAGAATCCCCGACCAGCTCTGCCCCGAGCTGAGTGGTCTCTTTCAGACGTCCCTGATAGCTGCTGTTGTTGATAAACGTATTTCCGAGATAGGACAGCCGGATTGGCAGATCCTCTTCCCCGAAGTATTTTGCCACGCAGCGCGCGACTGAGGGCGTGATATCCGGGCGGAGCACCAGGGTGTTCCCCTCCCGGTCAAAAAACTTATAGAGATCCTTCGACGGGGTTGTTCCGATCTCACGTCCGAAAATATCAAAGAATTCGAATGACGGGGTCTGGATCGGCCTGTAGCCATACTGATGCAGAACCCTGCACAGATTCTGCTCAAGAACCTGTTTTTTCCCGCATTCTTCATTGTAAATATCCCGGACGCCTTCCGGCGTGTGGAGCAGCTGTCTCTTCATTATAAAATCTTCCTTCTGATAATTATATTTAAATTATATATTCCGGAGCGGCGCCGGCTGCTTTTTCGGTGTAAAGCGCTAATCCGGCAATGTGCAAACAAAAAAACTCTGTCTATTATAAAGGATATCCGTGGAAAAGTCAATCCCTGACGGAGAGATCCTTTTGCAGGGTATCCAGATACGGAACAAGAACCCCTCTTCCCTGCGGCAGAAAAAATTCCGGTTCCAGCTCCTCATAGCGGAAGCTTTTGCGCCCTCCCTCCTCTGCCCGCCTGAGAAACTGCCTTAATTTCTCAAGCCTTAAATAGTAAAAGACATCCCTGTGCGTAAAGCTGAGCAGAAAAAAGGCGATTCCGCCCTGTTTTTCAAACTGCTCCATAAAATACACCTGATGATCGTGGATATTCTGGAGCGGGAATGTGTCCGTGCGGCACTCTTTGGCGTCAAAGCAGACGGGAATACCCTGCACCGCACCGATATAATCCACCGTGCTCTTCTGGTCAAAATAAGCGAGTGTGATATGTCTGGTCTGCCTGTCGATTGTGACCGGAGTGATCGGGGTCGGGATCTTCTGGATCAGAGCGAGACCGTTTTCCGAGTAGGCCTCATTGGTACGGTTGATGTATTCCTCCAGGGAAGAGCCGCGAAGCCCTCTTGAATTCCATGTCGCCATAGTAACCTCCATAAATTTCCTGTTTGATTCTAGCACGAATTTTCCGGTACAACAACGGATTTTTTCAAAATGAATCTGGGAAAATGGTTCCAGATATGATATGATAAAAAATATGGGTATTTTACCAGACTTTTGAAGGAGTGAACACATGAAGAATTATTACAATCTCAGACAGAAAATTATCTTTTATGTCATGTCCGTGGCAGTTCTCGTAACCGTGCTGGTCACTGCAATCATGTCGGCCGGCAGTATCCGGTCAAACAATGCCCTGGTGCTCGATAATATCCGGATTATGGCACGGACCGCAGCTCAGAATATCAGTTCCAACCTCCATCTGCTGACGGAGCGGATGTATAACTTTTCCACCGAGGCGGTCTTTACGGACGATACGGCCGGCAGCGCCGCCAGACAGGAGCGCATCGATGCCATCCGCCTCCGGGTGGAGCTTGTCTGGCTGGCCGCCTATGACACGGACGGACAAAAGCTCTACGGGGATGCGTCCGCTCCCGGCTCGGTCGCCGGCACGACCTGTTATTCCAGTCTGGTGCAGACGGGAAATATTGTGATCGGCGAACCTTTTTTTGAAGAGGATCTCCTGCAGATCTGCGTGGGCGTGCCGCTCAGGGATGAAAACGGTGTGACCGGCTATCTCGTCGGGAGCTATAAATACGATCTCTTAAACGATGTACTGAGCCAGCTTGTGCTCGGAAATACCGGCGGCGCCTGTATTCTGAATGAGAACGGCGGCATTATCGGCGACCGGGATCTCTCCCGCGTGATAGAACAGGAAAATATATATGATCTTTATCCATCTTCAGGGAATCAGGAACAATTTGACAAAATCACCGCGTTCCAGTCCGGTTCCTGCGAAATGAAGCTCGGAAAAGTGAAACATTATACCGGCTATGCTCCGATTCCGGGTACAAACTGGGCGCTTTTTATCCATGCTCCCAAATCTGATTTTATGCATACCGTGATCAGAACCACCCTTTTGTCCGTCACGCTTTCCGCGCTTCTGCTGCTTGGCGCTGCCTGCGTGATTATTCCGGTCTCCCGGAAAATCTCCGGTCCGCTTTCCGCCGCGGCGAAGCGTCTTGCGGCGCTCTCGGACGGAAACCTCACGGAAGAAGTCGTCCTTTCAGAGAGTCACGATGAGACCGCCGTTCTCACGGACGCCCTCTCAAAAACGGTCTTAAGTTTAAACGGATATATTCGTGAGATTGAGTCGGCTTTAAGCGCCCTCTCCGCGGGCGACTACACGATCCGGATTCCGGACAGCTTTCACGGAGATTTTTCCTCCATCCGGAATTCACTGATCCGTATCACGGATTCACTCAACCGCACAATGCAGCAGATGAATCAGTCCTCCGTGGAGGTATCCGACTGTGCCGGACAGCTTCTCGACGGTTCACGTCATCAGGTGGTGCTTTTGAAAGAGATGGCCGGAAACATGGATGCCATCACTGCCTCCATTGAAAAAAACAGGGACAATGCCAGCCTGATGGAGGAATGTACGCAGCTGGCCGGGACAAGGACATCGCTCGGCAGCAGTTATATGCAGAATATGCTTGACGCCATGTCGCAGATTCACCTGGTTGTAGAGGAAATATCCAAAGTAAGTCTGCTCATTGAAAATATTTCCCGCCAGACGAACCTGCTGTCCATCAATGCCTCCGTGGAGGCCGCCCGCGCGGGGGAAGCCGGCCGTGGCTTTGCGGTCGTGGCGGACGAGATTAACAGTCTTTCCACACAGACGGCGGACGCACTGCAGGAAACCGGGGCCCTGATTGACCGCTCCGCGCAGACAATCCGGACCGGCCTTGACACGGCCTCCAGGACCGCGGAAACCTTCCGCGAAATCGCGGAAATTACGGAGCGCTACCGGGAGATCTCGGAACGTCTCTCCGAAACCGTGACCGAACAGACCAGTGCCGTCGAGAGAGCCGGAGGACAGCTTGCATCCCTGCTCGATATCGCCGGCCGAAATGATCAGATGGCGGCCGAATCCCTGGAACAGGCCAGACAGCTCAGGGATTATGTGGCCAGGGTCCGGATCAGACAGTCCTGACCTGCCGGATTAGCGCAGGAACAGACTCCGTAAGCCACAGGATCGCACGGGCAGCACAGAAAAGAGGTAAATGATATGAAGAAAAGAGGTACGAACAGGATGTTATCTGTAAAGAAAATACTTTGCGCGCTCACACTCCTGGCAGCTCTCACCGCGGCCGGCTGCGGTGAGGCCCCCAGGATGAAAGACGGATTTTACACAGCGGAAATGTCGGGCTATTCGCACGGGTGGAAAGAATATCTGTGTATTCTGGTAGAAAATGACACCATTGTTTATGCGGAATTCAACGCCAAAGATCCGAGCGGATACATCAAGGCCTGGGACAATCTCTATATGGAAAATATGCTCTCCGGCACCGGCACTTACCCCAACGAATATACGCGCTACTATGTATCGGAGCTTATAGAAAAACAGGATTCCGGCGTGGACACTTTAACAGGCGCCACATCCTCTGCCATGAATTTTAACCGTCTGGCCGCAGCCGCTATTTCCCAGTCAGAAAAAGGCGATCCTGAAATCGCCGTCGTGGAGCAGGATGAAAATGGGAAAGAATAAAGAAACATCAGAAAAGAAAGGTGGAAATATACCGGATGATCATGAATGAATCTGCCGAAAATTATCTGGAAACAATCCTCATTTTAAGCTGCCGGCTGGGGAATGTCCGCTCGGTTGACATCGCCAATGAGATGAATTTTAAAAAGCCGAGCGTCAGCGTCGCAATGAAACACCTCCGCGAGAACGGCTATATCACCGTGGACGCGGAGGGTCATATTCATCTGACAGAACAGGGGCGCGCCGTCGCGGAAAAAATATATGAGCGCCACACCATCCTCTCCAACTGGCTGGTCATGCTCGGCGTGGACCCGCGTGTAGCCGCTGAGGACGCGTGTAAAATTGAGCACGATGTGAGCACCGAAAGTTTTGAGGCGATCAAACGTCATATCGCGCGCACCGGAAGCCTTTAAAGCAGTCCGGCAGAATTCCTGCCAGCGGAAAGGCGCGGGGGTGACAGAGGCAGTGCGGCTCCGCTCCCCGCGGCACATCACAATTCCGGAAGGCATAGTCTGTCAAATTCTGTTTCCGGAGGGGCACAGGCCCCGTTCCGGCAGAGATAGTACAAAAATCCCTCTTCAGGAACCGGATACGCTTCCGTGAAGGGCGCAGCTTCTGCCAGTTCCGCAGCATTTTGCGGATTTTTATAGATGACGGAGAGAAAGAACGCCGGATGACATTTCAGATACCGTATCAGTTCCCTGGGCGGTTTTGCTGCGCTTCCGGTACAGATCAGGTGACCGGAAGAATAGAATCCCTCCATCAGCGCGATCAGCCCCAGACTGTGTCCGTAAGGAGAATATTGCATTATGCCCGCGAGAAAACGGTTCTGCTCATCCGAATACTTCTGCCACCGGACTTCACCGGTATATTGTGCCAGCCGCGCAAACAGCAGTGCGGCCGCTGCGTTGCCGGAGGGAAGCGCTCCGTCATACGTCTCTTTTCTGCGCGCAATCAGGCGTTCCGCGTCGGACGCCGTCAGGAAACAGCCCCCGTTCTTTTTATCTGTAAAATAGTTCACGATCTGTTCCGCACACACTGCGGCCTCACGCAGATACTGCGGCCGGAAGGTGGCATGGTACAGCGCAAGAAGGGCCAGACCGAAAAACGCATAGTCGTCAAGAGTTCCTTTATGAGCAGCTTCTCCCTCTCTCCAGCGCACAAACAGACGGCCGCCGGCGCCGGTCATTTCTCCCGCGATAAAGTCATATGCCCGCACTGCGGCGTCAAGATACCGCTTCTCTCCGAGAATCCGCGCCGCTTTCGCGAAAGCCATGATCGAGAGGGCGTTCCACGACAGGATGATTTTATCGTCCAGATGAATGCTGGTGCGGGATTTCCGGTATTCATACAATTTATTCCACCAGATGCTCTTTTGTTCCTCATCCGGTTCTCCTGTCCCGTTCTGATTCCACCGGTCTGTTCCGCTTTGTTTTTCCGGCTGTGTATCGCGGGATCTCGGGGAAAGGCGGTTCGGGATGGACTTCCCCTCAAAATTTCCCTGTTCCGTGATATCATAAGCCGCACAGAAGGCCTCCCCCGCCTCCTCACCGAGCACTTCACAGATCTCCTTCGGCGTAAAACAGTAATATTTTCCCTCCTCCCCCTCGCTGTCGGCATCCTGCCCACAGTAAAATCCTCCCACGGGAGCAGTCAGTTCCCGCAGTATATAGGAAAGCGTCCGGCGGGCTGTGTCCGCGTACTTTCTGTCGTCTGTCATCTGATACGCTTCCAGATACGCGATGGCGAGAAGCGCATTATCGTAAAGCATTTTTTCAAAATGCGGCACAAGCCAGAAGGCATCCGTGGAATATCGCGAAAATCCTCCTCCGATCTGATCAAAAATACCGCCTGCAGCCATCGCGCGCAGCGTATGCTCCGCCATGCTGCGGGATCCGGCGTCATCTGCGGCCGCCGCATAGCGCATCAGAAAGCAGAGATTGTGCGGTACCGGAAATTTTGGCGCTTCCCCGAAACCTCCATAGACACGGTCATAATTCTGCCGAAACCATTCCGCCGCCCAGTGAAACAGTTTCTGATCCGGTTCCCCGCAAAATTTCTGTTCTCCCTCCGCCGCGACTGCCTCCGCAAGCTGTCTGCCCACAAGAAGTACCCTGTCGCGCTGATCTTTCCACAATGCCAGCACCCCGTGCAGGATCTCAAGCAGTCCCGGCTGCCCGTATCTGGCATATTTCGGAAAATAGGTGCCGACAAAAAAAGGCTTCTGATCCGGCGTCAGAATTGCCGTCAGAGGCCATCCCCCCGAACCTGTCACCGTCTGGCAGGCCGCCATATAAACGGCGTCAATTTCAGGGCGTTCCTCCCTGTCCACCTTGACAGAAATAAAATTCTGATTTAAAAAGCATGCAACTTCCGCATCTTCAAATGACTCATGCGCCATAACATGGCACCAGTGGCAGGTGGAATAGCCTATGCTTAAAAATACGGGCCTGTCCTCCTCCTTTGCCCGCGCGAACGCTTCCTCTCCCCATGGGTACCAGTTTACGGGGTTTTCCGAATGCTGGAGAAGATAGGGAGACTTTTCATTAATTAAATGATTCATTAATTTTCTCGCTTTCCTGTCTGATTTCTTTGGTCCTCTTCTATCCAGTATTCCACAAAAAGTCAATAAAAAACGGGATATCCAAAAGGACGGATCAAAAATAGATTCCGCCTTCCGGATATCCCTGTCTTTATCAGGTTCAGCTGTATAAGAAAGGTTAGCGCTTCCGTCAGTTATTGATCAGCTTATCCTCCTCGTTATTCCAGCTGTAAAGCTTGCGGATCTCCCTACCGATCTCCTCAGCCGGATGCTCCGCCGCAAGTTTTCTCATCGCCTTAAAGTGAACCTGCTTTCCGGCAGGAGACATATCCAGCAGGAATTCTTTCGCAAAAGAGCCGTCCTGGATATCGGAGAGAATTTTCTTCATCGCTTTTTTCGTCTCCTCCGTGATCAGCTTGGGACCGGTTACATAGTCGCCGTACTCCGCCGTGTTGGAGATGGAATAGCGCATTCCCGCGAAGCCGGACTGATAAATGAGATCCACGATAAGTTTCATCTCGTGAATACACTCAAAGTACGCGTTGCGCGCGTCGTATCCCGCCTCTGTCAGCGTCTCAAAACCTGCCTGCATCAGCGCACACACACCGCCGCAGAGCACCGCCTGCTCGCCAAAGAGGTCTGTCTCCGTCTCAGTGCGGAAAGTGGTCTCAAGAACGCCTGCTCTTGCGCCGCCGATCCCGAGCGCGTATGCGAGCGCGATATCCTGTGCCTTTCCGGTCGCATCCTGCTCCACCGCGATCAGACAAGGCACTCCTTTTCCCTCCTGATACTCGGAACGGACGGTGTGTCCCGGTCCTTTCGGCGCGATCATGGTGACGTCCACATATGCCGGCGGAACGATACAGCCGAAGTGGATATTGAAACCATGCGCAAACATCAGCATATTGCCTTCCTCAAGGTTCGGCTCGATGTCGTTTTTGTAGAGGTCTGCCTGCTTCTCATCGTTGATCAGGATCATGATGATATCTGCTTTTTTAGCGGCCTCCGCAGCCGTAAACACTTCAAAACCCTGTTTTTCTGCCTTCTCCCAGGATCTGCTGCCCTCATACAGACCAATGATCACATGGCAGCCGGACTCTTTTAAGTTCAGCGCGTGCGCATGTCCCTGGCTTCCATAACCGATAATCGCGATGGTCTTTCCATCCAGCATTGAAAGGTTACAGTCTTCCTGATAAAATATTTTTGCTGACATAGCTTTTTTCCTCCAAACTCTTTTCTTGTGCTGTTTCTTATAGCAGGGAATTCCCTGATTACACTCTCTTCTCTCCGGCGATCCGTCACAGAATGCAAAGCTGCCCGTCTTCGTCGATAATCACGACATCCGATGTGCCTCTGGAAAGTCCTGTCAGGCCTGTGCGGGCCAGTTCCAGAATCTCATAGTCGTGTAGCAGATCCATAAATGCATCCAGTTTATCCTGATGTCCGGTCAGCTCGATCACCATGGAATCGTGCGTCACATCCACGACTTTGCCGTGAAAGATTTCCGTCACATTCAGAATCGGCTGCCGCTCGGTGTCCTTCGCGCGGATCTTTACCATCATCAGCTCCCGTGTCACGGAAGCCCCCGGTTCCAGCTTTTTGATCTGCACGACATCCTCCAGCTTTTCGAGCTGTTTTTCAATCTGCTCCAGAATCTGCTCGTCACCGCTCGTCACGATTGTGATCCGCGTATACCGCGGATCTGCCGTCACACCGGACGAAAAGCTGTCGATATTGTAGCCTCTCCGGCTGAACAGGCCCGATATATGGCTCGTGACTCCCGGATTGTTCTCAACCAGGAGCGATAATACCTGTCTTCTCATACAGAAACCCTTCCTTTTTCAATAATACATGATAGCAATCCCGCTTTTTTTTGTCAATATCCGGGCCATATCTGTTAGGAATACTTAAAATAACCGGCAGCCGGACCTTTCAGTCCCCGAGATAGAGCCCCTGCGCATCCTGACTGATACTTCCGCAGAGAATCATAATTCCCTCCACAAAGCCCCAGATACCGGAAATAACAGAACCGATGCCGCAGGTTGCCAGCGTGATTATCAGCTGTGCAACTGCCCTGCCTGTGTATCCCAGATAAAAATTGTGCACACCGAACGCTCCCAGAAAAATTCCGAGCAGTCCGGCAGCCAGTCTGGACTTGCCGCTTCTTAAACCGTACATGGAATTCAGCGCGACACCGCACTGCAGACAGACCTGACTGCCTGCCGGCACCGGCTGCCCGCAGTTCGGACAGTAATTGCTGCCCAGGCCTTTCTGTGTGCCGCATCTGACACAGATTACCGCTTCATCCGCTACATACTGCTGTCCACAGTTCCTGCAATACATAAACACCACTCCTTTTTTCCGGAATGCTGAAAAGCTTACTTCACACAGGGTTGTCCCCCGTATGAAGTAAGCTCCGATTCCGCACTAAGCCACTTTGCTTTTTGCAAGTTCTGCGAGGGTTGCAAAACCTTCCGCGTCATTAACCGCCATCTCGGCTAACATTTTGCGGTTGATGTCAACTCCGGCAACCTTCAGACCATGCATCATCTGGCTGTAGGAGATGCCGTTCATTCTCGCCGCCGCATTGATACGCGCAATCCACAGACTGCGGAACTGCCGCTTTCTCTCCTTACGGCCTCTGTAAGCGGTAGCCAGGGCTCTCATAACGGACTGTTTTGCCACGCGGTACTGCTTGCTGCGCGCGCCCCTGTATCCTTTTGCCAGTCTTAATACTCTCTTATGTCTTTTTTTTGCGCCTAAGGCGCCTTTCACTCTTGCCATCTCACATACCTCCTTGATCCGTTCTTATAAATACGGTAAAATCTTCTTCATATTCTTAACATTGGACTTATCGACCAGAGTTGCTTTTCTTAAATTCCGCTTTGTCTTCGGACTCTTTTTGGTTAAGATATGTCTCTTGTAGGCTTTATTTCTTTTTAACTTTCCGGATCCGGTAACCTTGAAGCGCTTTGCAGCTGCTCTGCTTGTTTTCATTTTTGGCATGATGTAATCCTCCTTAAATTATGATTTCTTCTCTGCCAGCACCATGCTGATAGTTCTTCCCTCAACCTTCGGCGCCTTCTCCACGACTGCCATGTCCGCGAGATTCTTCGCAAAATCGTCCAGAATGTGTCTGCTCGCATTCATGTGAGCCATCTCACGTCCGCGAAACCGCAGGGTGATTTTTACCTTATCCCCTTTGCCGAGGAATTTTTTTGCGGCATTCATCTTGGTATTCAGGTCGTTTGAATCAATATTGGGTGACAGACGAATTTCTTTCAGTTCCACCACTTTCTGCTTTTTTCTGGCTTCCTTTTCTTTCCTCGCCAGATCATACCGGTACTTGCCGTAGTCGATAATCTTGCACACAGGCGGCTTTGCAGTCGGAGCTATCTTGACCAGGTCAAGATTCGCTTCCTCAGCCAGCTTCATAGCGTCCCTCGCTGACATAATGCCAAGCTGTTCTCCATTCTCTCCAATCAGACGAACTTCCCTGTCTCTGATCTGTTCATTAATCATTAACTCGCTAATGGTATTGTACCTCCCAAATAAAAAAGTGGATAGGCAGACTATCCACTTAATCATTCCATATCCGCGATATACGATATCGGCGATGCCTGAAACAGAACCATGAGTCACGCGATTGTGCTCCGGTGAGAGTGGATACTCTACTTTGTGTTTTCTAACAACTGTTATATCATAGCAGACCGGGAAAGTTCTGTCAAGCGGATTTGTGAAATTTTCCACACCTTTCAGAACTTTCCCGCCCCGCGCTTCGCGGCTGTCTCATTTCATTCACAGGCGATCCGGACCAGCTCCTCCGGCGTGGTCACCCCCTTTTTCACCAGGATGATCCCGCTCTCCTGCAGAGTGTGCATCCCCTGATGCTCCCGCGCGTATGCGACAATCTCTTCCACGGTTGCATGGCAGTTGATCATCCTGCGCACCTGTGCGTCAATGCGGAGGATTTCGTGAATGGCGGCGCGCCCCCGGTAGCCGGTATGATTGCACTGGGCGCAGCCCCTCCCGCGAACAATCCGCCTGACGTCATCCCCAAGCATACTGCGTTCCTCAGGCGTTGGCTCCATCTCCTGCGCACAGTTGTCGCATACTTTGCGCATCAGGCGCTGTGCCACAATGCCCACCAGGGAACTTGCTGCCAGGTAAGTCTCCACTCCCATATCCTCAAGGCGCACAATTCCGGACGCCGCGTTATTGGTGTGCAGTGTGCTTAAAACCATATGTCCGGTGATCGCCGCGCGCACAGAGATCTGCGCCGTCTCGCCGTCCCGCGTTTCACCCAGCATAATTACATCCGGATCCTGGCGCAGCAGGGCACGCAGACCGGTCTCGAAAGTCAGACCCGCGGCAGGGTTTACCTGGGTCTGGTTAATTCCCGCCACATTTTTTTCCACCGGATCCTCAATGGTTGAAATGTTGAGTTTCCGCTCCGCAAGGTATTCCAGAATCATATACAGCGTCGTGGATTTGCCGCTTCCGGTCGGTTCGGTGAGGTAGATGATTCCGTGAGGACTGTTCAGCATCGGAAGAAACCGACGGTAGCTTTCATCCTCCATTCCGAACTGATCCGCATAGTCCAGCACAACGGAGGAGTTTAACAGGCGGAGCACCGCTTTTTCCCCGAAAACAGTCGGAATCAGGGAAACTCTGATATTGACATAGCCGTTCCCTGCCCTCACCCGGAAATGGCCGTCCTGCGGGATCCGTTTTTCCGCGATATCGAGACCGGCCATAATCTTGATGCGGGCAATCAGGGGCGCATGTACGTTGCGCTTCAGCTGCACATACTCAAGAATCACGCCGTCAATGCGCATGCGGACCCTGGTCTGGCGTTCGGACGGCTCGATGTGAATATCGCTGGCGCTGCTTTTAATGGCGCGCTCTGTCAGACTGTTGAGCAGATGGATAATGGGTGCTTCCTCTTCCACGTGATCCAGTTCCGCCAGGTCCAGATCATCAAATTCCGCCGCGCCAAATCCCGCGTCCGCATCTTTTGCCGCCTGTCTGGCGCCCACTTCTGCATAGTAATAAGAAATAGCCTGGTGCAGCGGCTTTTCTTCGCTCAGAAGGATCCGGAGGTAACATCCGGTCTGCTGGCGCACTTCCTCCAGGGCAAAATAATTCAGCGGATCATTGGTCACCAGCACCATTGTGCCGTTCTTTACCTCCAGCGGGAGGAACAGATTCTTTTCCGCAAGCTCTTTGTCCACCATCGCAACCGCTTCCAGATCGGCCGCTCTGGACGCCACATCCACAATTTCCAGCTCAAGCCTGCTGGCAAGCGCCTCCAGCACCTGCTGCTCCGTCACGAAATTCAGTTCAATCAGAATCTGACCGATCCGCCTGTCCCTGTGCTCTTTCTGGTAGATCAGAGCCTCCTGCATCTGCTGCTCGTTCACATAGCCACGTTCTTCCAGTATCTCCCCGATTCTCAGATTTGTTTTCAAAACATTCCTCCCCCTGTGCTGTTATTTAAAGACTCCAGCCGTACATACAGATATCCAGCTCAAAACGGACATCCGTCTCCTCAAGCACTTCCAGCTCCGGTCCCAGGAAAACCCTCCTGTCCCTGTCCATGGAGCGGATCCGGATAGCCGGATAATGGTCCGCAACACTGTCAATAAAAGCAAATACAGCCTCCTCGCTTCCGCGCAGCACAAGCGTGGCACCTGTCATCTGCATATAAATCACAGGCGGCATGGCGCTGTCTGTCCCGGCACCTTCCCCTGTATCTTCCCCCGTTCCGTCAGCGCCTTCTCCTGCATCTTCCCCCGTTCTGTCAGCGCCTTCTCCAGTATCTTCCCCCGTTCCGTCAGCGCTTTCCCCTGCATCTTCCCCGGTTCCGGTGTCGGCGTCGTCTGTCCCGGGGGCCGTATCTGTCCCGGATGCACGTTCCGTCCCGTCAGCCGGAGCTTCCCTGATCCCGCTGTGCCATGGATACACCGCCGGAATCTCCCTGCGCGGTTCATCAATGGACAGGGAAACGGGAAACAGCCCTGCCTGCAGTGCCAGACCGGTGAGAAGTTCATCCACCTGACGACTCTCCATCTGCCCGTAAAACACTGCAGAGATTTCCTTCAGTTCTTTTTCTTTCTGCTCTGTCAGTCTGGAAAGCCACTCCGCCGACTCTGCGGATTCCCGCATAACCTGAAGCTCCTCCTCCAGTTTTTCCAGCTCCGCGGCCCTATCCCGGCTGCTTCTTATGCCGGGAAGTACGATAAACCAGACAGTAAGAAATATTATCAGCGCGCATCCCGTCAGTTTCAGCAGAAAAATATCCCTTCTGGTCAGTTCCAGCTTCATTCCGCACCTCCTTCCTCCACTGTATTTTCAGCCACTTCCTGCACGTTTACGGCGTCCTCTCCGCCTGACGGCGTCTTTCCTTCCATTGTACAGGATAGCGAAAGAGTATACCACCCGTTTTCATAGACATAACCCGTGTAATCCACTGTGTAAAACAGGCCCGTTTTCTGCAGTTTCAGGATATAGGACGGGATATCCAGAACCTCACGGCTGCTGGCGTCAAACACAAGAATCCCTGTTTCCATGTCGCAGCGTGTAATAAAAAGTGTGATGCCGCTTCCTCCCGCGTTCTGGATGCGGTGCAGCACACTGCTGGAAAATTCCGGATAAGATGACAGCGCGGAAATAGTCTGCCCGGTCTCGGCGATTCCCGCATCAAAACGATGCTGCTCCGCCTGCAGGTCCAGAAATTCCCTGTATTTTTTCTGCAGTGTCTCATCTTCCATTTCAGCCTGCAGCGCGCGAATCCTGCGATCCGTGTGCAGATTCAGCCCTGCGACGACCGCGGATACCGCAAGACAGCACAGCAGCACCGCTGCAAATGGAAAAACATGGCGGATGAGACCGGCTGTCCGGTCACCTTTCCATCCCGGGTGTCTGACCGCCCGGGACAGGTCTATCTGTTTTTCTTTCCGCCCCGGGCAGGTCAGTGCCCCGATACAGGGAATCCAGTCCAGCGCGCTCTCTCCGGCCGGCATCACAGCATTTAATTCTTCCATCATGGGAAAAACCTGTAAATGAAGCCCAAGGATTCCGTCCATCCCCACCTCGAAGTCATCCTTCCCGCAGCCTGCATAGCGGACTTCCGTGATATTCAGATGTTCTTTATTTCCGGAAAACTGAAGAATTCCGGAGACACTGCGCACAATTTCCGTTCCAAAATCATATGTGCCACGCTCGCTGAACAGGCGGCTGCGGCTGGAATAGACATAACGCCCTTCCTGACAGAGGACGCTCAGCATACTCTCCTCCTCAAAAAACAGATAGATTGCAGTGCGCTCCCCGTATTCCGGCAGCTGCCGGAGCACATGAAGATATCCTTCCAGCGGAACCGTGATTTTTCCGACCACAAATCCCGCTTCCTGACAGATCTTCAGAATATGTTCCAGACTGGCAGCCTCCGCGCCGCCGGCGCAGATATCGACGCCTGTTTTTTTGTCCCGCCGGAGAACGGAATAATCCGCAGTCTCATTGCGGAAACTGTCCTCCAGTTCCCGCGCCGCCATTTCCGCGAGCTGTTTCCCCCGCCCGTACGGCAGTGACAGCACGCGGGTCGCGCACAGGTTCGCCGGAAGTACCAGACACACCGGATCGCGTTTCCATTCTTCCCCGCAGGCTGTCAGTGTGCGCTGCCACCGGTCAAAGGCATCCCCCTGCCCCTGCAGCCTTAGCTGCTGCACCTCCGAGAGAACAGGTGACTTTCCCGGCAGGCCTCTGGCCGCCAGAATTGTATTTTCCTGAAATGCCAGGACTGTCTGACTCATTTTCCTCCTCCTTCTGTCCGCTGATGCGGCGTTTTATGTCCGATAAATAGAATCGTCAGTTATAGTGCCGTCCCCTCAATCGCCCCGTAGGACTGGTATATCGGAAGCATCACCGCAATAATGATAAACCCCACCAGTAATGCCATCAGGCAGATCATAACCGGTTCCAGCAGTGTCACAAGTCTCCTGGTGAGATCGGAAGAGCACACGTCTGAACTCCAGTCACATGTCATGATCTCGTA
>CAMSQM010000027.1 GCA_947062675.1 uncultured Roseburia sp.
TTCCGATCTAGACCGCTGTACTGCATCAAACCACCTGACATCTCACACCTCCTCTCATACCGGCCATCCTCCTTAGCTGATCACGCGCCGGAAGATCTCCTCCGCCACTTTTTCCCGGTTTGCCGCAAACGCCCGCTCAAACGCGCCGATCGCCTCCCGGTTCTTCTCCGACATTTTATCAATCTGCCCGTCGCCCTCGCGCATCAGTTTTTCGCGCAGCTGCCGTGCGGCAGCCTGTTCCTCCCGGTCCGTTCTGGCATCAATCTCTTTTTTATCCGCCTCCAGCTGAAGCATCATCTGCTCCCTGCGCGATCTGGCATCGGAAATAATGGCATCGGCCTTTTCCTCAATCTCGTTGAGCCTTGTAATAATCGCATTCATCCAGGCATCTCTCCTCTCCGGAATATTCGTCCAGCAAAAACCGGGCCGTGATTCTCCTCTCCCGGAAGATCACCGCCCGTCTCTGTTTTTTTATATATTTTTAAGCTTTTGCATAGCTCTGTATCCTTGCGGTAATCTCCTGTACTTCTGATAAAATCGACACATACATCTCATGTTCCAGCCCTACAGGTGACATATGCGGGCACTCCTGCTTCATGAGATAGGCCTGTTTTAACAGACTCCGCTTGTTCTCTTCAAGTTCCCAAAGCTGCTCTCTGCTCATACTCTCTCTCCATTTTCCGTCATAATTTAGCAGACACATATATCTTGTATCGCACCTATGATATAATAGCATATATAGTAGAAAATGGTATCGGCATTTTATACAAAAATCTCTCTCTCTTTTGAGAAATCTGCCTATTTACAAAACCGGTTTTATGTATATGTTACAATCGCATCAGCATCTGTAGTGCCTCGCTTTTTATGATACAGGCTCCGTGTTCCCTGATATGCGCGATCCTCGCATCGCCGGAAAAATGTCCGCTGTCATACTCCGCCGTCCCGAACGCAAACGGCCGCATTTCCGACCTCGAAAAGTCCGTGAAATCCAGAATCAGATAATAGCCGTCCTCCATCTTATAGAGACTGCTCTCTGGTACCCGCTCCGGAAAACACACGCGGCTCATGCTGATCATATCCTCCATGGATTCAAACCTCAGCGCACAGATCATCGGCTCGCCGCCGTTTTTCTTACCGGCCTTCTGCTTCTCCTCCTGCGCATGAAAGTTCTGAAGGAATTCATCGACCGCCGCCTGCTTTTCCTCCCGGCTCAGATTGACAAACTCCTCCACTTTTCCGGGGTCCATCTGGTGCACCAGCTGGTTCACCATCTCCATAAGGCTTCTGAATGTCAGGTCCGATTCCCCGCCGAACGTGATCGCCATGCTGTGATCCTGCAGAAGCTCCGCCTTTACCATCGGCGAAACATTTTCCAGACTGATGTCCGCCTGTTCCTCCACGAGCGTAAGCACCACCCTCATAAACTTCTGGGTAATCTCGCTGTTCCCGATAATCTCATCAATCTCAAATCCCATATCCCGGATTTCTTTTTCGGTCAGGGCGCATCTGATCTTGTTTCCTCCTAAGCGTCTAATCTCCATTCTGTATTCCTCACCTGCCATTCGGCCACGGCAGACCGCTGCCGTGCATGACAAACGGGCTGTTGTGGCGGTATCATCGGTTAACTGGTGCTATTGATACTATTATCCTATTTTTTGAACCGTTTGTAAACCCTGAAATACATTTTGTGAAAAGACTGCATGGCAGATGCCTGATCACTGTCCGGCTTCCGCGATCGCGCTTCCTATATCATGTCTCATATATTTATTTGCAAATCCGGCCCACTCCGTCGCCTGATATGCCTTCTCTCTCGCTTCCGCCAGATCCCTGCCGGTCGCTGTAACCCCGAGCACACGCCCCCCGCTCGTCACAATATTTCCCGCATCATCAAACTTTGTTCCCGCGTGAAAGCAGAAATAATCCTTCTTTCCCTCAAACGCCTCCAGACCCGTGACCGGATATCCCTTCTCATAAGCCACCGGATACCCGTCAGAGGCAAGCACGACGCAGACCGCCGCATTATCCTCAAACTGCAGATCGACCTCGTCAAGCTTCCCCTCCACGCAGGCCTCCATCACGTCGATCAGGTCATTTTTCATCCGCGGAAGCACCACCTGCGCTTCCGGATCGCCAAAACGCGCATTATATTCGAGTACTTTCGGGCCATCCTCCGTCAGCATCAGCCCGAAAAAAATCACCCCTTTAAACGGGCGCCCCTCCGCCGCCATCGCGTCCACGGTGGGCTGATAAATATATTTGCGGCAGTAAGCGTCCACCTCGTCCGTGTAAAACGGACTCGGCGAAAAAGTGCCCATCCCGCCGGTATTTAAACCCTCATTGCCATCCTTCGCGCGCTTGTGATCCTGGGCGGAGGACATAATGCGGATCGTCTTCCCATCCACAAAGGAGAGCACCGAGACCTCCCGGCCGGTCATATACTGCTCTACGACCATCGTGTCACCGGCTGCCCCGAACTTTTTATCCTCCATAATCTCCTTCACGCCCGCTTCGGCCTCCGCGTATGTACTGCAGATCAGAACCCCCTTGCCGAGCGCAAGCCCGTCCGCCTTTAAGACTATCGGCATTTCGGCCGTTTTCAGGTAGGCAAGCGCGTCCGCCGGCGAGGTAAACTTCTCGTACGCCGCGGTCGGAATATGGTATTTTTTCATAAGGTCTTTGGAAAATGCCTTGGAACCCTCCAGAATCGCCGCCGACCTGCGCGGTCCAAAGACTTTTAACCCCTCCGCCTCAAATACGTCGACAATACCGCCCACGAGCGGGTCATCCATCCCGATAATGGTGAAATCCACCTCATTTTCCCTGGCAAACGCAGCCAGCCTGTCAAATTCCATGGGACCGATCGGAACACATTCTGCCAGCGACGCAATCCCCGCGTTTCCCGGCGCACAGTATATCTTATCCACCCGCGGACTCGCCGCCACGCCTGCCGCGATGGCATGCTCCCGCCCGCCGCTTCCAACAATCAGAACTTTCATATCAGTTCCCCCCTTCTGCAATTCTCACACGTCCGTCCACAACGGACACCCTCCCGCCCGCAATCAGGCTGACCGCCTCCGGCAGAATCACCCATTCCGCCTGTTCCATCACACGTCTCTGAAGGGTCTCCGGCGTATCGTCCTGCCGTACTTCAACGGCTTTCTGCAGAATCACCGGACCGGTATCCGTTCCTTCATCCACAAAATGTACGGTCGCCCCCGTGACCCGGACGCCGCGGGCAAGCGCAGCTTCATGCACTTTCAGTCCGTAATAGCCGGTTCCGCAGAAAGAAGGAATCAGCGACGGATGTACGTTGATAATGCGGTTTTCATACTGCCGGATCATCTCTGCCGGAAGTACTACCAGAAATCCTGCGAGCACCACCAGATCCGGCTGGCAGGCACCAAGCTGCCTCAGAAAATCTTCGTTAAACGCATTCCGGTCCGGATAATCTTTCGGCGAAATACAAAGCGTCCTGATCCCCCGCTCTTTTGCGCGCGTCAGGGCATACGCACTGTGATTATTGCTGATCACAACAGAAATCTCCGCATTTTTCACGGTTCCCGCGTCGATCGCGTCCATCAGCGCCGCGAGGTTCGTGCCGCCCCCCGATACCAGCACCGCAAGTCTCAGCATAATGTCACTCCTTTTTCCCCATCACGTATCTCGCCGATCACATATGCCTGTTCACCCGCGGCTTTTACCGCTTCGGCCGTGCGCCCGGCATCCTGCGCGTCCACGGCGAGAACCATGCCGATTCCCATATTGTAAGTGTTGTACATGATCTTCTCCTCCACTCCTCCGTCACGCGCGAGCATTCCGAAAATGGCCGGAATCTCATAACTGTCCTTCCGGATCAGGGCGCATTTTCCATCCGGGAGCATGCGCGGAATATTTTCATAGAATCCGCCGCCCGTGATATGACTGCACGCTTTTATGCGCACGCCTGCCCCGCGGATTGCGCCGAGCGCCTTCACATATATCCTGGTCGGCGCGATCAGCGCCTCCCCGAGCGTCTGCCCGAGCGCCTCGTGATACGTGTCAAGCGCAGCCCGCTCCATCGGAAAAATCCTGCGCACCAGCGAAAAACCGTTGGAATGCACGCCGGAGGACGCCAGCCCGATCAGCACATCGCCCGCCTTCACTCCCGCGCCCGTGATAATATCTTTTTCGTCCACAATTCCCACGGCAAATCCCGCCAGATCGTATTCATCCTCCGGGTAAAAGCCGGGCATCTCCGCCGTCTCGCCGCCGATTAAAGCTGCCCGGGACTGTCTGCACCCCTCCGCAACGCCGCTGACAATCGAGGCAATTTTTTCCGGAATATTTTTCCCGCAGGCAATGTAGTCGAGAAAAAAGAGCGGTTCTCCCCCTGCGCAGGCGATATCGTTGACGCACATCGCGACACAGTCGATCCCGACCGTATCATGTCTGTCCAGAAGAAACGCCAGTTTCAGCTTTGTTCCCACTCCGTCCGTGCCGGATACAAGCGTCGGCTTTTCCATCTTTTTAAACGCTTCCATGGAAAACGCCCCTGAAAATCCGCCAAGCCCCGTCAGCACTTCGGGGCGCATCGTCCCCTCCACATGGCGCTTCATCAGCTCCACCGCCCTGTATCCCGCCTCGATATCAACGCCGGAATTTTTATAGTCCATCTGCAACTCCTCCTGTCCTTTAATAGTTCTGATAGCCCGTTTCCTGAAGCCTTGCATCTTTCGCCTGCACCTGTTCCTTCATCTCCCTGGCGTACTCTTTTAACTTTGCAAGAACGGCGTCATCAGATGTCGCCAGAATCTTCGCCGCCAGAAGTCCCGCATTGGCCCCGCCATTGATCGCCACGGTCGCCACCGGGATGCCGGACGGCATCTGCACAATCGAATAGAGGGAGTCCCTTCCCCCCAGGGAAGTCGTGTGCATCGGAATCCCGATCACCGGCAGCGGGAAAATCGCCGCGCACATGCCCGGCAGATGCGCCGCCATGCCCGCTCCCGCTATTATCACCTTAAAACCCTTTTCCTCCGCCCCTTTCGCGTATGCAAAAAACTCTTCCGGCTCCCGGTGCGCCGAGAGAATCGTCATCTCGTACGAAATCCCGAGCTGTTCTAAAATATCAGCCGCCTTCGCCATCACCGGCATATCCGAATCACTGCCCATCACAATTCCTACTTTTGCCATATTTACCTCATTTCCGCACGTTTCCCCGTGCATATATTCACGCATCCAGCGGCTGGTTCAGCTCTTCCGTCCCCGGAAGCACAAAGCGGCCGTCTGCAATGATATCCGTCATCGTTCCGTCTTCCCTCACAACCGTGATCCGGCCCAGCTCGTCATAAGGGATCGTGATATCCGTGTGACAGTTGAAATACGCTTTATCCGGATCACTCCCGCGCTGAGCCGACACTGCATTTTCCTTCGCCACAATCACTTTCCCATCCGGATTGCGGGAAATATTGTCCTCCTCGTGGCTGTAACAGGTATCGCCGACGGCAAAATGGGGGCCCGTCTTCTCCGCAATCAGAATCGGCAGTTTGTCCGCAATCGCGTATTTCTGCGCCATCCGGTATGCCGTCGTGTTTGTCCCGATCGCAAACTCGCCCATCGGGAGCGCATCATGGCGCATCAGCACATTGTCGCGGACGTATTTCTGATTCTCCTCCTCCGTCGCAAAATTGGAGCAGGTACAATTCGTCGTCATGCCGTCCTCAAAATCAATCTCCAGATCCAGGAATTTAAGACCGCGCAGATATACTTTACTGACAAACAGCTTCCCGGTCGTGCCGGCAAGCACCGGCGAGGTAAACACCTCTCCGACCGGAATATTGACATCCGCCACGCAGTTTTCGAACGCCGTCTCTTTTCCGGGATCTGCCAGCTTTCGAATCGCAACCGTGAGATCGGTGCGGTTCTCCCCTGCCCCGGTGATACGAACCTCCTTCGCCTGATCGAGCACGTCAATGATACTCTGCTGAATCCGCTGGTACAGACTGTAGTCGAGCGTGTTTATTTTCACGGTCTCCGCAAAAATTTCCGCAAAATGTTCCCCGATCGCAGGAACCGGATATGCGATAATTGTAAAGCTCCGCTCCTCCCCCTTCAGATAATGGTTCATCAGCTGTCCCTGCATATTCATCTCGTAGACACAGAGCTTCTGCTGCTCTTCGCTGTATTTCGGCGCAGCCGCCTTTACCTGCGGGGAGAAGGGTTCTTCCCCGAATACCTCGATCACTGCGGGACCCGCCATCCCTCCTGCCAGCTCTTTTTCCGACTCCAGATAATTCCTTGTCACCTCCAGGCATCGCTCAATATACGGCTTGTCCAGATAAAGCGCACGGTCCTCTTTGTGATCATACTCATACTGGCGGTTCGGCGGAACCACCGAGGGCTGCATCGTCGGCTTTAAGTTCATCTTTTCAAAATTCCGGATCGCGCAGCGCACCATACGCTCAAACCCCACGGGATACCGTATCTGAACTGTCTGTTTCTTCCCCAGATCCTTTCCGGTCACCTCAAACCCGATCCGGTACCCTTCCGTGTAAGTGTCCGCCATCGCCTGAATCTGCTCCCCGGAGAGACTATTTAAAAAGGAAGCGATTCCCTTTTCATTCTCCCCGATATAAAGCCCGTAGCCGTACAGATAAGTCAGATCCGTAAGGTCCGCCTCCATGACAAGCCTCGTATAATAATCCTCCGCAGGGCTGATCAGCCTGCGCAGACCGGATTCCACAAACACTTCGCTGTAATCGTGAACGTACGAGTAGATATCCTGCTCAAACTCCCGCATTCCCAGCGCGTCCGGCGTCCCTTCCGCCTCAAAATAATTATAGATCTCCACAAAGAGTTCCATCGCGGCCACGAGCGGCAGCAGACAGCCGCGGAATGCCTCTGTGATATTTTTCCGGAAATGATCCGAGAGCATGGACAGATGCCTTCCGTATTCCTCCCCCAGCATCTCCACCGCATAAGAAGGATTCAGGTAACTTTTCTCATACATTGCGGGCAGAATCTCCGCATAGAGCCGTGCATTCGTCTTCTCACATTCCTCCATACTTCTGCCCGCAGTCCTTCCCTCCGCGGACTCTCGGTATATCTGTGCCAGAAGCAGCAGAAACTCCGCGCTGCTCTTAAAATAACCGGCAAAACGCTCCGGCACTTCCGGCCGCTCCCCCGCCTCATCCATTCCGGCGATCCTGCCGATCCGCTCTGTCACCAGCGCAAAGCGCTCCCGGACGGTCTCTTCATACGACGCGTCCCACGACATCTCCTCTGTTCTCATCTCTTCATCCATCCAGCCTGTCTCCTCTCTCCTGCCATCCCGTTCTGTATTATCTCACGCATCTTTAAGATGGCCTTCCCGCACATTTTTTTCAATCAGTGCAAGCGCATACGCCCACAGCTCCTCCGATCCCTCATGTGTCCGCGCGTTGCGCGCAAGCACCTGGGATTTTTTCACACCGTGTTCCTCCCAGGACCTGCCGCCGGACGCGTCGTTCAGCAGCAGCGGCTGCACCTTGTCCAGCATATTGGCATACTTCGCCTCGGGCGTCTCCATCGCCTCAAATTCATCCCACAGGCCGCGGTATTCTCTCGCCTGAGCCTTGGGCAGCATCCCGAAAATACGGTCCGCAGCCTTAAGCTCCCGCTCCCGTTTGGATTTATTTCCCTCCGCATCATAGGCATACGTATCGCCGGCATCGATCTCGATCACATCGTGCAGCAGAACCATTTTCATGGACTTTAACACATCCACCGGCTCACTGGCATAATCAGCCAGCACAAACGCCATCAGCGCCAGATGCCAGGAGTGCTCCGCATCGTTCTCCTTCCGCCTCCCGTCGCTCAGGTAGGTCTGCCGCATCACATTTTTTATCCGGTCCAGCTCCAGAATAAAAGCAATCTGTTTTTCAAAATCCGTCATCGTTC
This sequence comes from uncultured Roseburia sp., assembly GCA_947062675.1. Taxonomy (GTDB): domain Bacteria; phylum Bacillota; class Clostridia; order Lachnospirales; family Lachnospiraceae; genus Roseburia. The sequence continues at coordinate 7,918 of CAMSQM010000027.1, forward strand.
GTCTCCTCCTCACAAACCGCACAAAACCCTGTGTCCCCGCGTTTACAGCATTATCCCCGCCACATACAGCGCCGTCCATATTCCCGCGGTCACAAACGAGACCACCGCTGCCAGACACGGAAAAAACCGAAAGGAGTTCTCCTCCTTAAGCCCGGCGACCGCAAGGATAAATCCCCCGACACTCAGCAGCAGGGATGCAACCCCCACGCTGCCCAGATACAGGCTTCCATTCCCGCCGCTCCGGAAAGAAAGGAACACCACGGCCACGAACAGCACCCCCGAGAGCACCGCCATGCCGAGCGCAAACATACCCCTCTTTGACTGTTTTTTTCTGGTAAATTTATAACTCTTTTTTCCCTTCACCGCTACTTCCGCCTCCGTCCGGCTGCCGCTCCCATGTCCTTACCATGCGCTTCCAGCACACGAACACCAGAAATCCAAGCATTCCTCCCAGTGTATTTAACAGCAGATCATCCACATCAAAACTTCCAACCTTAAATACCAGCTGCAGCAGTTCCACCGCCAGGCTTAACTCAAAGCTGAAAAACACAGCCCACAGGAAGCGCTGGCAGCGCCTGAAATAAACCGGCAGATATACCCCGAACGGCACAAACGCCGCCACATTTCCAAAAATATTCAGCAGAACCGCCTTCATCCCCAGGCGCTCCCGGTACCGGATAAATCTCCCGATCTCCTTAAACGGCACCAGATTATAGTGGTATGTCCGCTCGCTGTAAGTCCGTCCCAGTTCCTCTGAAAAAAAGAGAAAATAAAACAGGACTATAAAATATATAAAAAACAGTATGCCCGCAGCCAGGCGGCGTCTTCTTTTATTTCCATCCATACTGCTTATAGTATTCATCAAGCGCCGCTTTTATGCCGTCGTCGATCACGACCCTCCCAAGGCACGGCCGATTGTACAGATGTTCCACCACTTCCTCCATCGTCACAATCGCATGCGCCTCAAATCCATACTTCTCCCGTATTTCATCCAGCGCACCTTTCGTCCCTGTCAGCCCTTTTTCCATGCGGTCCAGTGAAACCATAAGCCCCTTTATCTCCACGGCGCCCTGTGCCTTCACAATCGGAAAAGTCTCCTCGACTGACTTTCCGGACGTCGTCACATCCTCGATGATCACCACCCGGTCCCCATCCTTTATCCCGCTCCCGAGGAGAATCCCGGCATCGCCGTGATCCTTGATCTCCTTGCGGTTGGAACAATACCGGATCTCTTTCCCGTACAGCCTGGAAAAAGCGATCGTCGCCGCGACCGCGAGCGGAATACCCTTGTAGGCCGGGCCGAACAGGACGTCAAAATCATCGCCGTAATTTTCATGAATCGCTCTCGCGTAATACTCTCCCAGACGCATCAGCTGGGTGCCGGTGACATAGGCGCCCGCGTTCATAAAAAACGGGGATTTCCGACCGCTTTTTAAGGTAAATTCTCCAAAACGGAGCACGTCACTCTCAACCATAAACTCAATAAACTCTTTTTTGTATCCTTCCATATTGTTATTTTCTCCTTTTTAAGCCGTTTTCAGGTTATCTCCGGAATTGTTCCGGTCTCATTATTGATATATCTTCCAAAGTATACTACCAAATCCCGTTTCTTTCAACTCACAAATCAAAACTATCTGCCAGTCAGCAATCGCCGCCTCCGCCCGTTCTTCCGGATGTTATTCTGCATCCTTCAGGGCTGTCTGCCCGGACATGGTTCACTCTGCCGGCTCCGAAGCCAGACTCCCGAGCAGCAGGTCAATCTCCTCCTGTGTCAGAAAACCGCGTGCCGGAGCTGATACGGAAGTTAAATCCTCCATCTGCGCAGCCGTTTTATGGGACACAACCCTGCCCCCGCCGATGTCATACAGTTCCTGCAGATCCCGGATCTGCTCTGCGGAAAATACCGTCCCCCGCAGGCAGGCATCTTCCAGCTGCACTCCCTCCAGATATGCGCCTGCAAATCTCGCTTCCGTCAGATTGGCTTCGTTGAGAATGGCATCCAGGAGCACCGCATTGTACAGCTTTGTATTCCTCAGATCGGCATATGTCAGATTTGCCAGTGTCAGGTCTGCCCCTGACAGGTCTGCGTTGCTTAAATCCGCGCCGCTGAGATTGATTCCAGACAGACCGGCATATGTCAGGTCTGCCTTGTAGCTTCTGCCACAGCTCAGATATTTACAGACGGATTCGTCGAATGAATACCGGTTATGTTCCCACATATGTATGATGTCAAGCATATTATAAAAAACATTCATTTCACATACGATGACATTTTTAAAATACTGTTTTGTATAATAAGTCATTCCGTCGCGAAGCATCAGCTGAAATGCATCATTTATTTCAGCCGCCATTGTGCGCAGGGCACTGCTCTGAATTTTATATGCAAGAAACCCCCGTATCTCTTTCGACAGCCTGTTTCCCTTCAGCAGACGCCCGAGGGCGCCCGCAAGCGCCTCTGTGGAATTTTTGTTATCATAAATGGATGTAAAAATATATTCTGCCACAAAATATTCATAAATGGATCTGTGAACAAAATAAAGCTGCCCGGCATTCACACCGTCACAATGGCTGACCCTTTTAAAATAATTTCCGATTAAAAAGTCCTGCCGGTGCTTACAGATTTTTACATATTCCTCATGCGGAATCAGCGCTTCCTCCGGATTATTTTCAAACATCCAGACTGCGATTTCTCTTGAGATCTGATGAATCTGCTCTTTTATCTCATGGATCCTGTGAGAGCTTCCGTATCTGCTGTCCCGGATACAGCGGTCATAGATGCCTCCCTGTAAGGAAAATATCTGATCATAGATATCCACCATGGACCGGTCATTCTCAATCCGGATCTTTAGCGCCAGAACCATATACAGCAGAAGCGGGACGCCCAGGATACTTTCTTTCCGCAGAATTCCCCGCAGAGTGTCCTCTGACAGACTTCCCCCTGTTTTCTGCTGATAAACAGTATAAAAACTCCGGATCTGCTCACTGTCCCAGGGCTGCAGCGTGATATAATCACAGCCGATCGCTCTCAGACCCTGAAGATAATTCTCCCTGCACGTGATAATCAGGATAAAATGGTGCAGGTCACTCTCCTTTATCAGCCTCCAGTACAGCTGGTTCAGAATGACTTCTCTTTTATTTCCGGCTTTCAGCTCGTCAAAACCGTCGAGAATCATTATTTTTCCACTGAGATCACTCTGCTCAATTCCCAGTTCTCTTAAAAATACTTCCACAAAATCCACATTGCGGCGATTCCTGCTTTCTGAGCCCGCATTCTTCAGATCCCCGGCAAACCGGTACACCAGAATCTCATCCGCCCTGCGCGCAAAGTGCACGCTCATCCAGGTAACCAGCGTGCTTTTCCCGATTCCGGGCTGCCCAAGTACCAGCAGCAGCTTATTTTCTGCCGGGGAACTATCCAGCTCTGACAACAGGTTCTTTAAATCCGTGGATATCCCGTTGTTGTCCTTCCATATATAGTGCGGCAGAAGATCGTCCGTATAGATATCTCCCAGCTTTATATTTACCCCGGCATTTTCGTCACGCCTGTCAAAGTCATTGAGAAACATATTGGAATTCCACTTTTGTGCATATTCCTGCATTCTGCTCCGGATCGCCCGCTGATTACCGCCGTTTTGCAGGAGTTCCTCCGCTGCCGCCCTGTCTCCCGCATTCCGTGCCCCCGCCGTCTGCTCATTTTTTCCGGTTCTCTCCTGCACATCCTGCAGATAAGCAGATATCGCCCTCAGTTCTTTTTCAATGTCACCGGCATAATTCCTCGTCTCTATCAGAAGATCCCGCTCAAAACTGCTGCTCTCTTTCTCAAGCTGCGTCAGCACTTCCGCGACGGCATTCAGTCCCTTGCAGATATCCGGCCCGCATTCCGGATGAGCATGGAAACGGCAGTATTCCTCCCACAGATACGCGCCAAGTTTCCCGCCGCTGTAGCCGCACTCTCTCAGAACATCCTGCGTGATATCTGTCTCAGAGAGAAACTTCTTTATCTCCGCCGCCACATAGTCTGCATTTTCCGCCGGAATTTTCATGGAGCGCATATTTTTTGCAGAAAGTACGGATTCTATCTCAGATTTCTTCCGTGCGATAAAATCCGCTACCCGCGCCACCCCCATCCCCGTAAAAACATCCACAGGATAGCTGATTAACTGATTTGCCAGTTTATTTTCCACACAGCTGCCGACTGCAGATTTTATCACAGCCGCAATCATTCCGGATACCACGCCCATACTGCCCTCCATGTGTACACCTGCTCACCGGCACAGGATCCCGCGCCGGAAGTTATCTTTCTGCCTCTGGGTTTTATAATCCCATTATACACTACATACTAAGTTTCCGGCAAAAAAATCGTCATAACCCGCGTGCATTCAGAACTGCCTCCCGGCATACTCCTTAAAATACTGCATACTTTTTGTCAGATATTTACTCTTATGATGCACCATGCAGTAGCATCGCTTCGCGCGATTCCCGCACACCTCAACAGTCTTAAATTCCTCCCCCCGCGCCCTCTTTTCTGCCATGCTATCCGCTATCACCAGCATCCCGAAACCGCTGCGGCACATCCGAAGCAGACTGCCGACGTCCGAGCTCTCCATTACGATCCGGGGATCCGCGCCCTCCTGCGCGAAAAATTGCTCCAGCATCTGTCTGGAACCGCTGCCGGACTCCCGCACCAGAAGCGGCTGATGCCTGAACTCTTCAAACGTCATATGTGCATCCGCCCGATAGTCTTTCGCACAGACTACTCTCATCGCATCCTCCCTGATCTTTGTGCTGATAAATGATTCCGGCTGACGCGGTGTATCCATGAAACCGAAATCAAGCTCATTGGACAGCAGATCCCTCTCAATCTCCTGCGAATTCGCCACTTTCAGGCAGACCGGCACCATGGGATATGCCCCGGCAAATCCCTCCAGCAGCCCTGGCACCAGTTCCTGTGCACAGGAGACGTTACTGCCGATGCGCAGCTTCGCAGTGTGTTCCCGGTCGGACAATACATCCCTCGCCTCGCTGTACTGGCTTAAAATGGCGTCCGCATAGGAAAAAAGCTGTTCCCCGGCCTCCGTCGGAAAAATCCTGCGGTTCATCCTCTCAAACAGCCGGACCCCGTAAAAACTTTCCAGTTCCCTGACCGAGCGGCTGACCGCGGGCTGCGCCGTATTCAGCCGCTCAGCCGCCCCTGTGATACTCCCCCGTCTGTATACCTCCACAAAAATTTCCAGATGCCGCAGTGTCATAGTCATCCCCTTTTTCCGTGATATCTCATTTATATATCATTTTTGATATGTATTCTATAATATCATAATCATTGCCGCAGTTCCATCCCGATTCTAAAATGAGGCTGAATCACAAATCTGAATCATGAAGGGAGTATTATGCTGTTTCTCATCTTTTTTGTAATCTGTTTTCTGGCGTCCGTGACCGGAGCCGTCTGCGGAATCGGCGGCGGCGTGATTATCAAACCGGTTCTGGACGCTTTTCACATTATGGATGTCTCATCCATCAGCTTTCTGTCCGGGTGCACGGTCCTTTCCATGACCGCATATTCCGTCCTGCGAAGCCGGATCGGCGGTGAATCCGGGGTCGACCGGAAAACCGGCTTCCCCCTCGCCGTCGGCGCCGCGCTGGGAGGTCTGGCCGGAAAGTGGATGTTTTCCTTTGTCTCCTCCTTAAGTCCCGACCGCAACCGTGTCGGCGCCGTGCAGGCCGCCTGCCTGCTGGCTGTCACACTCGGCACGCTCCTCTACACCGTCAGCAAAGAAAAAATAGCCACAAAGAACATAAAAAATCCGGCGGCATGTTCTGTTATCGGACTCTTTCTGGGCATACTCTCCTCATTCCTCGGAATCGGCGGAGGCCCCATCAACCTGGTTGTCCTGTTCTACTTTTTTTCCATGAGCACAAAAGCCGCCGCTGAGACTTCTCTTTACATTATCCTGTTTTCCCAGGCCGCCAGTCTGCTCTCCTCGCTGGCGTCGGCGAATATCCCCGCGTTTCAAACGGCGGTGCTTCTATGCATGGTCGCCGGCGGAATTACAGGCGGCATCGCAGGAAGGACCCTGAATAAAAAAATCACGGACCGGACCGTAGACCGGCTCTTCATCGGTTTAATGGTTGTCATCATCCTGATCAACAATTATAATATTATTATCTATCTGGGATAAAGCCGGAAAGGAGAAAAAGAAATGCCCGCACTCAGCGTTCTTCTCAAGCCCTCATCGAGTCTGTGCAATATGTCCTGCGACTACTGTTTCTACTGTGACGAGTCCGAAAAACGGGCGCGGAAGTCTTATGGATTTATGTCAGAGCAGACCTTAAAAAATGTCATACGCAGAACCATGCTCCGCGCCGAGGGGATGATCAGCTATGCTTTTCAGGGAGGAGAACCGTCTCTCCGGGGACTTGATTTTTTCAGACAGGCCGTCGCCTTTCAGAAGCAGTATAATAAGCGTCATCTTACCGTGCAGAATGCCTTTCAGACCAACGGCCTCCTGATCGACGGGGAATGGTGCCGCTTTTTTGCCGAAGCCCGCTTTCTGGTCGGCCTCTCTGTGGACGGAACTCCGGAAATCCACGATTCCCTGCGGCATATCAGAGGACACGGCGGCCCGTCGTCCGACCGCGTTATCCGCTGCGCCGGACAGATGGACCAGTACGGTGTCGACTACAATATCCTCACCGTGGTAACCCCGCAGCTCGCCGCCGGGATCGGGGAAGTCTATTCTTTTTACCGGAAGATGGGCTGGAACTATCAGCAGTATATCGCCTGTCTCGACCCGCTGGGAGAACCCCACGGCCAGACCCCGCACGCCCTGACGCCGGAAGTCTACGGAAAATTCCTGACGGACCTCTTTTCACTGTGGCTGGCGGACCTTAAAGCCGGCAGACAGCCCTGGATCCGTCAGTTCGAGAACTGGATCGGCCTTGCCGCAGGCTTTCCGGCGGAAGCCTGCGACCAGCGCGGAACCTGCAGCATTCAGAACGTGGTGGAGGCGGACGGAAGCGTCTACCCCTGTGATTTCTACATGCTGGATGAATACCGTCTTGGAAATTTTAACGAAGACAGGCTGGAGGTCCTTAACCATGCCAGGGAGAATCTGGGCTTCCTTCAGCGCTCCCTTAAGCTGGATCCCGCCTGCCGGCAGTGTCCGTACTATCACCTCTGCCGCGGCGGCTGCCAGCGCCTGCGGGATCCGGGGCCGGACGGCGCATATTATCAGAACTATTTCTGCAGGTCATACCGGATATTTTTTGACCGGTACTACGATGAAATCATACGGCTCGGAAAACAGTGCCTGTCGCCGGACCAGAAAAATACTGCCGCCAGATCCCTCTGACGGCAGTATTTTCTGTTTTACTCAAAAGGATATACCATCCCCCACCGGCTGCGCACCGCGGTCAGAATCTCCATGACGTCCCTCACCATCCGAAGATTTTCCCCGCCGCCTCCCGTGCGGACGTATTCCTGCATATCCAGCACTTCATAATCCAGCGCCCGGCTGCTCTCTCCCTCCTCAATTACCTCTGTGCGCCCGCTTTCCGTGTACGTGATCGTCGCGCGCTGCGCCCTGGGATACTCACAGATCTCAATAAACCCTTTTTCCCCTGCAATCACGCCCCGCTTCGGCTGTTTTGCCCGCAGCGTCAGCGCGATCACCGCCATCTGTCCGGCTGAATTTTTCAGGAGAATCCCGCTGGTCTCATCCACACCGGTCGCGGCGAATTCCGCGGTCGTCAGCACCAGATCCGGGCTGCTCTCCATAAAAAATCTGGCAAACGACGCGGCATACACGCCGATGTCCAGCAGGGCTCCTCCGGCCAGCTCTTTTGCAAAGAAACGGTTCGTCTCATCATACTCTTTACAGCTCCCAAAATTTACCTGAATCATTCTGACCGCGCCGATGGCGCCGTCGTCCACGAGCCTGCGGAGCTTTTTATAAAGCGGCATATGCAGAAGCGTCGTGCCGTCGCAGATCACCAGCCCGGATTTCTCCGCTACCGCAACGCACTCTTCCAGCTGACGGCTGTTTACCGTGACCGCCTTCTCGCAGAGTACATGTTTTCCCGCCTGCAGCGCCTTTAGAAGATATTCATAATGGCAGCTATGCGGGACGGCAATATAGACGATGCCGACCTCCGGGTCCGCGATCAGTTCTTCCGCACTCCCGTGCGCCTTCTTCACGCCGCACTCCTCCGCAAACCTGCGCGCTTTTTCCGGCGACGTGCCGCACACCGCATATATTTCCCCGTTGACCCTCCTTAGTGCCGCTGCCATCTCATGCGCGATCGCCCCGGTCCCGATCACTCCCCAGTTTCGCTTTTCCATCTGTCTCCCCCGTTTCCGCCCGCACTGCTCCACAGATCACAGTTATCCCGCATCCGCCTCTCTATAACTCACAGTTATTCACTGTCCGCGGGAACGGCACCACATCGCGGATGTTCGACATTCCGGTCAGATACATCACGCAACGCTCAAACCCGAGCCCGAAGCCCGCGTGGCGCGCGGAACCGTATCTGCGCAGATCCAGGTAAAATCCATAGTCCTTTTCGTCAAGGCCCATCTCCCGGATGCGCTCCAGCAGCCTGTCATAGTCATCCTCTCTCTGGCTTCCGCCGATAATCTCACCGATGCCGGGCACCAGACAGTCCACCGCCGCGACCGTCCTGCCGTCGTCGTTCAGCTTCATATAGAACGCTTTTATCTCTTTCGGATAATCTGTGACAAATACCGGCCGTTTGTACACCACCTCGGTCAGATAGCGCTCGTGCTCTGTCTGCAGATCCGCTCCCCAGGATATTTTATACTCAAACTTATCATTGTGCTTCTCCAGGATCCCGACCGCCTCCGTGTAGGTCACGCGGGCAAAGTCGGAATTCACGACATTGTGGAGACGTTCCAGCAGTCCCTTGTCGATAAAACTATTGAAAAACGCCATCTCCTCCGGCGCATTCTCCAGAACATAGCGGATAATATACTTTAACATGCTCTCCGCAAGCATCATATCGTCATCAAGATCCGCAAACGCTATCTCCGGCTCGATCATCCAGAACTCTGCCGCATGGCGCGTCGTGTTGGAATTCTCCGCGCGGAATGTGGGGCCGAATGTGTAAATGTTCTTAAACGCCAGCGCGTATGTCTCGCCGTTGAGCTGTCCGCTCACCGTCAGATTCGTCGGTTTTCCAAAGAAATCCTGCGCGTAATCGACGGCTCCCTTCGCGTCCTGCGGGATATTGTTCAGATCCAGCGTCGTCACCTGGAACATCTCCCCGGCACCCTCGCAGTCGCTTCCGGTGATAATCGGCGTGTGCACATAGACAAAATCCCTCTCCTGGAAAAATTTGTGAATGGCATAGGCGATCTGGGAGCGGACCCGGAAAACCGCCTCAAAAGTGTTTGTCCTCGGGCGAAGGTGGGAGATCGTCCGCAGATACTCAAAACTGTGCTTTTTCTTCTGAAGCGGATAGTCCGGCGTGGACGCTCCCTCCACGGCAATCTCCGCCGCCTGAATCTCGAACGGCTGTTTTGTCCCCGGCGTCGCAACCATTTTTCCGGTCACCACGATCGCCGCGCCGACATTCAGCTTCTCCACCTCCGCAAAATTGGGCAGCACATCCGAGTACACAATCTGTACCGGCTCAAAAAACGTGCCGTCGTTTACCACGATAAACCCAAAGTTCTTAGATCCCCGGATGCTCCTGACCCATCCGCCCACCGTAACCGTCGTGTCGGTGTAATTGTCCTGATTCCGGTATAAATCCCTGATATTGATCAATTCCATAGCTTCCTCCATGTGCACACGCGTATTCTCCATTCCAGATCTGCGCGTGTGCGCACAAATCTGCGGCCGATTGCCCGCGCAGCTCTGCGCGCAGGCATCCCGCCTTAAAATATCTTAGCCGCAGCGCGGAAAAAAATCAAGTAGTGCGGAAAGAATTCATTCTCCCTGCGCGCGCTCCGTGCCGTCCACACTCTCCGTCCCAGCCGGATCTGACGTGCCGCTCTTCTCCCCGCCGGAGTTCTCCGCTCCGCCCACGGGTTCTGTCTGATCCGGGCTCTCCGTTCCGTCCACGGGTTCTGTCTGATCCGGGCTCTCCGTTCCGCCCACGGATTCTGTCTGATCCGGACTCTCCGTTCCGTCCACGGATTCTGCCTGATCCGGGCTCTTATCTCCGGCCGCATTCTCCTCCGGTTTCTCAACCGTCACTTTCGCGGTCTCCATCAGCTCATTCAGTGCCTGATCGTACAGATACAGTTTTCTGACATACTCTTTCCCGTATTCCACATCCCCGTAACCGTACATCTTAAACATCGCCTCTTCAGACTCATAGCCGCTGTTCGCCGACGCGCTCTTTAAAAAGTCCGCATATTTCTCCTCGTCTATTGTCGTCCCGAGTTCTTCCGCGATCGCCTCCATAATCAGCTCCAGTGCGATACCGTCCTCCATCCCGTCGCTCCACTCTTTTTCTATCTCCTCCGCGGTCTTTCCGTAGTAAGTGGAGAGATACGTCTCCAGCTGACTCTCATCGCCGCCGCAGTTGCTTTCGATAAACTGCCTCCTGTAGTCACTAACCCGCGCGGCCAGAAAGTCCTGCGGCACTTCAACGGTGCAGTTGTCGAGCAGGTATTTTTGTATCGCCGAAAAAGTGTCGTTCTGTTTATTATAAGAAGCCGTATTTTCCAGGTAAGTGCGGACCTGCTTTTTCATCTCCTCTATGGACTCCGCTCCGAATTTTTCTTTTACAAACGCGTCGTCAATGGCATCCGCCGTGATTTCCTTCTGGATGGAATTGACGGTAAATGTGAATACAACCGCTTTTCCCGCGAGATCCTGATTGCCGTAATCTTCCGGAAATGTCACATCGTGGTCTATGACATCCCCCACGGAAGCTCCTTTCAGGCCCTCCGTAAACCCCTCGATATACCCGGTCGCCCCGCCGGCCGCGGAATTATTGTAGACGTCGATATTCTGATTTTCCGCCGTTCCGCCCTGGAACGCCTCCCCGTCCAGCTTACCGACATAGTCAACATTCACGATATCCCCCTCGCCGATGACATCCCTGGTCTCATCCGCCTCGTAGTAGGGGCCGTTCGATGTGATCATCTGCTCATAATACTGCTCCACATCCGCGTCGTCCACCTCATAATCCCCGGTGATCGTCACCGGAATAGCGCTGTAATCACACAGCGTGACATGCTCTTTTGCGCTGATGTCAAACGCTGCGCTCTCCGCCGTCACACTCTCTTCTGTATTCTCCTCAGGCGCCTGTTCCGTTCCCTCTGCCGTCTGATTCTCTTTCTCCCCCGCGTTTCCACAGGAGACAGCCGTCATCGCCAGCATGGTTCCCAGCAGCAGTACAATTACTTTCTTCTTCATAAAAATCCTCCATTCCTGCCCGGCCCGCAATTAAAAATGCAGGCATCGTTCAATCTGTGCTGCGGCTTTGCCGCATAACCTTATTAAAATAGCACAGTTTCCCCTAAAATAAAACCCATACACGTAAAGTTTCACAAATGTTTCAAAATATTCAATTGCTTTTTCAGAAAATCAATGATACAATAAAACGCAGATTTACTGTGAGGAGGATTTCAAGATGAACCCTGTTACCATTGTTCTGCTGGTAATTCTGGTTGTGATGATTATCGGCCTGATTGTCCTGTATTTTCTCGGCAGAAAGGCACAGAAAAAGAAAGAAGAGCAGGACGCGCAGCTCGCAGCGAATGCGCAGACCGTAACGATGCTGATTATAGATAAGAAACGGATGCGGATTAAGGATTCCGGGCTGCCACAGATTGTGATTGACCAGACGCCGAAGCTGATGCGCCGCTCAAAGCTTCCGATCGTAAAAGCCAAGGTCGGACCGAAAGTCGCCACCCTGATTGCAGACGAATCCGTTTATGATATGATTCCGGTAAAAAAAGAAGTAAAAGCGAGCGTCAGCGGCATTTATATCACCAGAGTGACCGGGCTGCGCGGACCGCTTCCGAAGCCTGAGGGGAAAAAGAGCTGGCGTGCAAGGCTGAAAGATAAAGTGACGAACGCCAGCGCGCGCCTTAAGGAAGAGCAGAAAGAGTTCGAAAAGGAAAAAAGCAAAAGCTCAAAGCAGAAAAAGAAAAAATAATTCCGGGACAGGCACTGTGCGAAAGCCGCAGCGCCTGTTTTTTTGCGCCGTAAAGACTTCATCCCCTCCGCGGACGCACGCACACCCGGATTGTGCAGACGGCAGGCTCCCCGCAGTCCGCGCAAAGGACATATCCCGCCTCCGCCTCAATCTGCTCCCTGGTCCCGGAAAGGCGCACGCACCGCGTCGTAATTTCCAGCGGAATACTGCCAAACGGCGTACTGTAATGACACCTGCACACCGTGCCCGGCTCAAATACCATCTGCACCGCCACCGCTCCTCGTTTCGTGAGCGTCAGGCGTCCCTCTTCCAGGCTGATCCGGCATCGCGTGACACCTGAATTTCCCTGTCCCGTCTCCTCAAAAAGAAGATAATGCTTCCCGTTCTTCTGAAAATACTGCCCCGCCGCGCACAGCTCCACCGGCGCGGCCCCTTCGCCGTTCCAGGACTGCGTCCCGCTGATGGCAACAGCCACCTCTTTTGTCATAGATTCTCACTCCCCGTCAAAAAGCCCGTTCAGAAATGTCAGGTAACGGAACTGCACCCGGTAATCCCCGGATGACAGCACTTTCTCATACTCCTCCGCCGATAAAACCCGCCGCAGCGACTCCCCTGCCTCCTCATCCACAACCTCATACACGCTGCCGGAAAAACACATATTCGGGTACATCACACACCACCAGTTATGGCCCCGGCCTTCCCCGATGACTACCTCAAGCGCCTCATAGCTGCCAGCCGGAAAACGGTAACTTCCGTACCGCTTTGCAGGAAAATCCACATCGCCGAGCACGGCATTTACCTCATATTCATATCCCGCCGCAGCGATCACCTGCTCCGCCGTCACCGCGATCTCATCCAGCCGGCCGGCAATCAGCGCCTCGCACTCAGCCCTGCTCTCTGCCCCGTCCAGCACTCTGGCGAGCTCTGCGCCGACGGCGTCGCGCACCAGATATTTCAGCTCCTGATCTTCTCCTGTATCACTGTTGGCAACCACATGAAAGCGAATCACCTTTTCCGCGATTCCCTCCTGCAGCTTCAGCCGCCTCAGATATGAAAATCCTGTCAGAAGGAGCAGAAACAGATTCATCCCGACCAGTATGTACCACACAACCCTGTTTTTTTTCATGAAATATCTCCTTTCCGGGACGAAGGACAGACATCGCGTCACCGCGCGCGCCCGCCCCTGTCCTCTGAAGAAGAATATTCCCTTATTTTCCCATCTCTATACCGCCTGACGATAATTTTCCGTCATTTTTCCGGAACACTACTTTTCCGTGATTCCGTTCCAGCCTGAACGGAACAGGGTACCACGCTGCTCCTGCGGGCTCTCCTGCGCCAGATTCCGCAGCTCCCGCGGTGTGCACTCATACCGCTCTTTAAACATTCTGTAAAACAGCTTCTGGTTCAGAAACCCGTGCCGTTCCGTAATTTCCTGAATACTCCCGTCCGTGTACAAAAGGTCCTGATAGATATGATTGATGCGGACCTGATTGACATACCGGACAAAAGACGTACCCGTATTCTGTTTGAAAAAGCGGCAGAAGTATTCCCTGCTGAGCCCCAGCTCATCCGCGACCTCCTGCAGCGTGATCTCTTCCGCATAGTGATGCTCCACATAATCGCAGATCTGCTCCAGCCGCTCCATGCTGCCCGCCTTCGCGTCGGACACAGCCTTAGCGACGGGTTCTCCGAAATGCTCGATAAGACAGGCGAGTATATTGAGAATCAGCGCAGTGCTCCGGAGATGATATGTTTTCTCCTGATTCACATACAGCACCGTGAGCTCTTTTAAGTAATCGCGGAGCTCGGTATAGTAAGGCCTCTGCTCCGGCGTCACCCTGCTCCCGGCGCACTGGACGCTGACGGCCTCCGGCTCCGCCAGATAACGGCGCATCAGCTGTCTGGAAATATGAATACAGATGCCCATCGTCTGCGGGAGGGCGTAGAGCACTTCGTGAATCCTGGCACAGTCCATGACAATGGCGTCCAGCGGCCGGACCTCATACCTCTCCCGGTCCATCGTCACCGTCGCATGGCCGTTTAAGATATAGAGAATCTCCAGCTCCCTGTGCCAGTGAAACGGCGAATTGTGATGCATGGTCACAAAGCGGACATCAAACCCGATATCCGGCTGCAGATTGACATTTTCATACGTATTTTCCTGTTCCGGCATCGCAGCCTCCCTCCTTATGCGCGGCCTGCATTCCTCCCTCTGCCCTCTGACGCACCGCTTCCTCCCGCAGTCATCCGGCGGAACCGGAAGCGCGCATTTCACCTCCGCAGCATATCAAACGCCTGATATACATCCAGCATTCCGTACCCCCACTCCCGGTTCGGATAGCTCCTGTCGTTCGACTTGCGCGTTCCCCGGATCAGCATATTCTTGATCCCCGCACTGGTCATCAGCGGATTATTCTGGTCCACGATCGCCCACTGCATCACCTGCGCGCAGGCGCCCGCCGTGATCGCGGCGGAAGCACTCGTCCCCGCATAGGTCACATAATTATCCCGCAGGCCCGGACCGTACACGCCCACCGCAGGTGCCACAAAGTCCGGTTTGACCTCGCCAGTCACCGTATATCCTCTCCCGGAATCGGCAAAAATGCTCTGATTCGACGCGTTGTACCCCCCGACCGTGATCACCTGCGACGACATTCCGGGGGCCGTCACCGTGATATCCGGGCTGGAGCGCAGAAAGAATACATTTCCCATCATCAGCTGCTGCAGCTGCATCCACATATTGTAAAGTCCCTGCACGGTACTTTCCGGAAACACGCGGATAATCCACAGCCCCTTCCGCGGCTTCGTGAACCGGAAATGGATCAGCTGGCTGGCCGTCTCCTTCGCATCCAGCCGGTAATCCACGGTGACCGTCGTGCCCTCAAAGACAAAATTGAAAACCTCGGACGCGCCGACGCGCACCGGAATCCTGGGAAACTGCTGGCCCGTCGGGGAGATCACCGACACCGCAAACAGCTCCGGCGCCTCCGCCCAGAGCTCGACGATAAATCCATCCATTTCATCCTCGACGCTGATCTCCGCGTCCTCGTATTCTGTTCCGGCCCCGATCTGTCCCTGGAAATGATGTCTGGCATTCGCCTCATTCCCCGCCGGCGTGACGATACATCTTCTTCTCCTGGTGCCGACGAGATTAAGCCAGCCGGTCAGCGCACCCGTTTTGCCGTGGCTCCCCATGCTGTTTCCAAGGGCCAGGCAGATGACCAGCGGCATATTTTTGATATTGGCCAGGGAATTCAGATAAGATACCGCCATCATAATATCATTTTCCTGAAATACCGGCACACCGTCGCGCACAAAATAGAAATCTTTCAGATATTGTTTCGCCTCTTTTAACCTGACCACCGCAATCTGCGATTCCGGCACCGCCCCGATAAAATTATTCGGGATATCCTCCCCGCCGCAGGCCACTCCCGCCAGAAATGTCCCGTGCCCGTTCTCATCGCGGGACGGAACCACC
The DNA here is from genome assembly GCA_947062675.1 of uncultured Roseburia sp. Classification (GTDB taxonomy): domain Bacteria; phylum Bacillota; class Clostridia; order Lachnospirales; family Lachnospiraceae; genus Roseburia. Next base: position 23,528 of record CAMSQM010000027.1, read on the forward strand.
TCGTACGGATTCTCTGACCCGAGCGCGCGGTTGATATCCTCCGTCGTATATTCCGCGCCGTAAATAATCCCCGCGGGCGGCGTGCCATCCTCAATCGTCTGATCCCAGATGGCCGCAATGCGGCTGCTCCCGTCGGCATAGCGGAAGAGTTTGTTGGTGTAGTCAATTCCCGTGTCCACAAATCCCACCAGCACGCCTGACCCTTTTAGGGCGAGAACCGGCTGATTCTGCAGACGGATAATCCCCGACGCCTCCAGGGCATCCGATTCCTGCAGGCCGAAACATTTCGGGATGGATGTGTAGGTGTATTTCCCCACCGCCAGTTCCGGCAGTCCGGCCCGCGGATAATAAAAAATATCAAATTCCTCCGAGATGCGCTGGGTGCAGGCCCCGGAGACCGGAACATCTGACAACTCCCCGTACGTGACGATAAAGTCAAAATAATCATTGGAATATACCTGTCTTCTGCAGTCTGCCATAACACTCTCCGGTAATCTGTTCACTTACCAGTAAATGCCGGTTTCCCTTCTCTTATGCCTGTCATATCCGGGCAAATGACGGATTCTTCCCGCGCAGGACGCCCGGACGCGCCGTGGCTGACGTCATTCATGCACGGCACGCCACGGCAGACGGATTCCGCCGCAGAAGTCAGCCCTGCACCGTGGACACGATCAGCTCCATCTCCCCCTGCATGTCCACCGTTCCGAACCCGCAGGGCAGGATAAAGTGCGCTCCTTTCTTTACCGGGTGGCCGTTGACGCACCCCTCTCCCTCCAGAACCGATGCCATCATAAACGGATATTTCTGCTCAAAAACCGCGTTTCCGTTCACATCCAGCTTAAAAATCGTATAATATCTGCACGCATAGAGCTCATTTAACTGATTTTCCACAAGCCCGGCCACAGATTTCACGCTGTCCTCCACAGACTTTGCCGGAACCGTGATCACGTCAATGCTCTTTTCCACATGAAGTTCGCGCGGCTTTCCATCTGACAGGCGGTCATAGTCGTACACGCGGTACGTGATATCGCTGTTCTGCTGTGTCTCCAGAATCAGCATCCCGCCCTTGATCGCATGAACCGTCCCCGGATCAATCTGGATAAAATCGCCCTTTTTCACCGGAATCTCACGGATAAATTCCTTCCATCTGCCCTCATGAATCATCTCCGCCAGCTCCTGGCGCGTCGCCGCATTGTGACCGATCACCAGCGCCGCCCCTTTAGGGCAGTCCATAATATACCAGCACTCTGTTTTTCCGAAAGAACCATTCTCATGTTCCTGCGCATACGCGTCGTCCGGATGCACCTGAATACTCAGGTCTTCCCTGGCGTCGATAATTTTGGTCATAAGCGGAAAACGGTCGTACGCCAGGTTCCCGAAAAGCTCCGGCTGCTCCTTCCAGACCTCCGACAGTTTCTTTCCGGCAAATGTGCCGCTCTTTACGGTCCCGTCCCCGTTCGGATGTGCGGAAATCCCCCAGCACTCTCCGATGTCGTCCCCCTGCACGGGATAGCCGAACTCCTCCCTGAGCTTTTTCCCTCCCCAGATATTGTGGGTGCACACCGGTTCCAGAAATAAAATTTCATTCTTTGTCGCGCTCATTGCTCTCTGCTCCATTTCCTGTGATTTTTTGCTGAATTTCTGATATGACTCCTGTCTATTATAACAGGACTGCAGCGGAAAAACAATCGCGGAAAACACTCGATTTTCTGACTGCAATCGCTTATAATAAATCATGAAACAGCTGTTTTTCCACATTTTTTATAATGGAGGCTTTCTTATGAATCTGAAACACAAAAAACCGGCACACATCCTCCCGGCTCTTCTGCTCGCCGCCATGCTCACGGCTGCCTGCGGGCCGCAAAAGGATCCCGCCGCAGACTACATCGGCATTGAAGCCGCAAAAGAAGCCGCCCTGAACGCGGGCCGCGTCACTGCCGGGGAAGTCACATTTTCCACGGCAGGCCTGGAGAGCGACGATGATGTGTTCTATTATGAGGTCGTATACACGCATGACGGCACAGAATACGAATATCAGATCGATGCCCTGAACGGAACGGTCATCCGGGAAACCCACTCGCCGTCCGCTTCCGCGAACCCTTCCGCCGATGGCACGGCGCAGGGATCCGCAGACAATCCGTCCGGCACTACCCCCGCGGCCCCCGGCAGCGACGAAAACACTTCGCCTGCCCCCGCAGACGCCGCGGACAGTTCCAGTGAAACCGCGGACAGTTCCCTGACTGCCGCCGGCAGCACAGGCGGTGCCGGCAGTGCTCCGCAGGGGAACACGGACAACGCCATTCATCACCCGCAGGAAGAGGCGCATTCCTCTTACCACACCGGCAGTTCCGGAAATAACACCTCCGGTGCCGTTGATTCCGAGGGCGCTCTCACAATCGCCTTAAACCACGCGGGGCTCACCGCACAGGATCTTCTCTTCAGTGAGGTAAAACAGGATTATGAGGACGGAATCAGTGTTTTTGAAGTGGAATTCACCACAGCCTCCGGCGCAGAGTATGAATATGAGATCAGCGCCGCAGACGGCACCATACGCAGCTATGATATCGATGCCGGAGCTTCCGGTTCCACAGCTTCCCGGGGAGACGACCTGATTTCAGAAAGCCAGGCGGTACGAATCGTCCTCGACCGGGTCCCCGGAGCGGCGGCCTCCGATGTCTCGATCCGGCTGGAAGAAGATGACGGGCGTATGGAGTATGAGGGGAAGCTGATTTTTAATGATACAAAATATGAATTTAAACTCGACGCATCCAGCGGAAATGTACTGGAATGGGAGGCTGAACTTCTCCGGCAGTGACCATACCGCGGAAATCTCCCGGAACGGGAGGCTGAACTTCTCCGGCAGTGGCTATACCGCGGAAATCTCCCGGAACGGGAGGCTGAACTTCTCCGGCAGTGACTATACCGCGGAAATCTCCCGGAACGGGAGGCTGAACTTCTCCGGCAGTGACTGAAGCCCGGAACTGGCATGGTTAATTTTATTGAAACTGGACATTTTCAGCAGTCCAATTTATGTTATACTGAATCCATCCCACAGACAGAGAGGAGATTCATTATGACAGACCAGAACATTAAAAAGCTTGTGACCGCGGCGCTTCTCGCCGCCATGACCTGTATCGCCACCATGATGATAAAGATTCCGACCCCCACAATGGGCTACATTCATCCCGGAGACTGTTTTGTGCTCCTCTGCGGCGTCGTGCTCGGGCCGGTCTCCGGCGCGCTGGCGGCGGGTACCGGTTCCATGCTTTCTGATATTTTCTCCGGATATCTCTCCTGGGCGCCTGCGACCTTTCTGATTAAGGCGCTTTCGGCGGGTATCGCCGGCTTTCTGTTCCACCGGCATATGTCCGGCCGCAGCAGCGCGCGGTCGCGCTCCCTTGCCCTCGCGGCGGGCGGAATCGCCGGCGAGGCCGTTATGACAGCCGGATATTTTCTGTATGAGACGGGACTGGCGGCTTTCGGAACCGGCGATTTTACGGGCGCATCCCTTGCGGCGGGCATCGCATCCTCCGCTGCCGGAATTCCCTTCAACCTGGTGCAGGGTATCGCCGGCATTATCCTCAGTATCCTGCTGCTCCCCGTCCTTATGAAGGTTCCGGATATCCGAGAGTGGAGCAGAACGTAAGCATTACAGACAACACAAAAACCGGAGCATCAGCGACATTTCTGTCACCGATGCTCCGGTTTTTCCATCGCCCTGCGGGCATTTGCGGATCACTCAATATCCAGATACACGGTCCCCATGTTACAGGATACTTCAATTGTCCCGACCGCCCCCTGATTGGTCACTTTTCTGCTCCCTCCGATATCCGTGTACTGCTCTCCGTTCACCGAAAGTTCCCCCATATCGCACGAGAGATCATAATTGTAATCATTCTCATTCCCCGCCAGGCACAATTCAATACTTCCCATATTGCACTCCGCTTTCAGATCACCCGCGACGGTTCCGCTCATGAAAACAGATCCAAGATCACAATCCAGCTCTGCAGTCTGACATACCATATCCTCAAATGTGATATTTCCTGCATTGATAGCAGCAGAGAGCTTCCCTGTCACCTGCATATCCTGGAACGACACACTTCCCGCGCCCACATCCATGGACAGTTCCTCACAGACTATATCCTCCGGCTCAAATCTCACGTCGGACGCTCCGATTTCCATGGAGAGGTTCCCGAAACTCATCCCATCCGGAATCTCCACCGTAATCCCCGGCACCGACTTCTGTCTCTTCATCCTGTAGGAAAGCTTTAGCGTATCCCCGTCCATTCCGCCTTCAAAATAATCTGTCTTTCCACTCTTGATTTTCACCACGATGTGCGAATCATCCTCTCCCTCCAGCACTTTCAGATCCGCGGCGTCAAAATCGAGATCCAGATTGCGGATGGTTTCGACCGGATACGAATATACTCCTCCCGCATTCACCTGAAAATCATCATCTTCATCGCTTCCATCCCAGTAAAATCCGTTATCAAAATGCCATCCGTCAAAATTCAGTTCGCCGGACTGCATCATACGCCGGATGGTGCCGTACCCGGCTCCCATGGCCGACGCAATCCCCATCAGAAGAAATCCGGCCCCCGCCATCGCCGCGACGACAATCAGGCTGATTCTTGTAAATTTTCTCATACTGCCCACTCCCCTCTCTTATGAAACGGCTTCCTGCAGAGACTGACAAGTCCCCGGAATGCCCACGGCAGAAAAATACCGAACACCTGAACCGCCAGCAGCACCGCCAGCAGACCGAGTGCGAGCACAAACAGCCCCGCTCCCAGCAGACCGATTCCGACTGCCGGATTTCCGCTAAAGAGCATACCGGCTCCCACCCCCAGCAGTACAAATCCTGTCACCACGAGAACTCCCATCACTGCCACAACTGACACCGCCACCCCGAACAGCGCTGCGACCACCGCAAGGAGCACCGAGAGAATCAGCAGCAGCACCGTCAGCCAGAGCGGAGCCGTAATCACTGCTATTACTACAGCAAGCGCCCCTCTTCCGGAAGCATCCTCCTTCGGCACAGTTCCTGAATCGTAACTTTCGCCCGTCTCTCTGGCAGCGCCGCCCCACTTCGGCTCACTTCCGATACTTCCGACCGACTCTCTTAAATTCCGGTAATATTCTGCATCCCGGTTCGCAAACGTGTTATAGTAACCGCTGCTCCCGTCGATTCCGAGATTTTTCATAATACTCTCCGCAACCTTTTGCGGGGATTCCAGTTCCTCCAGAATCAGCGGCTCGTTCTCCGCTCCGGCATCTTCAAAATAGCTTCTGTAAAATGCCATCGCGTCCGCCCGTTCCTCTTCCGATATTCCGGAGAGAAGCTGCTCCAATTGTCTTAAAAATTCTTCCCTGTTCATTTCATCCTCCATCTCTTTCATCGGAAATCCGTCAGACCTCTTCCGCAAACAGCTCCGAAATCTTCGAAGAATAATCGGTCCATTCTCTGCGGTAAACAGTCAGCTTCTGTGCTCCTGCCTCCGTAATCCGGTAATACCGCCGGTTCCTTCCCCCGCACTCCCTGTCGTACACGATCAGGCAGTCATCCTTCTGAAGTCTGCGAAGCACCGGGTAAAGTGTTGACTCTGACACATCGATGGCCCTGCGCACATCCTGCGTGATCTTATAGCCGTATGTGCCCTCATCCTCCTTCGACACGACCGCCAGTACAATCGCATCCAGCAGGGCGGCACCCGTGTTAAACACCATATTTTCAACTCCTTTTCTGATGCACTCCACAATAGATACTATTCAGTTGTTAATATTGTTCCTTTTCCAATACTATACTCTATATAGTATTGTTTTGTCAACATTATTATACAAAAAAATAAACTTATTTTCCGGTTGCACAATTCTCCCTGTTCATTGTATGCTGTTTTTAACATAAAGAACTATGGAGGACAACGGTATGGAGACACAGTCTGATATCATGAAATTTTTCCAGGAACACGCAAAGCAGGAACAAAAAGAAAAGCTGGAGCGCTACCGCATTTTAAACCAGTACGCAGAGCCGGACGGCATCCTGTTTACCGGCTCCTCACTGATGGAACAGTTTCCCGTCCATGAACTGATGCTGGCGGACGGCACGCACAGGGTCATCTACAACAGGGGCGTGGGCGGCTTTACCACAGACGACATGCTCGCGCACATGGAAGAAATGGTCTACGGCGTCAGCCCGCGCAAAATCTTCCTCAACATCGGAACCAACGATATCGGCAGCCCGGACTACTCTCTGAAGCGCCTGATGGAAAACTACGAAAAAATCGTCCACCTGATACAGGGACATATGCCCCGGACCGCGCTTTACCTGATGGCATATTATCCGGTCAACGAGACAGACAGACTTTCCGGCAACGCATGGGCCCGGACCATGTTCTCCACGCGGACCAATGAAAATATCCGCATCGCAAACCGGGCCGTCGCCAGTCTGGCGCAAAAAACAGCCTGCCATTTCATCGATGTCAATGAGGGACTCACCGATGAAAATGGCAGACTGAAAGCGGAATTTACCGTCGAGGGGATTCATATGTACGCAAACGGTTACCGTGTCGTCTTTGAAAATATGAAGCCTTATCTGTAGCAGATATCCGGTCAGGAACTGCCCTGTGAATATATCTGCGCTTTCCCGGGGCTGCTGCACACAGATAACCGGCCGACACGCACACGGTCAGGAAGCTGATCCCGTACCCTGCCCAAAGTCCGGGCGGGGTAAATGCGATTTTTATTGTGTGACGCCCCGCGCCGACAGCAGCCCCCGCGAACGCCTGGTTGACGGTAACCACGGGCACGGACTTCCCGTCAACCAGGATTTTCATTCCGCGCTGAAGCGGGATCGAGGTCACAAAATACCCGTCTTCCCCCGCCTCCGCCGTGCAGGCAAAGATTTCATGTCCCGACAGGGGCAGTTCCGATACCCGCGTGATCTCTTTCTGCCTGAAAAGTTCTTTTGCCCAGGTATGCCACTCTGCGCCGTCGATCCGGTATTTTCCGGGTGAAAAAGTGACTTCAAGGCGTCCGGTCCCGTCCGGCTCCGCAAACTGATAGTGAAACTGCCGGTTCCCGTTCGGGTAGGGGGCTCCTTTCCCTGAAAGCTTGTTGCGTATCCCGTTAATATCAATAACCACCGCTTTCCCGTCCAGACTCTTCACATTAAAGGAGAGCAGAAGTATCTCCTCCGTGAACGGTTCTTCCAGCTCCAGGGTCATGGTGCATTTCTTTTGGGCCATAATCTCCCAGGCACCCGTATCTGTCTTCTGTACCGTGAGTCCTTCGGGCAGTTCACAGGGTCTGAATACCGGCTCACAGACTTTCATCTCTGTCCGGAATCCGTTCTCCCCGGCTTCCCCTTCCGTCTTTTCCGCTCCCTGCGCATCCCCGTCCTCCCCGCGGATAACCGTGGTCCGCATCAGCGCGTCCAGCTTTTCATACGGCTCAAGCCCCCGGAAATTCGTCTCATCCATCACATCGTTCACCAGGTAAGCGACCGGCAGCACCGAATCATTTTCCGCAATCACACGGTTTCCTTTTTTCTCCACAATCCGATAGCCGTCCGGCACGTGCTCCGGCTCCGCCTCCAGATAACGCACCCCCATAAAATGAAGCAGAAACGGGTTATCCGCCGCCAGCAGCGCTATACGGTTATTGATCTGAACCGGCGTCATCAGCAGATCATAATACACCTCCCGGTAATCCGCATCCGTGACCGAGGAATACATGGTACTCTTTTTCCGTTCCCCGGACGCATCCCTGTTACCGGTTGCCAGAGGCTCATAGATACTGTCAAAGCGGTACAGGCCGTTTCGGGCTTCCATTGTGTCTTTCCCTGTATCCGCGCCCGTCCTTCCGTCCCCGGCATAAACGCGCGTCACCCACCTGCTGCCGCCTCCGTCATCTTTCGTCTCCAGGGCGATCTCCTGTGCCTGCCCGCCGCGCACATACCCTTCCGTCTTCGCCGTCTCCAGAAAAAAACAGGCCGGAAGGATCAGAAGGATCAGATACGCCGGCACGCTCCGTTTTCTTCCCCGAATGGCCGGAAGAACTGCCGCCAGAACCAGCAGATCCGCTGCAATCCACACAAATTTATCTTTTCCGGCATAACAGGCTGCGACCAGAACGAGCGGCACAAACGGCCGGAAGTGCCGCCGCAGTTTTCCCTCCTGCAGCTGCGCAAACACGCGCACGCACTGCAGCAGCACCAGCGGAACAAATGGAATCAGGATTTTACTTCTGGCATAGAGCAGACCGTTCAGCACATAGGATGCCAGCCCGAATCCGGCAATCAGAAGATAACACACGCTGTCCGCCCGCAGACGCTTTGCGCCAAGCCCGAGAATCAGGGCGTACAGACAGACTGCCGTCAGACCCATACCGTAGGGCGAATACAGGAGCGACGTAAAATCCCCGCGGACAGCAAAGATCCCTTCCGGCCCTGAGCCCGCCCGTCTGTGTTCCAGAATCACAAGCCCTGTCGGAATCAGAAGAGCCGCCGTCAGACCGGTCGATACTGCCGCCGTTCTGATATAATTACCCAGAAAAGACCTGCCCTCCTGACGATACCAGTACCAGCCGGCCGCGGCCAGCACGGAGACAGCATAATAAAAGCTGTTGCAGTATACAAGACTTAAAAAGATGCAGACCCACCCGTACTTTTTTCGCCGGATCATCAGAAGCGCCGCCAGCAGAAAAGGCATGTAGTTGATAAACATCACCTGCCTGTGCGTCTGGAAAAAGCACGCGGCAAACAAAAACAGCATACTTCCCCAGAATGCCAGAAACTCCGGTATCTCCTCCTCGCGCAGCAGACGGTAAAACAAAATCACCGAGGCCAGATACCCCGCCAGCATATAGGCCGTCACCAGATACAGCATCGGCACATCCGCAAACAGACATCCCAGCAGAATATCCGGCCTCAGGTAGCCGTAATAAGAAAACAAAAACCCATTGCTGCCGCCGCCAAGCTCCAGATATTCCGGCAGCAGGGTCTTTTGTTCCAGACAGGCGGTGCGTATCGTCTCCGCCAGCGCCGCATGCTGGGAGAACCAGTCCGTCGTCGAGCCGTATACATATCCGCGCGGCACGGACAGCCCTGCCGTCACCAGAAACGCCGCCGCTAATATCAGAGGATATTTCCATCGCTGCCATTTACTCTGTCGTTTTTCCATAATTCCCTCCGGATTTACATGTTTTTCTTACAATACCGGTTATACACCCATTTTCTTAACTTTTTCCCAAAGAGAATCTGAAGATTTCTTAAGATCCCTTCCGCTCCGGAAGGAGTGTGATATAATAGCGCCTGAAATTACTGCGCCGGGAAGCGCGCGGCGAGCCCGGACATCCGGGCGTGGGCGTATTGGGACAGAATGCAGCTCTCCCGGGACGCATTGGGGAAAGGAGTCGGGGACTTATGGAAGAAAGTGCACAGATTTTAGTGGTGGATGACAACCCGGAAATCCGGGAAATTATACAGATTCTGCTGGGCGCGGAAGGATATGCGGTTCGGGAGGCGGCGAACGGAAACGCGGCCCTGCAGGAACTGTCCGCACAGGAATTCGACCTGATCATTCTGGATATTATGATGCCGGATTTAAACGGCTACCAGACCTGTGTGAAAATACGGGAACAGTCAAATGCGCCCATTCTTTTTCTCAGCGCGCGCACTGCCGACAGCGACAAAATGCTCGGTTTTTCCAGCGGCGGAGATGATTATCTCGCCAAACCATTTTCCTACAGTGAGCTGATCGGACGCACAAAAGCCCTGATACGCCGTTACCGGGTATACAGCGGAAAATCTGCGGCGCCACCGGCACCGCGGGCCGGTATCCTGACCGTCCGCAACCTGACCATCCACACAGACTCCCGCACGGCAGAACTGAACGGGCTGCCCGTCGGGCTCACAGATACAGAATACGCGCTGCTGCTTCTGCTCGCCACACACCGCAGACAGATCTTTTCCGCGGAGCATCTCTACGAAGCCGTCTGGCAGGAACCCTATTACCACGGAGCTGCCAACACTGTGATGGTACATATGCGCAATCTCCGCCGCAAAATAGAGACAGACCCGCAGAATCCGCAATTGATCCGGACGGTCTGGGGAAGGGGGTACCGCTGTGAATAAGACAACACATTCAAAAATACGCACAGGATTTCTGCTGGTCATTCTGATATCCGCAACAGTCTCGGGAATTCTGTTCGCCACATTCTGGAACCTGATGCCGCACGTCTGGAATCTCGCCAGGCAGCATCCCCCGTTTTCATGGCGCAGCGAGGAATTTTTCGAAAAAATCCGGGAAGAAGCCCTTCACTATGATCTGCCCGAATCCGCGGACGACACAGAAGCAGTGGAGGCACTGGAACCACTTTTTGAAAGCTGCGACGATTATACCAGCATCGGTTTCTACGGAAAGGAAGACGGTCTCTATCGCGCAGGCTGCGAGGCGGACATTCTGCTGAAGCTGCAGTACGGCCCCCTGTTTACCAAACTTTTTGATCTGGCAACCCGAAGACAGAACAATCTCTACCCTGTATCTTTCCGGAACGCCGAGGCCGAAATGTATCTTCTGGACTACCACACTGTTTATTTTATCTATCCATATATTATCGCATCCACGATCCTGTGCGTCGCAATATTTCTGCTGATCGTGCTGCACTACATCAATTCCAGAATCCGTGACATCCTGACTATCAGCCGGGAAATCACACGGATGGCCTCCGGTGACCTCATGCATCCCATCCCGCCCGCCGGTAAGGATGAAATCGGCGTCCTCGCGGAAGAACTGGACAGGCTCCGGGCAGCCCTCGCCGGACATATCCGGCAGGAAGAAGAGATAAGAAAATCGAATCAGGATTTAATAACTTCCATATCACATGATCTGCGCACGCCTCTCACGATCCTGAATGGTTATCTGGAAGTTTTAAACCTCGACGCACGCAGAGATGGTCCGAAACCGTCTGCCGATTCCGGAAATACCATTGAGGGACAGACAAAAGATCAGCATGAGCGGCGCACGGATTATCTGCAGCGCTGCCTCCGGAAGACAGCGGATATCCGGGAACTGACCGACCGGATGTTTGAATACGCCCTCGTCTACGAGGTTGAGGAATCGCCGGACTTTTCTGCTCTCCCGGTCTGCTCCGTCTGCGAGTGTCTGCTTGACCACCTGGAATTTATCCGTCTGGCCGGATTCTCCACAAATGAACCCGGATTTCCGGAAAACGGATTTTTATACGGAGATGAAGCAATGTTAAAACGTGTTTTAAATAACCTCTTCTCCAATATTTTAAAATACGGGGATAAAAGGACGCCCGTCGTACTGAATGTCACGGTATCGGATGGCAGACTCGCCATACGGCTCTCAAATTCCACAAAAAAAGAGCGCTCCGGCATCGCCAGCAACCAGATCGGGCTTAAAAGTGTAAAAAAGATTGCGGAACTGCACAATGGAAGCTTTCTCTGCAAAAACGAAAGCGGCAGCTTTCAGGCTGAGCTGATGCTGCCGCTTTCCGGGCCGGACTGATATTCCTATTTCTCCGGAACCAGTCTGTCCTTATTTCCCATATAGGGGCGCAGTGCTTCCGGAATGAGCACACTTCCGTCCGCCTGCAGGTTATTTTCCAGAAATGCAATCAGCATTCTCGGCGGCGCAACCACTGTGTTGTTCAGCGTGTGCGCAAAATATTTGCTCCCGTCCGCAGCCTTCACGCGGATTTTCAGGCGCCTCGCCTGTGCGTCGCCCAGATTGGAGCAGCTGCCCACCTCAAAATACTTTTTCTGTCTCGGAGACCACGCCTCCACATCACACGATTTTACCTTCAGATCCGCGAGATCGCCGGAGCAGCACTCCAGGGTACGCACCGGAATGTCCAGGCTGCGGAACAGATCCACAGTATTCTGCCACAGCTGATCGTAGTATACTTTCGACTCTTCCGGCCGGCAGACCACAATCATCTCCTGCTTTTCAAACTGATGAATGCGGTACACCCCTCGCTCCTCGATGCCATGGGCTCCCTTTTCCTTCCGGAAACAGGGTGAATAGGACGTCAGGGTATAGGGCAGCTTCTCCTCGTCGCTGATCGTATCAATAAACTTCCCGATCATCGAATGCTCTGATGTCCCGATCAGATAGAGATCCTCCCCCTCGATCTTGTACATCATCGCGTCCATCTCGTCAAAACTCATCACGCCGGTCACCACATTGCTGCGGATCATAAACGGGGGAATTACGTACGTAAATCCTCTGTCAATCATAAAATCGCGCGCATAAGAAATCACAGCAGAGTGCAGCCTTGCAATATCGCCCATCAGATAATAAAAACCGTTGCCCGCCACTCTGCCCGCCGCGTCCAGATCAATGCCGCAGAACCTGTCCATAATCTCCGTGTGATAGGGAATCTCAAAATCCGGCTCGTGCGGCTCCCCGAACTTCTCAATCTCGACATTGCAGGAATCATCCTTCCCGATCGGTACATCCGGGTCAATGATATTCGGAATCGTCATCATGATTTCCGACACTCTCTCCTGCAGCTCTTTTTCCGCTGCTGCCAGCTCCGCAAGACGTTCCGCGCCCGCCGCCACCTGCGCCTTCAGCTCCGCGGCCTCTTCCTTCTTTCCCTGTCCCATCAGCTTCCCGATCTCTTTCGAGAGCTTATTGCGCTTCGCCCGCAGCTCATCCGCCTCCTGCTGTGTCCTGCGCGCCCGCGCGTCCAGCTCAATGACCTCGTCCACCAGATGAAGCTTATGTTCCTGAAACTTGTTCCTGATATTCTGTTTTACAATGTCAGGGTTTTCCCTGAGAAACTTTAAATCGATCATAATTCTCCCTCTTTTTTCACTGACATTTACTAGACGATATTATACAGTTATTGCCGCAAAATTGCAAGGATTTATGGGAAAGCATTTCGCCTGCAGAAAGGGACGGCATATCAGCAGATATGCCGTCCCTTTCCGGGTGTCGGAACTCCCTCCGGCGGCCTCTCTGCCACCGTTAAATGTACATAATTTTCTCACTGTCAAAGATCTTTGCCAGCACTGCCGCCATCACCAGCGTGTACACGACATTGCATCCCACCGTGATCGCGAGATTCACCGGCACCGCCGAGAAAGAAAAGATCCCGTTCAGACACTGCACGCTGTTATAAAAGGGTATCAGGTACAGATAAGGCTCAGACGGCGCGCCGTCGCCAAACATGGACGTAATCCCGACTACCATGACGATAATCATCAGCGGCGTCGCCCAGGTTCCCGCTTCCTTGACACTTTTGGCCATACCCGATAAGATTGATATCACTCCGATGATCAGCAGCACGGTCGAGAGAATGACGAGAAGCGTCATCAGATAATCAGTCCCGCTGTATACCGCGGCGTTCATTCCCCCATCCGCGACGCCGCCCATCATCTTCGGAATCGCGAGCATGGTGCCGAGAAAGCTGGAAACGCCGCCGAGAAGCCCGATCGCGCTTAAACTTAAAATCTTGCCCAGCGCAAGCTCACTCCGCTTAATCGGCGTCACAAGCAGTGTCGCAATCGTTCCGCGTTCTTTTTCCCCGGCGATGGATTCCGGGGCAATCGCGACGCAGGCGCTGAAGAGGAAGGACATCAGAAGCATCGGCAGCATCATCGAGAAAAACTGCCCGGTCATATCACGCTCCGTCGCCAGGTCGAAGCGCTTCTCTGCGTCCGCATTGACATCAAATTTATTTGCCAGCGAAGCCTCGTACTGTTCCAGCATCTGCGACACCATGCTGTACGCCTCGCCCGACTCCGTAAATACCGAATTATAGTATATCTCCACGGCGGGAGCCGCAGTCTGCGCCGTCAGTGAATCGTATGCCGCCACCTCCGCGTCAAAATTTTCCGGAAAGATCACCAGGAGCTCCGTCTCCTGCGCTTCGATCTCCTCTTTCAGCGCCTCCACACTCTCCGCGCTCTCCTCCGTCAGCGCCACACTTTCATGTGATTTCAGAGCCGAGAGGGAATCCGGCAGATTCACCGTATGTATCGCATAGACATGATCCTCCGCCGACGTAAACTGATCCGTAATCGCACTCCCCATAAACGAGTACATAATATAGATCATCAGTCCCGGCAGAAGCACGGTCGTGAATACCATGCGCTTATCTCCGAAAAAGCGGGCAAACTCCTTTTTCATTATCGTCATTATCATTCCACTCATGAAAGTTCACCTGCCATTTCCCCATATATTTCAAAAAATTTGTCTTCCAGTGATTTTTCGGCGGTAAGACTTTTAAGCGTGTCGCAGACCGCCATTTTCCCGTTGATAATAATTCCCACGCGGTCGCAGATTTTCTCAATCAGGCTGAAAATATGGGTGGAAACGATGATCGTCCTTCCCTCTCCCTTCAGCTCCTGCAGGAAATCCGTCACAACCCTCGCCGTGATGACGTCCAGCCCGTTAGTCGGCTCATCAAAAATAATCATCTGCGGGTCGTGCACCATGGAGATAACAAGCGACACCTTCTGTTTCATGCCGGTCGATAAATTCGCCACTTTTACCCCCGCAAAATCACTCACCCCGAAGCGGTCAAAAAGCCTGCGTTTCCGCTCGTTGCGCTCTCCCGGCGCCACATTGTGCAATTCCGAGAAGAAATCAAACAGATAATCCGGCGTAAAAAACTCTTCCAGTTTCAGCTCACTCGTCAGAAACGCGATCTTACTGCGCACCCCGTTCGGATCTGCAATAATACTGCTGCCCTCGATCACCGCGTCTCCCTCATCCGGCCTGATCAGGGTCGCCAGCATCCTAAGCGTCGTCGTCTTGCCCGCGCCGTTGGGCCCCAGAAGACCGAATACCTCCCCGCGGTAAGCCGAAAACGAGAGGTGATCCACCGCTGTTTTCTTCTTTTCTGTTGTCTTTTCCAGTTTCTGCTGCTTCTTTGACAGTTTGAATGTCTTGCAGAGCCCGTCTGCCGTAAGCATCGCTCCTGCCCGAAGCATTTCATTTGTTCCGATTCCCTGTTCCATAAAACAATCTTTCCCTCACTCAGTCTGTTTTTCCGTCCGCATCTGCCGGTCTGTCAGAGAAACTCTTCCCCAACGCTGTCAAATCCGTCCTCAAAATAATCCTCATAATAGTCACTGTAATAATTATAATATTCATCCTGATAGGAATCGGCGCTCATGCCCATCACCATCAGAATGATATATAAAATTACAGTAAACAGCATGGAAAGCCCGGCCGTCACGATACCTCCGACTGCAAGCCCCTTTGACCTGCTCTGCGCGATCTGTATAATCCCGAAAATAATCGCGAGAATACCTGTAATCCAGTTTATACAGGTGCAGAACAAAAGCAGCGAGAGTATCCCGAGCACCAGCGAGGCAATACCAAAGCCAACGCTCTCACTCTTTTCCGGCGGCATCTGCTGCCAGCGCATATTCCCTCCGCCTCCGGGCGGCGCATTGCAGCCAAAATCCTGCGGCGGTACACCGTTCACAAACGGGCCGCCTCCGGGTGCTCCTGACCCGCCTCCGAACGGACCGCCTCCGGGCACTCCTGCTCCGAATGCCCCGGCTCCAGACGGACCGCCTCCGGCCGCTCCTGACCCGCCTCCGAACGGACCACCTCCGGGTTCTCCTGCTCCGAATGCCCCGGCTCCAGACGGACCGCCTCCGGCCGCTCCTGACCC
>CAMSQM010000028.1 GCA_947062675.1 uncultured Roseburia sp.
TTGATAGTTTAATGCTAAATCGTCCATACATTTCCCTCGTTCCGATAGTCTGTTTGGATAATTATATCATGGAATATGCTCAGGATGAAGATATATTTTTCCATTTAGAAAATATGTTATACCAGCTTAGTTTAAATTTTAATACCTTAGTGTTACGAAATACTCCATAAAACAAGAGGCAAAGGTATAAAAGTACTCAGCCTTTGGAAACAGCGCAGATAATGCTTGAAACTAAACGGCTTCTATACGGCCAAATCGTAACATCCATACTCCCTTTTTAATCATTTTTACCAGCTGGAAAAGAATATTTGGTTGGTAATTCAAATACGTCAGTGTCATATTCAGCTTATCGACCTTCGGGCCAACTTGGCTCGAAGCTGGAGCATGTAATCATTACATTTCAGAAAAATGAAATACCGCTCTTTGGAAGAGCGGTAGAAGTTGCAGGTTGGCAGTCCATTTTTATTGTAATCCTTTGTACACTGAAGCAAACAATTCATAATATATGAGTCGCAGCCATGCTCCTGATAAGAGGGCAGTACATATACGTCTGTAATATAATTGCCATCAAAACAGCCTGTTCCGGCAATCACATTATTACGCACTAACACTCCCATATTTCCCGATGCTATTCCGTCTATAATGTGTTCTCTACTGTGATGTCTGCAAAAAAATCCACTACTTCTTTTGGATAATCGTTCCTCCGGTAGTCTGTCTTTACAAAAACGCAGTTTTTTCAATTCCAAGGCTGCTCTATGAGCGCAGGTAACCGGATAAGCCGGGATGGGAAATATCTGGAACAACACCCCGCCTGCAGGACATACATGCAGACTGGGCCCGGGAAGCAGGACGCATTTGGCTTGATATGGAATTGTGATTGTGCCGCAGAAATGGTATAATGGTGCTGCCGAAAGGCAAAAAATTGAAAGCTGAGGTGAAATTGTGGCGTCAGGTAAAGAATATCTGGAATTTATTTTAGGGCAGTTATCTGAGTTGGAAGAAATTACTTATCGGGCTATGATGGGGGAATTTATTATTTATTATCGTGGCAGGATTGCAGGCGGTATCTATGATAACAGATTGCTTGTTAAACCAGTAAAATCAGCAGTAAGTTATATGCCGGCGGCCCGGTATGAAAAACCCTATGAGGGAGCAAAAGAGATGTTACTGGTAGATAAAGTTGATAATAAGGAATTTTTAACAGGTCTGTTTAATGCTATGTATGAGGAGTTGCCGGTTCCAAAGCCAAAAAGAAAAAATAAACCCTGACAAAAGGTGCCGGGATATGTGTGCTATGCTAAAAACCATGGCAATACAGCTATACGGAAGCTTTAAACACATTAGTTAAGGAAGAGGTAAACAGGAAATGGAAAATTGGAGGAATAGCAATGCAAAGTGTAAGAATTTATGAAATGCCGGCCTGTAGAATGGTTTCGTCTGGAACGGGTATGTTCGGTGAGGGTAATTTTAATCTGTTTGATGAATGGTTGTCTTCACAAAAACGCAGTCTGTTCCCAAAAGATTTTCTATACTGGGCAGGTGAGGGCTTTGTCTGGCTGTATATGTATGAAGATGGCATGAATGTCCCAAAAGAACTTGAAATAATAGATTTTCAGGGTGGTCTTTATGCTGTGGCAACCGATATAGATCAGAAGACAGATAAGGAACTTATGAACGCAGGGATAGATAAGTTTCTAAGTGAAAATGGATTTGAGCGCGACGCATCACGTCCGGAATTAGGAAATATTATTACGTCGCCTTCTGTGAAAAAAATAATGGGATACGAACAGATGGACTATTATTTCCCAATAAAAACAAAATAAATGACGGAGTACTGTGCAGAAAATGCAGAACGCTTTTCCGTTATAAATGACTGGCTGGCAACTACTTTTCAAACAGAGCAGAAAGTAGTTTTTCCCTATGGAATAAATATGTAATTATTGCAGCTCCTTTTCAGCGTTGTGTACTCATGTAAAAAGGACTTATAAATACGCATTGCAGGTAGCAGGCCATTTATAATCGGGTATATAAACTGGAATTTTTAGGTCAGAAGGAGTTTCAGAAGATGGAAAAAGCACGGGTTTATGTCGATTTAAACGAAATGGTTACGGATGATATTGTATTGTTGTCAAAAGATGATACCAGGATTGATAGTATGGGCAGCATAATTACATTTTATGAAGGAATGCCTGTTAACCTGTATTCCGATGATGCGTCCGGCAGCGGAGAAATTGATAATTTGATTTTTGAAGGTACTGCCATAAAATATGATTTAAAGAGTTATCCGCAATGGCGGCATGTAAAATGGTGTGTTCGGATTGATTGGAATAGTCTTATACATGAATCTGACATGAATCAATCAAATCCAATGGAATGAATAATTCAGAGGTGAAAATATGGAAAAATTTTCAGTGTTGTTAATGATAGCTGCCATTGTCTGCGCCTTATTTTCGGATAAAATAGATAGCGCAGTAAAAGGGGATAAAAAGGTTAAAAAAGTGATTGTCATATTCAGTGCGGGAGTAATATCAGTCTGTACGATTGCTATTATTGCAGGTATCCTGTCGTGAATATTCAGAATGAAAATTCCTGTTTTGTCAAAAGTTCCGTGCGGCGGCACAGGCATCTGGCCCTGTTCCTGCGTGTCTGTGCGAAGAACTTTTCATGGATTGCGCAGAAACTATATGCACAGCAGTAAAACGGACCATGATATTCACTTTATCGCGGGAAATCAGGAGCGATAAGGGCAGGAAATTGAAAATGGCAGAATTGTATACCATAACAGAAATGTGAGGACAGATAGTATGCTGGGAAATCCGGGATTTTCATATACAGGATTACTTTTTTTACTGATGTTATTTATTCCCAATATCATATGGTCCATGAGAAGACCGCAGGGCTATACATCTGAAAATGAAAATAAAATCCTGCGCTTCTTTGAAAGGCTGGGGGAGGCGCTGACCTGTTGCTGTTCACTGGTGTTTTCCGATTTTAATATCCATGAATGGACGCTCTGGTCTTTATGGCTGATTGCGGCTTTTGTTTTTATGATAATGTATGAAGCGTGGTGGGTGCGCTATTTTCGGAGTGAGCGCAGGTTATCAGATTTTTACAGCAGCTTTTCGGGGATCCCTCTTGCCGGGGCGACTCTGCCGGTTATTGCGTTTTTTATGCTGGGGATGTATGGAAAGGTTATATGGATGTTAATCGCAGTGGTTATTTTAGGGATCGGGCATATAGGCATACATATTCAGCATAAAAACAATATTGATGCTTTATCAGACCCTGCCGGCGGGAATTTAACAGGAGGTATCCGGTGACGGAGGAATTGCTGGTATTTGCGCTCCTGCTCTGTGAGGAAATGGTGCCGGAGGATGAATATCAGAAAAGGCTGGATGAGCTGTTTATGAATTATCCCGAAAATGATGATCTGCTTTATCTGGAATGGGAGACCGATAGAGAGAGAGCTGTTATGTATATAAGGACGCATATTGATTACAGCGCGCTGGATTGTGAAAGGTTCGGCAGGATTTTAATGGAAAAGATAAAGGTATATTATGAAACTCATTCCGATATCAATTGTACCGCCTGCAGAATGTACAGCCTGTGGGAGAGTCTTCCGGGAAATATTCAGGATAAAGAGCCGTTTTTTGCGCTGAGCTATGCGGATGATCCCCTGTCCTGGGGAGATGAAGAACAGACCAGAAATATTTTAGAGAATATGGTCAATTACTATAAAAGAGGAAATGATTGAATCTCCCGTGAAAACATGATATAGTATCCCGAAAGCAGGGAAGGCCCGGAGTCTGCGTCCGCACTGCGTCCGCAGACTCCGCGGGTCACGGATGGCTGAAGCGGCAGAAGCCTTTCGCCTTATCTGTGACCTGTATAAAACGCAGTGCAGAAAAGAGGGGAATATGAGAGAAACACTTAAAAGAATTAAGGCGGACATGATTCTGTCCGCAGTGCTCTGTGTGATACTGGGCATTGTTATTCTGTTCTGGCCTGAGCAGACAATCGGGCTGTTCTGCAGGGTGCTGGCAGCCGGTCTGATCGTGATGGGGGTGCTGTACGTGCTCTCTTATTTTAACAACCGTCTGATGCACCCGTTTTC
Organism: uncultured Roseburia sp.; assembly: GCA_947062675.1. Taxonomy (GTDB): domain Bacteria; phylum Bacillota; class Clostridia; order Lachnospirales; family Lachnospiraceae; genus Roseburia. Next base: position 4,115 of record CAMSQM010000028.1, read on the forward strand.
GGGGATTCTCGGTTTTGTCGTGTTGTTTGTGGGGATCTGGATTTTCCTGAAGCCGCAGAGCGTGGCGAGTCTGATTCCGATTGTGATCGGGGTGATTCTGGTGGTCCATGCGATTCAGGACATCAGGCTGGCGTTTGAGGTCAGAAGGAACAATTATGAGAGCTGGTGGGGGATGCTGGTGATCGCATCCGTGAGTATGGTTTTCGGGATTTTAAGTATTGTCAAAGCGTTCGGGATTGTGACGTTTGCGGTGCGCATGATCGGGATCGGGCTGATATACGACGGCGTGTCAGATCTGTGGATCGTGACGACGGCGGCGCGCGCTGCAAAGGCTTTTCTGCAGGATGCACAGGCGGTGGATGTGGACTACAAAGAGGTGGACGGAGAGGAATGAGAAGAGAGGAATTTAAGATGGAGCGGACCGGACTTCTCCAGGTCGGGGATGTGCTGCCGGTCACGGAGGGGAAGCTTCCGTCTTCTTATTATTATACGCTGGGAAAAGCATATGCGATGTCAGCCAATTATCCGGTCGGCGAGCGCATTCAGTCAGAGAAGGGCAGGGTTGTGGAAGTAAAGGAGACGCCTAAGGGCTACTTTGTGACAGTTGAATTTGATGAGAGCCCGAAGGGGGAACGGATCTGACCTGCCGCTTTAAGCGGTATGCCATGCAGGGCGGGGGCCCGGAGGGGGAAGTCCTGTACGGATATATTTTCGGGATGGAAGAGGGAGTTATGGCGGGAAAGCGTGAGGTGGACACACTTCTGGCGGAGAGCTTCAAGGAGCTGGCGTTAAGGCAGCCGATTGAAAAAATTACGATCAAAGAGATTACAGACAGGGCCGGGGTTATCCGGCCGACGTTTTACAATCATTTTCAGGACAAATACGAGCTGCTGGAATGGATTATCTCCACACAGCTGCTGGAGCAGATCGAGCCTCTTATACAGAACGGTATGATAAATGAGGCGCTGACGCTTCTGTTTACCAGAATTGAGCGGGAAAAAGAGTTCTACACGAAGGCGAGCAGGCTCGAGGGGCAGAATTCATTTGGCAGCATCGCGCAGGCCTGTGTCAGAAAGCTTCTGCTGGGGGTAATTGAGGAGCGGTCCGGGGAAAAACAGCAGAAGTATGTCTGGATGACGCCGGAGTGGATCGCAGAATATTATGCACAGTCCATGTGCTATGTGGTGATTACGTGGATTCAGTCTGGGATGACGATCACGCCCAGGGAGCTGGCAGAGATTTACGATTATATTATCAAGCGTTCCATGGAGGATGTCCTGACGGATCTGTGACAGCCTGCGCGGTTCTGGCTGCGGGCCGGGTGCAGCTGCGATACAATTTCATGATTTTGTTGCCGTGTCTATACATATGTTTGAATGTGTACGGGAGCGCGCTACAGATAAAAAAGATTGGATATTTTCATATCCGGTCTTTTTTTTTAATATGAAATCACCTTAAGAGAAGGGGAATTTAAGCGATTTCCCGGCTGATTCAGAGGGGAAAATTTCAGGAAAGGAAAGGGTTGGATGATTAAGTTTGGAAAGGGCGTTGTGAAACTGCGGATACCGGTTCTGATTCTGAGCGTGCTGCTCCTGATTCCCGCGGGAATCGGCTACTTCCGCACCAGGGTGAATTATGATATCCTGACATATCTTCCGGGAGATATTGAGACGATGAGAGGTCAGGATATCCTTCTGGAAGAGTTCGGGACGGGGGCGTTTTCCTTCTGCGTGGTGGAGGGGATGGAGGCCCGGGAGATTACGGCGATGCGCAGGGATATGGAGCAGGTACCGCATGTGAAATCTGTGATCTGGTATGATTCGCTGGCGGACATCAGCATTCCGATGGAAATCCTTCCGGAGGATGTCCGGACATTTTTCAATAATGAGGAAGCGCACAGTACGCTTCTGGCGGTGCTCTATGACACTTCCATGTCGGCGGATGAGACGATGGATGCGATTGAGGAAATACGCGCAGTCGCAGGAGAAAGCTGTTTTGTCAGCGGCATGTCGGCGGTCGTCACCGATACGAAGAATCTTTCGAATCAGGAAACGCCGGTATATGTGCTGATTGCGGTTGTGCTTGCGGTTGTCGTGCTGTCGCTGACGATGGATTCCGCGATTGTTCCTCTGTTTTTCCTGCTCAGCATCGGAATGGCGATTGTGTACAATCTGGGCACGAATTTTATCCGCGGTGAAATATCTTACGTGACGCAGGCTCTGGCGGCGGTGCTGCAGCTGGGGGTCACAATGGATTATTCGATCTTCCTCTGGCACAGCTATGAAGAGCAGCAGGAGCGTTTTGGCGGTGATAAGGAGCGCGCGATGGCCCATGCGGTTTCGGGAACGATCGCCTCGGTGGTCGGAAGCTCTGTCACGACGGTGGCCGGATTTGTGGCGCTCTGTTTTATGAGTTTTACGCTCGGAATGGATCTTGGGATAGTTATGGCAAAGGGTGTTGTCTTTGGCGTGATCTGCTGTGTCACGGTGCTCCCGTCCATGCTTCTGGTATTTGACAGGGCGGTGGAGAAAACAAGGCACAGGGCGGTGATTCCCGATCTGGGCAGGATCGCGGACCGGGTGGTGCGGCATAATAAATTGTTTCTGATATTGTTTTTCGCTGTGCTGGGACCCGCGGTATATGGCTATACACACACGGATGTCTATTATGATCTTGCGGGAACGCTGCCGGAGAGCCTGCAGAGTATAACGGCGAATCATAAGCTGGATGAGAGCTTTCAGATGGGAGCCACGCATATGATTATTGCGGACAGCGGGCTTACTGCTAGGGAAGCGGGGGCGATGCTGCGGGAAGTGGAAGGCGTCAGGGGGGTAAAAATGGCGATCGGGTCTGACTCGCTGGCCGGTCCGGCGATTCCGCGGGAGATGATACCGGAGTCTGTACGGGAAATCATGATCAGCGGGGATTACCAGATGATGATTGTCGGATCTGAATACCCGGTTGCGACGGACGAGGTAAACGCGCAGTGCGAGGAGATCAGCCGGATTATCAGACGGTATGACGATACGGCGATGCTGATCGGGGAGGCACCGTGCACAAAGGATCTGATTGAAATAACGGATGAGGATTTTAAGACAGTCAGCGTGGTATCAATCGGCGCAATTTTTCTGATTATCGCGTTTGTGTTCAGGTCCGTGTCGCTTCCGGTCATTCTGGTGGCGGTAATTGAATTTGCGATATTTGTTAATATGGGTATTCCGGCATATACCGGTACGACACTGCCGTTTATCGCATCAATTGTCATCGGGACAATTCAGCTTGGGGCGACAGTGGATTATGCCATTCTGATGACCAGTAAATATAAACGGGCGAGGAGCCGTGGAGCGGAAAAGCAGGAGGCCGTGACGGAGTCGCTGCGGGGTTCGGTCCAGTCTGTCATGGTGAGTGCGCTCAGCTTTTTTGCGGCGACATTTGGTGTCGGCTGCTATTCCAACATAGATATGATCAGTTCGCTGTGTTCGCTGATGGCGCGCGGAGCCGTGATCAGTATGTTTGTAGTTATTTTTATCCTTCCGTCGATGTTTATGACGTTTGACGGACTCATCTGTGCGACGAGTGCCGGATTCCGGAAAAAGGGCGGGGAAGGCGCGGGGAGTACGGCGGATCACGGCCTGTCAGTGTAATCTGGCAGCGCGGCCGGAGAGAAAACGTGTAAATGATATTCTGGAGAGAGTAGTAAGAATGAGGCCTGAAAATGGCGGAAAGCGGGGAAAATTATGAAATTACAGGAATTAAAGAGGAAATTGGGAAAAAAATACAGTATCCGTATTGTGGCGGGGATTCTGGTGGTGGCGCTGGCGGGAACGCCTGCGGCAGGGGTTCTGGCGGCTACGGCGGAGGATGCGGTATTGACAGAAGTGGAAAAATATAAAAATACGGAAAAAGAGACGGGGAAGGAGGAGACCGTTTATGTAATCCTGGACAGCACAGGAAAGGAGAAAGAGGTCATTGTGTCGGATCATCTGATTAACAGGGACGGGAAGGAAGTCATTGAAGATGCATCCACACTAAAAGATATTGAAAATGTGAAGGGGGAAGAGTCTTATTCCAGGAGCGGGGACGGCCTTACCTGGAAGGCGGACGGGAGCGATATTTTCTACCGCGGCACATCCGGACAGAAGTTACCGGTATCGCAGGAGATTACCTATTATCTGGACGGAAAGAAAATTGCTCCGGAGGAGCTTGCCGGAAAATCAGGTGAGGTGAAGATTCGTTTTGACTATGCAAACCATCAGAAAGTGAAAGCGCAGGTTGCCGGGGAAGAGGCAGAAATCTGCGTGCCGTTTGTCGCGGTCAGCGGTATGGTGCTGGGGGATCATTTTTCAGGAATCCGGGTGAAAAACGGCAGGGTGCTGGCAGACGGAAATAAAACACTTGTTCTTGGATATGCATTTCCGGGATTAAAAGAGAGCCTGAATGTGAGCGGGGAGGACCTGGGTTTTCCGGAGTATTTTGAGGTGACGGCGGATGTGGAAGACTTTTCCCTGGAAACGACGATGACGGTTGTAATGAATGCGGCTGATTTTGTGAGCGGGGAAGAAGGGAAAGACAGATCAGCGCTGGATGAACTTTTTGAAACGCTGACAGATGCGGCGGGGGAACTGGAGGACGGATCGGTCCGGCTGGCGGACGGGACCGGGACGCTGCGGTCTGAACTGGGGGCATTTTCGGAAGGCGTGAATACTTTAAAGAACGGGATCCGGGATTATACCAGTGGGGCGGAGACTCTGGCAGAGGGGATCGGGACGCTCCAGAGCGGTGTGAAAACACTTTCGGACAGTGTACCTGCATTAAAAAGCGGGGTCGGACAGTTAAAGGGCGGTTCGGCGGACGCGGTGCAGGGGGCATCGGCGCTGAAAGAGGGGACGGGAAGCCTGAAAAACGGAGCGGAAGAACTCTCCGTCGGAGCCGGTAATCTTGTCAGCGGGGCGAAAGACCTCTCTGCCGGAGCGAAAGATCTTTCCACGGGAGCGGATGCCCTGTTTTCCGGAGCGCAGGATCTGTCCGCGGGAGCAGACACGCTGTCTGCCGGAGCCGGTGGCCTGTCCGCCGGGGCAGGAAACCTGTACGCCGGAGCGCAGGATCTGTCTGCCGGAGCGGGAGTGCTTAAGGCGGGGGCAGATTCACTGTCTTCCGGGGCAGGCGATCTGTCCGCGGGTGTCAGGACCCTTGCGGACTCCGCGGCGGATCTGATGAACGGTGCGGCGGCCCTTTCCGCAGGCGCGGGTGAAGTGAGCGGGGGAGTGGACGCCCTGGCTGCGGGAATCGGAGAGATGGGAACACGGCTGGGAGAGCAGATACAGACGGCAGAATTGCTGGGAGGGCAGGCGGAGCAGGGGGCTGCAGCGCTCGTGCAGCAGCGGGATGCCCTGATGGCGGGACTGGCGCAGGCAGCCGGGGATCCGGATGCCCTGGCTGCGTGGACGGTACAGATGAATGAGCTCAACATGGGCCTTGAACAGGCTTTCAGGGGCGCGGGAGAGGCGAAGGGAACGCGGGAGACCCTTGCGACGGTACAGGGGATGCTGGGTTCCGGGGAGATGGCCGGAAAGATCGGGACGCTGCAGGCCGGGGCGGCACAGCTTGCGGGAAGTACCGCACAGCTCGCGGAGGGGACAAAAGCGCTCTTTGCAGGTGCGGAACATGCGGCGGAAGGAGCAGCCGGCGTCGCGGCGGGAGCTGGTGATCTTGCGGCGGGGGCCGGAAACCTTGCGGCGGGAGCAGGGACCCTTGCGGCGGGAGCGGGAACACTTGTGGCGGGAACATCGGATCTTGCAGCGGGAGCGGGAACGCTCGCGACTGGAGCGGGAGCGCTTGTGACGGGAGCCGGTGATCTTGCGGCGGGAGCGGGAACGCTCGCGGCGGGAGCAGGGAATCTCGCGGCGGGAGCAGGGAAAGTGTCCGACGGTGCGGCGCAGGTATTTGACGGGACAAAACAGGTGGATGACGGAGCCGGTGCGCTTGCGACAGGATTAAATACACTTGACGCGGGGCTCGGGGAGCTGAATCAGAAAGCGGGCGTGCTCGGCGACGGTGCGGTGGCACTTTCGGACGGGACGAACAGGCTTGCGTCCGGAGTCGCGGAACTGGTCGCAAATAACACAAAATTGAATGACGGTGCGGCGGCGCTGTTCAGCGGGACCGGGGCAATCGCGGGCGGAGTGAAAGAACTTGATGAGGGCGCGCACAGACTTGCGGACGGTGTTGTGGAATTCAGCGAGGAAGGGATCCGGAAAATGGCGGACGCCTATAACGGGGAGGCTGAACCGCTGCTGGATCGTTTTGAGGCGGTTCTTAAGGCGGGAAACGAATACCAGAGTTATGCGGGACTTGCGGACGGCGTGACCGGAAGCGTAAAATTTATTTATAAAACGGATGCCGTGAAGGCCCGGTAAAAGGATGCATAAGAAGCCTTCCGTGACCTGCCTGCTGCCGGCAGAAATATGTAAGAAAGAATTAAGAAAATGTTTATGGAAACGCAGCCGGAAAAATGATACGATACGTCGTGGAGAGATTTTGGAAAGGATTGTATGAAAAAAAACAGCCGTCTGCTTTTCGACGGGATTTCCGGATTCTTTTTTCCTCCCCGCTGTGCAGTCTGTGACGGAGTCCTGCTTCCGGGCACACGAATCTGTGAATCGTGCCGGGGAAACGTAAAAAGAATCGCGGGGCCTGTCTGTATGCGCTGTGGGAAGCCGCTTTCGGATGTACGCACGGAGTACTGCGGCGACTGCCGGAGGAAGAATCATAGTTATCTGCAGGGAAAGGCGGTGTTTGTGTATGAGGGAGAGATCCGTCAGTCGATGTACCGTTTTAAGTACGGGAACCGGCCGGAGTACGCCGCATTTTATGCGGAGGAAGCCGCAGGGATGTACGGGGACTGGGTGAGGCGGCAGCAGACCGGGGTAATTATTCCGGTTCCGATGTACCGCGTCAGGGAGCGTCGGCGCGGTTATAACCAGGCAGCTGTCTTCGCCCGCAGACTGGGGGAGGAGCTGGGACTGCCCGTGGAGGAGCCGGTTGCCCGCATCCGCAATACCGTGCCGCAGAAAACATTAGACGACATCGGGCGCAAACACAATTTAAAAAATGCTTTTCATTTAGGTGCAGATATAGTAAAATATAAGAAAGTCTTGCTGGTAGATGATATTTATACGACGGGAAGCACGATGGATGCGGTTGCACAGGTACTGCTTTCTGCCGGGGTAAAGGACATTTATTATATTTGTATCAGCATTGGAACTGGATTCTGACAGATAAGCAGGAGGGGCGAGAAGGATGGATGTAAGAAATTGCAGAAGCTGTGGTCGGTTGTTTAATTACATGAGCGGACCGCCTATTTGCAGCATGTGCCAGAAGAAACTTGAGGACAAATTCCGGGAGGTGCGGGAATATCTCAATGAGAATCCCAGGTCTTCGGTCCGCGCGCTGTCGGAGGCGATGGATGTATCTACCAAGCAGATTAAGCAGTGGATCAGGGAAGAGCGCCTGACCCTCTCGGAACCCGGAGCGGACGGGATCAACTGCGAGCACTGCGGGGAGCCGATATCGAGCGGGCGTTTCTGTGAAAAGTGCAAGGCCTCCATGACCAATACGCTCAACGGGGTACTTGGCAAGCCCAAGGCGCCGGAAGCGAAGAAACAGGAGAGCCATGGCAATAAAATGCGTTTTCTGCAGTAGTAGTTTTCAGGTGAAAAAAGCAGGGCCTTTCATAAGCCCTGCTTTTTTGCGCGCAGACCTGTAAGGAGAAGGCTGGGGCCATGGCGGCATGTCTTTCCGGTTTGTGCAATCTCTCCGCAGGATTCTTTTTTTATGTTTGAAAATCATTGGCACTGTGCTATAATATCTGATAAGAATGCGTTACTGCGTGCAGATCCGGGTCTTTCCGGATGGCGGAGGAGCTGCGCTGCGGGGAAAGGATTATGATAGCATATGGTAAATGAAGAACGTCTGCGTCACATGATAAAGATATCCGGGTTCGATACCAATGACGGGAAGGCGTGCAGGCCAATGATGCAGTATGCAAGAAAAGACTATATCTCGCTGCAGCTTCTGAGAAGTTTTGTGACCGGGACAATCTGCTTTGGCCTTGTGCTGGGACTCTGGGGTGTTTACTCCATGGAAAAGCTGATGAAGCAGATCAACAGTATGGACTTAAAAGAGTTTATCACGACGCTGCTTATGTTTTATGGCGGATTTATGCTCGTATATCTGACTTCGACCTGTATTGTTTTTCATGTGAAATATACTGCGGGGCGAAGGAAGGTAAAAAGGTATTACAGCAGTCTCAGGAAAATCAACCGGATGTATGAGCGCGAGGAGCGGCTGAAAATGCCCGGCGATACGGATCGGGAATAAAAGCGGGAGGGCAACATGACAACCTTATTAGAACTGAAAGAGAAGATCGTGCGTTTTTACGGAAAGAATGAAGTGTTTATCACGCCCGTAATCCGTTTTCTGATCGCATTTGCGGTGTTTATGTCGATTAACAGCAGAATTGGGTATATGAAGAGCATAACCCGGACGCCGGTGGCGCTGATTCTGGCGCTTTTATGTTCCGTCTTTCCGGCAAATTGTATGATATTTCTGGCTTCAGCGGTGATTCTGGCGCAGATGTATGCGCTCTCGCTGGAAGTGTGCGCTGTGACCCTGGTGCTGTTTGTGCTGGTATACCTTCTTTATTTCCGTTTTGTGCCGAAAAACGGATACGGTGTTCTGCTAACTCCTCTGTGCTTTCAGCTGCATGTTCCGTATATGATGCCGATGGGGCTGGGGCTTGTCAGGGAGGTATACTCTGTGTTTGCGATGATCTGCGGGACGGTGGTATATTTTTTTCTGAATGGCGTTCGGGAAAACGCCCCCGTGCTTTCGGGAACAGGCGGCGAAGAGGATGCGGCTGTCTCGAAAATCGTCGTTATTTTAAATCAGCTGATCGGAAATAAGGAGATGTATCTGGTGCTGGGCGTAATGGCAGCCACACTTGTGGTTGTATATGTCATCCGCAGAATGTCAATCGAGTATGCCTGGACGGTGGCGATAGTCTCCGGCATCCTGTTTCAGTCGGTCGGGCTGATTGCCGGATATCTGCTGCTCGGGATCACGGGGAAGACGTATGAGGTGCTGATAGGAAACGGGGTCGCCTGTCTGGCCGCGTTTTTCCTGCAGTTTGTATTTTTTAATCTGGATTATTCCAGGACTGAGCGACTGCAGTTCGAGGATGATGAGTATTATTATTATGTGAAGGCGGTTCCGAAAGCGTTTGTGCCGGGAACTGACAAGAAGGTCAAGCGGTTTGGCAGGGATGAGGAGCGCCTGTCGAAAAAGCAGTTTGCGAGAGAGATGGATATTGACGAGGACTGGTTGGAGTAGAGAACCGGCAGACGGTGGAAAGAGGGCTGCTGTCTGCCAGGAAGGGATGTGAAGCGTGTGCAGAGTGTGATGGCGACACTGGATGCTTTTCTGGAAGAAGTTTCCATATATATGGATTTAAAAATGACGAGGACGGATGTGGCGGAGATTATCATTATCGCGTTCCTTGTCTACTGCATGCTGGTATGGATCAAAAATACGCGGGCGTGGATGCTGCTTCGGGGAATTCTGGTCATTCTTGTATTTGTGGCGGTGGCCGCGGTGTTCCAGATGAATACAATTATCTGGATTGCGGAGAATACGATGAGCGTTGCGCTCACCGCCCTTGTGATCATTTTTCAGCCGGAGATGCGCAAGGCGCTGGAGAATCTGGGAAGGAGAAATGTGATCGCCTCCCTGGTGTCATTCGATTTTTCGAAGGGGGTGGAGGGGAAGTTTTCCGATAAAACAATCACAGAGCTTGTGAAGGCCTGCTATGAGATGGGAAAGGTCAGGACGGGCGCGCTGATTGTCGTGGAGAATGAGATTCTTCTGACGGAGTATGAGCGGACCGGGATTGCGGTGGACGGGATAATCACGAGCCAGCTTCTGATCAATATATTTGAAAAAAATACGCCGCTGCACGACGGCGCGGTAATTGTGCGCGGGGACCGGGTGGTATCGGCGACCTGTTACCTGCCGCTGACGGATTCTTTAAGAATCAGCAAAGATCTCGGCACCAGGCATCGCGCTGCGGTCGGGATCAGCGAGGTGGGAGACTCACTGACGATTGTAGTATCCGAGGAGACGGGAAGGGTTTCCATTGCGATGGGAGGGGAGCTTTACCGCAATGTGGATGCGGAATTCCTGAAAAACAAGCTTGCTTACATCCAGAGGCGGGAGCCGGAGCTGACGAAAATTGAATTATTGAAGAGGAGGCTGAAAAATGTTAAAAAAGCTCATCAGAAAGTTAACCAATAATTTTGGCCTCAAAATTCTCGCGGCGCTGTCTGCCATTATTCTCTGGGTGATTGTCGGCAGCATCGATGATCCGGTCGGGGTGCAGCGGTTTACGGCGAGCGTCTCCCTCACAAATGAAAACTATATCACAGAGCAGAATAAATGCTACGAGGTACTTGACGGGGATAATACGGTTACATTCAGCGTATCCGCAAAGAGAAGCATCCGCAGGTACCTGTCCAATTCGGATTTCCGGGCGGTTGCGGATATGGAGCGGATTGAATATGATGAAAAGAGCGGGAACTGGCGTGTGCCGGTCACGATTACCGCACAGAGATACAGTACGGAAGTGAGGATTGTGTCAAAGCAGCTCTATAAGGAGATTGAGCTGGTTGATCTCGGAAGGACCCAGAAACCGATTATGGCGGATACCAAAGGGGTTGTGGCGGACAATTGTGCGCTGGGGGATGTGAGCATAGTCGGCGCGAACCTGATGAACATTTCCGGGCCGGCGTCGATTGTGAGCCGGATAGATACCGTCACGGCGACGATCAATGTGGACGGTATGTCTGCGGATGTGACGGACAGTGTGGTTCCGACGCTCTTTGACGCGGAAGGAAATGTGATTGACACGACGAAACTGACGCTGAATATCACGACAGTCACGATCAAAGCGCAGATTCTGGGGACCAAGGATGTCGCGCTTGAATTCCAGACGACCGGAGAGCCGGCGGACGGATATCTGATGACAGGCCTTTCCTACCGGCCTGAAATGGTGCGGATCAAGGGGGAAACGGCAACGCTGAATCCTGTAAACAAGATCACGATTCCGGCGGAGGTGCTTGATCTGACCGGAGCGACGTCCACGATCGAGACGATTGTGGATATTACATCCTATCTGCCGCGGGGCGCTTCCCTGGTGCTCGCCTCTGATGCCAAAATCAGTGTCACGGTCAGGGTGGAAGCGGTTGTAAGGAAGACGATGCAGGTTCCGGTCGGGAATCTGGTGATTGAACATGTGCGCGACGGATTCCATGCGGAGTTTATGGAAGACACTTTTGCGGTGGAGATTAAGGGAGCCAAAAGTGTGATGGACACTCTGGAAGCGAAGGACATTACGGGATCCGCGGACGCTTCCGGTCTCGGGTCGGGAGAGCATTATCTTGCGATTACTCTCACGATGAACCGGGACGACTGCGAGCTGGCGATACCGGCGCGGGTCCTCGCGAGAATTACGGAAGAAGGCGCCGAAGGGGAACTGAACGGCGGTGACGGAGAGGTTTCCGGGGGAAGTGATTCCGAAGGTATCATTGGGGACGGGAGCGCGGGTCCTGGGAATGAGGAAGATCCGGACTCCGGCGGGAACAGCGGGGAGGATGAAAGCACAGAAGATGAGAGCGGCGGAGGAAGCGGCTCTGGCAGCGGAAATACATCCGGAGGAAACGATAGCTCCCAGTAGCAGGGCGCTGTGTGAGAGAACGGCAGTATCTGAGAAATTAACAGGGGAGACTGGCAATACAGGGAGGATCGGAATATGGCTAGAATGTTCGGCACGGACGGCGTGCGTGGAATTGCGGGTTCGGAGCTTTCCATTGAGCTTGCGACGAAGCTGGGGCAGGCGGGGGCGTATGTCCTTACCAGAGAGAGTGCACACCAGGCGACGATTATCGTCGGCTGCGATACCAGGATTTCGGGCGGGATGCTGGCGGGGGCTCTGATGGCAGGGATCTGTTCCGTCGGGGCAAATGCGATTTTTGCAGGAGTGATGCCGACGCCGGCAATCGCATATCTGACAAGAAAACACAGGGTGGACGCAGGGGTTGTCATTTCGGCTTCCCACAATCCGATGGAATTTAACGGGATCAAGTTTTTTAACGGAGAGGGCTATAAACTCCCAGATGCGCTGGAGGATGAGATCGAGGCGCTGATACGCAACCACATGAAAGATGTTGTGCTTCCGATTGGTTCCGGTGTGGGAAAGATTGATTACCGCTTTGACCTGCGGGATGAATATGTTAATTTTATCAAAAAATGTGTCCCGGTCGATCTCACGGGCATGAAAATTGTGGTGGACTGTGCAGAGGGGGCATCGCACTATACATCTGTAAAAGTGCTGAAAGACCTGGGAGCGGATCTTGTCGCAATCCACATACATCCCGACGGAACCAACATCAATTCCAACTGTGGCTCGACGCATATGGATGAGCTCAAAGCCCGTGTTGTCTATGAAAAGGCGGATATCGGGCTTGCCTTTGACGGGGATGCCGACCGGATGCTCGCGGTGGACGAGGGCGGAAACCTGGTGGATGGCGATCAGGTGATGGCGATCTGCGGCAAATATATGAAAGAGCACGGAAAGCTGAAAAAAGATACGATTGTGGTCACCGTTATGACGAATCTTGGATTTACCCTGATGGGGGAGAAAGAGGGAATCCATATCGAGAAAACGAAGGTCGGCGACCGCTATGTACTTGAAAATATGCGGGAAAACGGTTATAACATTGGCGGGGAGCAGTCGGGCCACGTGATATTCCTGGATGACAATACGACGGGCGACGGTCTGTTGAGCGCCCTGCATCTGCTGGAGGTTATGCGGGGGACAAAAAGACCTCTCTCTGAGCTGGCTCAGGTGATGGAAGTTCTGCCGCAGGCGCTGGTGAACGCAAAAGTACCCAACCACAAAAAAGATCATTTTATGGATTATCCGGAGATTGCAGAAGCCGTCGCCGCAGTGGAGGAGAAATTTCACGGGGAAGGCAGGGTGCTGATCAGGCCGTCCGGAACGGAACCGCTTGTGCGTGTGATGATCGAGGGGAAAGATCAGAAAGTTATTGATGACGAGGCACAGAAACTTGCCGGGCTGATTACAAAAATTATGCTGTAATGAAGCGGAGCAGGTATAAATCTATGTTTTGGAGGGAATGCAATATGGTGAGTCAGAAAGTAAAGATCAAGAATCCAACCGGATTACATTTACGGCCAGCCGGAATTCTGTGCAAGGAAGCGATGCAGTTTAAGTCGCATATTACATTTCAGTATCGGGAGAATACTGCAAATGCCAAGAGCGTGCTGAGCGTCCTTGGGGCATGTATCAAGTCAGGAGATGAAATCGAGCTGATCTGTGACGGAGAGGACGAGACGGAGGCATTGTCCTCCCTCGTCACGGCAATTGAGGACGGCCTGGGCGAGTGAGGGAGAAAACTATGAAGAAAATACTGGTGACAGGCTGCAACGGGCAGCTTGGACGCGCACTTCGCAGGGAATACGGCGAACACAGCGGCAATGATGTGGAATTTATCAACACGGATGTTGTCTCAGGAGACGGTGTAAGCGCGCTTGATATCACGGACATCGATGCCGTGATGAAAATGGTGCGGGAGAGGAAGCCGCAGATTCTGATCAACTGTGCGGCGCATACGAATGTAGACGCCTGCGAGCGGCAGTGGGACTCGGCTTATAAAATTAATGCCATCGGGGCACGGAATTTAAGCATTGCTTCGAGTGAGACGGGCGCAAAGCTGATTCATGTGTCGACGGATTATGTATTTGCAGGGGATGGGACAAGCCCCTATACTGAGTTTGATGAGCCGGCTCCGGTCAGTGCTTACGGGAAGACAAAGCTGGAGGGGGAAAAGTTTGTCAGGGACTTTGCACAGCGCTATTTCATTTTCCGGACAGCGTGGCTGTACGGAGATGGGAAAAATTTTGTGAGAACCATGCTGGGGCTTGCGGAAAAGCATGAAACGGTAAATGTCGTGGACAACCAGCTGGGTACGCCGACAAGTGCTGCGGAGCTGGCGCGGGTCATCCGCTATTTTGAGCCGACGGAAAACTACGGGACTTATCACGCTACCTGTGAAGGCGATACGAACTGGGCGGAGTTCACGGAGGCGATTTTCCGTCTGGCGGGGAAGCGCACACAGGTGAACCACGTTACCAGCGATGAGTACGCGAAGATGAATCCGGCATCTGCAAAGCGGCCTGCGTATTCGATTCTGGACAATTATATGATGCGCCTGACAAGCGATTACCGGATGGCAGACTGGCAGAAGGCGCTGGAAGAATATATGCGGGAAACGGGGAACTGAGTGAAAGAGAGAGACCCCTTTTCCGGCGGGGTGAAGGGCACGTCTTTATCCTGCTTTTACGGATTTCCGCACAGGAGGCTTCTGAGTGCTTCCGGTGCGGGCGGTGGAGCAGGGCGGACGTGCCTTTTTTGCGCTACATCCGCAGACCGGTCTGAATTCCGGGTCCGGAGTGATGCCGCCGTATATGGAAAGATGCTTGTGCACATCGGAAAAATATGGTAGAATTTAATAAATTTTGCTGAAACAGGCATACTATCAGTACAGACTGATTAAGGAGGATTCTATGAGAACGTATCTGGTGACGGGAGGAGCCGGTTTTATCGGCTCGAATTATATCCATTATATGTTCCGCAAATACGGGGATGAGATTCGTATTATCAATGTAGATGCGCTGACATATGCGGGAAATCTTGAGAACCTGGCGGAAGTTGAGGGACGTGATAATTATACATTTGTAAAGGCAGATATTACGGACCGGGAGGCCATCGGGCGGATTTTTGCGGAGAATGAGATTGACCGGGTGGTGCATTTTGCGGCGGAGAGTCATGTGGACCGGAGCATTCGCAATCCGGAGGTTTTTGTACGGACCAATGTACTTGGGACTGCGGTGATGTTAAACTGTGCAAAAGCTGCCTGGGAGAAGGAAGACGGGACTTTTAAAGAGGGAAAGAAGTTTCTGCATGTCTCTACAGATGAAGTGTACGGCTCACTGGAGGAGGATGGAACTTACTTTTACGAGACGACGCCGTATGCGCCGCACAGTCCGTATTCTGCCAGCAAGGCGTCGTCGGATATGCTGGTGAGATCGTATATTGACACTTACGGATTTCCGGCCAACATTACAAACTGTTCCAACAATTACGGGCCGTATCAGTTTCCGGAGAAGCTGATTCCGCTGATTATCAACAATGCGCTTCAGGGAAAGAAGCTTCCGGTCTATGGCGACGGGAAGAATGTCAGGGACTGGCTGTATGTGGACGACCACGCGAAGGGAATTGACATGGTGCAGGAGCTGGGGCGCCTGGGCGAGACATACAACATCGGCGGGCACAATGAGAAGCAGAATATTGAGATTGTCAATATTATTATTGATACGCTCCGCGAGATGCTGCCGGAGAGCGATCCGCGCAGGGAGCATGTGAGCAGGGACCTGATCACATACGTGGAGGACCGCAAGGGACATGACAGACGCTATGCGATCGCACCGGATAAGATTAAGGCGGAGATCGGCTGGGAGCCGGAGACAATGTTTGCGGAGGGGATCCGGAAAACGATCGAGTGGTTTTTTGCGCATGAGGACTGGATGAAAAATGTGACCAGTGGCGATTACCAGAAGTATTACGAGGAGATGTACAGGGAAAACTAAACGGCAGGCGGCAGTATCGCCGGAAGGCGCTACTGCCTGTCTGCATTTTATGCAATAAGTGCATTCCGACAGGACTGCAGGAAGGAGAGATGTTTTGAAGGGGATTATTTTAGCGGGAGGTTCCGGCACAAGGCTGTATCCTCTGACGAAAGCGATCAGCAAACAGATTATGCCGGTGTATGACAAGCCGATGATTTATTATCCGCTCTCGACGCTGATGCTTGCGGGTATCCGTGATGTTCTGATTATTTCCACGCCGCGCGATCTGCCGGTGTTTCAGGAGCTGTTCGGGGATGGAAGCCAGCTGGGGATGAGTTTTTCGTACGCTGTTCAGGAGGAACCGCGGGGACTTGCCGACGCTTTTATTATTGGTGCGGATTTCATCGGTACGGATGCGGTGGCGCTGGTGCTCGGCGATAATATATTTTACGGCCAGAGTTTTTCAAGGGTGCTCAGGAATGTGGCGGAACGTACACAGGGCGGGCCGGGAGCGACGATATTCGGCTATTATGTCAGGGATCCGAAGGAATACGGCGTCGTGGAATTTGATGAAAACGGGAAAGCGCTTTCCATTGAGGAGAAGCCGGAACACCCAAAATCAAATTATGCGGTTCCGGGATTGTATTTTTACGATAATGATGTCGTTGAGATTGCCAGAAATGTCAGGCCGTCAGCCAGGGGAGAGATTGAAATCACATCCGTAAATAACGAATATTTAAAGCGGGGGACGCTGAAGGTGGAGACTCTTGGCCGTGGTTTTGCGTGGCTGGATACCGGGAACCACGATATGCTGCTGGCGGCTGCAAACTTTGTGTCCACGTTCCAGAAACGGCAGGGACTGCATATTTCCTGCATTGAGGAAATTGCCTATAAGCGGGGCTTTATCGACAGGGAACAGCTGATCTGCCTGGCTCAGCCGCTTCTGAAGACGGAATACGGGCAGTATCTTCTCGAGGTTGCACAGGGGCTGTAAGCCGATGAAGTATGGAGACAGAAGCGGGAATAAATCTGATGGACTGTCTGTGGAGAAAATACGGAAGGAAGACGGGAAGAGAAAGGTGCAGAGGTCTGTAATCGAGGACCGGAATTAAGAGAACGAAAGGCGGGAACAGGATGGGAAAGATAAAAGTGACGGAGGACTGCGGCGGAATCAGCGGGCTGAAGGTGATTGAGCCGGCAGTGTTCGGGGATGAGCGCGGCTACTTTATGGAGACGTACAATTATAATGATTTTGCGGAGGCAGGGATTGACTGCCGGTTCGTTCAGGACAACCAGTCGGCGTCGCGCGGGGGAGTGCTTCGCGGTCTGCATTTTCAGATAAATTATCCGCAGGACAAGCTCGTGCGCGTGATCCGGGGGGAAGTGTTTGACGTTGCGGTTGATCTGCGTGAAGGATCAGAGACTTTTGGAAAGTGGTATGGAGTGCGGCTCTCGGAGGAGAACCGGAAGCAGTTCTTTGTGCCGAAGAATTTTGCGCATGGCTTTCTCGTCCTGTCGGATTACGCGGAATTCTGTTATAAAGTGACTGATTTTTATCATCCGAATGACGAGGGCGGGATCCGCTGGAATGACGAAGAGCTTGCGGTTGCATGGCCGATACCTGACGGGATGACGGAGGCGGATCTGGTGCTCTCAGAGAAGGACCGGGCGCTGAAGGGGTTTGCGGAATACAGGGCGGCGCACGCAGTCCACAGCTGAGGAGAAATCTGACATGTACCAATCGAGAGAAAGAATTCAGGAAATAATGTTATTGCTGGCAGATCTGCTGTGTTTTGTGTTAAGCTATCTTGGCGGCGGTTATCTGTGGCTGGTGGGGTACCGGAATGTTTCCGTGGTAAATATGAAGCTGGAACTTATGGACAGTTTCAGCATTGTGCTTCTGGCCTATATGCTGATTATGCTGTTCTCGGATATCGAGAGCCGGTTTATCCGCAGAAGCCTGTATCAGGATTTCTGGGCGTCGGTGAAGGCGAGCGTGGTTCTGGTGTTTATCACAGCCCTGATTATCTTTTTGCAGCACAGAAATGCGGAGGCGTCCAGAGGTGTCTATTTCTGTATCGCCGGAATTAATCTGGTTCTTTTCTTTGCGGTACATGTTATTTTAAAATACTACCTGCTGAAGGTCTACCGGAATAAGAGGGCGACAAATCAGGTGTTTCTCGTGACAACGTCGGACCGCGTGGCGGGGATTATGGCGGAGGCGGATAATTCCAGGGACTGGGCGCACCGTCTGGCGAGTATCGCGATAATCGATGACAATCAGGTCGGCAAATGGTATGAGGGGGTCCCGGTTGTTGCCACGTATGACAATATGTTCCAGTACGCGAAGGAACAGGTTGTGGATGAAGTGTTTATCAATGTACCCTATGATACCGGGGATGCGCTCTCGGGAGTGGCGAATAAGTTTGGGGATATGGGGGCAACGGTTCATGTCAGCATCGAGATTTTAAATCGTTTTGACGAGTATCACAAGAGTTTTAATATGATGGGAAATATCCCGGTTGTCACCTTTACCAATCAGCATTATGACTGGAAAATGCTGTTCATTAAACGTATGATGGATATCGCCGGAGCGCTGGCGGGGCTTCTGATCACGGCGGTTGTGACGGTGTTTCTGGCGCCGCCGCTTCTGATTGAGTCGCCCGGCCCTCTGTTTTTTGCACAGCAGCGAGTCGGAAAAAACGGGCGTTTTTTCAAAATATACAAATTCCGCTCGATGTACCGGGATGCCGAGGAGCGCAAAAAGGAGCTTGAGGGCAGGAATGAGATGAATGGCTTTATGTTTAAGATGAAAGATGACCCGCGCATCACAAAGGTTGGGAAATTTATCCGGAAAACAAGTATTGATGAACTGCCGCAGTTTTACAATGTGCTCAGAGGGGATATGAGCCTCGTGGGGACCCGGCCGCCGACCGTGGATGAGTTCCGGCAGTATGAGTCTCATCAGAAGCGGCGCCTGAGCGCAAAGCCGGGGATTACCGGGCTCTGGCAGGTGAGCGGGCGGAATAATATTAAGGATTTTGAGGATGTGGTGCGGCTGGATGTGCAGTATATTGATAACTGGAGCATCGGGCTTGATATAAAAATTCTGTTGAAAACAATCCGCGTGGTGTTTGAAAAAGGCGGAGAGTGAATGGGGAAAGATGATGAAAAAAGAATACAGGATGGACAGAGAGTACAGCCCTTCTGAACTGATCCGGTATCATCTTAAGATGTGGTGGCTTGCCCTGATTTTCGGGCTTATCTGTGCGGCAATGCTCGGAGGATATAAATATGCCTCCCTGAAACCGTTCCTGGAGGATAATCTGTACGAGGACCGGATGCAGGTCCGCGCCGCGCTGTTCGTCAGTAATTACAGTGAGGGGAGTGTCGGGGAACGGGCCAATAATGTGATCCGGATGGCAAAAAGCAACCGTGCATACCGCGCGTTCTGTGAAGAGACGGAGAACGCACCCGCATTCGGGGATTATCAGGAGGCCTTTGAGCTGGAACAGAGCGAGGCATCTGATGTGCTGACCCTTTATGTGACATATCCGTCCGCCGGGGAAGAGCCCGTGCTCTCAGGGGAGGAAGAGGCCCTGGCATTTGCTGAAAGCCTGATTACGGTAATCGGCCGTGTGTCGGAGGAGATGACGGGTGCAGAATGCATCAGCGTTCTTGACGCGCCGTATGTGACGCAGGAAGTAGTGAAAGTCAGGTCTTTTTCCGTCAGTGCAGGGGAGCTGAGCGGCGGGGTGTTTAAGGCGGCCACGGCGGGACTTCTGCTCGGGGTGATTGTGGAGGTGGTCTGCTACAGTCTGTGGATGCTGTTGTGCCGCAGGCCGAAGGATGCGGAGGAAATCAGAAAGAGTCTGGATACGGCCGTGATCGGTGTGACCGGGGACGGGAAGGACAAAAAAGCGGTATTCGGACAGGCGGCGCTGTATCTGAAAGATGACGCCGTCCCCTGCAACCGCATCTGCTGTCTGCCGGTGGGCTGTCCGGACGCCGGTGTCGCGGAAACACTCGCGCAGCGTTATGCGGGAGAACAGAAAAAGACTCTGCTGATTGATCTGGCAGATGGACGGGGGGGAGCCCATTCCATAAGCCGTTTTCTTCTCGGGCAGGAGAAAACGGCAGAACCGCAGAAGATAAGCGAATATCTGGATGCCGTCTGCCGGGATGCGGAGGCGGAGCAGGGGATACATCCTGTCTGCGGCAGAAGGTTTGCCGGATATCTGGATGAGATGAGCAGCTGTTACGAGTGTATTGTGATCGGCAGCAGGGACGCCGGTGCAGACGCCGAAGGCTTTGCCGCGGCGAAGCTGTGCGGTAAGGTGTTTGTCGCCTGCGGAAGAAAGTCTGTGAAGACGGAGACACTGTATGCGGTCAGAAATGCGGCGGAGCTTAATGATATCACAATCGACGGGGTGCTGGTGTATGAGCGTTAAGGGAATGCTGATGTTATGTATGCTTTTTGTCGTGGTTCCGGCTTTCACAGGCGTGATCTGGGTGAGACTGCTCAGGACGGGTGGCGGCTGGAACGGATTTCTGCACGCATGGGTGTGCGGATTTGTGACTATACTGGCTGCGGGGCAGCTGGTGCTGGTCCCGCTCGTGGCGATGCAGCAGACGCTGACAACGGCGATCATGTGCTGGAAGATTGTTCTGACAGTGCTGGCAGTCATCTCATTTTACCTTGTGCTGCTGCACGGACAGGAGCTGTTTCGAATAAGATCCCTTAAAAAGGGCGAAAAACAGGAAGGCGGCGGAGAGCGGAGTGCAAATTACTGGACGGCGGTTTTCGGAGTGCTGGCTGCCGTGCTGATTCTCCTGCAGGCATGGGTTCCCGCGCGTTATGAGCACAGTGACGACGACGATGCGCGGTTTGTTGCGGAGGAAGTTTCCGCCGTTGTCCATGACACGATGTATCAGGACAGTCCGATTGTTGCGGATTTTATGTTCTGGAACACGGGAGAGGTGCGCAAGGATCTGACCTCTCCATGGGCGATGTATGTCGCGATGAACTGCAGAATCAGCGGGTATGCTCCCGCCGTGCTCTCACATTCATATCTGCCCTTTTTTCTGATTCTGTTGTGCTATGCGGTGTATCTGCTGCTCGGCAGGTCTCTGTTTGGAAAGGACATGGAGAAAGTATTTGTGTTTCTGATCCTTATTTCCGTACTTCACCTCTGGGGATATACCTCAACCCACACGCTGGCTTCCATGATTCTGCTGCGCATCTGGCAGGGAAAGGCTGTCTGTGCGGGATTTATACTTCCGGTATTTTTCTATGTGTTCTGCGAAGTGATGAGGCGGAAGTACAGGCCGGGCTATATTGCATTTTTGTATGTGGCCTCCGTGGCGTCGTGTCTGCTGTCGGGGATCGGTATTGTGACAGCGCCCATTATCCTGTTTTTATACGGGCTGGTAGATTATGTCTGTCACCGGAAATGGAGAAAAACATTCGCTATCTGGATGGCTGCGTTGCCGTGCGCAGTGTTTCTGGGCTATTATCTGATTGGATGAGGTGGAACAATGACTGTTTATATCACTGCCCTCTGGGATGAATTTGTTAATTTCATAGGAGGAAGAAGCGGTCTTGCGCACTGGGTATTTTATCTTGTGGCATTGTTTGTCTGCATGCTGACCGGCAGGGGAATGCGCAGACGTCTGTTCTGGCCCTCTGTTCTGGTACTTCTGCTCTTTTTTAACCCATTGTTTTACTGGCTTATCGGTACCAGATTCCTCTCGGGAATTTACTGGCGTCTTTTGTGGATGCTGCCGGTTTCGTTTGTGACCGGATATGCCCTCACACAGTTTTTGTTCCGGTTTCGCCGGCAGTTTCTGCGCCTGCTGGTTCTTCTGGCGGCCTGTGCCTGCATTGTGGTCACGGGAAAACCGGTGTTTTCGGCAGAGACGTACCGTGAGAAGGAGAATGACTATGAGCTGCCGCAGGCCGCCATTGAGATTGCCGATATTGTGGAGGCCAGGCTGGAGAACTGGAAAGAAACACTGATTGTGCCTGAAGAGCTGCTCTGCAGCATCCGCCAGTACAGCTGTTCTGCAGGACTGCTTTATGGCAGGAATGCGGGCGGTTTTATCTCATCCATAGAGGAGGACGAGGCACAGGTACACTGGCAGATGTCACAGGAAGTGCCGGATCTGGAGCTGATCACCCGGATTGCGAAGGAAAAAAACTGCAGGTATATTGTGTTTAACACAGCTTTTCACCAGATTCCGGAGGATCTGACGGAATACGGGTATGGAAAAATCGCTACGGTTCAGGAAAAATATGCGATGTACTGCAGGATCAGTGAGCAGTAATACGGAAAGGATGCGGGAGTCTTTTGCAGAGGGGAGGAGCTGGCGGTGAAACAGTACCGGATATTACAGGTGCACAATTTTTATCAGATTCCGGGCGGGGAGGACGTTGTCGTCCGGAATGAAAAACGGCTGCTCGAAGAGCACGGTCATACGGTGTTTACTTATTACCGCACCAATCAGGAGCTGAGGGAGCAGGGACCGGTGGGGAAGCTGTTTCTGCCGTTTACCGCGGTTTTTTCATTCCGGACGATACGGGAGGTAAAGCAGCTGATCCGGAAAAACAGGATAGATATCGTCCATGTGCACAACACGCTTACAATGATAAGTCCGTCAGTGTTTTATGCGGCGTTTGCGTGCGGGGTGCCTGTGGTGCAGACACTTCATAATTTCCGGATGCTCTGTCCGGCGGGATCTTTTTTCCGGAATAATGTGATCTGCGAGGAATGTGTCTCCGGAGGGCTGAAATGTGCCGTGAAGCATAGATGTTACCGGGACAGCCGCCTGCAGACTATGGTGAGCGCCATGATTTTAAAAATACACAGGATGCTGGGCACTTACCGCAGGGTCAGTTTTATCTGCCTGACAGAATTTAACAGAAATAAACTTCTCGATGCCCTTGATTCCGGGAGAATGCCGGAGGCGAAGAAGATTGTCGATGCGTCGAGGATATTTATCAAGCCGAATTTTACATTTGCGGAGGGGATTCTGCCGAACGCAGCGCCTGAACCGGAGGAATATTTCCTGTTTGCGGGGAGAGTGGAGGCGCTCAAAGGCATCGATGTCGCGATCAGGGCATTTGAGCGGATACCGGACAAGCAGCTTTATATCGCGGGAACGGGGCCTATGATGGAGAAGATGCAGGACTATGTGAGGAAACATCAGCTGAATAATATCCGGTTTTTAGGATATCTCCAGAAGGAGGAGATGGCTGAGCGTTTTTACCACGCGAAAGCAGTGATTATGACCTCCCAGTGCTATGAGGCATTTGCGATGACGATCGCGGAGGCATATTCTTACGGAGTTCCTGTGATAGCAGGCAGGGTCGGAAATATGGAGGGGATGGTCAGAGAGGGAATCACGGGCGTAAAGTTCCGGTATGATTCTTCGGAAGATCTCGCCGGAAAGGTGCTGGAATTCGAGAAAATGGATATTCTGGCGCTGAAGGAAAATGCAAGGGAGTTCTATCAGAAACGTCTGCGCCCGGAGGACAATTACCGGAAGCTGATGGAGATTTACGCGGAGATTTCAAGGGACAGGAGAAGATGAGCTTATGAGAAGAAAACGGGTGGTTTTTATCACAAATATTCCTTCCCCGTACCGGGTGGATTTTTTTGTCTATCTGCAGAAGCATGTGCCGGAGTATGAATTTCACATTATTTTTTCCGGTGCGGGGATGGAGAACCGGAAGTGGAACGTGGAGCTGCGGGCGCTGAAGAATTATCTGTTTCTCCGGTCGCGCACCCTGATTATCCGCAGACGGTTTGACGACCGCTATATTTTTCTGCCGACGGGGGTGGAGCGCACCCTGCGCGAGGTCCGGCCGGATCTCGTTATTGCGATGGAGTACAATCCCACGATCCTTATGGCGGTGCACTGGTGTGCGAAGAACCGCATTCCGTTTATCAGCTGGACTGACGGCACGCTGCACTCGGAGCGCAATATCGGAAAGGTGCAGAGGATGTCGAGGAAATATATCATAAAGCGTGCGGCCGCGTTTGTGGCCAGCAGTACGGCGTCAAAAGAAGCGCAGATCGCTTACGGGGCGGATCCGGCAAAATGTTTCATCTCCTGTCTGACCGTGGATATTCGCAAATATCTGGCGCGGAAGGAGACTTACGAGGCGAGGCAGCTGATCTATGTTGGTAGTCTGATTCAGCGCAAAGGGCTGGATCTTCTGCTCCCGGCGCTGGCGCGGACTGCGGACGATATCCGGCTTGTGATTGTGGGCGAAGGTCAGGAGCGGTCTCTGCTGGAAAAGCAGGCGCGGCAGCTCGGCATTGCAGACCGCGTGGAGTTCCGCGGCTTTGTCGAGGGGGAAGCGCTGCGCGGACTGTATGCGGCTTCCGATGTCTTTATCCTTCCGACCCGGGAGGACTGTTACGGACTTGTGATTCTGGAGGCGATGTGCGCGTCTCTTCCTGTCATTTCCTCAAAGTATGCGGACGGGGCCAGGGACCTGATCGTGGAAGGGGAGAACGGGTGTATCGTCGATCCGGAGGATACAGAGGCGTTCGCGCGGGCAATTGACCAGATGTTTGCGGGGGGGCGCCTCGCGCAGATGGGGCGCAGAAGCTACGGGCGGGCACAGGAATTTTCGTTTGAGCATGTCGTGGAAGGATGCCTCGCGGCCCTTGCGTCCGTGGCATGTGTGAGGCCGTGAGGAGAGCCGTATGAAAAAGAAAAAGATTCTATTTAACGGGCTGGGGAACAGAGGCTGGATCGGAGGCCTGTATTATCTGAAAAATATTATCTTCAGCTGTCTGCAGAGTGAGAAAATCTGTGAGCGTTTTGAGATTGTTGTGCTGACCGAACCGGAGCACGCTGACATTTTTGAGTGTTTCCGGCAGGGTGCGGGGAGCGGACACACGTACGCGCCCGGTGGGACGGTTGATATCCGCGTG
Source organism: uncultured Roseburia sp. (assembly GCA_947062675.1). Lineage (GTDB taxonomy): Bacteria > Bacillota > Clostridia > Lachnospirales > Lachnospiraceae > Roseburia. The sequence goes on from CAMSQM010000028.1 coordinate 28,825, forward strand.
ATCGCGGAAAAGAATAAATGGAAGCTTGCCCTTTATGAGATGAATCTGATCTGGCTGCACGGCGTGAAATACTGTTATGCGCTGGAGCTCAATAAAACCGGACGCCTGTTTCAGCGGAGGGGGATCTTCTGGATACCGGACTTCCAGCACAAAACGCTGCCGGAATTCTTCAGTGAAGAGGAGCTGCGCCAGAAGGATGCAAATTTCCTTGCGATGACGTCTAAGGCAAATCCGCTGGTGCTAAGCAGCCGTGACGCGCAGCATGACCTGGAACGCTTTTTCCCAGGGCATAAGTGCAGGGCGAAGGTGGTCCATTTTGTGTCCTATATCGAGCCGGAGCTTCGGGCGGTCACGCCGGAGATGGAAGAGAAAGTGAGGGAGTCTTTCGGTCTGCGCCGGAAATATATCTATCTGCCCAATCAGTTCTGGCAGCACAAGAACCATATCGTCGCGGTTCGGGCGATCGAACTGCTGCGCGGGCGAGGGGCTCTTGCGGACTATGATTTTGTGTTTACGGGGAACCTTGAGGATTACCGCAATCCGGAATATATCGGACGGCTGAAACAGATTATGGAAGCGCCCGCTGTGGCGGACTGCATACGGCTTCTGGGGTTTGTGAAGCGCACGGAACAGCTCTGTATTATGAAAAACGCAGAATTTATTGTGCAGCCGTCGCTGTGCGAGGGCTGGGGAACGGTGCTGGAGGATGCGAAAGTGCTCGATAAAACGGTTCTGCTGTCTGATATTCCGGTGCACAGGGAGCAGAAAAATGAGAAATGTATTCTGTTTGACCCGAAAGATCCCGCGGCACTGGCAGATCTGATCCGGGAAACCTGCGGGAAGGTATTTCACGAGGATATGGAGGCGGGGATTGCCGCGATGTACCGCGAGGCGCGCAGCTATGCGCAGGCGCTGGAAGAACTGTTTTTGTGAGGCGAAAGAGAAGAGGTAGTTTATGAAAAGTATTCCGGGCGGACAGTTTGTGCAACGGCTGTTCCGCGTCTCTGTATTTCTGATTCTGTGGATGCTGCTTGGGCTGGTGGTTCCGTCGGTTCTCTTTTTTGCGAACGTGACGGTGGGCGGCTGGATGCTGCCGGTATCTGCCGCCGCAGCCGGTTTTATCTGTGCCCGGTGGTTCCGCGGTGAGGAGGGGGCCGGCTGGAAGGATATCGCGCTGTGTATTGTGATAGTCGCGGCGGCGGTATTTCTGAGCCGTCTTTTTTATAATATTCACTGGGACGGGAATACTTATCACAAGACGGCAGTCGGGCTTCTGCTGGACGGCTGGAATCCGCTCACGCCGGACTGTACTGCGGCGGCGGATACAGTGAAGCTGACAGAGGGGCTTCGGTATAATGCCAGATGGATTGATCATTATGCCAACGGCGGGTGGGTTCTCTCTGCGGTGACCGCTGCCTTTTTCGGAGGGATCGAGGCGGGGAAGGCGGTCAGTCTGCTGGCTGCTGTAGCTGTGACCGGAGTTTTGCTGCGGTATCTGTCCATACGGCTCAGACACAGAGGATTTTTAGCGCTGGTGACGGTGCTGGCGGTGCTCACGCCGGTGACGGTTTCTCAGATGGAGAGCTTTTATATTGACGGAAACCTGTATCTGTACCTGCTGCTTTCGGTTCTCGCGATGCTGATGCTCAGCGACAGGCGCTGTGCCATAAATCGGCGGTATTCCCTTCTCTTTTTGTTTTCGGGTATTGTGTACTGCGTCAATATTAAATTTACGGGCATGGTGTATATTGGAATCTTCTGCATTGGATTTTATGTGTGCTGGCTCGTGGCGGCATTCCGGAAAGGGGAATTTTTTCCGGTATTCCGGAAAGCCACGCTGCTGTTTGCGGGGATGGCCGCTTTTGCGGTCTTTGTGACGGGATATTCTTCATATGTATGTAATTATCTGGAAACAGGAAGTCCTCTTTATCCGCTTGCCGGGGGCGAAGGGACGGTTGATATTATGGCGTACAGTGAGCCGAATACGTTTTCCGGAAAGAGCAATCCGGAGAAGAGCCTGATCTCTTTGTTTGGCAAAACGGAGAATGTGACGAATACGTCAAAAAATGCGCCGGTCTTAAAAGTGCCGTTTACCGTTTCGCTGTCGGAAGTGAAGGCCTGCATGTACACGGACACGCGCGTGGGCGGTCTGGGACCGTGGTTCAGCGGGATATTCCTGGTGAGTGCCGGGATTTGTGTGTGGGGGCTTAAGAAGGCTTTTGCCGGGGAGAAGCTGCTGGCGGCGGAATGGAGCGTCACGCTGGCGCTTTCAGCGCTGATGTATCTGTTTCTGCCGGGAAGCTGGTGGGCGCGGTACAGTGCATACCTGTATTTTTTCGTGACGACAGCAATGTTTTTTCTGGCAGTAAAGATGGAAGAGGACGGAGGAATGCAGTGGAGGCGGGCGACCGGGACGGTTCTGTTTTTTGCAGCGGTCACGGCTAACGTCTGCTGTTTTCTGCTCTCACCTGCAGCCGGGGCGTACCGTTCCGTACAGATCCGGCAGGACCTGCAGAAGATGCGGGCCGCCTCGGAGGAGGGGACGCTTACAGTCTGGTGTCCCACGGCGCAGATGACGGGAATTTTCTGGAATCTGGATGAGTGGGGAATTGACTATGCGGTGACAGAGGAGAAGATAGAGGGAGAGAAGGCCTACGGCGGGAAACTGGTGTGGAGCAGAGAGCCTGGAGGAAAGAGCTTATGAAAAAGATGGTGATTACCGGTGTCAACGGGTTTATCGGGAGAAATGCCAGGGATTATTTTGCTGATGAATATGAGATCACGGGAATTGATCTGGCGGAGCATTACGGCGGTGAGGGGGAAATCTGTTATTATCAGTGCAATATGGCGCGGGAGGCGGCGGAGCTGGCGGCAATTTTCACGGATGCACAGCCGGATGTGATCCTGCACTGCGCAGGCAGCGCCAATGTGGGGGCCTCGGTCATCAATCCGATGGCTGACCTCGACGGAAATCTCCACAGCCTCTATCAGCTCCTGCTGTCGCTGCTCTCTTTTGAGAAACGGCCGCGGATTATTTTTTATTCCAGCGCGGCGGTTTATGGGAATCCCGCAGGGCTGCCGGTGAAGGAGACCGATGACCTGGCGCCGATATCGCCTTATGGCATCCACAAGCAGATGTGTGAGGAACTCTGCCGCTATTACAACCGTGTGCACGGTTACCGGATCCGCATGGTGCGCATTTTTTCCGCGTACGGTAACGGTATCCGCAAGCAGCTGTTGTGGGATATTTACCAGAAATACCGGAATACCGGGAAAATAGAGCTGTTTGGGACCGGAGATGAAACGCGGGATTTTATCCATATCCGGGATATTCTGCGGGCGCTCGGAAAGATTCTCGCGTATCAGGGGCCGGAGGAGGTCTTTAACGTGGCGAACGGCGAGGAGGTGTCCATTCGCAGGCTGGCGGAGATTTATGCAGGGAAGCTTGGGGCGCCATCCGGCGCGGTGTCTTTTAACGGAGAGACAAAGGTCGGCGACCCGCAGAACTGGCGGGCCGATATCTCGCTGTTAAAGAGTATCGGCTATGAAGCGCAGGTGGGGCTTGAGGACGGAGTTGGCGCGTATGTGGACTGGGTCCGCGGCCTGTAGGATACAGAGGAGACTTTATGAAAAAATCAGAACGGACAGCTCCGGTGATTCTGTTTACGTACAACCGGCCGGAGCACACAAAGCGGACAGTTGCCGCACTTCTTGCAAACGAGCTTGCGGATGAGACGGAGCTTTTTATCTATTCTGACGCCGCGAAGAAGCCGCAGGATGAGGAAAAGGTACAGGAAATCCGCAGTTTTGCAGCGGGACTTCACGGTTTTGCGCGTGTGACCCTCACGGCGAGGGAGGAAAATTACGGGCTGGCAGGAAATATTATTGAGGGTGTGACCGAACTTATTAACCGTTGGGGAAAAGTGATTGTGCTGGAGGATGATCTCGTGACAAACCGCTATTTTCTGCGGTTTATGAATGACGGGCTGCGCCGCTACGAAAAAGAGCCGGGCGTTACGGGGATTACCGGGTTTTCGCATTTTCAGGACGATTTTTCATATCCGCATGAAAGTTATTTTCACACGCTGACGGGTACGAGCTGGTCCTGGGCGACCTGGGCGGACCGCTGGGCTTGTTTTGATGCGGAGTGCAGCGACTGGACAGAACTGATCGCGGACCCGAAGCTGCGAAAGGCTTTTAATTACGATAATACGTATGATTTTTATAAAATCATGAAAATGCAGCAGACGGGGACTGGGACGGATTCCTGGGCGATCCGCTGGTACTGGACAAATTTTAAGAAAAACGGTTATATTCTCTCACCGGCAAAATCACTTGTCAGCAATGAGGGCTGGGACGGCAGTGGGATTCACTGCGGGAAGGCGGTAAAGCCTGTATTCGGGCACCGGCTTGAGACGGATCACCCGGTCACCTTTTTTCCCAGTGAGATCTGTGAGACGAGAGAGGTTCACAGGGAGATGAGGCGGAGGCTTCTGCGGGAATCGGAGCCCAGCATGCTGAAACATTTGTATCATATTATTCTGCGCAGAAATTATATCGGACATGTGTGAATATGCCGGAGGCAGGTATTTTTACGAAAACGCAAAGTGCCGCGGAATGGAGCGGGGCGCGCCGGAAAATCGCCGGTGGAGCCGGGATTCCGGAGAGAGACATATCCAGGAGGGAAACGGGAAAGATGGGGAGCGTATGTTTTGTGATTCTGAATTACAGGACGTTTCGGGAGGCGGCTGCCTGTGCCAGGTCCGTTCTGGACACGCAGACATATCCGGATATCCGGATCGTGATTGTGGACAACGGTTCGGCGAACGGGAGCGCAGAGAAACTAAGGGAGCAGTTTGCCGGGGAGGAGCGCGTTCATGTGATTGCGGCGGAGCGCAATCTCGGTTTTGCGCAGGGAAACAATCTGGGAATCCGGTATGTGAGAGAGCATTTCTCCCCGGAATTTATCGTGGTGGCGAACAGTGATATTCTTTTTTCGCAGAGGGATTACTGTGAGCAGCTGTTCCGGATCTACCGTGACCGGCCATTTGCCATTCTGGGCGGGGATATCGTCGATGCCACCGGAACGCAGCATTTTAACCCGGTCGCGCGGGAGCGCAGGTATACGCTGAAGTATATGCGCAGACAGGTACTGGTCTCCAGGGCGAAGGCCGTGGCGTTTTCCATGATAAAGAGTTTTCATCTGAGCGGTCTTTTTTTGGGGCGCAGCGGGGAGAGGACAGGGGGAAATCAGGCTACGAGAGAGGTGGAGGGAAAGTCCGTGGCGGCGGACAGCCGGATTGAGGAGGAACTCACCGGTGTTTTGCTCCACGGGTGCTGTCTGGTGTTTTCGCAGGATTTTTTCCGGGAGATGGATGGATTTTACGAAAAAACATTTCTCTATGCGGAGGAAGAGATCCTGTATTATCTGGCGCTGAAAAAGGGACTTGTGACGCTTTACTCGCCGCGGGTCGGCTGTATGCATAAGGAGGCTGTGACGACGAACACCATCCGGAAGGATCTCTGTGATGCAAAAATCTTCTATTTTTCCCACATCACGAAATCATACCGGATTTTTCTGAAGCTGATGAAGGAATATGAGCGATGAGTGAAGAGACAAAAGGGAGTAAGGTAATCCGGGCCGGAATCGGTTATACGGTGGGAAATTATCTGCTGAAAGGGCTGACATTTCTGACAGTCCCTCTTTTTTCACGGCTTCTGTCCACTGCCGAGTACGGTGTGTTCAACGCTTATCTGGCGTATCAGACAATTCTCTATCTGCTCGTGGGACTGGCGCTTCACACAAGTCTGAAAAATGCGAAGTACCGGTACAAAGAGGAATTTGACCGGTATAATTCCGGCTGCATTCTGCTTGTGATCCTGCATCTGCTGCTCTGGCTGTTTGCCTGCAACCTGTTTTACCCGCTTTACGGCGGGGCGGCGGGGTTCTCCAGGGTGGTGGTGAATGTGCTGCTGCTGGACAGCTTCGGGACGGCGCTGATTCAGTTTTTTAACGTATATGTGGGGATTTATTACCGCTACATATCTTTTCTGAAGCTGTCGGTATTTCATGCAGTGGCGAATCTTGCGCTGTCCGTGCTGCTGATTCTGACGCTGTTTCGGGACGACCGGGCGACGGGCAGGATTTTCGGGAATGCGGTTCCCGCGGTGATGGCGGCTGTCGTGATTATCTGGTATTTCTGGAGGAAAGCCGCGCCGGTTTTAAACCCGGAGCAGGTGCGCTTTGCCGTGGGTTACAGTCTGCCGATGATACCGCACGGCATTTCACAGGTGATCCTCTCACAGTTTGACCGCATTATGATAAAAGATATGATCGGCGAGTCGCAGGCCGGAATTTACAGTTTTGCCTACACGATTTTTTCGGTGGTCAATGTGACGGCAAATTCGCTGGGGAATGTCTGGGGGCCGTGGTTCTATGAAAAAATGGCAGCGGAGGAGTATGAAACAATCCGTTCCCGCAGCAGCAGATTTGCGTACGGCATGCTGCTTTTTTCCGGGATGGTAATGCTCGGGTCGCCGGAGCTGGTGATCTTTCTGGGGGACCGGGGATACCGGGATGCGATGTATTCCGTGATTCCGATTGTTGCGGGCGGATATTTTATGTTTTTATATACATTTCCGTCCGGAGTGGAGTATTATTATGAAAAGACGAAATATATCGCGCTGGGGACCGGGATGGCCGCGGCCGTCAACATCATTCTCAACAGTATTTTTATCCGCTCTGCGGGATATCAGGCAGCTGCTTACACGACGCTTGTGACATATTTTCTGTATTTTCTGTTTCACTGTCTGATTGCCCGCCGGATTCAGAAAGAGTGCGTATTTGAGATGGGGAAGCTGCTTTTTTACAGCGCCGCCGCGCTGCTTGCGGGGGCCGGTTCGCTTCTCCTGCTCCGGAACGCCCCGGCACGGTGGGGACTGCTGGCGCTGACCGCGGTGTATTCGCTGTGGTGGCTGGAGCGGGAGTTTGCATTTCTGGGAAAATTAAAAAGCAGAATTATGAAATAAGGAGAGGGAGGACAGGCAGATGAAGACATTAAATATGGAAGAAATCCATGAGGTTGCGCTGGGAATTCTGAAAAAAATTGATGAGATTACCGCAAAGCTGGACCTGCAGTATTTTCTTGCGTACGGCACGCTGATCGGTGCGGTACGCGATCACGGGTTTATTCCGTGGGACGATGATGTGGATATTATGATGTTCCGGAAGGATTATGATATTTTTGCGGAATATTGTATTTCTCACGAGAAAGAGATCAGCCCTTACCGGCTGTGTTCCCTGAAAACAAATCCGGACTATCCTCACATGATTGACCGGCTCTGCGATTCCAGATATCCGATCCGGGTGAAAAACGAGGTGCCGTGCGGCCAGGGGGTCTTTGTGGATATTTATCCGCTGGACGGGATGGGAAGTGATCTGAAAGCGCTGCAGCCGGTGATTAAAAAATGCCACAGGCTGGCGGATCGTGATTTCTGGTCGACACGCGTTCATTTTGAGATACCCGGAAAGTGGTACCGGACGCCGGATAAGTTCATCCGCTATTGTCTGGCAAAATACAGGGGAAAGGAGTATTATGAGAAGCAGCTGGCTGTTATGGGTGAGCTGTTCGATTTTGAGGACAGTAAGTATATCGGGGTGATCACCTGGGGAACTGATATGATGTATTTTGACAAGCGGTTGTTCGGGCGTGCGATCAGGATGCAGTTTCAGGATTTTCAGGCGCCGGTGCCGGTGGGATACGACCGGATTTTAAAGAAGCTGTACGGGGATTACAAAAAGCTTCCCCCGCAGAAGAAGAGGAGGGCGCAGCATCACTATCTGGCTTATAAAAAATGAGAGGGGAGGAGAATAAATGCTAAGAGGGGATCAGAAAAAAGGAAAGAAGTTTCTTTGCGCGCTGCTTGCAGGAGCGCTGATTATGGGAGAGGCAGTCAGTGTCAGCGCTTCCGGTCCGGCATCGCAGATACTCAAAGAGGCTGCCGGGGCAGGTGCACAAAAGGACGGGGTGACCGGGGGGACACAAACCGGAAGTTTCCCGGAGTCGGAGACAGAGAGCGGAACGACGCAGGAGCCGGGGGAAGGAAATATTCCGGAGAACGACACGGAAGCCGGAAGCGGAACGGGCATGTCCGGTTCTGATCAGAGCGGCGGACCGGAGAGCGGTGCCGAAGACGCCGTTGCCCAGGGACCTGGAGATGAGGCGCAGGAGCCGCTGGATGAGCCCGGAGCGGAGCTTTCAGATGGGCAGCCCGGAGACGGGAATGAAGCGGAAGCCGGAGGCGGAGAGGAAGGCGGAGAACAGCCGGAAAGCGCTGCGGATACCGGAGAAGAAGGACCGGAAACAGACGGCGCACAGCCCGGGCCGCTGGATGAGCCCGGAGCGGAGCTTTCAGATGAGCAGCCCGGAGACGGGAATGAAGCGGAAGCCGGAAGCGGAGAGGAAGGCGAAGAACAGCCGGAAAGCGCTGCGGATACCGGAGAAGAAGGACCGGAAACAGACGGC
>CAMSQM010000029.1 GCA_947062675.1 uncultured Roseburia sp.
CCAGCGCCGAGGTGCTGGGGCTTATCAAACGCACCAGTGCGGAGTTCCGGCAAACCGTTGTGATGATTACCCACAATGACGACATAGCCCGTCTTGCAGATCGGATTGTCCGCATTGAGGACGGCAAGATTGTGGAATAAGGAGGTGGCAGACTATGACATGGCCTTTTGAAAATGATACCAGCGCTATTATTAAAAAATTAGCGTCTGCGCAGTTAAAGAAAGAGCGTTTGAAGAAAATTTTTACCATTATTGCAATTGCACTGGCAACATTTCTGATGTCGTCTGTGCTGCTTCTGGTTTCCGGAATTATTACGGTGAACCGGAATGGAGGCAATAACATTACAGGTTCCTATCACGCGCTTATTTCCGGCATAGAAGAAGAACAATATCAAAAATTGTCTGTTGATGTGCGGGTGGATTTATGCGGAGTTACCGCTTCCATTGGCAGCGTCAGATCTGGAAATGATCGTCTTAATATTTCGTATTCCGGCGATGACGCACTTATATTAAATGGGTTATCTGTTTCCGGGGGGAAAATGCCTGAGAAAGAAAATGAAATCCTGATTGAACAGGAATTCTTAACCAGGCAGAAGATAAATGCAGAAATTGGAGATACCATTCTGCTGCCGGATCCGGACAGCGGCGGGGAAAAATCCTTTATTATAACAGGATATCTGAAAACAGGGGCTAAAGGCACTGACCGTTCATTATATGCGGCCATTGTTTCTGAAGAATATTTTTTAGAAATGGATGGATGGAGTCACTTTTCACCGGCAGTAATGCTTCGTGTCAATTCAGATGCAAAGAAGAACTTCGGGGATGTAAAAAACTTAATATCAGAGATAGCGGCTGATGCAGGCTGCCAGTCGGCTCCTTCTTATAATGAAGCGTATCTGAAGCTTAGTCAGCCTTCGGCACTGATGGTTATGGCGGCGATTGCCGGGCTGGTTGTCATAGTAATCGCTGGTATTCTGGTGATATACAATATTTTCTATATTTCCATTGTCAATTCAATTAAAGAATATGGACAGCTTCGCACATTAGGTATGACGGAAAAACAGATTAAAAGACTTGTTCTCAGGGAGGGAACTTTGCTGATGTTACCTGCAATTCCCATCGGACTGATTGCGGGAATTGCAGTGGCTTATATTTTAATTCCGCATGGATTTGAATTGTGGAATGTGCTATGGATATGCCCGGTTGTAGTTGTTTTAACCTGTGTTACTGTGCGCCTGTCCATCAGAAGACCTGCTAAAGCAGCCGCGACTGTTTCACCCATAGATGCTTCCCGCTATGAGCAGAATAATCAGCCGGAATGTAAACACAGACAGCATAAACTAACGCCGGGGGCTCTGGCAGTAAATCAGGTTTTGCGTTATAAGAAAAAGAATCTGCTGACAGCCGCCTCTCTTGTCCTGACAGGCGTTCTGCTGTCAGGTTTATCCTCCGTCCTTTCTTCTATAAATGCAGAAGATATGTCTTTATCCGGGTTTGCAAGAGGACAGTTCATTTTAAGAATCTCAAATCAGGAGCTGATGGAAAATCCTTTGGAGATTTTGCAGAAATCAGGTCTTTTTACGGAGGAAGTGGAAAAAGAACTCACGCGATTATCTGGCGTGCAAAAGATTATGAACGATCGGCATCTCCCGGTTTCCTGTGATTTGCAGGCACCGGAATCAGATGCCGAAATTGTAGGATTTGAGAAAGCAGATATGACTTTGCTGCAAAGCTGTATCCTGAATGGAAAATTACCGGATTATGAGCAAATGGCATCCGGGAATCAGATGGTTATTGGCAGGCCGAATGATTTTGAGGAATATTTTGGTGTTCATCCGGAAGCCGGTTCGTCTGTAACGCTAAAGATTTTTGACGGGGATCATACTAAGAATCTGGAATTTGAGATTGCGGCAGTTCTTGACGAGAGCAGGATTGGAAATAATGGCGATAAAATAGATATGTTGTTATTGCCAGTCGCTTCAATGCAAAAAATCGCACACAGCAATTTAACATATCAGTATGTAATTTGTGTGGAGGACTCTTTTGAACAGCAGGCAGAAAATGAAATAGACCAGATTGTATCAGATAATCCACGGCTGAGTGTGGATTCACTTTCTGCTGCGATTGCCCAGAATGAAAACTTTTTGCAGGGAACACAGGCAGCCCTTGCAATAGCCATTATTTTAATTGGCTGCTTTTCCGTGATGAATCTGCTAAATACAATCTGGACAGGAATTATCGTAAGGCGCAGGGAGTTTTCTCTCATGCGTTCAGTGGGAATGTCTCAAAAACAACTATCCGTGATGGTTCATAGAGAGGGCTTAATCGTAGTTGGCACTGGACTTGTATTATCTGTGATAATCGGTGGAGGAACCGGATATGTTCTTTGCTCTTTTTTGAAAAACAATCTGATGAACTATCTGAATTATCAATTCCCACTGGGGATCACAATCCTGTACTGTGCGATTGTTATTTTATGCAGTGTGCTGATTACAACAGGCGCCTTAAAGCAGCAAAACAGGCTGTCGATCACGGAAGCACTTCGATAAGTATCTTCCCGCCCGTTGTCCCTGTGCTGTGAAGCAGCTTCCTGCTTCTGCCAATACATTTATTAAGCAAACTTAATAGAAGTGCGCCTGTATTTGTGGTAGAATAGTGCTATTGAACAATTCCATAAACGCCCAAACCGGACTGATAGCGGAAGAAACAGCGGTTGCAACTAATAGTTGCCATATAGTTGCCCATAATTTCCATATAGCTGGTAGCGTGCAACCGGATAAAACGGTATATTATTGCTGTCAGAAAAATTTGTCCGATGCGTTAACGCGGCGGAAGGGAGATTAGTGTGAAAAATCAGCTATCAGGCTGATTTTTCACACGGCTATTTGTGCCGGAGCGTCACAAATAAGCCCCTCTGGCAGACGCAAATTTGGGATTTGCGCCGCCCCGTCGCATAAATGCTCCGGAAAGGAGATTAATATGAATGAAAATCAATTAGCAGAAAATCTTATGTACTATCGCAAAAAGAAAGGGCTGTCACAGGAAAAAGTTTCTGAATATGTGGAGGTCAGCCGCCAGGCTGTGACAAAGTGGGAGGCCGGCAAATCCAGACCGGGCTCTGAGAATCTGATCAGGCTGGCACAGTTATTTGAAGTTGATACTGAAACATTGCTGGGGAACGGGGACAGGGAAACATCATCGACGCAGGGAGACGTATCAATAAGTAAAATGCCATGGTTTTTTATGGGAATATCTGTTTTATGTATACTGGCATATATCATTCACAGTGCAATAACGGATATTTTTAGTATCGGGATATTCATCTGTATGTTTATTCTGTGTATCCCGATACAGCTATTCCTGCATATTTATTTTTCCAGTGCAATAAAAAATGATTCTTTTAATGGGATTGCAGGGTTCGATGACAGGATAGAGTATAACATCTGTGAGGTAAAGAAACTGCTGGCACAGATTGATCTGCATACCGGAATCCTGTCTGCTGTATATATTTTTCTGCTCTGTGTGATAAATAGCATAAATCTGAAAATGCAATGGATTAATGGCTTTCTGATTGTTGTATATATACTGAATTTTATCGCAGGCATAGAAATGAGCAGCTACAAAATGGCAGATAAAATCTACCGCAGGGAAGATGACAGGAGACGTGCCAGACGCAGTATTCCGGTAACTGCAATATACATCCTGGTATTATGTGCGGGAATAGGAATAACAGGTATCGTATTTGAAGTGAAAGGAATTGAGAATAATACACTGCCTGCAATGAAAATATGTGGATTGCTGATTTCAGGCATAATGAGCGCAACAATAGGATTCTTATCTGAAAACAGCAAAATAAAAAAATGGAATCCGGCAGAGACAGACTATAAAACTAATAAAACAGGCATAATCTGTTTATTTATCTGTGTTATAATGTATGGGTTAATGTGTGTTGTATAAGATGTTTCAAGGCTTTTACAGCCTCATATAGTGAAATGAAAGTACTGGAGGTATAGCGTATGCAGAGAACAGAAAATGTCGAATTAACGGTTTTATGCCTGATTCATCATAATGATAAATATCTTTTGCAAAACAGATTAAAAGATGACTGGAAAGGTCTGACATTGCCCGGAGGACATGTTGAAAAAAATGAATCTGTGATAGATGCTGTCATTCGGGAAATGAAAGAGGAAACGGGGCTTGATATTCAGAATCCAAGATTATGTGGAATCAAGCAATTTCCCATTGAGAATGGGCGGTACATTGTATTTTTATTTCATACAGACGAATTTCTCGGAGAAGTAACATCATCAGAGGAGGGAGAAATGGTTTGGGTAAAAAAGTCAGACCTGTCAAAGATGAATACTGTAAATGACCTACTGCCACTTCTTCAAGTGATGGAAGATGATAATTTAACGGAATTTCAATATGTAATTGAAAACGGTAAATGGAATATGATTATTAAATGAAAGGAATCTTCTTACCGGGAAAACCGGATGCTGACGGAAATTCTAATAGTGTAAGCCGGGCTTCCGGAAAAACGCCGCAGAATAAAAAAAGATTGACAGATTCCCGCCAGGTGCATAAACTATAGAAAGCAAAGGAATTCCGGATTATTCCGTCTCCCGAAGGACGAAATAGTCCGTTTTCTGTATATGGATCTGCAGTTTCCGGATGGAATGGTGGAAAGAGGAGGCAGAAAATGGGAATGCTAAAGCATATCAGGGAAGAGTTTGCGGTGATACGGGAGCGTGATCCGGCGATTAAGTCTCCGGTCGAGGTTCTGCTCTACCCGGGCTTCCGGGTGATGCTGAGTTACCGGAGGGCTCACCGGCTTTACCGGAAGGGTCATTATTTTCTGGCGCGGTATATTTCCCAGCGCGCGGCGAGAAAGACAGGCATTGAGATACATCCGGGAGCGGAGATCGGAAAAGGATTTTTTATTGATCACGGGAGCGGGGTGATTATCGGGGAGACTGCGATTGTCGGGGACAATGTGACGCTCTACCAGGGAGTGACGCTTGGCGGCACGGGCAAGGAGACCGGAAAGCGGCATCCGACGATCGGGGATAATGTGATGATAAGCGCCGGGGCGAAGATTATCGGTTCGTTCACGGTCGGGGAGAATTCAAAAATCGGGGCGGGGAGCGTGGTGCTCTCGGAGGTGCCGCCGAACTGTACGGTGGTCGGCGTGCCGGGAAGGATTGTAAAGAGGGACAATGTGAAGATCCCGCGCAGTGATATGGACCAGTGTAATCTGCCGGACCCGGTGAAAGAGGACATCACGGTGCTGCAGCGGGAGAACGCGGAGCTTGTCAACCGTGTGCTGGACCTGGAGCGCATCGTGCGGCAGCTTGCGGCGGGCGGTGCAGAAAAAAAGGCATGAAAATAACAGGAAATGGAGATACGAAAGTGGAGAACAGATTCAGATTTTACAATACGCTCACGAGGCAGGTCGGGCCGGTGGTCCCGCGCGAGGACGGGAAAATCAGGATGTACACCTGCGGGCCCACGGTGTATCATTATGCGCATATCGGCAATCTGCGGAGCTATATTATGGAAGATGTGCTCGAGAAAGCGCTGCGCTATGCGGGCTATGATGTGAAGCGTGTAATGAATATCACGGATGTCGGGCACCTGTCGTCCGACGCGGACACCGGCGAGGATAAGATGTTAAAAGGTGCGAAGCGTGAGAACCGGACCGTGATGGAGATTGCGCAGTTTTATACGGACGCTTTTTTTGCGGACTGTGCGAAGCTGAATATTAAAACGCCGGACATCGTGGAGCCGGCGACGAACTGTATTCCGGAATTTATTCATATGGTGGAAGTTCTTCTGGAAAAAGGGTATGCATACACAGCCGGCGGCAATGTCTATTTTGACACGTCAAAGCTCGACGATTATTTTGTATTTTCCTCACAGAGTGAGAAAGAGCTGCTGGTCGGTGTGCGCGAGGATGTGGAGGAGGACGCCAATAAGCGCAACAGAAATGATTTTGTACTCTGGTTTACGAAGTCAAAGTTTGAAGATCAGGCCCTGAAATGGGAGAGTCCCTGGGGAACCGGCTATCCGGGCTGGCATATCGAGTGTTCCTGCATCAGTATGAAGCATCTGGGGGAGTATATGGATATCCACTGCGGCGGCGTCGACAATATTTTCCCGCATCACACCAACGAGATCGCCCAGTCTGAGAGCTATCTCGGGCATAAATGGTGCAGCTACTGGTTCCATGTCAACCACCTGCAGGATAAATCGGGCAAGATGAGCAAGTCAAAAGGAGATTTCCTGACGCTGTCCCTGCTGGAGGAGAAAGGGTATGACCCGCTGGTCTACCGCATGTTCTGTCTGCAGTCGCACTACCGCAAACCGCTTGAATTTTCCTACGGGGTGCTTGACAATATGAGCGCCGCCTACACGAAGCTTGTCCGGCGGATTGCGGATCTGAAGCCGGAGGGCGGCATTGATAAAGCGCGGTTCGCGGAATACCGGGAAGCATTTCAGGCGGCTCTGTGCGATGATCTCAACACGTCCATGGCGATCACGATTATCTATGATCTGTTAAAGGATGAGATGAGCGATGCGACAAAATATGCCCTGATTGAGGATTTTGACCGTGTGCTCTCGCTGAACCTGACGACGGCGGCGGTCAGGGAGCCGGAAAAGGATCAGGATGTCGATGAAGATATGAGATCCTATATTCTTGCGAAAATTGAGGAGCGGAAAGCGGCAAAGAAGGCAAAAGATTTTGCGGCGGCTGACGCGATCCGGGAGGAACTTCTCGCAAAAGGCATTGTGCTGAAAGACACCAGAGAGGGCGTTGTCTGGCACAGGGCGTAGGAGACGGGCATGGAGAATGGAATCAATGCGTATCTGATGGAACAGTTCCGGATTCCGGCGGTGGATCTGCGGACTTACTCGCCGCTGACGCTGGCATATATCGGGGACAGTATTTTTGATCTGATCATCCGCTCTCTTGTGGTGGCGGAGGGCAATGCCAGGGTGTCGGATCTGCACAAAAAGGCGAGCCGTATTGTGAAGGCGCAGACGCAGGCGCGGATGGCGGAGATCCTGCGCCCGCTTCTGACAAAAGAGGAAGAGGATATATACCGCAGGGGGCGCAATGCCAAGTCCTTTACGATGGCAAAGAATGCGACGGTGGCAGATTACCGGAAGGCGACGGGGGTTGAGGCGCTGCTGGGCTGGCTGTATCTGAAAAATGAATTTCCGCGGCTGACAGAGCTGGTGAAAGCCGGGCTTTCGGGGCTCTCTTCAGACTGCGGGGGAACAGGAGATGAGGGAAAAGATGGAGCATAACGAACAGAAAATAGAGGGGCGCAACGCGGTGACAGAGGCATTCCGCGCGGGGAAGACCATTGACAGGCTGTATGTGCTTTCCGGCTGTGAGGACGGGCCGGTGCGCACGATTGTGAGAGAGGCGAAAAAACACGATACGATTCTTGAATTTGTGGACAGGCAGCGCTTAAACCAGCTCTCGGAGACCGGAAAGCATCAGGGCGTGATCGCCATTGCGGCGGCATACGGGTATGCCGCGGTGGAGGATATGCTTGCGGCTGCGGAAGAAAAAGGGGAGGCGCCGTTTCTCATTCTTCTGGAAAATATCGAGGATCCTCATAATCTGGGCGCGATTATCCGGACGGCGAATCTCGCGGGCGCGCACGGCGTTATTATCCCGAAGCGCCGCGCCGTGGGGCTGACCGCCGTCGTGGCGAAAGCTTCCGCCGGCGCGATCAATTACACGCCCGTGGCGAAGGTGGCGAACTTAAGCGCGACGATCCGGGATCTGAAGGAGCGGGGGATGTGGTTTGTCTGCGCGGATATGGAGGGGGATCTGATGTACGGACTGGATCTGAAAGGGCCCGTCGGGCTTGTGATCGGAGGAGAAGGGCCGGGGGTCAGCAGACTGGTGAAGGAGAACTGTGATTTTGCGGCGGCGATTCCGATGAAAGGACAGATTGGCTCGCTCAACGCTTCGGTGGCGGCAGGCGTGCTCGCCTATGAGATTGTGAGACAGCGCGGGGTGTGAAAAAGTGCCGGCGTGCGCGTCGGTGAGACTGTAAACTGCGCGCACTTTCAGGACAGATGAGAGCCGCGACGGAGACAGACAGGAGACTGGGGACGTGGAATCTTACGAAAATATGCCGGACGCGCAGCTGATTGCGCGGCTGCGCGGCGGGGACGGAAAACTGATGGACTATATTCTGGACCGGTACAAGCCACTGGTCCGCAGAAAGGCCAACGCGATGTATCTGATCGGCGGGGACACGGAGGATCTGATACAGGAAGGGATGGTCGGGCTGTTTAAGGCGATCAGGGATTATGACGAGACAAAAGAGGCGTCGTTCTCCGGTTTTGCGGAGCTGTGCATCTCGAGACAGCTCTACAGCGCCATTGAGGCGTCGAACCGGAAAAAGCATGTGCCGCTCAATACCTATATCTCTTTCTACACACATACAGGGGAGGACGGCAGGCCGCTGGCGGAGACACTTACCGCCGACGGGATGGACAATCCGGAACAGTTTGTCATCGCCAGAGAGAACCTCCGCATATTTCTGGAAGATCTGAGGATGAGTCTGAGCGGTATGGAACAGTCGGTGCTCGACGAATACCTGTCCGGATACAATTACCGTCAGATTGCGGAACAGATGGGAAAGAGCCCGAAGGCGATTGACAATGCGCTGCAGAGGATCCGGATGAAAATCAGACAGTCCCTGGAGAAAAACGAAAAAATATAGTGCAAATTGCCTAATTTTTGCAAAAAAATTTTTTTAAGTTTGTGAACACTGTTCGGGGAAAACATGGTACTATAGTAACTGTAAAACCCCCAATACATTATATAGTTTTTGCTATACCCCATAGTAAAAATACCTTCTCCTAAAAGGCAGCCCTCACGGGCTGCCTTTTACTTTAATATAAGAAGGACTGGAAAAGGAAGTAAAGGCTGTCGTCCGCTGGTGTCATAAGAAGGGCCGGTAAAGGCTGCAAAGGCTGTCGTCCCTGTCTGTATCAGCGGGAGATGGATGACGGGATGCGGAAGTGAGGAAGACTATGCACAATTACATTTTAATCGCAGAAGATGACAATGATATCAGCAGGATGCTGGCGGAACTTCTGTCCCTGAACGGATACCGGACCGTGCAGGCATATTCGGGAACGGAGGCCCTGCTCTGCGTGGAAAAGGAAGCTCCGTCGGCAGTGATTCTGGACCTGATGCTTCCCGGAATGGCGGGGGAGGAGGTTCTGGCGCAGATTAAGAGGGAGAGCCCGGATACAGCCGTGATTGTGGCTTCCGCAAAAGAGGGCGTGGATATCCGGATTTCCCTGCTGCGTGCCGGGGCCGACGATTACCTGACCAAACCATTTGATACCGGGGAGCTTCTCGCAAGGCTGGAGGCAGTGCTCAGACGGAGTGCGGGAGCCGCCCGGGCGGATGGGGCGCTGCTGCAGAACGGCCGTGCGGGGGAACAGACGCTTTCTTATAAGGATATCACGATGTATCCGGAGGATTTTACCGCGTATGTCGGCGGGACGGAGCTTCCGCTGACCAGGAGGGAGTATCTGATTCTGGAGCTTTTAATGGAAAATCCGGGAAAGGTTTTTACGAGAAACAATATTTATGAGTCGGTGTGGAACGAGGAATTTCTGGGGGAAGACAACGCCGTTAATGTACATATCAGCAATATCCGCCAGAAGCTGGCGAAACTTCACCCGGAGGAGAGCTACATCCAGACCGTGTGGGGAATCGGGTTTAAAATGAAATAACCGCATTATGTGGAAAACTTTATACTTTCTTTATACTTTTCCTAATGTTTCTAAAATTCAGGCAGATATACTGAATACATCAGCGGGAAAGCTGTAGCAGAGAGGAAAGGGAGAGTCTTATGGAATATGTATTGCAGACGGATGCGCTCACAAAAGTCTACGGCGGAGTGAAAGTCGTCAATGAAGTGGGGATGCATGTGGAAAAAGGAAGTATTTACGGATTTATAGGAAAGAATGGCGCGGGGAAAACGACGTTTATGCGGATGGCGGCCGGTCTTGCGGCTCCGACCTCGGGGAGCGTGACGCTGTTTGGCTCCGGGGAGCCGGAGAGGCAGCGGATGCGCATCGGGACGCTGATCGAGAATCCGGGAGTCTTTGGAGGCATGACGGCGCGGGAGAACCTGGAGATTGTGAGGAGGAGTCTGGGGATTCCGGAAAAGAAGCGCATCGACGGGCTTCTGGAGCTGACGGGGCTCTCCGGCGCCGGCAGGAAGAAAGTAAAGAATTTTTCCATGGGAATGAAACAGCGGCTCGGAATCGCGATCGCCATGCTGCGCAGCCCTGATTTTCTGATTCTCGACGAGCCGATCAACGGGCTGGATCCGACGGGAATTATGGAAATCCGTGATCTTCTGGTGACGCTCAACCGCGAAAAAGGGATCACCATTCTGATTTCCAGCCATATCCTGGGAGAACTCTCCAAGGTGGCTACTCACTACGGCGTTATAAGGGACGGCGTCCTGATCGAGGAATTCGGGGCCGCGGAACTTGCGCTGCGCTGCCGCAGATGTCACAAACTTGTGGTGGACAATGCGGAGCTTGCCGCCGGTGTGCTCGAGGAGAAGCTTGACATTCACAGCTATGATATCCCGCAGGAAGGGGTTCTGCGCGTCTTTGAGCGTCTGTCGGATACGTCCGGTACGAACCGGATTCTGATGGAGAACGGCGTGGAGCTGCGGGAGAGCTATCTGGCCGGGCAGGATCTCGAGGGATATTTTATGGAACTGCTCGGAAAACAGAAGGCGTAAGAGAAGAGCAGGAACAGAAGAGCGGGAACAGATCGGCGGAAAAAAGAAAAAACGGAGGGGCGTTATGCTGTGTTTACTGAGTGCGGAAGCGTATAAGCTTGGAAAGAGTAAAAGTTTTTATATCTGTATGGCATCAATGGTCAGTGTTGTATTTCTGATGTACGGTATGTTCGTCATCGCGGACAGGATTGAGCGCGGCGAACTTGAGAACGGGACGGGCGGCGTTGTGATCACGCAGGATGGAGAGAGGATGGAGTCCGGCGGCGGTTCCATCTGGGAACAGGTGGGAATTATGGAGATGCTGAGTCAGATATTTTCGGGAGATCTGGTGGCCTGTATGACATCCATTTTCATCAGTATCTTTGTCATCGGGGAACATACCAGCGGGATGGTAAAGAATATTGTCGGAAAAGGGAATGCCAGAGGCGTGATATTTCTCTCGAAACTGCTGGTAACAGAGGCGGGGGTGATCATTATGGTTACCGTCAGCGTGGCTGCGACGCTTCTGGCCGGTCGGATGTTTATCGGAGATTGTGCGTTTGCGGGGGATTTCCGGGAGAATTTTCTGGCATATACCGGGGTACAGTATCTGAATGTTATTGCGCTGACGGCGGTTTTTGTGCTGACCGGAGAGCTGACGAGGAATCTGGCGGCGGGTATTTCGCTGGGGATCGGCGTGGCGGTACTTCCGGTACTGATTCTCACAGGCCTGGATATGGCTCTCGGCGAAAGCAGTATTTCACTGTCCCGGTACTGGATGGTGAGCAGGAGCGGAAGCTGTCCGCTGGAGGGAATTACTTCCGGTTATGCCGTGGAGACGGCGCTGATCGCGGGAATCTGGCTGATTGCGGCGACGGCGCTCGGGATGTGGCATTTTTACAGGGCGGATATCAGATAGGAGACGGAAAACGATATGGAAGCATGGTATCTGGGAGCGGCGATTCTGGCGTTTGCGTGGGCGGGCATTTTGTCCGCCCGTCTCTGCTGTTACAGAAAGCAGATCCGTCATCTGAGGCGGGAGCTGGAGATGATCGAAGAGACAGGGACCGGACTTGGTCTGACGTCGGTGTGCGGCATCGGGGAGACGGAAGAGATCATCTGCGCGGTAAACCGTATATTGGAAAAAAACAGGGAGACGCAGGAGCTGCTCCGGAGGGAAAACAGAAGTTACAGGGAGAGTATCGCAGGAATTTCCCACGATATCCGCACGCCCCTGACATCGGCAAAAGGATATATGCAGATGATCCGCAGTGAAAAGGTGACGGACGAAAAGCGGAAGGATTATGCGGGGATTGTGGAGCGGCGCCTGGATGACCTTACAGGTCTGCTCGATCAGCTGTTTTTGTATACCCGAATTGAGTCCGGAGAGCTTTCCCTGGAGATCGAACGGCTGAACGCGAATAATCTGTTTGCGGAGACGCTCTCGCTGTTTTATGAGGATTTTCTGGAGAAAGGATGCGAGCCGGAAGTCTTTCTGGAGCAGGAGCCCTGTTATATCCGCGCAGACCGGCAGGCCTTCGTGCGGATTATCGAGAATCTGATCCGGAACGCGCTGGTACACGGGACCGGCGGCTATGCGTTTTCCCTGCGCCGCAGCGGACAGAATATAGTGCTCTCGGTGTCCAACAGGACGGACAGTATTGAGGAGGGGGATATCGGCCGGATTTTTGAACGGTTTTACACGACAGACGTCTCGAGAAGCCGCAGAACGACGGGGCTCGGACTTGCCATCGTGAAGAAATTTGCGGAACAGATGGGCGGGGAGGCTGCGGCGCGGCTTGCAGACGGTCTTTTCACCATTGAGGTGCGATTTTGGTGTGTCTGAAAAAAATGTCCCTTTGGGTGCGTCCATTCATGACCAGGGGCGGGAAAACTGTCTCTTCCTATTATTTTCATCCCCTCTTATAATGATAAAAAAACGATCATGGATGGAGGGAACAGACATGGAACATTCATTTATCTGCAACGCAGAAACTGCGGTTGTTGAGACGGACCGCGGCAGGGTCAGAGGGTATATCTATGACGGAATCACCATATTTAAGGGAATACCCTATGCGAAGGCAAAGCGCTTTCACGCGCCGGAGCCGGCAGACCCCTGGGAGGGTGTT
This sequence comes from uncultured Roseburia sp., assembly GCA_947062675.1. GTDB lineage: Bacteria > Bacillota > Clostridia > Lachnospirales > Lachnospiraceae > Roseburia. Next base: position 12,913 of record CAMSQM010000029.1, read on the forward strand.
TTTGAGGCCACAAATTACGGATATGTGTGCCCGCTGCTCGATTTCACGGCGAGACCGAACGGGGAGCTTGCGGTGCCGCACCGCTTCTGGGTGATGAACGAGCACTGCCAGAATCTGAATATCTGGACGCCTGCCTGCGACGGGAAAAAGCGCCCCGTGATGGTATGGCTGCACGGCGGAGGATTTGAGGCAGGTTCAGCTATTGAGCAGATCGCCTACGAGGGGGAAAATATGTGCAGGCTGGGAGATGTGGTTGTAATTTCGATCAACCACAGGCTCAATGTCCTGGGTTACTGCGATCTGTCTGATTTCGGGGAGGAGTATGCGAATTCCGGCAATGCGGGCACGGATGATATTATCGCGGCGCTCCGGTGGATCAGGAACAATGTGGAAGCGTTTGGCGGAGATAAGGACAATGTCACCGTGTTCGGGCAGTCCGGCGGCGGAGCCAAGGTCACGGCGCTTCTTCAGAGTCCGGCGGCTGACGGATTGTTTGCAAAGGGCATCAATATGAGCGGTGTGATCGGAATGCTGATGAAAGACGCGGAGGGAAGCGGTAAGGATCTCGCGGAGGCGCTGATGAAAGAGCTGAAAGTGGATTCCGTGAAAGAGCTGGAGACTGTGCCGTACGAGAGTCTCGCGGCCGCATATCTGAAAGTGCGTCCTGTTCTCGCGGAAGAGGGGAAATATGTGGGAGGCGTTCCGCAGCTGAACGCCTGCTATGCGGGAGATCCGAATGTGTACGGTTTCCGGAAAGAATCGGCGCATATTCCGCTGATGGTCGGCAGCGTGTACGGAGAATTCGCTTCTTTTGCCCCCAACAGGTATAACAGGGCGGCGATGTCCGTGGAGGAGGGGTTAAACGCTGTAAAAGAGCTCCTGGGAGAGGATGCGACGGAAGAGCTGAAACCTCTTTTTCAGGCGGCTTATCCAGAGCGGAATCCGGTGGATCTGCTCACGCTTGATTTTATGTTCCGTCTGCCGGAGCAGGAGTACATAAAAAAACGGAGTGCCCTGAATCAGAATACTTATTCTTATATATTTAATCTGGATTTATCAATTGACGGGGGAAAGACACCCTGGCACTGTGCCGATATCCCGTTCTTCTTCCACAATACGGAGCTCGTTCCGGTAGCCTGGGTCGAGGGAGTCACAGAGCGCCTGGAGCAGGAGATTTTTGAGAGCGTTATGGCATTTGCCCGCACGGGAGCCCCCGGACACGATGGCATTCTGGGATGGCCGGCAAGCACGCCGGACGCGGAGCACACCATGGTGTTCGGCAGAGAGACTGGGCTGCGGACGAATTTTGATGCGGAGCTGATTCCGGCTCTGGCAAAGCATATGGGACCGGTTTTCGAGCGCCTTATGAAAACTGCCATGGAGAATGCTCAGCACTGAGCTCAGGAAGGAGGAAGACGTGAAGACAGCAAAACAGAAAGACAAAAAGTATACAAAAGAGGCGATCCGCAAGGATTTTCAGAGAAACGGTAAGCTGTACCTGATGGCGGTTCCGGCGATAATATGCCTGATACTGTTCGCATACCTTCCCATGGGCGGTCTTCTGATGGCGTTTGAGGACTATAAGCCGAAAAACGGTATTTTTGGCAGTCAGTGGGTTGGTTTAAAGAATTTTACCGATTTCTTTACGTCCTTTTATTTTCCCAGGACGATGAAAAATACGCTCTGGATCAGCGTGCTGCAGCTGGTCATTGAATTCCCGATTACGATCATTTTTGCGCTTTTACTCAATGAGATTGTGAGCACGAGGTTCAAGAGGACGATCCAGACAATCAGCTATATGCCTTACTTTATATCGATGGTTGTCATTTCCGGTATTATTGTGGACTTTTGTTCCTCAAAAGGGGCGATCACCTCGATTGTGGCCCTCTTTACGGGGAGTAACCAGAACCTTTTAAGTCTGCCGGAGTACTGGAGACCGATATACATTATCTCCGACCTGTGGCAGGGACTTGGATTCGGAAGTATTATCTATATTGCGGCGCTTTCCGGAGTGGATAAGGAACTGTATGAGGCGGCTGAGATTGACGGGGCAAACAGATGGAAGCAGACGCTTCACGTCACCATTCCCGGAATTTCTTCCACAATCATTATTATGCTGATCCTGAAGATCGGAAGTATGATGGGCGTGGGCTATGAGAAGACGATCCTTTTGTACAATTCCCAGATATACGAGACGGCGGATATTATTTCTTCCTATGTGTACCGGAAAGGTCTTGAGGAATTCAATTACGGATACTCTACGGCTGTAAGCTTATTCAACTCTCTGATTAACTTTGGACTGCTGGTTCTTTCCAATAAGATGAGTAAAAAGTATACCGAGACAAGTCTGTTCTGACGGGAAGGGAGATAAATAATGAGACGGAAAAAATCTATCGGTGGAAAAGTGTTCGACACGGTGAATGCTTTGTTCTTTGTCTTTGTGATTGTGATCTGTGTTATGCCGATCTGGCATGTTGTCTGCGCTTCGTTTTCCGACGCGGCCTGGGTGATGGCGCAGACGGGAGTGATTACGCGCATCAAGGGATTTAACTTTCACGGCTATAATATGGTATTTCAGAACAAAGAGATCTGGAGCGGATATCTGAACACAATTATTTACTGTGTTGCGACGACGATCATCGGACTCCTGATCACAGTTATGATATCGTATGTGACGGCGATCAAGGGGGTGCTCTGGGCGGACGCAATTATGCTTTTTGCATCTTTCACCATGCTGTTTAACGGAGGTATGATCTCTTCCTATATTATCAACACACAGTTTCTGCATCTGTATAATAACCGGATGGCGATTATTCTTCCCGGCTGTTTTTCCGTGATGTACCTGATTCTGATACGCACGGCGATGAAGTCGGTTCCGGAGAGTCTGGTGGAATCTGCCATGCTGGACGGCGCGGGACATATGGTGGTTTTGTTTCAGATTATGCTGCCGCTGATTAAGGCGACCCTGGCGACCGTTATTTTGTACTATGTGGTTATGCAGTGGAATTCCTGGTTCCAGGCGGCTGTGTACCTGAGGGACCGCACGCTTTACCCGCTGCAGATTATCATTAAGGAGATTCTGATCACGGGCGATACCTCGTCCTCGACGAATATGAGCGCGACGGATGTGACCGGGGATCTGACGCTTTATAAGCAGCTGATCAAGTACTGTACGATTGTTGTGTCCACGGCGCCGATATTTGCATTTTATCCTTTTATACAGAAATACTTTGAGTCCGGCGTTATGATCGGAGCGGTAAAGGGATAAGGATCCGGAAAAGAGATGGAGGAAAGCAGAGAAGATGGGAAAGTATTTTCTGAACCAGGAAGAATATGCGGCAGCGGCGAGGGCTGCCGCTGCGGAGGGATGTGTCCTTCTGCGAAATGAGGATTGTGCGCTGCCGCTCGGTAAGGGAGACCGCGTGGCGGTTTTCGGGAGGATTGCGCACAGTTATTATAAGAGTGGTCTGGGCTCGGGCGGTCTGGTCAACACCAGATATGTGACGGGGATTCTCGACGCGCTGCGGGCGGAAAAAGAGATTGTTCTGAATGAGGAAGTTCTGCGGCTGTATGAGGACTGGATCAAAGAGCATCCGTTCGACGAAGGGGCGGGCTGGGGACAGGTACCCTGGGCGCAGGAAGAAATGCCTGTTTCAGAGGAGCTCCTTGCGGCGGGGGCGGATGCGGATATCGCGCTTGTGGTGATCGGACGCACGGCGGGAGAGGATCAGGATAATCAGGCAAAAGAGGGAAGCTATCTTCTGACCGCCGCGGAATATGAGCTGATCAGGGCGGTGTGCAGCCGTTTTGAGCGCACGGCGGTGCTTCTGAACACCGGCAATATTATCGACATGAAATGGGTGGAGGAGCTGAAGCCGTCCGCTGTCATGTATGTGTGGCAGGGAGGTCAGGAAGGCGGAAACGGCGTTGCGGATGTGCTCACAGGCAGGGTGAATCCGTGCGGGAAGCTTCCGGATACGATTGCCCGGGATATCGCGGATTACCCGTCCACGGCGGATTTCGGGGATGCCGTTCGTAATTTTTACAGGGAAGATATTTATGTGGGTTATCGCTACTTTGAGACGTTTGCAAAAGATAAGGTGCTCTATCCCTTCGGGTATGGTCTCTCTTACACCACGTTTCAGATTTCAGGAACTGTAAAGGAGAGCGGGGCGGATGCCGTTTCCCTGGAGTTTCAGGTCACGAACACGGGCAATGTGTCCGGAAAAGAAGTGGTACAGGTCTATGTGAAGGCGCCGCAGGGGCGGCTTGGCAAACCGGAGCGCGTTCTGGCGGGTTTTGAAAAGACGAAAAATCTTGCCCCGGGCGGGATGGAGACGCTGGTGATTACCATACCGGTATATGCGTTTGCCTCCTATGATGACAGCGGGGTAACCGGGCATAAGAGCTGTTACGTGCTGGAGGAAGGTGTGTACGAATTTTTTGCCGGGCAGGACGTCCGCAGTGCGGTGCCGGCCGGCAGAATAGAAAAAGAGTTTACGGTTGTGGAAGAGCTGGAGGAGGCGCTGGCGCCGGTACTGTCGTTTGAGCGGATCAGACCGTGCGGGGACGGGGATGGCTTCAGGCCGGTTCCGGAGCCGGTTCCGCTGCGCACGGTGGACCCGCAGACAAGACAGAGAGAGCTTCCCGCGACGGAGATCGAGTACACCGGAGATCTCGGATACCGTCTCGGCGATGTATTTCAGAAAACAATTTCCATGGAAATGTTTATCGGGCAGCTGAGCGATGAGGATCTGATGTGTCTGTTCCGCGGGGAGGGGATGTGCAGCCCGAAGGTAACGCCCGGAACGGCGTCCGCGTTCGGAGGACTCACAGAGTCCCTGCGGTCTTTCGGGATTCCCGCTGCGTGCTGTGCGGACGGCCCGTCCGGAATCCGGATGGACTGCGGGACAAAAGCATTTTCCATGCCGAACGGAACGCTCCTGGGAGCAACCTTCAACCAGAAACTGGTGCAGGAGCTGTATGAGTATGCAGGGCTTGAGCTGCGGAAGAACCGCATTGACACACTGCTCGGTCCGGGGCTGAATCTCCACAGGAATCCGTTAAACGGGCGCAATTTTGAGTATATTTCGGAAGATCCGCTGCTGACCGGAAAAATGGGCGCAGCCCAGCTGCGCGGCATACACGGTTCAGGCGCAGCCGGAACCATAAAACACTTCAGCACGAATAATCAGGAGACACACCGCAGGGATGTGGACGCGGTGGTGTCGGAACGGGCGCTCCGTGAGCTGTATCTGAAATGTTTTGAGATTGCAGTAAAAGAAGGCAGCTGCCGCTCTGTTATGACGACGTACGGACCGCTCAACGGGATCTGGACAGCCGGAAATTATGACCTGAATACGACGGTTCTGCGCGGGGAATGGGGATTTTCAGGCATCGTAATGACAGACTGGTGGGCGGGAGCCAACACGGAGGGAGAGGCATGCGATATGAGGAACCGCGCCGTGATGGTGGCGGCCCAGAATGACCTGTTTATGGTGAGTACGGACGCCGGCGATCTGTCACAGGATAACGTGGCGGAGGCGCTCGCGGGCGGCGTGATCAGCCGGGCGCAGCTGCAGCGGAATGCGGCAAACATCCTGGGATTTATCTTAGAGAGCCCTGCGATGCTCTATGAACTGGATCTGATTGACGAGGAAGAGCGAAAAGACCGCAGGGCAGGCAGCGACGACGATTTTTCAGCGGATGATCTGGTGTATTACGCGGCGGATGAGGAGACGAATACCGTAACGGTGCCCGGAACAGACTGGGATACTGCGAAGGGGAACAGCATTGTGTTCGGAATCACGGTGCCGGAGATGGGACTGTATGATATTTCGTTCACGATGAAATCAGATCTGGGCGAACTGGCACAGCTTCCGGTCTCGGTGTTCTACGATAATCTGTTAAAGATGACTGTGAGCGTCCGCGGTTCGCAGGGAGAGTGGATCACGGAAAAGAGGGATCTCGGTGTGATATTCGGGAGCAGCCATTACATCAGACTGTATTTCGGCGCGGCTGGTCTGACTGTGGAGAAGGTGACGATTTCGCTGCGGGAGAAGTTAAAGAGGCCTTTCTAGCGCACATTCCTTGCACTTTTCAGCCGGAAGAGACGGCAGAGGGGCGGGGGAATTCCGGATGGAATTCCCCCGTTTTTTACTTTAATTCAGGAAAGACCCTGTTACTGAGATGTTCATCCGGAGTTTTTGCGGTTTGTCTCTTTATACTGTCCCGGAGTGAGTCCCTCATAGCGCTTGAAAGCGCGCTGCAGTGTTTTGATGTCGGTGTATCCGGTTGCGCTGACGCAGTCTTTGATGGTGCATCCCTTCTCAAGCAGCTCCTTGCATCTGGTCAGGCGGACCATATGTACATAATCGAGAATCCCGGTTCCGGTGAGTTTCCGGAACCTGTTTCCGATATGTGCCGCGGAAACAGAAAAATGTTCCGCGATATATGTCACATTGAGTTCCGGGAGGGAATAATTGTCCCGGATGTATTGTTTGATGGATTCCGCCCAGGCGTCGTCGGTGCTGTTTTCGCTGTGATAATCGCAGATATCACCGAAAATATCCAGGATAACCTGTTTTAATTCCTCAGTGGAGTGTGCGTGCAGCAGACGTGAGGAATAGGCGGTTTTTATGCCGGCATTCATTCCGGTATCGCTCAGTTTGTCCAGAAGCATGCTGATCAGGGCGTAGGACTGGCACTGATTGTAGGTGAAATACTGGATGTCGTGCAGAAAACAGGTCTCGGTAATTTCGCCGATCAGTTCTTCCGCCATGGCATAGTTGTTGACAATCAGGGCGTTGGAGAGCTTCTTTTTGAGCAGAAGCAGCCGGCTTCCGTCGGGGGCTGTGGCTTTAGCGCCTGCGGAATAGAAGCTGACGGCGGCTCCGTCTTTCCAGAACGCCGTGTGGGCCATGGTCATATACGCCTCCTCATACGCCTCGGAGAGCTCGGTCCAGAGCGTGTGCGGGCTGCTGACCGCGACACAGCAGTCGAGCTCAAACAGCTTCTGAAAGAAATCAATGCAGGTATCCGCCCTGGAAATCAGCAGGTTCTGTCCGTCCTCGTCTCTGCAGGCCGGAAGCAGACACATAATCGTATTGTCCATAAATATGCTGACACCGCTGGGGTCTTTCTCACCCTTCCGGAGGAATGCCTCGTCAATCACATTTTTCAGGGAGAAGACGAGCAGGGAGTAGGACTCGCGGCTCTCCCGCTGCAGGCGGATAAATTTGCACGATTCGATTCCCGTAAAATGAAACAGAACAACCTGATAATCATCAATGCCGCAAAGTTCCGGTTCACTGTCGTGAAATTCCAGAATCCAGTCCTCATTTGGATAAATCCCTTTCAGGAAACCGCTGAGAGTCATCTCAAAGACGGTCTCATTGTGAAAATATACCTGGCGGGACAGTCTGCGGTTGTCCTTCAGAAGCGTCAGGAGCGTTTCTTCCAGTCTGCGGTAACTCTCAGAGAGCACAATGCTGGTATTTTTCCGCTGACTGTCGTCGATCAGGGACAGAAGGTGGGTGACCGGGGCGCTGTACTTTTTTGTAAAGTAAAAAGCGACGCAGACACCGGTCAGGATGCTCACCGCAAGTCCCGAGCAGTATTTGAAAATAAGAAGGTTGACCTCGCGGTAAAAGCGGTTTTTTAAAAGGTACATGCCATAGTAGAGATCAAGTTCGTCCGACGCGACCCCGGAGATCAGGGCGGTGCCGTCCGGGGAATTCAAAAAGACGTCCCCGCCCGCGCCGGAGTGCTGCACCAGTGTTTCATAATCCGGGAGGCTGTCCCGGGAAATGGAATTATCGGAACAGCCAAACAGCGTATTGTTCTGGTCCAGCAGAAATAAAACCTCGCCTTTGGCCATTTCAAGGTAGCGGATCTCTCTGGCCACAGCCGTCCACGGAATTATGGCATAGGTGACGGCAGTCCTCTTTTTTAAACTATAGTCATAGAGGTTCTGGTACAGCAGCAGCCAGGTCTGTGTTTCCGAGGACAGGAGCAGGTATCCTGTGTAATCTGTGGTTTGTCCAGTAAACGTCTCAACGGACAGGTTGTATTTTGCAAGGTACGCGTCGTATATGGCCGGTGCGTACCGCTTGGCGTCTGTCACAAAGGAGTTGTTGCTGCAGAAATAGACGCCCAGACTGTCGATACAGGAGTAACTGTTTTTCAGGTCGGAGAGGATGGCGGACAGCTTTGAGACAAGCAGCATTGAGTCCGGAGAAAAGACCGTCTCCTTCTGCAGATGTCTGGTGCCGGGTTCCAGAGCGGCTGTGGTGACCGCTGTTTTTGCGCTGTGAATCAGATTATCACAGATTGATTTTTCATGATCCAGAATACTGCTCTGGTACTGGTGCGCATCCTTTCTCATGATTGAATTTGTGTTGAAAATACAGGTGATAAAAGCAAAAAGAGGGATAAAAATCATGACCAGGTAGGTCAGGAAAAGAAATTTGTGCTCTTTTAAAAAGCCGGGAAACAGGCTGCCGGCGATTGTTTTCGGGGTCAGTTTTGAAATCATGACCAGTTCTCCTTCAATTGTAATATATAATTACCGCAAAATTCTCACTACATTATACCAAAAGAATGGTTTTGTCACAAGAAAAGAGAGGAAAAACCATATTTCTGACCTGTACATAAAAAATGGTGCTGCTGAATAAATGCAAAAATATGCGTGTGGATAATTTTGACGCTTTTTCTCCGGACCTGTGTGCGGTAAATTTTATGTATATTATATTTTAAGACTCAGGGAAGGGAGAAATTATATCATGAAGAGAAAAAGAGTAATCAGCAGTCTGCTTGTGATGGCTCCGGTCTCACATCGGGATGCGGAAGCAAACCGGCGGAGAGCGGTGCGGGTCAGCCGGCAGGCACGGAGGGCATCGCCGCGGGCGACTATGACGGTACCATAAAGCTTCCGCTCACAGACGAGCCGGTGACGCTGAAGATATGGCTTACCGCGGATGCGAATTTTTTTACGATTCTTGATGATTACAACAAGAGTGAATTTTTCCAGGAGATGGAGAAACGGACCGGGGTACATATCGAATTTGAAGTTCCTCCGTCAGGCGAGGAGACGACGGCATACAATCTGATGATCTCTTCCGGCGAGCTTCCGGATATGATCTGCATGCCGACACTCTATCCGGACGGGATGGACGCGGCGATCGACGACGGCTATTATCTGGATCTGACCCCGTACCTGGACACATATCTTTACAACTATAATCAGGTCCGCCAGTCTGACCCCAGATTTATGAAAGATTCGGTGACGGACTCCGGGCGGGTTGCATATATCGGTATTTTAAACACAGAGCCGCAGGGCCCCTGGGTCGGAATGCAGATTCGCCAGGACTGGCTGGATGAACTCGGGCTGGAGACGCCGGTGACCTACGACGATCTTGAAAATGTGCTGACACAGTTTAAGGAGAAGAAGGGCTGTTATGCGCCGCTGGCGCTCAGCGCAAACGGAAATTATGCGTTCGGTGAAATGGCTGCCGGTTTTGGCACGACGGGTGATTTTATCAATAAGGACGGTACGGTGGTGGCCGGTTTTGCGACGGATGAGTGGCGCGCATACCTCACAAAGATGCACGACTGGTATACAAAAGGGCTGATTGATCCGGACTTTATGACCAACTCTGCGTTTTTCGTGGACACAGAGCTGGCGACCACGGAGCAGTCCGGAGTCTGGTATTCCATGTACACGATGGCGTCACTGTATGAGGCGAGCGTTCCGGGTATGGTGGTGAAGGCGCTTCCGGGGCCGAAGATGAATAAAGATGATACGACGCATATCCGGATTCCGGATACCTACATGGCGGCCGGCGGACTTGCGATTTCGGCGGACTCAGAGCACAAGGAACTTGCGATGCAGTGGATGGATTATCTGTTTACCGAAGAGGGCGCCGCGCTTGCCAACTACGGAATTGAAGGAAAAACTTTCAATTATGCGGAAGACGGAAGCATTGAGTACACGGACGAGATTATGAACAATTCGGAGGGGCTGACGATCACGCAGGCGCTGATCACAAAGGCTCTGGTTCCGTCCCAGATTCCGAGTCATTATGACTGGACGAGGGAGCTTGTCGTGGTGGCAGAGAAGGATATTGAGTCGTATGATATCTGGGCTGCGGATGATCACCTTGACGACTGGGTGATGCCGACCGGACTTTCCCTGACCCGTGAGGAGAACGTGGAATTTGCTTCCAGCTACACGGATATTCAGACTTATGTCAAGGAAGCTTCCAACCAGTTTATCTCCGGCGTGCTGGATGTCAGCGGCGCAGACTGGGATGAGTATATCAAAACGCTCGAGGGGATGAACCTTGCGCGATGTGTTGAACTGAAACAGGCCGGACTGGACCGGTATCTGGAGAGATAGGAATCATTAGGAATAATGCGGAGCCGGGAATCTGTGATACAGATTCCCGGCTTTTGTCTGTCCAAAAAATTTTAAAGTGCCCTTCCGTTTTTAGCGGAGGATAAAACAGTTGTTTTCCTGCGCGATCCGGAAACCCGTTTTCCGGTACAGGGAGAGGGCATTTTCATTGTCTGCGTCCACGATCAGTTCCAGCGTGCCGGAATCATATTGAAAAAACGCGTGCCGGGCGAGAACATCCAGGATGGCCCGTCCATAGCCCTGTCTCCTGGCGTCCCTGCGGACACCCACCATCTCAGCGACTGCCTGCCTGTTTTCGCGGAGCTTCAGGACGCCGTAAGCCGCCAGGCCTGATTCATCCGGAATGACATATATCATCCGTGTTTTTCCGGAATCTGCCAGGATGTCTTTTCCGGAGGCGTATACGCCGGGAAAGATGGTGTCATGGAGGGCGGCAAAAGCGTCGTGTTCCCCGCTCCCGAGGGGACGGGGAGGCGCCGCCTGACTGCGGGCGGCCATCCAGTCCCCGCGCCTTAGATGGAGGACATACTCATTTACCTGCTGCCGTGCCCCTGCGCGCTTTAGAAAGCTGCGGCAGTCCCTGTTTTCCGCGGGAAAGAAAAAAGTGCAGGCCATTCCGGGCCCGAGCCTGTCCCTGCCGGCGGAGATGAGCGCGTGTGCGATGGAAAAATAATCCTCCCCCGTGGCGTCCACCAGCAGTGAGCAGTCAGCGTTTCTTTTTTCCGGATCCGGGAAGCAGCAGAACAATCCTTTCGGGACGCCGCCTTCCCGGAAGACAAAGTTGTATTCCATTGTATTCAGGAAATCCTTCCGGATGTCCTCTGCCAGAGAGCAGCAGAAAGCAGACCCTGTTTTCCGCCGCGCGTTAAGCGTTTCTGCCAGGAGAGCAAGTTCCGTCAGCTCCCCGGCTGTAAAAGAACGGATTGTCGGTTTCATGGATTTACCTCCGTATGCGGGGATTGTGCGCATTCTGCTGTTTTCCCCGGATGATTCTGATGGGAGTATAGCACACTTCGCCTGTTTCTGTCATGCTGTTTTTGTTTTTCTGCGGGAAGGCCGGCAAAACAGGTGAAAAGTGGAAAAAGACCGGGAGTGATGGTGTCATGGGAAAATACTTGACATCTGCTTTCTGCTGTGGTATTCTGTCCCAGGTGATAACAAATGGAAGAAAAACTGGAGCAGGCATATCTCTATGATTTTTATGGCGAGCTGCTGAATGATCATCAGCGGAAGATTTACGCGGATTTTGTTTTCAACGATTTATCGCTCAGCGAGATCGCGGAAGAGGAGGGAATCAGCAGACAGGGAGTGCATGACATGGTGAAGCGCTGCACGCGGACGCTTGCGGGCTATGAGGAGAAGCTTCACCTGGTCAGAAAGTTTTTATCCATCCGTCAGAAAGTTGAGCAGATACAGGTTCTTGCGGAAGGATTTCAGGCCGGCCGTGACGGCGGTGCGCAGGACGGGGAAGGAATCGGAGAGATCAAACGGCTTTCCGGTCAGATATTAGAGGAGCTATAGATGGCATTTGACAGTCTGTCAGAAAAACTTCAGAATGTTTTTAAGAATTTAAGGAGCAAAGGCCGCCTGACGGAAGCAGATGTAAAGACTGCCCTCAGGGAGGTTAAGCTTGCGCTGCTGGAAGCCGACGTCAATTTCAAGGTGGTAAAACAGTTTGTAAAGGATGTGCAGGAGCGCGCGATCGGTCAGGACGTGATGAACGGGCTCAATCCGGGGCAGATGGTCATCAAGATCGTGAACGAGGAAATGATCCGTCTGATGGGTTCGGAGACGACGGAGATTGAGCTGCAGCCGGGCAGGGCGCTCACCGTGATTATGATGGCGGGTCTCCAGGGCGCCGGCAAGACGACCACGACGGCCAAGATTGCCGGAAAGTTTAAGCAGAAGGGAAAAAAGGTCCTTCTTGCAGCCTGTGACGTCTATCGCCCCGCGGCGATCGAACAGCTTCAGATCAACGGGGAGAAGCAGGGCGTGGAAGTCTTTGCGATGGGAGATAAGAACCGGCCCGTCGATATTGCGAAGGCGGCGGTTGAGCACGCGAACAGACACGATCATACGATTGTAATTCTTGACACAGCCGGACGTCTTCACATCGACGAGGATATGATGGCAGAGCTGGTGCAGATCAAGGAGGCTGTCGCGGTACACCAGACGATTCTGGTGGTGGACGCCATGACCGGACAGGATGCGGTCAATGTCGCAAAGCAGTTCGACGAAAAGATCGGAATAGACGGCGTGATTGTGACAAAGCTTGACGGAGATACCAGGGGAGGTGCGGTGCTCTCGATCCGGGCAGTGACCGGCAGGCCGGTTCTCTACGCGGGAATGGGAGAGAAGCTCTCGGACCTTGAGCAGTTTTATCCGGACCGGATGGCGTCCAGAATCCTTGGCATGGGCGATGTGCTCACGCTGATTGAGAAGGCGCAGGAGGAGTTCGACGAGGAGAAGGCAAAGAAGCTCGGCGAAAAGATGCGCCGGAACGAGTTTGACTTTGAGATGTATCTGGAGTCGATGGGCCAGATGAAGAAGATGGGGGGGCTTACCAGTGTCCTTGGCATGATGCCGGGGCTGGGCGGCGCAAAAATGCCGGAGATCGACGAGACGGCAGCCGAGAAGAGCATGGCGCGCACCGAGGCGATCATATACTCGATGACCCCGAAGGAGAGGCAGAATCCCTCTCTGTTAAATCCGGGCAGGAAACGCCGGATCGCACAGGGCGCGGGCGTCGATATCGCGGAGGTTAACCGTCTTGTAAAGCAGTTTGAGCAGATGAAAAAAATGATGAAGCAGATGCCCGGCATGATGAAAAAGGGCAGACGGGGGATTTTTAAAGGGCTTCCGTTTTGAGAGAGGGAACCGGCGCAGTGCGCTTTCCGGGGAACGCGTTGCGTTCCCGTATAGATTTACCTGACAGATGAAGGAGGTGAGAGAGATGGCTGTAAAGATTCGTCTGAGAAGAATGGGAAAGAAAAAAGCTCCTTTTTATAGAATCGTGGTTGCAGATTCCAGATCCCCGAGGGATGGAAGATGTATCGAGGAGATCGGGAGCTATGATCCGACCAAAGATCCGACCGAGTATCATGTGAACGAGGAACTGGCAAAGAAATGGTTAGCCTGCGGAGCACAGCCGACGGATACCGTGGCGCGGATTTTCAAATCGGCCGGTATCACCAGACAGGATTAGTGAGGTGGAACGGATGAAAAAGCTGGTTGAAGTAATCGCCAGAGCGCTTGTCGATGCTCCGGACGAGGTCGTTGTGACTGAGACGGAAAATGAGAGAGCCATTGTGCTGGAGCTGCGCGTGGCGCAGTCCGATATGGGCAAGGTGATCGGCAGGCAGGGCCGCATCGCGAAAGCAATCCGGTCCGTTGTGAAGGCTGCTGCCTCAAAAGAAGAAAAAAAGGTTATTGTGGAAATCGTTCAGTAATCTTTCGGCTATCCCGACTGTGAGGTGTTTTATACGCTCCGGGGGATAGCTTTTTTCGTCATGGCTGACTGAATTACAGGAGGAAACAGATGGAAGATTTGCTGCAGGTCGGCATTATCACGACAACTCACGGGCTGCGGGGAGAGGTTAAAGTATTTCCAACGACAGATGATCCCGCGCGTTTTAAGAAGCTGAAGACGGTTATTCTGGACACGGGAAAGGAAAAACAGGAGCTTGAGATTGCGGGAGTCCGTTTTTTTAAAAATCTGGTCATTCTCAGTTTCAAAGGGATTAGCGACATCAGTGAAGTTCAGAAATTCAGGCAGAAAGGTCTCTTTGTCACCCGTGAAAACGCGGTGGAACTGGCAGAAAATGAATATTTTATCGCGGATCTGATCGGTCTTGCGGTGTTCACGGACGAGGGGGAAGAGCTCGGGAAGATCAGCAATGTGCTGCAGACCGGTGCGAATGATGTCTATGTCGTCCGGGGGCCGGCAGGAGAGGAAATACTGATTCCGGCGATAAGGCAGTGCATCTGGGAGATAAAGCCCGGCGAGGGCCGCGTGCAGGTACATCTGCTGCCCGGTCTGCGCGAAGTCAATCTGAAAAAGAAGCAGGATCAGTAAAAACAGGAGACAGGAAAGAAAATGGCAAGATATATCAGGGAAGTGCAGCTGGACCGTCCGGATGATTTCGTACAGTATATTATGACGGATTTTCTGGGCAAACACGGATTCCGGCTGGGAGAATTTAAAGGAGAGCAGGTATACTGCGCCGGAGGCGGGCTGATCGAGATCCCAAAGTTCCTTTCATGGGGATATCAGAACGGGGTTTTCCACGTGGAGGCGTGGACGCGGAACTGCTGGCTGCCGGGGGTGTATGGAAGAGAAAATGCCATGACCGGCTGGATGGGATGTGTTCCGAAGAATGCCTATAAAAAAGATATCGAGGAGCTGATCAGCCTGCTGTATCAGCCTCTGCCGCAGGATGCGGGGGTTCCCGGAATGCAGGGCGCAGGGCAGCCGGTCTATGTGCGGGGGACGGATACCTCGCGCTATGCGACGATGGCGCTGATATTTGCCCTGATCGGACTGATCGCGGGATTAATTGTTCCGCTGATCGGTGTGATTTTCGGTGCGCTCGGCATTACATATGGAAACAAGGCAAAGAATTCCCCGAAAAAAGGAATGGCGACGGCGGCGCTGGTCATCGGAATCATTGCGGTTGTGATCAGCGTAGTCAGCTGGGGGATTAATATTTTTGTGACGATGCGGATCATTATGTGGTAAAAAGATCTGATTTTCCGGCTGGATCCGGGAGGGAGGCAGAAAAGATGCATTTTCATATACTGACATTATTTCCGGAAATGGTGATGCACGGCCTCTCGGAAAGTGTGATCGGCCGCGCCCTGGAGAGGGGGATTCTGTCGGTGAGCGCGGTGGATATCAGGGATTTCACGCTGGATAAACACAGGAAGACAGATGATTATCCCTACGGCGGCGGGGCGGGAATGGTAATGCAGGCTCAGCCGGTCTATGACGCGTGGAAGTCTGTGGCGGACCGGATCGGCCGGGGAAAATCAGGCGCGCGCGTCCGGACGGTTTATCTCACGCCCCAGGGAAGGCTGTTTTCCCAGGAGCTGGCGAAAGAGCTGGCGAAAGAGCAGGATCTTATCCTGCTCTGTGGTCACTATGAGGGCGTTGACGAGCGCGTGCTCGAGGAGATTGTGACAGATTATGTCTCCATCGGGGATTATGTGCTGACCGGCGGTGAGCTTCCCGCAATGGTGCTCACGGACGCCGTCGGACGCCTGGTTCCGGGGGTGCTGAATAATCAGATGTCCGCGGAGACGGAAACCTTTCACGGCTATCTCCTGGAATATCCGCAGTATTCAAGGCCCGCCGAATGGAACGGCAGAAAAGTTCCGGCAGTGCTCCTCTCCGGAGACCGGAAAAAAGTAAGAGAGTGGCGTCTTGGGCAGTCTGTGGAGCGCACCGGCGCAAGGCGCCCGGATCTGTACCGGCAGTATCAGAGGCTGGAAGCCTGCCTGGGCGTGCTGCGGCGTGAAAAGCTCCACCACACAGACATGACGGAACTGATCGCAAGAGGGCAGGCGGAGCTGATCTGTGCGGATGGAGCGGATATTTGTCTGTATGATAAGAACAGCGGCGCTTATTTTCACACAGCGGAGAGTGTCCCGAAAGGTCTGGCTGCGCTGGCGGCTCTGTGTGAGCACGCCGGAGGGCGCTGCGTGCAGGAGATACTTCTGGCGCTGCATCAGGATTTTATGGCAGAGGAGGCGCGGCGGCAGTACGAGGCCGAAGTGCTGATGGAATGCCGCCAGGCCGTGTACACGGGAAACGTAAAACTGCCGGTGTCGGGGCTTATCCGATCCGGCGAAGGGGCGGAGGAAGGTCTGCCTGCGATCAGGCCGCTTGGCCCGGAGCATCTTTCCTGTGTGGCGGAGCATTATGATTCTGTGGACAGGGAGTATCTGGATGACCAGATCAGAAGAGAGCAGATGTGGGGGGCCTTTGACGGGGAAGAGCTCCTGGGGGTTGCCGGGATACACAAAGAAGGAAGCATCGGGATGCTGACTGTTTTTCCGGAACACCGGGGAAAAAGACTGGGAAAGGCGCTGGAGACTTTTGTGGTCAACGGGATTCTGGAGTGCGGATTTACGCCGTACTGCCAGATCGAAGAGGGAAATGAGATTTCCATGCGGCTTCAGAAGTCGCTGGGGCTGTATTTTTCGGGAGAAAAGCTGTACTGGATGAAATTAAGACTGCACAGGTGAACTTTTTGCTTTTTTTTCCAGAATATGCTATAGTGCCAGAAGGATATTCTATAGAATCCGGAGGAACAATGAATTTTGAGTGATTTGAGAAAAGAAATTGAAAAGCGGCGCACATTTGCAATCATTTCGCACCCGGACGCCGGAAAGACGACGCTGACAGAGAAGTTTCTGCTCTACGGAGGCGCGATCAACCTGGCCGGTTCCGTGAAGGGCAAGGCTACGGCGCGCCACGCCGTCTCTGACTGGATGGAGATCGAGAAGGAGAGAGGAATCTCCGTCACCTCCTCCGTGCTTCAGTTTCATTACGGCGGGTACTGCATCAATATCCTGGACACGCCGGGACATCAGGACTTCTCGGAGGACACGTACCGCACGCTGATGGCGGCGGATTCGGCGGTGATGGTTATTGACGGCTCCAAGGGCGTCGAGGCGCAGACACGCAAGCTGTTTAAGGTCTGCGTGATGCGCCATATCCCCATCTTTACGTTTATCAACAAAATGGACCGTGATGCAAACGATACCTTTGACCTGCTCGACGAGATTGAAAAGGAGCTCGGCATCGCGACCTGCCCCGTCAACTGGCCGATCGGATCCGGAAAAGGTTTTAAGGGCGTTTATGACCGTGACACCGGAAAGGTACGTCTTTTTTCCGACACCTTAAAGGGTACGAAAGAGGGAACGGAAAAGCAGCTGGATATCGGCGACGCGGCGCTCGCGCACGAGATCGGGGAGGAGGCAAAGGCGAAGCTTCTCGAGGAGATCGAACTGCTGGACGGCGCCAGCGCGGAGTTTGACATGGAGCTGGTGGCGAAGGGGGAGCTTTCCCCGGTATTTTTCGGTTCGGCGCTTACGAATTTCGGGGTCGAGACATTTCTCCAGCATTTTTTGCAGATGACGTCTTCTCCGCTGCCCCGGAAGGCGGATGAACGTAGCGTGGACCCGTTTGAGGAGACATTTTCCGCTTTTGTGTTTAAGATCCAGGCAAACATGAATAAGGCGCACCGCGACCGTATTGCATTTATGCGCATCTGTTCCGGGAAGTTTACCGCCGGCATGGAGGTAATTCACGTGCAGGGGGGCAATAAAAAGATAAAGCTTTCCCAGCCGCAGCAGATGATGGCTCAGGAACGCCATATCGTCGAGGAGGCGTATGCGGGCGATATTATCGGCGTGTTCGATCCCGGCATTTTTTCAATCGGCGATACGATCACGACGGCAAAGCCGTTCCGGTTTGAGGGAATTCCCACTTTTGCGCCGGAGCATTTTGCCAGGGTGCGGCAGGTTGACACGATGAAGCGCAAGCAGTTTATGAAGGGAATGCAGCAGATTGCCCAGGAGGGAGCCATTCAGATTTTCCAGGAATACCAGATGGGCATGGAAGAGGTGATCGTCGGCGTGGTCGGCGTACTTCAGTTTGATGTCTTAAAATACCGGCTTGAAAACGAGTATAATGTGGATATCCGGATGGACAATCTGCCGTATGAGCACATCCGGTGGATTGAAAATGACGATATCAATATGGATAAGCTCGCAGGGACCTCGGATATGAAGAAAATACAGGATCTGAAAGGGCGTCCACTGTTATTGTTTGTCAATGCCTGGAGTGTCGGTATGGTTCTGGACCGCAACGAGGGGCTTATCCTCTCGGAGTTCGGACGCTAGGCGTAATGTCTTAAGGGCAGGGAGAATATCAGGGATCAGCCGGACCGCGGAAGAGCGGTGCGGCGCTGTGCCGCGGGGAACGGCTGAGGTGTTCCCGGGACGGCGGAAAAGGAGGAAAATATGGCAGTTGTGACAGTGACAAATGACAATTTTGAGCAGGAAGTGCTGGCCTGTAAGATTCCGGTGCTTATTGATTTCTGGGCGGAGTGGTGCATGCCCTGCAGAATGCAGTCTCCCGTGATTGACGAGATGGCGGAGGAGCTCGACGGAAAAGTTAAGTTCTGTAAAGTCAATGTGGACGAGGAGTCTGCGCTCTCCCTGAAATATCAGGTGATGAGTATTCCGACGCTGATTGTGATGCATCTGGGCCAGTTTAAGACGAAAGCGGTCGGGATGCAGGATAAAGCGGCGATCAGGGAACTTCTTAAAGCGTGTGAGACAGAATAATACAGAGGGCATATCCGGGGAGAATCGGGACTTCCGGAAGATCTGCCTGACAGAGAGGCTGTCGCATGGAAAACGGATTTTATGTCTGGTTTCTTTTATGCGGCGGTCTCTTTTTTGCGTGCCGGGAACGGGCGTGCGTCCTGCGGGAAATGGCGTGTTCCGGAACCGGGCATGCTGTGTACGGTTTCCGGAACCGGGGCGGGCATGCTGTGTACGGTTTCCGGCATCCTGTGTGCCGTCTGCGGCATCCTGCGCGCGTGCCTCTTGCGGTGAGAGCGCGCCTGTGTTATCTTCGGAACAGAAAACAGATACAGAAACGGAAGGAGGTTCTCTTGAAAATTATTATTAATGAGGACGAGACGCTGGAGGAGACGGTGGTCACGGTTTCCTGCCGCCGTCTGACTCCGGAGCTCGCGAAAATGCTGTCAGGATTTCAGATGCTGGAAGAGCAGCTCGTAGTGACAAAGGGGAAAGAAACCTGTTTTCTGAAAATGGATGAGGTGATGTACATTGAGTCGGTGGACAGGAAGACGTTTGTCTATACGGGCGGGGATGTATACGAATCGGCGTTCAGGCTCTGTGAGCTGGAAGAACGTCTTGCGGAGTACGGTTTTTTCCGTGCGGGCAGGTCCTGTCTGATACAGCTCGGCTATATCCGGTCCTTAAAGTCGGATATCAACCGCCGGATCCGCGTTACGATGGAGAACGGGGAGCAGCTGATCGTTTCGAGACAGTACGCCGAGGAGCTGAAAAAAAGGCTGGGGGTGAGATGAGTTGGAAGACAGAAAAACATTTTTTGACTATGCCGGACAGGTGTTTCTGACATTTGGCATTACAATTACGGTTCTGAATGTGTTCTGCGTACTGTTCGGAGAGGAGGCAGAGGGATTTTCTACCATGTTTGCGCTGGGAGGAGAGGGGCTGCCCGCTGCGACGGTGTTTCAGTTTCTTCTCAGCTCCGTTTTTATGGTGGCGGCGAGATATTTATTTTTTACGGATGCGGTAATTAAAAAGTTGTCTCTGCCGCTCAGGACAGTCTGTATGCTTGCCGCAGATACCATTGTGATCATCGTGTTTGTGGCTGTCTGCGGCTGGTTTCCGGTCGACAGATGGCAGCCGTGGGCCATGTTTTTTCTGTCGTTCGGAATCTGTTTCGGAATCGGCACGGTGGTCGTGACGCTGAAAGAACGGGCTGAAAACAGGAAAATGGAAGCGGCGCTAAAGCGTCTGAAACAAAAGAGAGAAAGCGGGAGAAAAACAGGCGCGGAGGAAAAGACGGGGGCAGGATATGGTAAACGCAATTGAACTGAGAGAAATCACACATTACTTTGACGGAAAAATGGTGCTCGATCATATTTCCCTGAATGTCGGGAAAGGCGAGATCCTGGGGCTGCTCGGGCCGTCCGGAGCGGGAAAGACGACGCTGATCCGGATCCTGACCGGACAGCTGGCGCAGACTTCCGGTACAGCGTATCTTTCCGGGATAGAAACGGGAAAACATGCGGGGAAGACGCGCAGGAATGCCGGAGGCGCATCCGGCCGCGCAGGGGCCCCACTGACCGGGATGATGACAGATGACTGCGGTCTGTACGAGCGGTTTTCTGCCTATGAAAATCTGCATCTTTTCGCGCGGATTTACAATGTTCCGCGCAGCCGGATTGAGGAAATTTTAAGAGCAGTCGGTCTGTGGGAAGCCAGAAATACGGCCGTGTCAAAGCTCTCAAAAGGGATGCGCCAGAGGCTTTCGTTTGCCAGGGCGGTTCTCGCCGGGCCGCAGATTCTGTTTCTGGATGAGCCCTCCTGCGGGCTTGACCCGCAGACTGCCGCAGAGATTCACGGGCTGATAAGACAGCAGAAACAAGCCGGTGTGACGGTATTTCTCACGACGCACAATATGCAGGAGGCCACAAAGCTGTGTGATCACACGGCGCTTTTAAACGGAGGAGTGATTGTTGAGTACGGGCCGCCGGAGGAGATCTGCCGGAGGTATCATCACCAGAAAAAACTGCTGCTGCGCCTTAGCGGCGGGGAAAATGTCGTGCTGCCGCACACAAAAGAGGCGGCGGAGACGGTGGCGGATTATCTGCGCCGGGAGCAGATCGATACAATTCATTCCACGGAACCCGATCTGGAAACCGTGTTTATGGAGCTGACGGGAAGGAGGATTGACCAGTGAGCCTGAGACATATTCTGACAGTATTTTTCAAACAGGGAAAGGATATTATGAGAAACCGGACTATTCTGATTCAGTTTGTCCTGTTTCCGGTGCTGGCAGCTATTATGGAGTATTCGGTAAAACCGGAGGAACTGCCGGAGCATTTTTTTATCTATATGTTTGCGGCGATGTATTTTGTGATGGCGCCTCTGACGGGCATGTCGGCGGTGATCGCGGAGGAAAAAGAGAAAAATACGCTGCGGGTACTTCTGATGGCGGATGTGACGCCGGCTGAATATCTGGCGGGCACGGGGGGATGCATTTTTCTGGCGGGTATGGCGGGAAGCTGTATGTTTGCCGTGTGCGGGGGATTTTCCGGCGGAAAGCTGGCCTGGTTTCTGCTGATGATGGCTGCCGGAACAGCTGTTTCGCTGGTGGCCGGCGCAGCCATCGGGGTCTGGAGCCGCAATCAGACCAGCGCGGCGTCCCTCTCCGTGCCGGTGATGATGGTGTTTTCGTTTCTTCCGATGCTCTCCATGTTCAATGAAGCAGTCGGGAGGGCGGCAAAGTATGCGTATTCGCAGCAGATTTACCGGCTGATGGCTGAGGGAAGCTCCGCTGCGAAGGGAGAGACGGGAATCGTTCTCGCCGGAAATTTTCTTGCCGTATTTCTGATATTCCGGTATGTCTGCGGCAGGCAGCAGCGGGGAAGCAAAAAAAGCGCTAACCGGTGATTATTTCGTAGGTCCCTTTGTCCAGATCCACTGTCACGGTGGTCCCGTCGGAGAACGTGCTCTTCTGCCGGCGGCCCCGTGTATCCAGCAGCTCGTGCCGCACCAGTTCACATTTTGCCACCCGCTCCTGCAGTGAGGCTACCACCTGCCAGCGGGAGATTTCTTCTTCGAGACGCCGCTCGCGTGCCTCGTCGAAGGCTCCGTCGCAGCCCGGATAGGCCCCGTCTTTATCGACGTATGCGGCCCCGCCGTTTAACAGGGCATAGAGCATGTAGTCCTCGGTGCCGGGCAGACGGTCCATCGGCCATGGAAGGATCATGCAGTCGTGATAGACAAGGTTAAATAGCGGGACCGGGATGCCGCGGCGGGGTGTGCCCGGTTTTGCCAGCATAAAATCATACGGGCCGTAGTGGCAGAATACCAGCTCGCGCATGGCCCAGTCGCCGCATTCCTCGGAGCTGGGGAGAATCCCTTTTGACCACAGGTAGGAAAAGCACGCGCTGCGCCGCTCAAAACATTCGCGGCGGCTCATGCGGTGGCGGGGATTGGCGCATTCGTCCCCCTCGTTGCAGGTAAAGACATCCAGGTAGGAGGCGTCCAGACGGATCCCGTGGCGCAGGACTTCTTCAAAATTGCGCTTTACGTAATAGGGCGCCTGGGTTGCGCACAGATAGCTCTGACGTCCGCCGGCCCAGCGGGTCATATCGGGGATGGAGCCGTCCGTCGCCCGGCAGGCGAATTCGGGATCGAAAGAGGGGGCGTCCATGTAGTAGTCCCGGTACTGGTCGTGCAGGCCGAACAGATAGCCGCAGTCTTTGATCGTATCGGAAAGTTCCTTCATGGCCTCCCAGCCGCCGGCTTCGCTGCAGGCGGGCAGATAGTCGGGATGCCGGTTATCATAGCCGGGTCCGCCCCAGCCGTCCAGATGCAGATAAAGTCTGCGCAGACCCATATCATGATAGCGGCGGATTTCCTGCGCGCGCGTGCGGAACGGGATGACCTGGTCATTCCGCTCCGGATGTTCGCTGTCATAATAGAGAGTCCCCGGGGATACGTGTGTTTTGATGCCTTTGTGTACAATTGCACAACCGATCAGGCTGTCTGTCAGCGGATTGCGGGCGCTCTTTTCCGCCAGGGTGGTAAAAAGGCCGGTTTCTTTTACATAAGTGCGGTAGGCTTTGCAGAGGGCGTTATAATCACAGGAGGCAAAAAACCGGAACTGCGCTATGCGGCGGCAGGAGAGTCTGCCAAGGCTGGGCAGATAATAAAGCCCCACGCGGGTGCCCGGCCCGCCGGCCGGATGGTCGATCTGATAGCCGGCGTCCCAGGGCTGCTCACAGATGGCAAGGTATCCCGCGTTGTCCTCGATCTGTCCGAACCATGGCATATAGGCGTCCGCGCTGCAGAACTGTCCGTGGAAGGGAAGCGTGCGGACTTCGTTCTCCCAGAGGTTCGGGATCAGAAGCCCCTGCATGACGGGCATGACGGTGACGGCATCCCACCGCGGGCTCTGAAATGAAAACGGGGCCGGCCAGTGGATGGAGGCAAATTCACAGTCGTCGTTTCCGGGAATCAGCTCAAAGCGCACAAAACCGGTGGCAGACTCAATCCAGATGAGCGTCGAGAACGAAAAGGGGAGAGGGCCGTCCGGCGTGTGAAATTCCTCGCAGGAAGTCAGAATGCCGGTGCCGACGCCGCTGTCATAATGGCGGTGACAGATAGAGCCGGCCTGTGAAAAGAAAAGCCTGCTGCCGTTTTTTAAAAGAATGTGCGGCGCAAAGGCAGGATCCTGCTGCCAGGAGCGCGCCGGGGTGTCGATCCTGCAGACCAGGGTATCCGGGTCGAGCGTGACGGTGATGCCGGCTGCCGTGATACGGATGGGTTCCTGAGTGGAAAATGGTTCTAACATGGGAAAATACCTCCTTTTAGTTCAGCAAATGCAGAAAAATATTCAACATTAAAAAAAAGATGCGGGCAGAAGTGTGGAAAGAAAACACACTTCTGCCCGCGCGTGGTCCGGACCGGATGGAAATGCATGACAGTATGACCGTGCGGTCAGCGCAGGGATTTGGTGACATCGTCGAGGGAGAGAGAACATCCGTTTTTGAGCACAACGGATTTCAGATCCTCAAATTCCGGTTTTTCCTTCTCGATCCCGTAGCCGGAACTTTTTTTGATGCGTATGTTTCCGTAGGCGGTGGAGCGCGTCACGAAGGTGGATTCCAGTGTGGAGCGCTCATATATCTGGTAGCGGATTCCGCG
>CAMSQM010000030.1 GCA_947062675.1 uncultured Roseburia sp.
CTCCGGTACGCTCTCTTTCTTCCACAGAATTCTATAGTACAATTCCAGTGCCTCAGGCTGTTCCTGCTCCCTCCGGTACGCTCTCTTTCTTCCACAGAATTCTATAGTACAATTCCAGTGCCTCAAGCAGTTCCCGCTTTGTCCGCTGCAGTTCCCTGATCCTGAGACCACACCCGATCCCGTCATAGAGCAGATCCCCTTCGTCACAGTCTGCCTGAAATTTCAGTGTTCCATCCGCATCAAACAAGAGGCACAATGTCCCGCCGACGTCCTCCGTAAACAGCACGCACAGAATTTTCAGCTCGTCTTTCACCTGCTGCGGAAGATTTCCAAATTTCTCATTCAGATAAAATTTTCTGCTGTATGCGCTTGCACCGCAGAGCACCACGTCCTCTCTTTTTCCCGTGTCAGACATATCCATAAATTCCTCTCACTGATACTTCTCCCGCCGAAACCAGTCTGCTCCCCTCATCCGTATCCACAATCAGCTCGCCGCGCGGTGTGATTCCGGCCGCAATTCCCTCAAACGGTTTCTCCGGGTCCAGCACATTCACTTTTCTGTGCAGATTAACCAGACGACCGTTGTATTCCTCTGCAAGGGCACTCAGATCCTGCGTTCGCAGGTATATTTTATAGAAATGCTCAAACTGCCACAGCACCTCCCCGATCAGGGCCGCCCGGTTACAGTGCATCCCTGTCTCCCGCCAGAGGGAGGTCGCCGTCTGTGCCAGCTCTTCCGGAAATGCTTCATTGTGCACATTGATTCCGATCCCCACAACAATATGATTCACATAGTCAGACTGCGCGCTCATTTCGGTCAGAATTCCGCAGACTTTTTTTCCATTCAGGACAATGTCGTTCGGCCACTTGATCCCTGCAGACACTCCCGCCCGGTTCTCTATCGCCGCGGATACTGCCAGCGCTGCGACAAGCGTCAGCATAGAGGCATTATCCGGCCGGATATCCGGCCGGAGCACCAGAGTCATATATATGCCGCTGCCGGCAGATGAATCCCAGTCTCTTCCCCCGCGGCCTTTTCCTGCTTCCTGCCGTTCCGCGACCACAAGCGCCCCGGCCGGGCATCCTTCCTCCGCCAGCTGTTTTGCTTTCGTATTGGTAGAATCTACGACCGGAAAGCAGAAAATCTCCTCTCCGGCCCACTCCGTGCGACGGATACTTTTCAATTCTGTTTCACTGAGTATATCGGGAACTCCGAGCAGTCTGTATCCCCTGTTTTGTACCGCCTCAATCTCATAGCCGGCATCTTTCAGCTGCCGGATGGCCTTCCAGACCGCTGTCCTTGACACCCCAAGCCTCCGGCACAATTCCTGCCCTGAGACATAGCCGTCCACCCCTCGCAGCAGCCTGAGTAATTCCGTTTTCATTGCGCCTCCTGTCCGGTGTCTGCACCCCGTTCTCCGTCACTGCCGCTTCTTAAAATATACCTGTTTTTACAGCCCCGCCTCCCTGCAGCTGCGGTCATACGGTTTCTGCGATGGCTACACTGTCTTTCGCAATGTGGCAGGCATCACTGCCTTACAGACCCGGCTCCCTGCGGCTGCGGTCATCCAGTCTCTGTGGCTACACTGTCTTTCGCAATGTGGCGAGCATCACTGCCTTTATCGTGTGCATGCGATTCTCTGCCTCATCAAAAACAACAGATCGCGGACCCTCAAACACCTCATCGGTCACTTCAAGTTCCGCAAAACCAAATTTTTCATAAATCTGTTTCCCGATTGTCGTTTTCAGATCATGAAATGCGGGCAGACAGTGCATAAAAACAGCCTCCGGTTTTGCATTCGCCATCGCCGCGGCAGTTACCTGATACGGCATCAGATCGTGCAGACGCTCCTCCCACACTTCGTCCGGTTCCCCCATTGACACCCAGACATCCGTATAAATGACATCTGCATCCCTGGTCCCCTCTGCGACATCCCCCGTCAGTGTGATGGTTGCTCCCGTGTCAGCAGCTGTTTTTCTGCAATATTCGACAAGCTGTCCGTCCGGAAAATACCTGCTGCATGTACATGCCACAAAATGCATTCCGAGTTTCGCAGCCGTGACCATGAGGGAGTTTCCCATATTAAAACGCGCATCCCCCATATAGACCAGCTTAACTCCTTTCAGTCTGCCAAGATGCTCCCGGATCGTCAGCATGTCCGCCAGCATCTGCGTCGGATGAAATTCATCTGTCAGGCCGTTCCAGACAGGAACGCCCGCATGTTCCGCCAGCTCCTCCACGATCTTCTGCCCGAATCCCCGGTATTCAATTCCGTCATACATCCGTCCAAGAACTCTTGCGGTATCCGCAATACTCTCTTTTTTCCCGATCTGCGAGCCGGACGGGTCCAGGTATGTAACATGCATCCCCAGATCGTAGGCAGCCGTCTCAAATGCACAGCGGGTTCTCGTGCTTGTCTTCTCAAATATCAGCGCAATATTTTTTCCCGTAAGCTCATCATGCCGGATCCCCTGCTTCTTTTTTTGTTTCAGTTCCGCCGCAAGATCAATCAGATAAAGAATCTCCTCCGGTGTAAAATCCATCAGTTTTAAAAAATTTCGTCCTTGTAAGTTCATTCTGCATAACCCCTTTCCCCAACAACAGGGGGCGCACAGCAGCCCCCTGTTTTCTTATTTTTCATTTAAGGCAATTTCAGATACGGCTTTGGCAAGCCCCGCTATTCCCTGAATTTCTGATGGAATAATAATCTTGGTCGCCTTCCCGTCTGCCGCTCTGGCAAACGCCTCCAGACTCTTCAGCTGAATCACACTTTTATCCGGAGCCGCCTCCTTTATCATGCGCAGACCATCCGCATTCGCCTGCTGAATCTTAAGAATCGCATCTGCCTGGCCCTCCGCCTCACGGATCGTCGCTTCCTTCTTTGCCTCAGCGCGCAGAATCGCCGCCTGCTTTTCCGCCTCCGCATCAAGAATTGCCGATTCTTTCTTACCCTCCGCGACAAGTACTGTCGATTTCTTCTCTCCCTCTGCGCGCAGAATCGCTTCACGGCGCTCACGCTCCGCCTTCATCTGTTTCTCCATGGCGTCCTGAATGGCTGCCGGCGGGATAATATTTTTCAACTCAACCCGGTTAACTTTGATTCCCCAGGGGTCTGTCGCGACATCCAGAGTCGCGCGCATCTTGGTATTGATCGTCTCCCTCGACGTCAGCGTCTCATCCAGCTCCAGATCACCGATAATATTCCGAAGCGTCGTCGCAGTCAGATTCTCAATAGCCATGATCGGGTTCTCTACCCCGTATGCATAAAGCTTCGGATCAGTAATCTGAAAGTAGACCACAGTGTCAATCTGCATTGTTACATTATCTTTCGTGATCACAGGCTGCGGTGGAAAATCCACCACCTGCTCCTTTAAAATCACTCTTTTTGCCACACGGTCAATAAATGGTGCCTTAAAATGCGGCCCCACTCCCCACGTCGCCAGATATACCCCAAGGCGCTCCACAATCATTGCATGTGCCTGCGGTACGATCTTAATACACGAAACCGCAACCGCCAGCACCAGAATAATCAGGACGATCGCTCCAATCAGCAAAATATTGGACATAACCATTTCCATAAACCAGTTCCTCCATTCCTCTGTATTGTATCCACTTTTAATCATATTACTATATTTAATTAGAAATTACAAGAACAGCCGCAGGAATTCTCACTCTGAGATCCCGCGGCTGTCCGCTATTCTATCCAGCAGATTGTCAGAACAATCCCCGTGGTTTAATTAAAAAATACATGATTGCCAATCACAAGCCCCTGCCTGCCGGATGATACTCTTCTGAAACATGTCGCACCTCCTGTATTATCCGCACCACCCAGCGCCTGCTGCGCTGCCTGGATACAGCTTGCCTTCGGTCCGCTCGCCGCAACTCTTGCGACAGCCCCGCTTCCAGCAGGTGAAAACTGTCCTCCCTCATAAATTACACCGTACACGCTTCCCGGATAGGAACCTGATCTGACACGATTCATAACAACAGCACCAACTGCCAGCTGTCCCTCATAGCTCTCGCTGCCCGCCTCGCACTGAATCAGAGCTGCAAGAAGTGTTACATCATCCACTGAAGCAGAAACGGATGACTTCTGCACAGTCTGCACCTGTGCGGACTGTGCCGCCTGCGCTGCCTTTGCCGCTTCTTCTGCTTTCGCTCTGGCTGCAGCCTCAGCCGCCGCGCGCTCCTCCTCGATCGTGACAGCCTCTCCAAGCGCCAGATCTGTCGTAACATAATCGGCACTGACAAAAGCCGTCGCTCCCTTATATTTTACCGCAATCCATTCCCCGTCTGTCTCCACGCTGGTATCCACCGGCAGAGTTGTTCCGCTGGACACTGATGTGAGCACAGAGCTTTCAGCGTCCGCCGCACTTCTGACCCGCAGACCGTCAGTCTGAATCTCTGCCTCTGTGTCAAAATTCGCTGTTGCATACTCAAATGCATCCAGTCCTGAAACACAGTATTCATTCTTTACATATCCTTCCACATTCCCCGAAACGATATGTGTCCACTCCGCGCCGGCTTCGACGATCTCTGCCACATCGCCTTTATATAGTTTTCCCTCAATCTCCGCTTCTGTATTTCCTTCTGTCCTTACATAGAGAAATTCATTCACGTCTGCCATGAGGCGATTATTCCAGACTGCTTCCGGAGAATCATTTTTTTCCGGCTGCTGATCAGCTCCCGCGATATCTGCCGCAACATCCGGAGCCTCATCTGCCCGTGCCATATCCGGCTGTACCGGCACATCCTCTGTGACTGCCGGAAGCTCCGCCGCATCAGGTAAATTATCTTCATTTAACGCTGCATCTGCATTGCGTGTTGTATTTTCCAAAAGAGATGACGACTCTTCCTCATCCGGTATTTCTTCAGAAATGGAGATCTGCTCAGCGTCATTTTCGATAACAGGTGTCTGCCCTGCGTCACCGGTCGACATTTCCGTAACAGCCTGATTCTCTGCTTCCTGTACCGGTTCTGCCGACTGGGAATCTGCCAGATCTTCCGGGTTATTCACAGCCGGATCCGATTCGTTTTCCACATCCGCCGGAATCCCTGCGGCTGCAATCATCTGGCTTTTACCGATTTCTGCGATACTTCCTGCTGTCAGAACCGCATTCCTGTCTTCTGATTCCACTGGAACAGCTGCACTCTTAGTGATATCTGCAATGCTTCCCGCCGTGAGGCCACCCTCTATGTTCTCTTCTGCCCCGGCTTCCGCCAGACGGTTCCCAGGATTCGTATCCGCAATCCCCTGTTCATCCGCTTTCCCGGACACATTTTCCGTCAGTTCTGTCATCGGCATGGCAGCCTCATCGGCCACAGATACCTTTTCCGCCGAAGCAACCAGATTTACCGGTAACTGCCGGACATCTGCTGCTGTCTCCATACTGTCCAGCGCCTCAGCTTTAAGCAGATCCAGACAGGTAACTACTCCTGCCGTCCCTCTCGCCGCCAGCTCTGTGTCTGCCTCCACCCTCACAGATACGGACTTCATTCCGGTAATCTCAGCGACATCTGCGATTGAACACATCACTGCCAGTGACCCGGCAACCATAATTCCTTCAACCGCTTTCCTTTTCAAGCTCATAGAAACCTCCTCAATGCACACTGCCTGCAAACACTCCGGCTGCTGATACAGTATTACATCTTTTCTCCGTTTTATTCATAATTTATTACAATTATTACGGATTTATTACGATGTCATTATAGCAAAGCCCTGAATCATTGTCAAGTATCCCCATTGTATTTCCAGCTGAACAATCTTTTACGCACAAAAAAGCGTAAATCCCTTGTCAAATCAGGAATTTACGCTTTTTTATGTACTTTCCATGCGTCCGTCATCATGAAATAGTTCTGTTACATTTTACAATTCCTTTGCCCTGTTCTTTTTCCGCAAAACTCCGCCGGGCACAGGAAGCACCGGCGCTGATTCTACGGAAAAACTTCCTCCAGCACCGCGTCTATCAGCTCCTCCGGTGCTCCGCCTGAAACTGACGCCACGACAGGCTGCTGCCCATGCGTAATTTCCTGCATCGTTTGTCTCCGTGCTGTTTCCGCTTCGCTCTTTCTGGCTTCCGCTTCCTGTTCCACACATACAAGAATCCGCTTTGTATCTGTAGTATTCTCTCTTATCAGTCTTCCAATTCCCTTTATCCTGTGTAAAGTGACAGCCAGCAGGAGAAACACAACACCACTTACCACCATGGTTATCCAGCCGGAATATTCTGTCAGAAACAAACGCACCTGATCCATACACTTTACCTCTCTTTCCCAGCGCGGACAGCCTGTCCGCCTGATGAATTCTGTATCTACTATTATAATGAACCTTTCATCATTTGAAAAGAGACACGGACCGTTTTTTCACCGCAAGTTCTGACATTTTTCCCGCCCTGCACTTTAAGCCCCTGGATAATCATACAGCTATTTTCAGCCAGCGGACCTCTTGACTTTTCATCACAGGGGTATTATAAATTAGGAAAGCAGGTTTTCATTTGCGCGGCAATCCGCGCAGAAATGAGGAGAACTATCAGGAAAGGAACTATTTTATGAAAAAAATTGTGATGACCGGAGGCGGAACTGCCGGGCATGTGACACCAAATATCGCACTGTTTCCCGCCCTGCGAAACGAAGGTTTTGATATTTCTTATATAGGTTCCTATGACGGAATCGAAAAACGACTGATTGAGGAACAGGGAATCCCTTACTTCGGAATCTCCTCTGGGAAGCTGAGACGTTATTTCGATCCCAAAAACTTTTCTGACCCTTTTAAAGTTCTGAAAGGGTACTGGCAGTCCATAAAACTACTAAAAAAGATCCAGCCGGATATTGTTTTTTCCAAGGGAGGATTTGTCTCTGTCCCCGTCATTCTCGCAGCCGGGCACTGCAGAATTCCTTCCATTATCCATGAATCGGACATCACACCGGGACTCGCAAACAGACTTGCCATCCCAAGAGCAACCAGGGTCTGTTGTAACTTTCCTGAAACCATGGATTATCTCCCAAAAGAAAAAGCTGTTCTGACCGGTTCCCCCATCCGCCGCGAACTTTTAAACGGAAAAGCAGACAGCGCTTTCCAGCTTTGCAGATTTTCAGACCGTAACAAACCTGCAATCCTGATCATTGGGGGAAGCAGCGGCTCCCGTGCTATTAATACCGCCATCCGCAATCTTCTTCCGGAGCTGGTAAAAAAATATAATATTATACATCTCTGCGGCAAAGGTAATCTTGATATCTCGCTGCAGCAGGTGGCTGGATACGCACAATTTGAATACGCCGGGGAAGAACTTGCTGATATGTTTGCTCTGGCAGACTTTGTAATCTCCAGGGCCGGCGCCAATGCCATCTGCGAACTCCTGGCCCTGCACAAACCAAATATATTAATCCCTCTCTCCGCCTCCGCAAGCCGTGGTGACCAGATTCTGAACGCCAATTCCTTCCGCACCCAGGGATTCAGTTATGTACTGGAAGAAGAATCTGTCACAAATACAACTCTGCTGGAAGCGATTGAAGACATCTCAGGCAAAAAGGATTCTTATATTGATGCGATGAAAAAAAGCAGCAGCAGAAATTCCATTGATGCAATTGTGGGACTCATCCTGGAAATCGCAGGTCATGTGCGCAGGCTGTAACATTCTGCCTGCGACACATGCTGATTTTGCCTGACATGGTCTGCCCGTGCGTATCTATCGCGGCACTGATGTCAGCCTGTAACACTGATTTCGCCAAAATCATGCTGCCGTGAAACGTCAGTATTTCTATAAGCAGCACAGCAGTCCGCGAAATTTACACCATTATCCTGATAGTGCAAATGTATTCACCCCGGGTTCTCAGTCAGCCTGAAACTGCTCCGGAAATTTCAGCTTATTGCAGATTTCATCCATTTCCCCGGCAGAGAATGTCTCATGACTCCACCTGAGAATATCATTATTCCGGGCGCCGTGGTATCTGGGTATCAGATGCATATGAAAGTGATAAACCGTCTGCCCGGCTACTTCATGATTATTCTGAAGAAGATTGAATCCATCACACCGGAGCTGTTCTGTCATATAGTGCGTCAGCTTTTTGGCAAGCTTCATCACGTTTGCCGCCGTTTCCTCGTCAATCTCATAGATATCCGCACAGTGCTCTTTGGGCAGAATCAGTGCATGTCCCTTTGACGCCGGATTTACATCAAGAATCACTTTAAACGCGCCGTCCTCGTAAATTGTACAGGATGGAATCTCTCCTGCGATTATTTTGCAGAAAATACAATCATTATTTCTCATTATTATAATTCCTTTCTTATATATTTTATAAATTTTAAATAAAACCTGCTGTCTTGCATTACGTATGTCGATATTTGTTGTATTGTAATGGTTGCACTTTTGACCCATTAATGATAGACTATTTTTATGCATGGTTACAAAATTATTGTACCACTTTACCCTCTCCACTGTACAGAAAAACAAATATTTTGTATGCCATATATGCAGAATGCAGATAAAGCATTCCTGAATCTGTGCGGACAGCGGCCGCACCGTCCCAATCTGAAGTTATCGTTTTTTCACAGTAAAACAAGGCAGGTACCAATATGCTGAATGACAGATTTTATCATGAAATCCTTCACGAAATCAAAAACTCCCTCACCCTGATCAACGGCTCTCTGCAGCTGATGATCCAGAAACATCCCGAAGTCTGCGACTTCCAGTACTGGGATGAAACCATGTCTGAAATAGAATTTCTGACAAATATGGTTGTTCAGGTTCCTCCCCTGCACTCATTCGACAGCCCGAATCTGGCCCAAACCGATCTTTCCGTATTTATGCAGCAGATCATGGCATCTGCCCGAACCCTGTTCACGGGCAATTTAAAATACGAACTTTCGCTGCCCGAAAATCTTCCTCTCATAGAGGCTGATACCCGGCTTCTGAAACAGGCTGTAATCAACATTATCAAAAATGCCTGTGAAGCAATGGGCGAGACGGGAATTGTAAAAATTATAGTATCCTGCAAAGACGATTTTGTGCATATCGCAGTGGCAGATACCGGCGGCGGGCTCAATCCTGCCCTGGCTGAATGCATTTTCGATCCTTTTATCACTTCAAAAACAGGCGGCAGCGGGCTTGGTCTTGTGATTACCAGACAGATCGTTGACGCCCACCATGGCGCATTAAGCTTTGATTCCCGCCCCGGTGACGGATGCACTTTTACCATCAGTCTGCCACTTAAGCAAAATTAAATACTGAATCAAGCATCCGAAGGATTTTGAAATTTCCTTTTGCCGTCATTTCGCCAGTCATAAAGGCTCTCTGGAAAGTCATACGACCGGCTATAATACTCTCCATAACCTCAGGCGTTAACTTTGCATAAATGTCTATATCTTCCTCCTGTCCATAGTGAATCGTCAGTTCTCCGCGATTCACTTCTATGAACAGAGGTTTTTTTCTGTTTTCCAGAAGAAAAAGATAGCGTGCCTGAAAGTCCTGCTGTGGTGCAAAATGTGCACGGAAGGGTTCAATATAAGCCGTCTCATCCTCCTGCCCCACTTTGCCAAGCATATCCTTAAACATTGATGCCAGCTCCTGAATGTCTTCTTTCTGCTTTTTCACATAACTGTCATTTGCAACATACTTGGAGAGCTGCTCACTTTCCTGCGGTGTGAGATCAAGCTGGGTTGTCCGCAGCACACTCTGTTTCACCGCAAGATTACTGGTTGGCAGACTCTTCATCTTTTGAGAAATTGTCCGGTAAAGATTCTCTGCTTTTTTCTCAATAATGACAGTGTAATCTTTATTCATCTCAAAACTTACCAGATCCTCCACATAGCCACACAGACCCGGACACGCAAGCCCTCCGAGAATTTCCCACGCGTTTGCCAGCGTCATCTCTCCTTCCCGCTCTCCATAAGTCGTGGACATCACAATCGGCTGCATATAAAGTGTTTTTATTCTGCTCTTATCCCCGTATAACCAGCAGGCATCCAGAAACTGCTGCATATATCCGCCTATTCCAAGCCACTCCACAGTAGTAGCCAGTATAATTCCATCCGCATCTTTCATCGTCTGCGGCAGTGTCGCAATCTCGTTTTTATGCTCATATACATTAATGCGTTCCACAGTAACCCGCAGTTCCCGCAATACTTCTTCCATTTTATTCAGAACGTATAATGTAGGATCATCCAGCAGACCCCTTCCGCCATAATATACATTTACTTTCATCTGTAGCCTCCCTCCAGCTGGCCGCTGCTTCTTTCAGATTTTAAACCCTGCATTCAGTATATAAATTTTTGCGTTCAAAATCAATCATTTTGAGACTTTCTGTGGTAGAAAACTGCTGTTGCTGCAAATCCGGACACTGCTCCGCCGATATGCCCCCAGTTATCAACATGCATTGTAGAAAAACCATAATACAGACTAAGGACAAGCATAAAAATGAGGCCCCTGGCTGTCATATCACCAAAGGTTCCCCTGTGAAGAATCACCACCCACAAAAGTCCTGCAATCGTTCCAAATACCGCACCGGAAGCCCCTGCTGAAACAGCATAATCCCCAGTATAAAGCATCATAAAACAGGAACACACCCCTCCCCCCAGTTCAGCCAAAAGATATATCAGCAGCAGTCTCAGATGCCCTGTCGCACACTCCAGACGTGAACCCACACAACAGAAAATCACCATATTATTGACCAGGTGTGCCCCTCCAAAATGTATAAAACCAGCTGTAAAAATTCTCCACCACTCCCGCTGTCCGATGACAAATTCCGGATACATTCCACCATGTTCCACAATGAATCTGCCATCCTGTGTGTCGCCTGAAATCTCCAGTATCAGATAGACAACCGCATTTATAAGTACCAGTATGATTGTCGCCCATGGAAAGTTCTTACGGAAAATCTTACCCATGTTGCAGAGCGCAGTACCATCTCCTGTCCACACCAGGCTCTCCAGTCTCTGACGCAGTTCCTGAAAATCGCCCTGCTGATTTTCATAAACCATCAACTGCCCCTCAGGCAGTATATAAGCCCACATACGCTGACACTGAAAACAGAGCCCGCGAAATACCTCTCTTTCCTCCTTCGTACCAACAAGGATTGTCAGAATGTCCACATGACCTGACAGCTGTCCCTCTGAAAAATAAGTGGAAGCATTCCCTGAATCGGAAAAAAAATTTTTAACATATTCCTCAAGAATCTCATGGTTCCCCCGACTGATCCGATATCCGTTCTGCATATCGATCATTATTACAGCATACACATCTCCTGAAACATATCTGTAATATACAGTGATCTCTTCCGGACCGGCAGAAAAAGACCGGTAACCCTCACCATAAAAGAACTCCTGCAACGCACTCTGATCCATATCTCCCACTTCTTTCTGAACTGATACCGTTATTATAGTGACTGCCAGCCACAAATGCAAATTCAGAAAGCATATTATTTCTTAAATAAATCTAAACTTTTCATCAGCAAAAACAATAATTTCATTTTTTCGCAGACTCATCTTCACCTTATAGTTCAAAAGTTCACCTCCGACATATGTTCCATTTGCCGAGTTCAGATCCTCTATAAAGTAAATATCATCTATCCGGCTTATTCTCGCATGTATCCGGCTCACCGTAGCGCTTGGAACATGTCCGTCGCACGACATCCCACTGCCAATCGTATAGGTATTTCCAGTGACGGTAAGATCACTGCAGGTTCCCCTTCCTTCATAGCAGAGAACTCCATCAGGCTGACCTGCAACATCCGACAGAAGTACTGTGGGCCTCGGTGTTCCGGTTTTTTCCTCCTCATCCGGCTCAAATATAAAAGTCTCCATGCCATCGTCCCGTCCGGAACACAGGCACCTCTTTTTTTTCACATATGGATCTTTTTTTATCATACTGGTATACAATTTTGACAAAAAATTTCGAACCCGCTTCCATCTGTTGTCTCTCATATCCAGAATGGGCTGTTTTTCCTGACTTCTCTCTGCCCGCAGTTCTTCTGTTTCCCTCACTTCTTCCCGTTCCGGAATCTCTTCTCTGTCATAGGGAATACGTATCAATTCCCCGAGATCAGACAGACAAAAGCTTTCCTTTACAGCTTTCTCATACAGACCGTACGCCAGATTGACCGCTTTCTGATCTCCATGGTTCAGCTTTTTCATCAGATACTCTGTCAGACTCTTCAATGCCTGCGGCATTTTATCTCCATTTCCCGGATAATAGCAGAAACAGATTTTCCCGGTTATATGTTCCACAAATATACATTCTGGTCGCAGCATAACATCATCTGTTCTAAGCAGATACTCTTCAAGCGCTCTCATAACCTCATACAGTCCCCGGAAAACGGAACACAGAAGCTCAAATCCCAGTTCTTCTTTTTCAAGAACTACATCCAGTCCCTGTTTTCCCGTTATGTTATACCAGAGTTTCCTCTCCCCGTTTTCCTCTGTATTCTGTGCAAACAGGACTCCCTCTATTCTGCTGTGGGCAATCATCTCCTTTTCCCACTCTTCCTGTTCCCCCAATTGCTCCACAACCATGTGGCTGACGCTCAGATTTCTGATATATTCAGTCTTCATCTTCCCCGCCTTTCCCTGTCCTGTTCCACTGGTAAAAAATTTTTATTGTTTCCGGTCCTCCCTCCTTTTCCACAGACATCGCTGTATCGCCACATTCTGAGTACAGAGATATTCCAGCCTGCATCACAAATGCAAACAAAAGCAGTACAATCGGCAGAATAAGCGCTGCCTCCACCGTCAGACTTCCGTCCATTATTTTATAATTTCTCATATATATTCTGATCCTCGATCGCTTTAGAAAAACTGCATCAGATACACTGCCAGCACAAATGGCAGAAATGGCATCCTCATATTTGCGTCTTTCTTTTTGATCACCAAAAGATAAAAAGCCACAATACCAGACAACAACAGCGCCCCAAGCAAAAGCCGCAGATTGTTCCTGAATCCCAGAAAAATTCCGCTGACTATAAACATTACTCCGTCTCCCGCACCTATGCATCCATTGCCCAGCAGTGAAATCCCTGTCAGGATGATCCCTGTCAGAACTCCACCTGCAAGTTCTGCTACAGTAAGATTTCCCGCAAATATGTAACAGAATATTCCCAGTATTGCCGCTCCAGACAGGAGATACAGATGAATTTTCTGTTCTTTCCAGTCATTCCAGGCTGCCACCACAAAAACTCCAAGAAGAATTCCCTTCTGTATCATTTTTTCCCTTTCTCTTTCATGCATTTTCTGCATGCCCTGCGCTCTTCTGCCTCCGATATACGTATCCGGTATATTGTGCGTTTTATCGCGCTGCACCCTGGAACAGAATGATAACGGTCACCCTCTTTTGTAATGTACACAATCTTCCCTGTTTCCTGTTTTGAACAAAGACGGCATACCCTGTATCTGGCACCATCCTCATTTCTCATTGTCCCCACCATTTCCCTGTCTACCTGTCGCACTGACAGCTTCAGGTGCGTACAGGTATCCGTAATGTGATATACCGTTCCGGTTGCTGCAATATAGACCCATACATCCTCGTCTTCATCCGCTGGCAGCTGCCACCCGGTCCATTTACGGCAGGCAGCCCTTTGCACTATACGGATCTTCTGAAGTCCCGGAAAATTTACCGGAAAGCAGATACGGTATGACGCTTCAAGCTTTACATTCCTCCCGCCATAAGATGACTTTCCCAGACTGATTCCGGCTGCGCCTCCGTCAAGATACATTTTAACCACAGAATTTCCGGCAAGCTCTTTCGCAAGCAATGCATTCGCCGTTATATTTTTTCCCACTCCTGTATCTTCAGTATCCTCCGCCAGATATACTGCCAGCTTTCTGCCCGTATTATCCAGTGCACGCTGTACCTCCAGCTGCACCTGCATAATTCTGAAAAAGAACAGAATACTCACAAAAAAAACTGCTGTAAGCGGAAGCACTACAGCCGCTTCAAGTGTAAACACTGCGGGAAGACAGCTGCATCGCGGTGTCCCTTTAGCGAAGTGTAACCGGAGTATACCCCCTGGGAGAGATTTCTTTTTTATATTTTTTTGTATAATCATAAATTTACTGCAAAGAGACACCGCGATACACCTGCCCTCCCAAAAACCTGAATATTAATAAGAAAACTGCTTCCGCGCCCTCAACAAAAATGGCCCCTCCGGCTTTTTTCCAATTGTAGTCATTTCTGAAAACAGAAACTCTGTTTCATACGTCATCTCATAGTCGATCCGGCCAATCATATGATCCATCCGACAGTTTGCTCCATTTTCTGTAAGTCGGATATTTCGTTCCATGATATCCATCATTCTGTATGCGAGCTTCTTTTTTCCCATAGAAAACAAAAGCTGTCTCAGATATTCCTGATATGTCAGCCCTTTCTCACAATTCCTGGCTTTTGATGTATTTCGAAAAGACTCAGACAGATTTCCTGTATCCGTCGTCCACTCTTTAACACTTTTAATCAGTGCTATTTTATCTCCCTGCAAAAGTGCACGGACGTCCTGTATACTCTCTATGTACGCCCACGAGGCAATTATTCCGGTCTGGACTATCTTTATAATTGCAGGATTCCCGGTAAATCCGGCAAGTGATGCCGCAATAGCACCAGCCTGACTCATCTTTGCATGATCCGAAATAATATGAAGAATATTTGCCGCCTCGCGCAAAATCATCAGCCTTATCACAGTCCCTTCCAGGTTCTTACGATCCGAATCCTCTCCACATAAGAGATATTCTGTTTCATACGCCAGCACATGCTTATCCGCCGGTTTCCGAGCATCAGAAAAATATCTGTCCAGATAATTCAGAACCAAGACCCTTTCATACCATTCTGATTTCTGCTCTCCGGAATACGTTCCGGTCCGGCATTTTCTGTGCAGCAGACTGTCAGAAAGATTTAACCGCAGACCTGAAATATTCCCTGCATCCGTTACCATTCCGAGCACCGCATTCTGCCGCAATGCAAGTGCAACATCGAGCGGATTCTCCTCACCAGGAACATTTGCCCCGCCACCGTTCTCTCCCGTCCCCGGCTGTCCGGGTTCATTGTCTGTTTCTCCCGGACTGTTCCCGTCTTTCTCCGCTGCCTCTTTCTCTGCTGCCTCTTTCTCTGCCTGTTCAAGAGCCGTCTGCGCACCCGCCACACAATCCTCCGGGGTAGTGCTCTTTTCCACTTCCACACCCTCAAGATATCTGTTATAAAGCCCTTCTATAGTATCCATCGCAATATTTGCTTTCATATATGCCGCAATCCGCTGCAGAAAAACTATTCCTTCTCTGTCCGTCAGAAGTTCAAATCCTTTTGGCTCTATTTCTTTCAGTCTTATCGCAAAGAGATCACTATTCCCCTTATCTTTTACTAAAAGATTTTCATCCATTCTCACTTTCAGGGTACCAGTAATATAGTCCGCAGAGAATTCTTTTCCCCCATAGGCGCCATCCAGACATAACAGCCCATACTCTTTCCATAACCCCGGCTGATATTCCGCGCAAACTGATTCCAGCCCCAGCTCTGTCTTCCTGTCGGCATATGCATAAAGCATCCTTATTCTTGCCGCTTCCAGAAGTGCAAACAGAAAAGAGGCTGTCAGCATCAGGCTAAGCGCAGTAAAAACAGTAATATTTCCCCGGAATGTATGGCTCATTTATAGATTTTCCCAGCATTAGCGTTAATTTTCGAAAAAATATTATTCACCAGCGTGGTAAGCTGTGTTTTAAAAACCATGACAAGACCAATTAACACTACCAGGATCAGGATAATTTCCACCACCCCGACACCATCTTCTTCCGCTAGGAACTCTCTGAAGCCCCTCACACATTTTCGCCCTCCTTCTTTCTGAAATTTTCCGGCACTGCCAGCCTCATCCGCAGTATCCATACCTGTATATTCCATATCTGTATTCTTCATATCTGTATTCACCTTTCTCATCTGATTCCTGTGTTTTTTACAACTCTTTACTTCTCATAACAATTTTTAGCTTTTTACCACGATATCTACATCTGAAAAGCCATCACCGCTGGTACAATGAGAATAGCCATAATCATCCCCAGCATTAATATCATTGGAAACAATAGTTTTGTACCCGCCTCCTCTCCATAGCGTTTTGCGGCGCTTTTTCTCTCCTCAAATGCATTTTCCACCTCCTTTTCCAGGAGAACAGTCATCGCAGTTCCTCCTTTTCGCAGGTTCTGCGAGAGAATGTTTCCAAGCTTCCGGTAGTTTTCCAGCCCGCAGCGCTCTCCAAAACGCTCATAAGCTCTTTCTTCCCCCACACCGCTTTCCATCTCATGACAGGTAATCAGCATTTCCTCACAGACGATACATAATCCTGTCTGCTGCTTTTTCCTCTTCTCTCTGTATGAAAATGCTATTCTGCAGAATGCCCGCTTTACCGTCATACCAGCCCCCAGAAGCAGCGTTAGTTTACTGACCATTTCGGGATATTCGATCAGCAGCTGTCCGGCCCGTTTTTTCTGAAGCTCCTGTTTCCTGCTTCGCTCCAGATACAGAATCAGTACTGCGATGATACATCCCAGAAGAAATATTTTTTCCGGCAGATACTCCCCTTTCTTCCTCCATGAAACAATATATCCCCCTACATTCTGTGGCAACAGAAAACTTTTCTCCCCTTTTCTTTCTGCCTGACTTTCCATCATTTTTTCCAGGAGAATCAGAAAGCTCTCTATTTCATTCAGCTGTGGTGGTAAAACCCGGAATCCAAATTCCATTCTGTTTTCTGACTCACCACACTCCAGCCTTACAAAGGCCCTCATATCTTCTCCTTTCTCTGGAAGCTCTTTCGTCAGAATTTCCCCCGTGATATCAACGATATCATAAGGTTCAAAGCTCCATTCCGCCTGCACTCTGCCATCCTGGTAACTATCCCTGATAAATATTCTGTGCCTGATTTCATTTACAGACGCATTCTCCCCCGAAAATTCTTCCAGGATCTCCTTTTCCGCAGCGGCAAGAAATTCCTTTTCCTCCCTTCCTGTCAGTTTCTGTTCCGGTATCCTTACCACATAGGGATGCTGGTAAAACAATTCGTCCACGGTAATTTCCATTTCCCTGTGATAATCACCCTTTCCCCATTCATTCCTGTGAAATCCTTCATCCGGAACACTCTGACCTGATTCTCCGATGATTCCCGCAAGCAGTCCGCACACCGCTGCCGCACCCAGTATCACTGCTGTCTGCCAGATTTTCTTTTGCAGCTTCCATCCTTTCACCCGCACTACCACAGCTGCAATGATCAAAATGCCAGATACCGCCGCACACAGAATTATTTTTTCTCACCTCCTCTATACCCGGATATTCAGAATATGTGATGACAGTTTAAGGGATATCCCATATACTACCAGCACAAGTGTCATCATCAGAACCCCCGGCACATTGCCATACAACACATCCAGAAATTCTCCGGATGTCAGATTCAGATACAAAAGAATCAATACCGGCATACTATTCATTATTCTTCCTTCCAGCTTTTTTCCAGATAAAACTGCCCCAATTTCCCGCTCCACCTCCATCCTCCCGGACAGTTTTCTGATAGTCGTCTGTATAATTCCCGGAAAATTTCCTCCGCTTCGTTTCGCAAATGAAAACACTTCCGCAAAGTTTTCAATTTCTTCACACCCGCTTCTTATCGCAAACTCCATCAGTACACTTTCCAGCGGCTCACTCATTTTAACAGCTGTGTTGATCAGATGTGCCTCCCTGTACATCATGGAATTATCACCATACAGCTCCCACAGCTCTTTTTCTGCTTCCCGCCATGCATTCTCCATAGAATATCCCGCGAGAAGCGCACCTGAAACTGCCTGCATTCCATCCTTAAATTCTGCGAGAAGCCTCTCCTTTCGCTTCCTGATTTTCTCTTCCCGGTATTGTTTCCGGTACAGCACTCCAACCGGTACAGCCAGAAACATCGCATACCAGGACCGGTAAAGCAGCCAGGAAATTACCGCCGCTCCTAATAACCCCGCAAACATACAGAACAGCCTTTCCCGTATATTAAAGTTATATTGTCTGTAATCCATCCATTTTCCTGTCTTCCTGCATCCGGTACTCTGTCGCCTGTTATTAAACAGGTCCCTTTCAATTGAAATGCGGCATAACATACCCTGCCCGCACACATTTTTCTGTGTGAATCAACTCTCCGCACCTGACAAGACTCCCCTGCACCGCTTCCCCTTCTCTCTTATCTTCCTGAAAGTGAAAGACTTCATTCAACCGTATCTCTCCCCCAGAAAAACCATCTGTTTCCGCAATCGTCAGTACTCTTCTGCTTTTATCCCTGAGTCTTCCCAGATGCACCAGAATATCAATACCAGACGCAATCTGACTGCGGAT
This sequence comes from uncultured Roseburia sp., assembly GCA_947062675.1. Classification (GTDB taxonomy): domain Bacteria; phylum Bacillota; class Clostridia; order Lachnospirales; family Lachnospiraceae; genus Roseburia. Next base: position 18,328 of record CAMSQM010000030.1, read on the forward strand.
TGCCGAAAGCGGAAGTTCCATCCCCATCAGCACCATTGTCTCAAGGCGGCTTAACATATCCCTGCAGGAATTGGCATGTCCGGTGGAAAGACTCCCGTCATGTCCGGTGTTCATTGCCTGGAGCATATCCAGTGCCTCCGCCCCTCTGCATTCTCCGACGATAATCCGCTCTGGCCGCATTCGTAACGCTGTACGGATCAGATCGCGTATCGTAATGGCAGCCACTCCCTCCGTATTGGCATTTCTCGTTTCCAGTCTGACCAGATTGGGCTTGTCCGAAAGCTTAAGTTCCGCCGAATCTTCAATTGTAATGATCCTCTCTTCCTCCGGTATATACCGCGACAATGCATTTAGAAATGTAGTTTTTCCTGATCCCGTTCCTCCGGAAATAAATATGTTATACCCTGATTTTACCAGAATTTCGAGAAATCCCGCCGCTTCCCCGGAAACCGATCCTTTCCGGATCAAATCCTCCATCCGGACCGGCTCCTTCGGAAACTTACGAATTGAGACTGCGGAACCGTCGATTGCTACCGGAGAAAGTACAATATTCACTCTTGAACCATCTGAAAGTCTCGCGTCCACGATCGGTGATGCCTCATTAACCATCCTGTTATTTTCTGCGGCAATCTGCTGTATTACATCGTCCAGCTTCTCAGAAGAAGAAAACTTCTTTTTAGATTCATACAGCCTTCCACACTTTTCATAAAAAATATGATCCGGACCGTTCACCATAATTTCGGTGATTTCCTGATCCTCCAGAAATTCCTGCAGCACATCCAGTTTCCGGAGAGAATTAAACAGGAATTGTTTCAATTCTTCCCTTTCTCTGAGCGTCAGCATCTTTTCGCGCGCATAGCTTCCAACTGTTTCCCCGACAATACAGTATATTTCCTCATCCGCCAGCTCTTTCGTCAGATCAATCGTCCCCAGGATCTGATGACGTATCAGGCTGATATCCTCCTCACATATTTTCATAACCCGCACCTGTCAGACAGCCCCTGACATAATCTCCAAATTCACTCCACTGTAATTGCCTCAGAACACTCTTCCCTCCCCGAATTCGTCTGGCAGAAAACGGAAGCTCTACAAAATGCAGTCTGTCCAATATTTCGGTACCCGCCTCCGATTCAAGCCAGCTGCGAAACTGTTCCGTCTGAAAATCAAAGAAATATCCCGTTCTGATCAGGCAGTAAATACTGGTACATCTTTCAAGCATGCCGGAAAACCGGCTCAGCCCTTCTCCAAAATCCAGAAACACAATGTCAAAATCTGTCCTTTCATCTAAATATAAAAGAAATGCCTCATAATCTTCCAGTGTCAGCTCATGCAGATTTTCCGGATTCACAAATGGCGGTATATAATACAGCCTGTCCGTCTCATATACACTTTTCCAGAATACTTCCGGCGGCAGTCTCCCGTTTCTAAGTCGTAGAATGATGTCTCCCGGATCATGCTCACCCTCCAGACCAAACAATCCCGGAAATCCTGAATATCCCATCAGATTAACATACAATACCTTTCTCCTCTCCGCCAGAAAAGCAGCGGCCACCACGGAAAACGGGATCTGCATCTCATGCCTCACAGGAGAACAGACTCCTATCACCTCCATTCCCGGAATCGTCCCGGATTTTCGCACATTCTGCTCCATCACTTTTCCTGTCAGTACCTGCATCTCATGCAGAATCATCTCCATCGACTGATAGCGAAATGCTGAGATTGTTTCCGGCAATTCCTGTTCTGCATTTCCCCCGTCTTCTTTCGTGATCATATCTTTCAGAAGAAGCAACGGCAGACGCTGACTTTTTACCGTTTCTTCTACGTCGCTGAATCCCTTCCCGAGAATCACCAGATCATACGCTGACTCCTTTAATTCCTCCAGAAACAGGCCAGGATCAGAAAATGAATGAATCACGAACTCTCCTGCTCTGCGTTCCATCAGATACGCGACAAATCTGCACCTGTATCCATCTTCCACATCACAGACTGCCACAATGCATTTACTCAATGGCACACCCCCAGATCACAATAAAACAGGCAATTAAAATCGCAAATGAAAAATGTATCAGAGTCCTCTTTTTTTCCGAATACCCCGCTGTACATATCAGATACACAATCTTTCCTGCCCCGACAGCTGCCCCAATGACAAATGATGCTGCCATCGTGCACAACAACTGCCGTGTTGTCAGAAATCCACCTATTACGGAAAATAATTTGATATCTCCTGCGCCTAGAGCACGCATTTGAAATAATAGAAATAACATGATAACCGGAATAGAAATGTTCACCAGAAAATGAACCACCCCTGCACTCCCTTCTACCAGAATACGAAGTGCCAGCCCTAAAAACAATCCGGAAGCAATCAGCCGGTTACTGATCCGCCTCTCCCGAAAGTCTGTCACCACCGCCAGTATCAGAAGTACCGGCAGTGCCAGATTCAAAACCTTCCCAATTCATCACCTCTTTCGTATGTTTGTAGCTGAATTATAACAGGGCCTCATGGCTCTGTCCATTATTTTCTCTAATACGCTTCTATATTTGTGAAAAATTCACAAATATTTGCATGCCACAATTCCATAAAGCAGCGCAACCCCGCTAAAACCAAGGGCCCCGGCTGTCAAAAGACTGACTGGATTTAAGCCTACAGACAGCGCTATTCCCCTCTCTGCCAGAAAATCATTGGTAAATAAAATGCAGATACTCCCAAGCGCCACGCGAACCAGAAAATTCAAAAGCAGCTGCGCTCTCTGTTTCAGCACTGCAATTATAAGCACCAGACCACACACTCCCGCAATCATTCCAAATGCCAATGTAGTATTCATGCGTTATTTCTCAATCTCTTTTTTGTGTAATGTATGAGCACTATGATGATTTTATGACAGGCTTTTTTCCATTTTTTCCATTCTTTTCACACTTTGCATAGAACAGGATTTTTTTGCTCATACTCTGAATATAATGATCTTAACAGAATAACGCTGCCAAGGAGGGATCTATGCTGCGTTTTTTTCACAGTGAGGAAACACATGATAAACATTACACATTACTTATGAACGACCTTCACCAGACCGCAAGAGATCTGCGGGATGCGTACCGCAACCTGGAAAACGTGGTTGAGCCGGATCTGATCGACTGCTATATTTACGAACTCAATTCGGTACAGATGCGCTATAAATTTCTGCTGGCCAGCATCAAACGCTACGAGACAGGAAAAGAGGGTTCTTACGCAAAGAACCCTCTCGAAGTATCAGAATCCTGACATGTTTCCACCAGTTCCCCCCGCCCGTAAGTATACCCGGCATACACCTGCTGGGTATTACTCATAAGGGGCTTTGACTGGTCCTGTTCTGCCGCATGTGCAAAACCGTCGTAAAGCTTCCTCATCAGACGCTCCGCCGTGTCAGTCTCCTCATTGTTCCGCTTATACAGTGCGATAGCCAGCCGGTCTCTGCAGAAAACATAAATCTGATACAGCTCTCTGGCCAGATCATAGGAAAAATCCAGCGCCGAAATCAATTCGTCCAGTATACGCTGCGCTTTTCTGAGCGACTCTTTGTATTCCTCCCATGCTTCTTTTTCATATGCCTCGCGTGCCTCAGAAAGACAGGCAAAGAAAATATCATACATAATAACAATCAGCCCGCTTCGGTTGCACTGACTGATCCTTCTGGTAAAATCAGTAATCAGCTCTTTTTTCAAGACAGACCTCCTTTATTTCCTCCGCAGCCCGCTGGCAGACTGTAACCCGTATCCTACTGCAGGATCTGCAGTACCTGCTGCGGCAGTTCATTAGCCTGTGTCAAAACAGAAATAGCGGCCTGATTGAGCACGTTCTGATGTGTGTAGTTCGTCATTTCTTCCGCCATATCTGCATCCGTAAGCCTGGAAATCGCGTTTGTCATATTTTCCTCAAAAGTATCAAGACTCTTAACCGAATAATCCAGACGATTTTCATAAGCACCCAGTCTGGAACGCACTTCACTTGTAAAAGAAATAGCAGAATCCAGCTTTTCGATCGCGCGATCGGCTCCGCCCACTGTCCTGACATCCAGATCATCTATGTACAGCGTCTCACAGGAAACTTCAGGAATACGGATCTGCATATTCTGATCCATATTCGCCCCGATGTGGATTGTCATTCTTCCCATATCCGTAACTTCAAAACTGATCTCATCAAATCCCGGATCAGCCATAAATGAAAATTTTACGCCGCCTATATCCGTAATTGTAACCCGGTTTCCATCAGTCACTGCTGTCGCCGACGATGTAAAACCGCTGTCCGCATCTTTTCCTGTCGGATAAACCACCCTTCCATCCGTGTAGTCCGGATCCGGCTTGGCATAAACCCACGTTCCATTCTGATCCTGCATCAGACTGTATCCGTTTGCAGCCTCAGGTCCAAAAAAATCCGCCACGGTCTGTGAGCTGAACGAAATCTCAAGCTTCTGGTCCGCGCCTGTTCTTGTTGGCGTAATCGATGTCTTGGAGACATTAATTCCCTCGCTGCCGCTGAGTGCATTGTTGATATCGCTGGCAATCTTATTTCTGGATTTATTATCAAGCGTGATTGTGTGACCATTGATTGTGATACTTCCACTGATTCCCGCCGGAGCCCAGGTCGTCTCAAGAGCTATGATATCCGCTGCATACAGTGCGTTCAGCGTCGGATTGTTCCGCACATCTGTAAGAGTTGTCATCGCCGCCAGAGCCGCATCACCGGGATTATCTGCCTTCAGCTGCGCCAGTACAGCTGCATCATCCGGATACAGTCTGTTATCATTCGCAGTAATATCTCCTTTCAGCGTAACTGCGGAAGGTGCTTTCGCCGGATCCCCCATACTGATCTTAATGTCTTCCCCCGTCGGATAAGAAATCTCACCGGTCGCTGCATCCTGCACCCCGTACAGCACCCACCCCGGATTTTCCGTGTCCGGATGAAGGCCGAATACATTATTCGGATCCTGCTTTGGATCCGTCATGCCGATCTTATCCGCAAGCTCCTGGCTGCTGAACGCAATCTTTACCACACTCTTACTGCCAAAATCTTTAGAAATAAAGGTAAGCGCCCCCGTCGTTGCATCCCGCTCCACCGTGACATTTCCGATCTCCGCGGCATCCCGGATTTTGGCAAAAACTTCCTCGTAAGTATCATCCGCATTAATTTCTACTTCTGATCCATTGATTGACATCGTCGCTTTCTTTTTATCTTCCTCGTCCAGAGCAGAGGGATTAAGCGGCCCGCCAAGTTTATCCGTTGAATTAAATCCTCCCGCAACGCCTGCCGCATCCGCATTGAGCGGATCTGTCTTTTTGGCCTGACTCGTGACAGAAAGTTTATAATTTCCCGGCTCAACCTGATCCGACACATAAACTCTCGTCGCACGATCGGAATACACTCTCGTGTCAAATGAACCGTCAAGCAGTGTTCTCGCGTTAAATTCAGTGTCCCTGGAAATACGGTCAACCTCTTTTTTCAGCTCATCAATCTCCTGCTGTATCGCATCTTTGTCCTCCTGTGTCAGCGTCGCGTCATTCGCCGCCTGCACGGAAAGCTCCCGCATTCTTTGAAGAACATTTGTCGTTTCATCCAGCGCGCCGTCCGCGATATGAATCACGGAGATTCCGTCGGAGCCATTCTTTGACGCCCGGTTGAGCGCATCAATCTGAGCCTGCATCTTATTGGAAATCGCCATTCCGGACGGGCTATCCTTGGAATGATTGATCTTAAAGCCGGAAGAAAGACGCTCCATTGTCGTGCTCAGATCATTCTCAATCCCCAGCAGATGCTTATTTGCAATCGCTGCCGATACATTATAATTTATCCTCATAATATACTCTCCTTTTTCTGTCTATCCGCATCCGTGCAGCCATAAAAACATCCGTGTACTGTGTTATATATCGGTTTCGACAGCATTTCCCTAAAGAGAAAGGGCAAAATTTTCCCCGGCAATTGTTTGCAATCCTGTCCGGTTCGTATTATAATTAACACATTACGGGCACACTAAGCCTGCCCGCAAATCAGATATCTGTTCACCGATTGTGGATTTTAAGATCCTCAGCATCGTACAGGTGGATATCTGATCCTCAGGGCAGTAGCCGGCCATTCATTATGGCGCACAATCCGGCTCACTGTTTCGCAGGATTCAAATACACAGAAAGGAGGATTCAGACATGGCACAGGTAACAAAGGCAACCATGATTGGCGAGCTGCTTCAGATCAATGAAAATGTAGCGCCAATCCTTTTAAATATTGGTATGCACTGCCTCGGATGTCCGTCTTCACAGATGGAGACCATCGAGGAGGCGGCTATGGTACACGGAATTGACGCCGATGAACTGGTCGCAAAAATCAACGATTTTCTGGCGGGCAGTCCCGCCTGAATCTGTTCAGTCAGAAAAACGTAAAAGTGTGGGGTTCTCCCACACTTTTGCTGTATCCACCAGACCTGCGTATTACAGAGCCGCAAGCGTCTGAAGCGCTTTTCCTTTGAGAATTTTCTGGTAATGTTCCTCAAAAAATGCTCCCACCGCAGGTGTATACGACTGCTGTGCGGCATATTCCGAAAGGATATTACATACCTTATTAAACTCTTCCGGAGTCTGCTTACTTTTACTGACAAGCAGATAATATTTGTGCGTCAGTACATTCTTATACAAATCATTGCGCCCCTTGTAGAAGCCATCGAGTATCCGGGCCAGACGCGTCACTTCCGCAAGATCCTGAAACACAAACAGTTTTGTGATATCTACAAGTACGTTTACCGGACTTTTCTCATTTTTTTCATTCTGCCCTGTTTCATGCGCACTGACGCTTACACCGGAACCATCCGTCTGTTTTTCATCCGTCTTCTCACGTTCCTCCTGCATCTTCCGGAACAGCCCAAGAATATCATCCGCTCCGTGCGGCTCTGCCGCCGCTCCGTCTCCTGACAGCTCACCGTACACATCCTCCGGATCGGGGTCGGAAAACCTGGCAAAACGGGTATCGAGCTCTTCCGGATACTCCACCTTGGTAATCACCAGAATAATCGTATCCGCAGACAGCGGGATCGCTTCTATCATGAGCGGAATATCATCCGCCTCAAATCCAAATTCATAAGCTGCCTGCTGCATCATATCCCGAAACAGAAGCTTTGCCTTCTCGGTCCCGTATGCAAGCTCACTGAGCTTTAACTGACGCTCCGCCAGATCTTCGCGCGTCAGCGTACAGCGAATCTGATTTTCATTTACTTTTTCAATTTTCATACAATCACTTCCCTCATCCGGAATTCCCTGTAAACTGTACATACATTATAATCAAATGCCTGATTGATGTAAAGTATACCTTTTCAAAACATCTTTGTAAAATAAAATACTACTCATTCATTTTGCCATTATTTTGTGAAATATACACAAAAAAAAGAATAGTCGTTGAAAAACAATTTTTTTCATGCTATAAACATATGCATGAGATGCAAATCTGCGACGCAAAGACAAGGAAGGAGCGGATTACGCAATCGAAGAATTTATTCTGTTCGGCAAGTACCGGGTAATCTCGGTTCTTGGAACCGGTAGTTACAGTACCGTTTATCTTGCCGAACATCTGAAACTGAAGGTCCGCCGGGCGGTCAAAATCATCCCCAGAGCCACGGCAGACAAATCTTCTTTCCTGAAAGAAGACGGCTGTCTTATGGAAGCTGCTCTTCTGAAAAATCTCAGTCATCCCGGAATTCCCGTTATATATGATATCGACGAGGACGATGACTATATCTATCTCACTGAAGAATATATCCGGGGTGAATCACTGGAGACATTTGTGCTCCGTCAGGAAAACATTTCACAGGAACTGTTATTAAATCTGAGCATCCAGCTGTGTGATATACTCGACTATCTGCATCATTTATCTCCATACCCGGTCCTGCATCAGGACTTAAAACCGGAGCATATTATATTATGCGGAAATCAGGTAAAATTAATCGACTTTGGAATTGCTTCATTTTTTACCGGTTCGGGTAAACATTTCCAGATCTACGGAACAGAGGGATACGCGGCGCCGGAAGCTGTAAGCGGGCTTCCCACCACGCCTTCTGCCGATATTTACAGTCTTGGAAAAGTTCTCCGGTTTCTGGCAGACGCTGCCGGAACACCGGCATCTTTCAGACTCTCACGCATTATCAGCCGCGCGACAGGCGACGATCCGTCGAAACGCTTTGCATCGGCTGCGGAACTGAAAAGTGCACTGATCAGTGTGCAAAAAAACGCGTGCAGATACTCTTCGCATCTCATCAGAAATATAGCTGTCATCGGAAGCAGAACCGGTGCGGGCGCAACCCATTTTTCGATCGCCCTGGTAAGTGTGCTGAACAGGAAAGGAATTTCCTCGCTCTATGTGCCGGGCGATCACACGGACACAACTGCTGCCATAAGCCGGACGAATCGTCATATGAAAGAACAGGACGGCATCTTTTACTATGAATTTTTTAAAGGTATCCCCGATTACGGAACCGGAATTGATTTTCCGATTGCAGAAGACTGCTGCCTGGTAAAAGACTGCGGGGCCGCACCCACAGAAGCGGATATTCTCATGACATCCGATCTGAACTTTTTTATCGCAAGCGGCAGTGACTGGGACATGGAACAGACCCTGCTCGCATGGAGGCATCTTTCATTCCGCGAACAGACCATTTTTATCTGTAATTATCATAACAGAAAAGCGGCGGTAACATACGCAAAACTTCTTGGAAAAAAGGTTTACTGCTATCCGTATGACGATGATCCTTACCGCGTCACTGCGGAAAAAGAACGGCTTATTTCTGCAATTCTGCAAAAGAAAGGAGGACGACACAGATATTTGGCCCTGAGAGAAAGGGAATAAAAACCCACACGACAATCGGACTAACCGGCTGCGGGCCGGGAATGGGCGTCACACATCTGTCGATTGCCCTGTGCAGCTTCTGTGGATCCAGGGCAAAGAAGAAAACTGCCTATCTGGAGCTGCACAAGCGAAATGAAATTTCGCAGCTGTATCATGAGCGTCTGCTCTTTGATTCCCGAAGTCGCGGACCAGAACGCACGCACTTTACCCTTCACGGGGCGGACTATTATCCCTGCGTGGAAAGCAGAGAGATTCCCTCCCTGATGAATTACGGGTATGACTACCTGATTCTGGACACAGGAAGCCTGAAAGAGGCGGACTGTTCTGAATTGCTCCGGTGTGATCGCAAACTGGTTCTGGGAAGTCTCGCGCCATGGAAAATAAAGAGCTGCCAGGAATTTTTCCTGCAATTTGATACTACAGTAAACCTTGGGGAAGGATTCTGCTATCTCGTGCAGGCGAAAATAGCAGGGAATATTCCGGACTTTATCAAAACAACTCATATTTCCATGCAGAGTATCCCTTTCATCAGTAATCCGTTTCGCATCCAAAAAGAATGTTTTACATTTCTTGAGGAACTCACCGCTGTCTGAAGGGGATGGGACAGCATACAAAATATATCACAATGTAACCAGCGAATGTTTTTCCTCTTTCCTGTAAGGGATACATCCGGGGCAGGAAGAAGGCGATAACCGGAATAATATGGGGGATACCGGAATTGAATAACGAATCTATGCAGAGCCTCTACCTGGAGCTCTCGTCTCTGGAAGACCGGGGCATTACTATCTGGCTGGAGGGATGTCCAAGCACTTCAGACAATGTAGCCAGCCAGCTGTGTGTAAACGAACACAATACTTATATGAGGGATTACATTTTTGATAAGGGGGTGTTAAAAGAAGTCCATTTTGATAAAATCCGGACTGAGAAAACCGGAAAAAGGAAAAACTGACACTGACAAACAGATAATCTGAACGGAATGACCGAGTTCCTCAATGCCCGGTCTTATCAGAATCGCAGTGCAGCAGGTATTTGATAAAAGAAGTAATCATACGATAAACGGAAAAAACCGCCTGTTACAGGCGGCTTTTTCTGCCAGTTACCCCTTCGGATAAATCAGCACCGTCATTCCCATACATCACACTGTGCATCCGGATAATTCTGGCCATTGTCCTCAGCAATAGTGGAATATCGATCGGCTTTGTGAGATGTTCATCCATACCACTTTCGATTGATTTCCGCTTATCACTCTCAAACGCATTGGCCGAGAGTGCAATGATCGGAATATGCGCCCTCTCCGGATCGGGAAGCATGCGGATCTGCTTCGCTGCCTGCCAGCCATCCAGCACTGGCATCTGAATATCCATCAGTATCATATCATAATATCCGGCCTCAGAATTGCATACCTTTTCCATCGCAATCCTGCCATCCTTTGCCTGATCAATATAAAACCCCAGTCCTGTGAGAATTTCCGTTTCGATTTCCATATTAATTTCATTGTCCTCAGCGAGCAGAATTCTCATATTCAGCAGCTGTGACAGCACATTCCCCTCTTCCTCTGCATCAGCAGACAACCGCTCCTGAATTCCAAACGACAGCGTCACCGTAAACGTGCTTCCCTTTCCCAGTGCACTTTCCAGGTCAATTGTTCCTCCCATCATCTCCACAATATCCCTGGCAATCGTAAGACCCAGCCCTGTACCATGCACACCGCTTACGGTTGTATTATTTTCCCGCTCAAACGGGTCAAAAATACGTTTCTGAAAATCGCTGCTGATTCCGATTCCGGTATCTTTCACAATAAACTGACAGAGTACATAATCATTCGGCAGTCTCTTCACCTCTTTCGCTGTCAGCTCCACCTTTCCTCCGTTTTCGGTATAACTCACTGCGTTTCTCATCAGATAAGTCAGAAGCTGCGCAAGTTTTTCCTGATCACCCCTGACATCCGCATGCCTGATTTCATCTGTATCCAGAGTGATTCTGATGTGTTTTTCAGCTGCCAGCGGCAGCATGGATTCATATACATCCTGCATCACACTGCGCAGGTTACATTCTGTCTCCGTGATATGGATATCTCTTGATTCCATCCAGGATAATTCAAGCACCTTCTCAATCAGATCCAGAAGCTGCCTGCCGGACTCCTCAATTTTATCCAGATATTCGCGTACCTCTTCCGCCTTATCCAGATGCTTTCTGGCCAGCATTGTATATCCGGAGATAGCATTCAGAGGAGTGCGCATATCATGTGACATATTTGACAGAAACGTATTTCTCGCAATAATTGCCAGATTGCGATTATTCAGCGCTTCCTCCAGCATCTGCTTCTGTTCCATTTCCCGCCGGATTTCCTCGTCCACTCTCCGGTATCCCATAACTACCTGGGAAATCCGCTTCTGATTACCAACATTTACAATTCGCAGCTGCAGATACTGTATTTCCCCCTCAAACATAATCCGATAATTAATATAGTAGGTCTTATTTCCCGACAGCTTTTCACGAATATATTCCGGCCTTGTCACTCTGGTAAAAGTCTCACGGTCGTCCGGATGTACCCAGGTATCAATATAAAAATTGTCATACGAGAGAAATCCATCTGCCTGCAGGTTATCCCGGAACTGCTCTTCAATCCTGCCGCTGACTCGGTATGGCAGAACTTTATCCGAATCCAGATTAACATAAAGAATAGACTCATAATTGACGCTCAGTCCTTCTATTACCTCAAGACGGCGCAGATACTCCTGATTGATCAGCTTTCTCTCCCTGTCGTATTCATCAATCAGGTTCTGCAGCTTCCGTTCTTCTGATATCCGGCTATTTCTTTTATCCGCTGCATCACTGACAAAAACATAGAAAATATCTCCCAGCTTCTCACTGTGAATAAAATGGCCGTAATCTTCAACCCAGCGCACCGCTCCATCCCTGCAGATAATCCGGTACTCTGCATGATCAAGATCGTGCTGGCCGCGTGCAATCTGCTCCCTGATACGCGCCTCCACCCAGCCGATATCTCCGGGATGTACTAATCCTCTAAATGAATTTCCAGTCAGCTTCCGGAACTCTTCACGGGTATTACACCCTGCCATACGGCACACTGTCCTGTTAGCAAACAGAATTTCCCCATGATCTTTCGCCTGGTATATAAAAAAACCTCCCGGCATTTTGTCCATCACTTTTATCATTTCATGTACTGCCAAATGTTCCTCTGTCTGTCTCATAGCTGTCTTCCCCCGAACTATTCCAGACAAATCTTATCATAATTGACCCGATCTGTCATTATTTATCCGGAATAATTCGAAAGAATCCGGCAGAATATTACTCATAATCAGAATCGGCTGCACATCACTTCCTCATGCGTTTCGTCTGTCTTTTTCCGCATTTTAATTCATATCTGTCATCTTTTCCGGTCATTGTTTTTGTCCAGTCTCCCAGTATAATGCATCTCTTAATACTCCTTCTGGATTTCTTCCATATCTTCCGTAAGCGTCGTCACTTCACCACCTTCCGTAAGCGTCGTCATATCATCTGAAAACGTCTTGTTGCCGGCGTCCGTTTCTGTCTCATCGGACTTCCAGGATGCTTCAAGTTCTTTCAGATATAGTTCCGCAGCAGCCGGATCCGCTTTCTCCGGATCGAGAGGAAGGTCAAAAAGCAGATTTATCCCGTTGTAATCCTCACTTCTTGCAATCTGTCCTGTTGTGTCGTCATAGCGATATGCATTTACATCATAAAATGTACTGTCAAGCACACACAGCCAGAGTTTCCTGTCCGCAAATTTTGAGATATCATCACATGCTATCACACGGTACAAAACGCCGTTTTGCACAAATGCAGAATATCCTCCATTCATTGACGCTATATTGTACTGCCATGGAGCCAGTCCTTCAATCAGTGGCGAAATAAAAAGTTCCAGATCCCCATACGCATCCTCGCTGACTGACGGCATCGGTGCTCCATCCAGCCTTTCAATCGCTATAACCGCACAGGTTTCACCCGGTGAAGAAAATTCAGCGGAACTGCTGACACTGTCAAGACTTTCTGACGACGTAATTCCCATCAGTGTAAACCGGTAAGCTCCACCCTCTTTCGATTCATTGATCTCCAGTGCGTCTTCTCCCGTGAAAGCGGCTGCAATCTCAGCACATTCTGCTTTTTCGGCTGCTTCCGCTGGATTTAAATATCTTGCCGCAGCTCCCGCTGTCACCGTGACGAGCAGCATACAGGCTGCCGCAGCAGTTGCCATGTAAACTCTTCTGACAGATTTTTTCCTCATATCGTTACACTCCTCCCATTTCTGCAGAATCTCCCGGTTCAGTTTCTCATCCGGTTCCATACCGGATACAAGGGCCCTTTTCAATATCTGATCCGTATATTCCTCTTTTCGATCATCTCTCATAGCCATGTTCCTCCAGTTTTTTCCCAATAATGGTTCTGGCTGTATATAGCCTGCTCTTTACCGTTCCTTTCGGAATATGAAGTGTTTCCGCTATTTCCTCTACTGTCATCCCCGCTGAGTAAAACAGAAAAACCGGTATCCTGTATTTTTCCTTTAACGCCGCTGTTTCCATCCTCACAAACCTGCACAAATCACGGGAAATACATTCGTCCTCCGGAGAACGTCCCGTATCCGGTATTTCCCCGAAAATCCGTTCATCCTCTATCCTCTCTTCCGGTGCGATTCTCTGTCTGCGCGCATGCATCTTTTCACGGTTCTTCCAGCTTTTTACAGCAATTCCCATCAGAAAACTTCTTGGACTGCCAAGGCGCCTGTCAATCCGGATATGTCGTTCCATCGCTTTGAGCATTGTCTCCTGATACAAATCATCTGCGTCATCTCTGTTTCCTGTCAGCTGACAGCAAAAAGAATAAACAGACTTTCCCTCATCCTCAATCAGCTTCGTAAATTCCTGACATGTCACGATTTCTTCCTCCCGTACGGTACATTACAGACTCTTCTGTGCCCTGCATAATTATATTGTCACGAACTACCAGCCGGTTCATTTTTATGGAAATATTTTGATGATAACCAGAATATATTGCCTGATTCTTACTCATCTGAAAAAAAATTCACAGCTCCCTCTCATACCTCATAGTGTATAAAAGAGAACTGTGAACATCCCGGAAATCAGGTTTACTTCCTGACGCCCGCTGCCATTCACCATCCGCTCTTTAATTTCATCCGAAAGCCACCTTTTCAGGCTTTCTCTTAATTCCCGTCCGCCATCCGCTCTTTAATTTCATCTGAAATGCGTCTTCCAAACTTTCCCCGTAATTCCTGTTCGCCATCCGCTCTTTAATTTCATCTGAAATGCGTCTTCCAAACTTTCCCCATAATTCCCGTTCGCCATCCGCTCTTTAATTTCATCTGAAAACCGCCTTTTCAGACTTTTTCTATAATCTGCGCTGCGTTTTTAAAGCTCAAGTTTCTGTATCATCCGGTATTCGTCCTTTCTGTCATAAGAAATCACATTTTTTATACCTGCGAGATAAAACCTGTCGTCAATATAAATTCCCCTGTACTGCTGCAGATCCGTTTTGTCCTCCAGCGACTCTGTCATAATCTCCCGGAATTTCCCGTTCTCCCAGGAAAACAGAAAATAACTACAGCTCCCGCGGCGATAGGACTCCGCAGCAAATCCGATTATATTTTCTTTCTCATCTATCAGAACACACTTATAATCATAGAGTGCCGGGCTGTAATCCAGATTTTCAATCACACAGGTTCCTGCCGTCTTCAAATCCGCGGGATCAGAAATATCGAACATGCTCAGCTTCAGACCTTTGCGCTCTCCACTATCCGGATCCGTCTCATATCCGATTCCGACCAGCTTATCACTGCCCCAGAAATGCAGATATTCCGAAAACCCTGTTATCTTAAGCTCTGAAAGGATCACAGGATTCGTCTCATCCGATAAATCAACGGCAAACAAAGGATCCGTATTACGGTAAGTCACAAAATACGCCATATCATTAAAATACCGTGCCGCATAGATCTCTTCCCCCTGTGCAATACCTGTAAGCTTTCCTGTCAGTTCCAGCTCCCCGTCAAACAAAAACAGATTATTCTGTTCCTGCCCGCCACTCAGGTCCGTCGTCAGAAGCCGCAGCTTTCCCTGATATTCGTTAATAGCAAACGTATCGCGCACAAATCCGGCGGCGGATGTCGCTCCAACCGCATCAATGGTCCCATTCTGCAGCTTAAACTTCGCAATCTGTGTAGTCATCCCGTCGACCGAATCACTCTGACTGTAAAGATATAATGCATCTGTACTCATATAAATCTGTACATCCTGATTGATGATAAGCGTATTATCTACAATCTGATCAGGATGACCAGTATCCACAGATGAAATCAGCAGCCCCTGATTTCCCTGACTGGGAATGTAAATGCAATCTGCGGCAATCGCTTTTCCATTGACCAGTGGAATCCATCCTTCGATATTGTCCTCCAGAATTGCGGTACTTTTCGTCAGTTCCGGCCTCTGCACCCCTTTTTCTGTAAACAGATAGACAATGTCTCCTGTTTTCCTCGAGGTATTGTACATCCCGTCCTGTTTTACGGTTCCTTTTAACACAGGATTTTCCCGATCGCTGATATCATAAGTCAGCAGTTCTGTGGACCAGTCGGAATCAAATGAATAGATATCCGCTGCATCTTCTGCTTCATTCGTATTCTCCTTTTTAAGAGCAGACACTTCTTTCTGCACAATCACATTCAGAATATTTCCGTCCACATACATTTCCATCACACTGTCAGCAGCACTGTTCATGGACAGTGTAATTTCACCTGTCAGTTTCATTTCTTTTTTCCGGACATCTACAAGCTTCACGCTGCTGTCGTCTACAATATACAGGTAAGAACCGTCCGTCTTTATAATATCACTCTCATCCACACCTTCCGTCTGAAGATTGGTCTTTGAATATTTCTGATCTGTATCCCCCGCCGCGATCGCGCCAGCTTCTCCCTTTGTCGCAGAAGAGCTGATTGGTGACATAGCGTCACCTGTGCCTGCATCCTCAGAGATACCCGCGCTTTCATTTATCATGTCCCCGCCTGAATCCATATCTGCTGCCCACTTCATCTCCTGACGATACATATTCAGTTCGCTCTTTTTTATTGCGTCATATACTTTGCCGTAATCGGAAGCCACCACATACAAATCGCCCGCATTATGCTTCTGCCTTGTCACCGGATCTGTGGAGTTCATCCTGTCAGACTCCTGTGATGACTCTCCCCCGCCAGATGCTCCTTTCTCCTCTTCTGCCATCTGATCTGTGTCCTGACCTGCACGGATCCCTCCGGTCCCTGCACTGACGCCATTATCTGCAGAAAGCATACCAGCCTCCCCCGCTGTATTACTTTCCTGGCTGGTCCGGCCGCTGTATATGCCAAATGCTCCTGCCACGCAGATCACTGTTATTGCAGCGGCTGCCACATATCTTCCGGCATATCTGTAATTTCTTTTCTTTTCCGCACCTTTTGTTTTGTTCGTTTTTTCATCCATAAGCCGTTTTTTCACCTCCTCAGGTAATACCATCCGGGGAATCTCCACACTCTCTGCAGACTTTTTTATGATATCCAGCAATTCCTGATCCGTCATCTGCACACCTCCATCTTTCCGGCCATCTTCTTTAACCCCCGGCTCTCTCTGGAACGCACCGTATTTTCATTCATACCAAGAATTTCCGCAATCTCCCTCGTCCTGTAACCACAGAACAGATGCATACCGATAATCAGCCGCTCATCGTCCGCCAGTTCAAAAAATATCTTTCGTACTATAGCCGCATCCTCCGGACCTTCTTTTCCGCAGGAATCCATCACTTCATCGCTCAGTTCTTCCTCTTTTCTTGCATATTCCCGCAGCTTATTTTTGCATTTATTGGACAATATCCGAAAAATCCAGCTCTGAAAGGCTTTTTCAGAGCGAAGCCTGCCGATGTTCGCAAAGGCGTCTGTAACCGCCTCACTCACCATATCTTCTGCATCTGCGGTATTGCGGAGTGTATAAAGTGCAAACCGGTACATATTTTCATAAATTTTCTCGTAAAGTTCTGCGAAGGCCTCCGCATTTCCCTGTTTTGCTTTTCTTACAAGCTGTAAATATTGTTCCATAAACACTCCTTAGTTCTGCGCCGCATAAGTATCCGTAAACAGCATGTTCCGGATATTTTGTGTTCATATTTATAGTCTGGAAAACTCACTGTTTTGTTGCAGCAAAAGTTCTTTTTTAGAAAAAAATATAGCATGCCCTGTTTTCGTAAACAACCTCTCAAAAGTAATGGAATTCACTTGCACATCATTCAATGAAGTAGCATAATGGTTTTGTAAAATAAATTTAACGAAAGGAACAAATTTTTATGGAAATGGAACAATTAAAACAGGCAAAACACCATTTTTCAAAACTTGGGCTGATGTACTTTCTGGGAACCCTGATAATCACAGGTATACAGCTGGCAGGGATCATTCTGATCCAGCAACTGTCGCCTGATATCCTGCAGGATAACAACCTGTATCTCATTTCAGCCATGCTTCCCATGTACATTATTTCCATGCCGCTTATGGCGCTGCTGATACGGACAGTACCTGCCTCTCATATTAAAAAGCGCAGAATGTCAGCCGGACAATGGATCCTCGCTTTTATGATGTGTTACGCTGTCATGTACTTAAGCAACATCATCGGGAATCTGATTACAACACTTATCGGTGCGGCAAAAGGAGAACCCGTCACAAATGCAATTGTCGAAGTTGCCAGTGGCATCAGTCCTCTGGTCAGTATGCTGATGATGGTTCTGCTCGCCCCCATTGCGGAAGAACTTATTTTCCGGAAAATGCTTATTGACCGGGTAGTCCGATACGGAGAAGGCTGTGCCGTCCTCCTGTCGGGTGTGATGTTCGGCCTTTTCCATGGAAACCTGAATCAGTTTGCCTATGCATTTACACTTGGTGTTTTTTTTGGATTTATTTATGTAAAAACCGGAAAAATAATTTATACGATCTTTATGCATATGGTCGTCAATTTTCTTGGATCTGTGGTCAGTCTTCTGCTTCTCCGCTTTTCAGGTTACGAACAGATGATGAACCTGATGAACACTCCTGAAGCGATCATACCATATGTCATGGATCACCTGGTGCAGCTATCAATCTTCTTTCTCTATCTCATCGCTGTGCTGGGAGTCACCATTGCAGGTATCGTACTCCTGATTGTAAATGCAAAAAAATTCACCACCTATCCGGGTGAAATTGAGATTCCGGGAAGAAGCAGATTCTCCGTAATATTCTTAAACGTCGGAATGATACTGTTCTGTGTATACTGGATAATTCAGATCATCCTTCAGCTCTTTCAGTGACCTGCGTAATCAGATACCCGATTTCCATTCAGAA
Source organism: uncultured Roseburia sp. (assembly GCA_947062675.1). Lineage (GTDB taxonomy): Bacteria > Bacillota > Clostridia > Lachnospirales > Lachnospiraceae > Roseburia. The sequence continues at coordinate 36,558 of CAMSQM010000030.1, forward strand.
ATGTAACAGAAAAAGACCTCGAAAACAAATGTTTTCGAGGTCTTAAAAAGGCGACTGACGGATTTGAACCGACGATCAGGGAGTTGCAGTCCCACGCCTTACCACTTGGCTAAGTCGCCCTGTTTATTTAGAAAAATCCCTGTTCCAGACAGGGTATCACATATTAAAAACTCCCCGAGTAGGACTCGAACCTACGACAACGCGGTTAACAGCCGCGCGCTC
>CAMSQM010000031.1 GCA_947062675.1 uncultured Roseburia sp.
CGAACCTTGAAATGACGGAGTCAGAGTCCGTTGCCTTACCATTTGGCGATAGCCCTTTGCGCTTTCAACAAAATGAATTATACAGGCCTGTCCCGGAAAAGTCAAGTACTTTTTTATATATTTTTTTAAAAAATGACTATTTTTTTGCCGATCAGGGAATAGTGAACCGTTTCCCCCATGGTTATCACCGCAGTTCCGCCGGAAACCTCCACAATTTCTTTCCGGGCGCGCTCTTCATCCCCGGAAGGAACAAGAAGGGAAAGTTCCACTTTTTCCGTATAAACAGTGTCAAGCAGCGGATAATCGCTCCTGCCGATCAGATACTGCAGTTTTCCAAGTCCGTTGTAATCTGTTCCAACTGCAAGGCGCCGGCCCGTAAGTCTCTCGGCGACCACGCTTGCGGCAAGGCCTTCCTGCACCGCCCGCTGATATGCCCTGACAAGGCCGCCTGTTCCGAGCAGCACGCCGCCGAAATAGCGCGTCACAACCACAGCCGTATTATGAATATCTTCCCGCAGCAATACCTCAAGCATCGGTCTGCCCGCTGTCTGCGCCGGTTCGCCGTCGTCCGAGCATCGGCTGATCTCCCCCCGTTCCCCCAGAACATACGCCGAGCAGTTATGCCTGGCATCCCAGTATTTTTTTTTCATCTCAGCGATAAACGCGGATGCCTCTTCTTCCGTGGAAACCGGACGCACCGTCGCGATAAAACGGGATTTTTTTTCCGTGATTTCCCCCTCACCGCCAGAGTATACGATTTTCATACCGCTACCTTCTTTCCGGCCGCTTCCGGCCACGGTTTTATTATCCTATAAATTACAGGAATTTACAATCTGTTTTTCAGTGATTCCGGTTATACTAATCTCATGAATCATACACGACACAAGCCGGATTTTCACAAACTCTGTGCACCGGCGCAAAATTATAACCGGCAGGAAGTCTTCCCCCGGATGATTTTTTATTTTTTTCTCGGCTCTGTGGCCGGCTTTTTCTGGGAAGTACTGATTATGCTCATAACCGAACACCATTTTCGCAACCGCGGCTTCTTTTACGGGCCCTGGCTCCCGATCTATGGCGTCGGAGCCGTGATCCTGTACATTCTGCTCACAAAACTAAAAAAACATCCCGTTGCCGTGTGTCTCCTCTCCGCCGCCATAGGGGGACTGTGGGAGCTGGCAATGGGATGGTTTCTGGACGCCGTCTGGGGCCTGCGGTACTGGAACTATTCCGGTCTTCCGTTTCAGTTCCGCGGATATGTATGCCTCTGGTCAGTGCTGGGTTTTGGGGCGGCCGGATGTCTCTGGGTCTGCTTTCTGTCCGGATTTCTGACAGAACGCTGGCTTCGGCTCCCGGAACACATCCGGCGCGGCGCAAATACGCTGCTCGCCCTGCTGTTTTTAATCGACTGTGCGGCGGCACTGATTTTTCCCAACACGGGACGTGGTATTACTTTTTGAAGCGGATATCAGTCGCCGGCTGTGCGAATTCACCGCTCACTGCCACAGACCGTCCCCTGCTCTGATAAGTAAGCAGCAGCGTATCCGTTCGCTCATCCCACTCCCAGGTTCCGGTAATATCCAGGCCCTGCCCCTCTTCCATGCTCAGCGCACTCACTCTCTCCGGCAGCCGGACCCGCACATATACACGGATCCGGTCAGCCGCCCGAAGTTCCATGGAAAATCCCTTTTCCCCGCACTCCAGGGAAATCACGCGGGCGCTTGTGCCAATCACCCGGACCGGCTCTCCCGCGATCTGTGCAAAGTCAAACAGAATGGCACTGTCTCCGGGCGCCACTGCCTTTTCGGTGACAATGGCAAAATCATTTTCCAGCATATCGGCAAATATCCCCCGGAAGACCCGCGGCTCCCCGCTCACGCTCTCATCCATCACCGCGGAGATCACATAGGGACCGCGCCGCAGAGTCAGATGATTTGCAGGCTCCGCGAAACAGCCGCCCGCCCTCATCGCCTCCATCACAAACGAACGGTACTCATCCGCCAGCCGGTCGCTGAGACTGATTCGGGCCGGCGAAATATTCCAGACGGCAATCCGGCCGGCCCCGACGGGGTAGATACCGTCCGCAGGCTTTCGCGGAAGTTCCAGCATCTCAAACAAATGCTCCGCCGGGCTGGCATAATCTGCGTTTCCCGTATTCCACCACCCGGAAACGGCGTGGTAAGGATCACTTCCATCCCCCGGATAGAGCAGCGTACCGCCGCCCCGCACCCAGAGGGCAAGCGCGCTGTTTATATCCGGCGCCTCAGGTTTCATATATTCATAACTTAATATCAGGATTTCATATTCTGCCAGATACCCCGGAAAGCGCCTGACATGATCCAGCTGCACGGGGCGGACCGGCAGCCCGTATTTCAGCAGCGGAAGCGCCATTCCGTAAAAATGGGGAAATGTCTGCCCTGTGACATACTCTTTCATCAGTATTTCACTGTTTTCCACCTGTCGCAGAAAAGCGCGGCTCTCCTCCCGGACGTCCTGCCCTTCCCGCAGCCGGTCCGAAAAAGCCCTCAGCTGTCCGGAAAGTCCCTGCCCTTCCCTCTCCGGCGGCAGCACGTCATCCGGGCAGGCTCTCTGGTACAGCACCGAATCTGAGATCAGAATGCCTGTCTGAAAGGAAACACCGTCAAATGAGAATTTCTGCTGATCCATGTCTCCGCACAGCTGAAATATGCCCGACAGCAGCGTCGCATATTCCGGGGGAACGGGCTTCGCACCGTCCATATCCGCGGCGGGAACCACCCCTCCCTTAAGCGCTGCCCTCCTGGGATATATCCCGTTAAAAACCCGGTCTGGCCAGGGGCAGATTTCGTAGGCATGAATCTGCGGATGAAGAAACGAAGCTGTGACCGTTTTCAGATAATTTTTCCGGAAATCCTCCCACGTGTATTCCGGCCAGTCCTCGACGGGATCATGCAGAAACCACATTCTGCGCCCGGTTCCCTTTACAAGCTCCTGCATAACGCCGTATTCCAGAAACGCGGTCTCAAAAGTCCGCTCCCGCACAACGCCCCCGTATACATTCGGCACGCGGCTGGTCCCTGTCCAGACCTGGGCGATATAGCCGTCCACGGAGGGAAGCTGTGTCAGCGAGGCCTCCGGACTTAAAATTTTCCACTGGGCATAATTGATCAGGCTGTGCGATGGCACATAAAATCCCAGTTCGCGTCCGTACCGGACAGACGCATATTCTTTCAGCGCAGCGCTGACACGGCCGAGCGTGCGCGCATAGAGATACACTTTCAGCCTGGACGCCTTATAGTGCGCATCCAGCGAGATATGGGGCGGCTTCCACTCCTCATGGTAATACAGCCGGTATTCCCGCCGGAATGCCACGGAATAACCGCTGCAGTCCCAGAATTCGGGCTCCTCCATATGGATCGCCTCCACCCCGGAATCCACCGCCCGTTTCAGCCGGCTTGTCAGATAATCCGCAAACACGACAGACGGCACCAGATAAGGCACGTCCTTTCCGTGCAGAACCGGATTTCCGGCCCTGTCCGTCTGAGCTTCCTCCCAGTGTTCGCGCCCGTCCCAGCCGCCGGAGAGATACTCCTGATATTCTCCCCAGGCACATCCGGTCATCAGATGAACCCGGTACCCCGCCTCCCTGTATTTTTGGACGCGCGCCGGCATCCCGTCATCCGTCCCGTACACCATGACAAAATCACACTGCAGATCAATCTCAGGCGCAAGCCCGGCCCTCTCCTGATAACCGGTCAGCTCTTCCTTCCGATCCCTGATATATCCCATAATTCAGCCACCCTTTTTCTCCCTACGCATTCCGCTCCACAGCCTCGCGACAACGGTCCTCATCCTTTTCGCCGCACTCCACAACGCACTTCAGCTTCCAGCGACCCTGCAGAAACCGATATACATTTGCCAGCCCTGTCAGCGCCCAGGTCAGCCCGTTGGTATACCAGATTCCCCACATTCCAATTGACGGAATCATCATCAGAACCCAGGCAAATCCGATTCTGCCGATCACCTCCGTGACGCCGTTGATCATCGCAAACGCCGCATCCCCGACGCCGTTTAGCATCCCGCGCATCACATAGATCAGACCGAGCGCCACATACATAATACTGGTGATCTGAAGACCTCTCGCACCGATCGCGATCACCTCCGCGTCGCTCACAAACAGGCCGATAATCTGCTCCCCGAGCAGAAACATTACCGCAATCATTACAACACTAAAACAGACCACCAGAAGCACACTCTTTCTGCAGCCTCTGCTGACACGGTCGTACTTTCCGGCGCCCGCATTCTGTCCGGCAAACGTAGACACCGCAGTCCCCAGGGAACCAAACGGCTGCTGCACCAGCTGCTCCACCCTTCCGGTCGCCGTGTAAGCCGCCATAGCCACAGCGCCAAACTGATTTACCACACTCTGAAGCGCCACACAGGAAAGGGCAATCAGCGCATTCTGGGCTGCGAGCGGAATCCCGAGCCGCACGCTTTTTGAAAAAATTTCCCGCTCAAACCTCCGGTGAGAGCGCTGCAGTTTCAGGTAAGGATTCTTCCTCACGCCATACCAGACAGAACCTGCCATCGCGATCAGCTGGGATATCACCGTCGCCCATGCCGCACCGGCCACACCCATGTCAAGCCCCGGAACAAATAAAAAGTCAAGAACCACATTCACAACGCAGGAAATCACCAGAAAAATCAGCGGCGTCCGTGAATCCCCCAGCGCGCGCAGAACCGCAGAGACCGTATTGTACCCCGCCACAACGACAGTCGCCCCGCAGACAATCCGCATATAGGTAAGAGCATCGGCAATATTCGCCTCCGGCGTCTGCATGGCGGAAAGCACCGGCTTCGCAAAAGCCACGCCGCAGATGCCCATCAGAAGACCCGCTCCTGCCGTGATATAAATGGCGTTTGCGATAATCTTTTTCACATACTCATCTTTTCCCGCGCCGAAATACTGGGAAATCAGAATCCCGATTCCGGCTCCCAGACCCATACAGAGAGAAAAAAACAAAAAATTAATGCTCCCCACGGAGCCGACGGCGCCCAGGGCGTTCGCACCCACAAATCTTCCCACAATAACGGAATCCGCCATATTATAAAGCTGCTGGAAAATATTCCCCACCAGCATTGGCAGGGTAAATCTGACCAGAAGGCCCAGCTCATTTCCCTCCGTCATATCACATACAGATCTGTCGCGCATATCCCATTCCTCCAGTCATACATTCGATTCGCTCTACTATAGCAGGATTCTTCTGGAAATACCATAACAGATTTGTACAAAAATCAGAAAAAACACGCCCCTTTCTTCGTCATTCCGGGCTGCTCACTGATGGCAGGCGCGCTCGCGCAGATATTTGTCCTTCGTCGCAAGTCCGCCCCTGATATGCCGCTCCGATTTGTTCACGTCGAGAACCTTGCGCGTCTCCGCGGCAAGGGACGGATTGACCTGGGCGAGGCGTTCTGTCACATCTTTATGTACCGTACTCTTGCTGATTCCGAAATGCCTCGCCGCCTGACGCACCGTTGTATTATTGTCGATGATATATCTCGCGATCTCCATCGCCCGCTCTTCAATATAACTTTTCAAAACTTTCCCCTGCAATACTTGTTTTTACATTGTATGCAGGGGAATTTTCGTATATACTTATTTTATCAAAACCAGAAAGGGGGGCATCTGATATGCCTTTTATCAACACAAAAACCACCGTCAGCCTGAGTGACGCCGGAAAAGACACCCTGACCGCAGCGCTCGGCCGCATCACCCGCGAATGTCTCGGCAAGGGGGAAAACTGGGTTATGACCGGCTACGAGGACAATGCGGACCTTTCTTTCCAGGGGAGCAGCGGCCCGGCCGCCTATATCGAAGTCAAAAGCTTTGGCACTCCCTCCTCCTCCGGCACCTCAAAAATGACGGCGGAAATCTGCGCTCTCTTTGAAAAAGAGCTGTCCATTCCCGCAGACCGCATCTATGTCTCCTATTATCCGACAGGAATGTGGGGCTGGAACGGCAGCAATTTTTAGTCCGCGCCCGGACAGGCAGGCAGGGGTTCTCAGTCTGCGGCCTGCCAGCCTGTCTTTTGAAGGATTTCCGCACAGACGGACCGGACATCCCGCCCGTCTGTTGTCACAGTGATGTCTGCCACCGCTTCATAGCGGGTTCTCCGCTTTTCCATCAGCCCGCGAATGTATTCCACATTCATATTGCCGTTTAAAACGGGACGGTTTGTACTGTCCTTCACACGCTCATAAATTGTTCCGGGCTGTGCGGCCAGCAGAACAATCTGCCCGCTCTCTTTCATCAGACGCGCATTCTCCTCCCGCAGCACGCTTCCGCCTCCACAGGAAACGATCTGCCCGTTTTTTCCGCTAAATGACCGCAGGACCTCTGTCTCCAGGTCCCGGAAATATGTCTCTCCGTGCCGCGCAAAAATATCCGTGATCGCCATATTCTGCTGTCTTTCAATCAGCTGGTCCATCTCCACGCGCTCCGCACCTGTCAGCGCCGCCAGCTCTCCCGCCACGGTACTCTTTCCCGCCCCCATAAATCCGATCAGAAAAATATTTTTCACTGCCCGTTCCTCTCTTTCCGGCTGTCCGCGCCGGCGAACAGTTCTTTCACCTCTTCCACCGGCATATCCTGCCCTGTGAAAAGCTTAAATGCAGACACGCCCTGCCACAGCAGCATCCCTCTCCCGCCGATACAGGTACAGCCCGCCGCTTTCGCCTCCCGCAACAGGCGCGTCTCCTCCGGATTGTAGACGATATCCGATACCACAAGTCCCTGGCGGAACGCAGAGAGATCTTTCACCACACTCTCCCCATCCATCGGCTTCATTCCGACTATCGTGGCATTTACAAACAGTTCGCCTGACGCGATCTCCTCCGTCATCATCGCCGTGTCGGCAATGTCCCGGACATTCACCGTGCACCCCGGCACCGCTGCGCGGATTTTCTCAGCCGTCCGCAGGGTCCTCTCAAAAAATGCATCTTTTTTATTAAAAATAGAAATCTCCCGCGCACCGTCCAGCGCGCACTGTACCTGGATGGCTGTCGCTGCGCCCCCGCCTCCGGCAATCGTCATCTTTTTTCCCCGGATTTCAAAACCATGATCCCGCAGATTACTGACAAAGCCCTCGCCGTCCGTCATATATCCGGTCAGCTTTCCTCCGTCATTGACAATCGTATTCACGGCGCCGACGAGCTCCGCCGCAGGCGAGAGGGCATCCATATACCGGAGGGCCTCCGTCTTGCAGGGTGTCGTCACATTGCAGCCCCGCATCCGGAAGGTGCGCATCGCCGCGACCGCGTCCTTCACCCGGTCAGCATCTGTGTCAATTGCAACATAAACATAATCCAGCCCCAGCCTCTCAAAACTGTAATTGTACATGGCCGGGGAACCTGAATGGCCTACCGGCGAACCAAACAGCGCCATCAGTCCTGTGTGTCCCGATATTCTTCTCTCCATTGCTGGCTCTCCTTCCTGAAACGCCCTCTCTTATGACAACCGTAAAAATCCACCATTTGGGGAAATGGTGGATTTTCAAAAAAGGGGGAGAATTTATGAAAAAAAGTTTTATCACTTCTCGTGACAATATTTAATATACCCCCTATTTATGAAAACAAATTGTATAAATTTTGAACTCTCTTTGAACGATATGTTAAATAATATTCTGTGACCGGATTACCAGCAGAGCACCTCATGCCCCGTCTCCGTGACAAGCACCATAATCTCCCACTGTGCCGAGGGCAGCCCGTCCTCCGTGTATACCTCCCAGTCATTGTCAGAATCCACATAGATTTCCACTTTTCCCATATTCACCATAGGCTCAATTGTAAAAGTCATGCCGGGAACCAGAAGCATCTCGTGCCCCCGCCTGGAATTGTAACTTACCCAGGGCTCCTCGTGAAAGGCGAGACCGACACCGTGTCCGCCGATCTCCCGGACCACGGTGTAACCGTTTGCAAATGCGTGATCATGTACCGCCTGCCCCATATCGCCAAGAAAGCCCCACGGCTTCACCTCCCTGAGCCCCATCTCCACACATTCCTTCGTGACCTCCACCAGCCGCTTTTTTTCCGGACTGACTTCCCCGATACAGTACATCCTGGAGGAATCGGAAAAATAGCCGTTGAGGTTGGTGGACACATCCACGTTTACAATATCGCCTTCTTTTAAAATGACTTTTTCCGACGGAAACCCGTGACACACCTGGTCATTGACCGATGTGCAGACGCTGTATGGATACCCCTCAAAATGAAGCGGAGCGGGAATCCCTCCCATATCTGTCGTCATCCCGTAGACGATCCGGTCAATCTCCGCGGTATTCATCCCCGCGTGAATATGCTCTCCAATATAATCGAGCACCGCAATATTGATTTTGCAGCTCTCTTTAATACCTGCAATCTGCTCAGCATTTTTAATGATATCGTGCGTCGGAACAATGTGCCCCCTGGACGCAGCCAGCGCAATCCGTTCATCAAATGCCTGATGGCACACCTTGTATTTCCGCCCGCTGTTACACCAGCACGGATCATTTCTCCCAATTCCTGCTCTCATCTCTCCTGCTCCCCTGTCGCTGTCCGTGTGCGGTGTCACTTTCCGCAGAGCTTTGCAACTACCTGATTAATCACGCTTCCTTCAGCTTTCCCCCGCAGCTCTGGCATCACAGCTTTCATCACTGCGCCCTTATTCTTCCCTGCCAGCACATCCGCGAACTTTTCCTGAAGCAGCGCCTCCACTTCCTCCGCCGTCATCATCCGCGGCGCATACTCCGAAAAGATATCATACCGGGCCTGATACTCCCCGAGCAGATCCGTCCGCTCCGCCGGACAGGTATCTATCTGCTCTTTCACGGTTCTGACCTCCTTTAAAATGACACGGTCCGTCAGCTCCTCCGGGATATTATCCCTGCATCCCTCGTCGATCGCCGCCTTCTTCGCCGCCGACACCAGCGCTGAAAGTGCGTCCTTGCGCACTTTATCCCGCGCCTTCATCGCCGCTATCATATCCTTCTGCAGCTGCTCAAACTGCATGATCCTCACTCCTTCCGCTGTCTGCGCCCGTCAGTCTGCCTGTTCCTCAGTCATCCCTTTGTCTGCGCCTGTATGTCCGCCTGTTCCTCAGTCATCTCTTTGTCTGCGCCTGTCAGTCTGCCTGTTCCTCAGTCATCCCTTCCACCGGCTCCGTCTCCGTGCTCTCAACGGTCGTGGTAAAGAGATTGTCAAATTCCACCTTCTCCCAGTTCTTCTCATTCACCGTCCATGTATGGCCTTCCTCCCAGCCCGTCACAACCTCGTCATAATGTTCGCTGCGCCGTTCTTCTATAATGGACTTTCTGGTCTCCTCTGTCGCATCGGCATCTTTCTCTGCATCCAGACGCAGGATGTAATAGTTCTCCTCCGTCTCCGTCACGCCGGAGACCTCTCCCTCGCCGAGCCCCTTTAATGCGGCAAGCACTGCCTCGTCCAGCGACTCATCCTCCGCCGTAAAAGTACCGCTGCTCACAGTATACTCCTGCTTTGCCGCCGCGTTCTCCAGACTATCCGCCTTTGCCTCCTCTGCAACCTTCTCCATGGTCTCTTTCAGAGCCGCCTGTTCCTCCTCCGTATATTCCGCGGAATTGCCCTCCTCATCCGTGTAGGTCTTCCGGGATACCGTTACGTAGCTGTAAGTGCCGGTAGCCGCCTCCTCATCGCTCACGCTGGTATCCGTCTCCGCCATAATCGCATCCTGCATCCGGCTCTGAATAGTCTGGAGCGTTAGATACTCCTCCACAATCTCCTGCTCCGCGCCAAGCGCATTGAGCGCATCCTGCCCGTTATCCGCGATAAAAGCGGCCGCCGCCTCTCTTATGGCCTCATTGTCTTCCTCCGTAACCGCGACACTGTATTCGTCCATGTGGGCTCTCAGAATATACATGGTCTTCAGGCCGTCCAGAGTGCTCTGCTTTGCCTCCTGTTCCATGGTCATCCCGCCCCCGAACAGATCGGAAATCCAGACTTCCTCGCCAAAAATGGATCTGTAATAATCATCGTAACCCGCCTGATATAGCCGCACCGCAAAATTTGCAAGCCCCAGTGAAACTTTTGTCTCGTCAAAAACCGCTGCATCCGCATCTTTATTCAGTCCACCGCATCCGGTCAGAACCGATGCCGCCATTGCACCGCCTGTCAGCAGTGCGGTCAGTTTCTTTACTCTCATATGTTCCTCCTGTATCCCCCGAATTGGAAAAACCGGGACAATCATCTGTCTATTATAGTGCTTTCAGGGGAAAGGTGCAAGAAATTTCCGCTTTTTCAGAAAAAAACCTCCAGATTCTCTCCTGTCATCCAGTGCAGACAGACACAAAATTATTCTTGCTTTTTCCATGGATCCTTATTAAGATAGAGATATACATATTTAACAAAAATAGGGAAACGGAGCAGGTAAAATGAACGATTTACAGACACAAAAGAAACGCAGAAAAACAGGACGTCTCGGAACAAAGGTCAGCCTTCTGGCAGCAGCCCTTCTGTGCGTCAGCAACGTCCTCATCGTGGCACTGTGCGTCTCCATGTATTATAAACAGACGCAGCTTATGCTTGAAACCCGGTGCGTCAACGGCACAAATATGCTGGCCTACCAGAGGCAGCACGGTTTCGGGGAAGCGGACCAGACAAAGCTTCTGGACGACCTGAAAGAACAGATGAGATGCGAATTCACCATTTTTCACGGGGATGAGCGCGCGTACACGACCATCCAGCAGGATGGGAAGCGCATCACCGGCACCAAGCTGAATGAAGAAATCGCTTCTATCGTTATCGGACAGGGTCAGTCCTACGTGGGCGAGGCGGAGATCCTTGGCATCCCGCATCTCACTTCCTATGTTCCGTCCATTGAACCTGACGGTACCGTAAGCGGCCTGATCTGCTGCAGCATCTCCATGGAAGAGGTTTCCAACCAGATCAGTCTCACAGTCAAACTTGCCTGCGCAGCGGGGGCCGGCCTGATTTTTGTGGGAATCATACTGATGTCCCTGTATGTAAGGCATGCGGTATCTGTCCCTCTTTCCAGGCTGACCTCACGGGCCAGGAGCATGGAGCATGGGGAACTGGGCCTCTCTCAGAATAAAGATCTGACGATAAATATCCATTCCAACGACGAAGTCGGCGTGCTGGCAGATATTTTTGACCACACGATCCACCGCCTGAGAGGATACATCGGAGAGATCTCCACGATACTTGAATCCATCTCAAACGGCAATCTGGAAACCGCGACAACGCAGGATTATGTAGGAGACTTTACTTCCATTAAGACCTCCCTGGACAGTATCCTTGGCAACCTCAACAATACCATGTCCCAGATTGTGGAGAGCTCTGCCTACGTCTCAAACGGCTCGGAGCAGATGTCCATCGGGGCACAGGCATTAAGCCAGGGCGCGGTGGAGCAGGCGAGCGCCGTCGAGGAGCTCGATGAAACCATCCAGGATATCTCAGCCAAAGTCGGACAGACCGCGGAAAATGCCATGGAAGCCAGCCGTGAAGTGGAAAGCCTGGGTGCCCAGATACTGGAAAGCAACCAGAAGATGCAGGAAATGATACACGCAATGGAGGAGATCAACAACAGTTCCAGCGAGATCGAAAAAATCATCAAAGCTATCGAGAGCATCGCTTTCCAGACCAATATTCTCGCCCTGAACGCATCCGTGGAAGCTGCAAGAGCCGGCGAAGCCGGAAAAGGCTTTGCCGTTGTGGCGGAAGAAGTGCGCGACCTCGCAGGCAAGAGTTCCGAGGCTTCCCAGTCCACCGCCGCCCTTGTAGAGCGCTCCATCAGCGCAGTCGGTCATGGCACAAAAATTGCCAGCGAGACCGCCGCACGGCTTGAGGAAGTTGTCACAGGCGCCAGACATATTATGTCAACGACAAGCCAGATCGCCGAGGCGTCCCGCTCTCAGGCAGATTCCATTGCCCAGATACAGGAACGGATTAGTCAGATTTCAGATGTGGTTCAGACAAATTCCGCGACAGCGGAGGAAAGCGCCGCAACCAGCCAGCAGTTAAGCTCCCAGGCCGGTCTTCTGAATCGCCTGACGGGCATGTTCCATCTGAGATCATCGTAGCACAACAAAAAATGCTACTGCACATGTGATGTGATGCACGGCCACGCGATGCTATATTAAGCAGACACAATGCCGGTGCCAATAAAAATACAAAAAATGCTATGCAGTGGACGAACCTTCTGCATAGCATTTTTGCATAGCATTTTTGCATAGCATTTTTGCATCAGCCATTCTGTTCCGCACGCCACTGCCTGCACTGCTCAAGCCGGGCACCGTTATCGCTCTGCTCCATCTCATAGGCAAATTTATGCAACAGGGAACAGACAAAATTGCCGCACTCCCCACAGTGCCCATGTTCTTTTTCCTCACAGCAGGACTTCACCGGGCAGCTGTCCCCCCAGAATGGCTTCTCCATTTCCACACATCCCCTGCACCCCATCGTCTCACGGTACTGGCATGTGCTGCACAACAGTCCGCATCTTGATTCTGTCATCTTTGTTACCTCCTGATTCTGAAATCTTATGTACACACCCACACAACGGCTCCCATTCCGTCCTTACATGACCGGATACCCGCATATATATAATACAGGCTGAGCCAGTTACAGGCATATACTTATAAAATAACACAACGGACATGACAACTATATGTCATGTCCGTCTCCTTCTTACCCGTTTCGTCCCCGAAAAATCCCGGCATATTTCTTTTCTCACGCAGAATTTTAAAAAGCCCCGCCAGACAGGTGCCCCGCGTCTTTTTTCCCCGCCTCCCGAAACACAAACAATTTACTGATTACATAATTAAGCGCAATCACAACAATCTGCCCCGCCACCTTGATTACCATACTGTCAAAGCCCAGCCAGGTGATAAATACCAGCAGAATTCCCTCTTCCACCACAAGTGTTGCAATCCTTCCCGAGAGAAACTTTCCCAGCTCCCGCACGATGCCCGCCGTATCCGGACTGACCTGCTCAAATACCCATGTCCGGTTCGTGATATATGCAAACAACACCGCAATGACCCATGAAAATACGTTTGCGACCAGCTCATTCATTCCGGCAGCCCTCTCAAAAAGTGCATAAGATATAACGCTGATCAGAAACGTGAGTCCGCCGAAAAACAGATACAGAAGCACCTCTCTGTTCTTCTGATAAAATGGTTCCAGTATATTTAAAACCGGAACCTCCATCAGCCTGTCAAAAATATCCTTTTTCCTCATCCGATCCCTCTTTCCCGTTATCCTTTTTCTCCTGTGCCTGCCTGCCCTTTGCGCACCTGTTCTGCAGCCGCCGATTCCTGCATGGCTCCCGCGCCATTTTCCGGATCCTGACCTTCTCCTTCCACAGTCCTCTCACTGATGATATAGCGTGGCCGCTGTTTTACTTCCATATAAATTTTTCCAATATACTCTCCCAGCACTCCCAGGCAGACCAGCTGAATTCCGCCGAGAAAACACATCAGACAGACCGTACTCGCCCAGCCTGTCACTGTTTTTCCCAGAAGCTCCGTGACCACTGCCCACACGACACCCGCAAAACTAAGTACCGACATACCGGTTCCCAGCCCTGTAATCATCCTCAGCGGCCTCACGCTCAGACTTGTGATTCCGTCAAACGCCAGGCCCAGCATTCTGGACAGGGGGTAATGAGTCTCTCCCGCAAGTCTCTCATGTCTCTCATAATATACGCTTGTGCTCTGAAAGCCAACCAGGGGAACCATTCCCCGCAGAAACAGATTGGCTTCCCCAAACTTCGCCAGCTCCCGCAGGGCACGCGCCGAAATCAGCCGGTAATCCGCATGATTAAACACAATCTCTGCTCCCATCAGGCGAATCAGCCGGTAAAAAGCCTCCGCGGAAAACCGCTTAAAAAGCGTATCTGTATCCCTCCTGCTCCGGACTCCGTACACGATCTCGCTGCCCTCATTCCACGCATCTACCATAGCCTCCATGGCCCCGATATCATCCTGCCCGTCACAGTCAATCGTAATCGTGATATCTGCTGTGTCTTTTACCTCCATCAGCCCCGCAAGCAGTGCATTCTGATGTCCCCTGTTGCGGCTCTGTCTTATCCCGGAAAAATGCCTGTCCTCTTTCGCCAGCGCCTGTATGAGGTCCCAGGTCCCGTCCCTGCTGCCATCGTCCACAAAAAGAATCCGGCTGTCACAACTGATCTTTCCACTGTGCACCATCTTCATCACTTCCCCAAGAAAAAGCCCTGAGGTTACAGGCAGAACCTTTTCTTCGTTAAAACAGGGAATAATCACATACAGCTTTGCAACTGTTCCCGCTCTCATCCTATTATTTATACTATTGTCTGCCATCCGCCTTTACCATGCATCCTTTTCCCTGTCATTTCTTCTGTGATCAGAATATATATCTTTTCTTTGTATTATATCCACCCGGAAAAAAATATCAACCATCACCGCACTATTTTTACATTACCTCAGGAAAAACGGAACAGCAAAAACGCCGTGCAGCCGGCGAACCGGCCTGCACAGCGCTGTGCTCAGATATTTATCTGTCTCTCTGATTGCTTATTTTGCTTTCCACTCATCAATCTGCTTCTGAAGTTCTTCACGGATTGTCTCGAGACCAGCTTTCTCAAGGTCGGCATAAAGTGCCGGAACAGCTTCCTGCGGATCTCTTGTACCGGTATAAAGCTCTTTCTTATAGCGGTCCATAATCAGCGAGCAGTTTGCAATTTCTGTCTCCACGTTCGATCTGTCAAAATTAAATCCGAAGAGAACGGAGTAAGTTGCAGTCTCATTCCACTCTTCTACCTTCTGCCACTGATCCGGCTCATTCGGAGCTACCGGATACAGGGTGAAATACGTTGCCTGAGAGTAGGTTGCCGGGCTGTAGCAGTTCTCTGTACGGGTGATGGTTCCGTCATCGTTCTTCGTGTAATCGGTACCCTCAATACCATATGCGAACAGATTACGCATTGTCTCGTCCGTATTGACAAACTCCAGATATTTGAGCGCTTCCGCCTTGTAATTGGAAGCAACGGAGATCGCATTTACAGAACCCAGAATGGATGTTGAGGAATACAGCGGGCCTGCGAACGGCTCTGCAACACATTCTGCACCGCGGCTCGTTGACCATGATACTTCCGATCCCGGGAATCCCTGTCCGGAAGACACCACGTTCCACTTCGGTCCCTGATCCGTTGTAGCGGCATCCGGATTGATCAGACCGTCGTTGTACCACTTATGCATATGCGTTAAGATATTCATAATATCTTCCTGCTCAAACACATTCACCACTTTCGTCTCCGCATCGTCGAAACGCACACCAAGCGCCGGAATTGCAGAAGACTCATAATTCATCAGGAAACCATTGATACCGTCAGAAGCAATGGTCAGCGCATACTGAGACTCTGTGATCTCACCTGCCTTAATCGCATCCTGTACCTGGTAGAGCACCGGATCCAGCTCATCTACCGAGTGAATATTCTGGTAATCAATGTTATACTTCTCAACCACAGCTTTATCCCATACCCAGTACTGTGTCTGCGAAGAATCTTTATAGGTCGGGATGGAATAAATCTTGTCATTCACTTTGACGGCTTCCCATACCTTCTCCGGAACCAGCTCCGTCAGACCCGGAGCATCAGCAATCATATCCGTCAGATCTGCAAACGCGCCAAGCGTGATCCCTGAGGTATATTTATCACCGTTTGTAAACATCAGATCCCAGTACTCACCGGAATTGATCATGGCTGTCACTTTGTCAGACCAGACACCCCAGTCGAGATAGGAAATATCCACACCGATCCCGATCTTTTCGATCGAATACTCGTTCATCGCCGCGATAACCGCGTCGTTGTTCTGCGGAACACTTCCGATCTGAATCCACTTAAGCATAACCGTCTCACCATTATTGCCGCCCGTGGACGCCTGGCCGCCTGACTCTGTTCCGGATGCAGCGTTTCCGCCGGTACTTCCTCCGCTGCTATTTCCGGTGTTGCCACCGCCTCCGCCGCAGCCTGCGAACAGCGAACCCGCCATCGCAACCGTGAGCAGTGATGCCAGAACTCTTGAAAACTTTTTCATAATAATTACCCCTTTCTTTATTTTATCTACTCTTTAACCGACCCGATGGTCAGGCCGGAAACAAAGTACTGCTGGAAAAACGGATATACACAGGCAATCGGCGCCACGATCAGCACTGCCATCGCCATACGCATCGGCTCCTTGGGCATGTTTGTCGCGTAAGCCGCGATGGAAGCGCCCATGGTATCTGCGTTCTGCGCGAGGAATTCAATATTCTTCTCAACATTCATCAGAACGGCCTGCAGCGAATACATTTTCGGGTCCGAAATATACATCAGGGACTGAAACCAGTCATTCCAGAACGAAAAGCTTAACAGGATTCCGATTGTAGCAAGCAACGGCTTGGAAATCGGAAGTACAATCGTAAAGTAGGTCCGAAGCTGTGAAGCCCCGTCAATCTCCGCAGATTCCAGAATAGACTGTGGAATCGTCGTTTTAAAGAATGTACGGCAGATAATGACGTTGAACGACGACACTGTCAGCGGCAGGATCAGAACCCAGATGGTGTCCTTGATATTCAGCACCGAGGTATATACGTTGTAGGTGGATACAAGTCCTCCTCCGAATACCATCGGGATAAACACGATAATGGAATAGATCCCTTTCAGCTTGAAGTTACTTCTGGAGAGCGCATATCCCATGGATGCTGTCAGAAACAGACCGAGCAGCACGCCTCCGACTGTCACGACAATCGATACCAGAAATGCTCTTCCGATCATAATGCGGTTATTCCAGAGATACGCATATGCATCCAGCGACCAGGATTTCGGCAGGAAAGAATAACCGATTTCATTGATACTTTCCATGCTCGAAAACGAAATCACTACGATAAAAACTGCCGGTACGATACAGGTCAGTGCAAGAATCGCAAATATTGCGCTAAAGAGGACGTTCGTCCCCGGTTTGACCCGGTTGATTTTGGACTCTACCTCCGGTTCTTCCTGTGCTTTCCGTCTTTTTATTTTTTCAGCCATTTCTTCCACCTCCCCTTAAATAATCGCACTGTCATTGTCGACCTTCTTCACAATCCAGTTGCTCAGAAGAATCAGACCGCAGCCTACCACTGACTGTAAGAATGCCGCCGCGGAACCCATGTTCGGATTCGGCTGTGTCTTGATCATCTTATAGATAAACACGTCGATCGTCTCTGTAACGGTATACAGGGAATCAGAACCCTTGGTTACCTGATAGAAGAGACCGAAATCACTTCTGACCAGACCGCCCATCGCGAGAATGAACATCATGATAATCACGGATTTCATCAGCGGGAGCGTGATTTTTGTCGCCTGCTGGAACTTTGTCGCCCCGTCGATCATCGCCGCCTCATACAGCGTATTGTCGATACCGGTGATCGTCGCGAGATACACCACCATGCCGTAACCCATGCCCTTCCACTGACTTAAGAAAATCAGGATTGCCGGCCAGTACTTCGACTCCTGATACCAGCTCACCGGATCCTTGCCCATATTCACAAGAACCGTGTTGATCAGACCTTTATCCGGGCTTAAAAATGCGAACACAAAATAGGTGACAACGACCCATGACATAAAGTAAGGCAGGAACATCAGCGTCTGGCAGGTCTTTCCGTAGCGCTTGCTGTAAAGCTGGCTCATCATCAGGGACAGGCAGACCGGAATCACAATCCCGAGGATAATGAACACAATATTATACAGAAGCGTCAGCTTCACAACCAGTGCGCCGGAACCGGATGTAAACAGGAATTCAAAGTTCTTAAATCCGGTAAATTCGCTCTTTAACAGATTGTAAAAGAAACTCTTCGTACCGTCAATCAGCTTATAGTTTTTAAATGCCATCAGGATACCAAACATCGGAAAGTAGCAGAAGCAGATATACCATATCACTGTAGGAAGCGTCAGTAATGTCAGCTCCGTATCCCGCTTCGCCCACCTGTCCCTTTTCTTCGTTTTTGGTAAATTTCGTTTCTCCATTTTCACCCTCCTTTTTTTTCAGAAACCTTACGGCCTTTTACGGAGACGATCCCATGCATCGATCTGTCTCTGCATCTCGTCAATCACGTCCTGCATCCCACACCCGTAGAGCTTTTCATTTAACATTGGGATATATACCTCCGGATCCACACTGCCTGTGTAGAGCGCCGGGCCATATTCGTCGAGAACCATCCTGAAATGAAAAAGCTGACCGGACACTCTCCCCGCATCAAAATCAAAGCCAAACGTGGGCGCCTCCTCCGATTCCCGGTTGTATTTCTCAAATGCATCCCACTTGTCAGCCGGATCCGTCTCAGGTACCCAGGTAGAAAAGAGACCGCCCTGAACATAATAGGGCACTGCATAACCGCTCTCCTCTGAAAGACGGACCTTGCAGTCATAAATATACTTTTTGCCGGATGCCTCCGCGATCTCCTCCTCCGGCACAGGCACTTTTGTGTAATGCACATTTTCCAGTCCGTAATTCAGCAGATTCCGCAGATACAGGTCCGTATTGACCAGATTCAGAAATTCGACAGCCGCTTCGGGATGCGGGCAGTCTTTTGAGATCACTGTCAGCGCCCCCCGCGCCGATGCGGTGGTGATCTGCGTCTCCATAATGGGTGACGTTACCACCTCATATCCCAGTGCACTGCTCCACACTGTCTCTGCATACGGCTGTCCGTCCCCTTTTGTGACAAACCGCTTTACCCTCCTGTCATCACGTGCCACCGCCGCATCGCTGTTAATGTACCCGGCCTCAAAATACCGCCGCATGGTCCTAAGCGTTGACTGCATGCGCTCCGTCTCAAACACGTTTCTGACAGTCAGTGTCCCGTCTCCGTATTCTATCCCGACAGGATCCGTAATCTTATCCATATAGGTCGGAGCGCTGAATTCACGGGTAAGATAGAGCGGGACCACCTCCGGTTCCTTCTCTGCGATAAGCGCCAGCCACGGCTCCAGATCTTCCAGCGTGTGAAGCTCCTCAAACGGGATGTCATATTTCTCCACATACTCCTTTGTGAATACCCACATCGGCATACTGCCAAGCTCTTTCTGGGAGGGAACCCCGTAGATCTTTCCGTCGATAGTCGCCGCTTCCCAGAAGCGCTCATCTATTCCGGAAAGCAGCCCTGTTCCGTACTCTCCCAGCAGATCGTCAAGCGGAAGAAGCGCTCCCTTCTGCGCAATCTCCAGGTAATCATTCGCCCAGGAGCTCGAAAAAGCAAGATCCCAGTGTGCTCCTGTGCTGATAATACTGCGCATCTTTGTGTTGTAATCACTCCAGTTCACCGGAATAATCTCCACCGTCACACCGATCTTTTCCGATATGTAATCGTTAACCTGCTCCTCCACAATCTTCCCGTCCTGCTGTACTGTACCAATCTGATACCAGATCAGATGAACCGGCTCCGTCCGTTTCCCTGTCTCTGTCCTTCTCCCGGTACATTTCACCACCAGAAATAACAGGCCCGGCAACAGCACTACCAGAAACCAGAGTCTGTTCCAGCTGCGCTTCATCCTTCCTCCCGTTTGTGCAATTTAACCAGCATTCCCCTAATGGATATATGTATTTTAACAATTCTGCCGGAACTATCCTAGTTTACAATTTATAGATTTTATGTACTTTTTATTGTTTTATGGAAAATTTTATAATTCGTTCGTTAATTCGTTCACTTTATGCCGGAAATACCTAATAATTTTTCATTTCGCGCAGCGCAGCCGGCGATACCCCGTAGCTCTGCTTGAATTTCCGGTAAAAATAACTTGTGTCAGAATAGCCCACCTCGCGGGCAATATCATTGATGCGCAGATTCGTCGTCAGAATCAGATTTTTTGCGATCCCGTTTCTCACATTATTCAGATACTGGGAAAACGGGCAGCCGACTTCTTTCTGGAAAATCTGTCCCAGATAGGAAGTGTTCATGTGATACTTGTACGCCAGCGTCTTTAAGTTCATATCATTCTGATAATTGTTCTTCACTTCCGCTATAATCTGGCGCACGACCGGCGTGTATTGCATATTTTCCATGTTCATCCAGGAAATGATGTCCGAGATTTCCGACAGGAGCATCGTTCTGATCGCAGAAATATCTTCTGCCTGCCAGATCTCACCGATCACATCGTAGAGCTGTCTGCCCTCGTCCCTGATGTTGTATTCCAGCCGGATCTCCCTCAGAATCAGCGCGATCCGCGCCGCAATCTGGTAGAGCACATCCACAGAGACCTCCTTCTGGATGTTGTTGATAAACAGCCCCTCCACATACTCCCCTGCTCCTGCAATATCTTTTCTTAAAATCAGGCCCGCAAACTTCTCTTTATCGATCACCACATCCGTGTCAGTGCGGTTCAGAAGCTTCTCCTCGTTCATACAGCTCCCATACCCCTCAATCAGAAGGTATCGCTGCATTTTTTCCACGGTCCCGTACACTTCAGGCAGGCTGGTCAGATCGCAGAAAACATTGGAAACCGTCAGAAAGCTGTACACCCCGAGCTCAATTTCCATCTCGTTCTGCAGATCCGCAAACCAGCCCCCGGACGCCTCCCCCTCACCTGATACGGCAGATTCCTGCTCCCCGGCGGCGGACGCTCTCCACCCTGAAGCTGCAGGATCTTCCTCTTTGCACAGACACAAAAGCAACAGAAAATTACTGCCTCCCAGATGCCATACTTTAAGCTCCTCACCGGACTTTCGGGAGGAAATATAGCGTGTGACGTCCGTCAGCCTGTACGCTCCAAGTGTCGACAGATCTATCTTCATAACCGCAGCACGGTAACGGCCCGGCGGAATCCCGGGAACGATATTCTGAAGATACCGGCGCCGCTCCTCCGGACTAAAGCCTCCCTCGAGAAAACACTGGAATTCCATCTTCCTGTCAATCTGCGAGTCCTGTTCCTCATCCATTTTTTTCAGCTTCTCCACACAGCCCGTAAGCGCCCGGATCAGTTCTTCCTCGTTGATGGGTTTTAAAATATAGTCTTCCACATCGAGGCGGACCGCGGCACGCGCATACTCAAACTCACTGTAACCTGACAGAATCACAAAACGCATTCTGGAATCGGTCTTCCGCACCTGCTCCAGCAGGCCGATCCCGTCCAGGAGCGGCATACTGACGTCGGTCACGAGAATATCCACACGCTCCTGCCCCAGCAGTTCCAGTGCCTCCTCACCGTTGTGAGCCCTGTAAAACACAGTAAGCCCCAGCGCTTCCCAGTCAATAATATTTTCCAGCCCCCGGAGAATAAGCTCTTCATCCTCCACCAGCATCACTTTTCTCATCGCATTCCTCGTCTCTATGTTTTTCCGGCCGCACACCGGCTTCCGGTGTCATGGCGCCTTCCGGCAGGGTAAACTTAAGCGTCACGGTTATCCCGCCTGTCTCATTTTCACTCAGAGCGAGCCCGCAGCAGGCCCCGTATACCGCCTTCAGACGGCGGTTGACATTTCCGAGTCCCATCGATTTGTGGATATCAAGCTCATCCGCCCTGAGCGCGGCATTTTTCTCTGCCATCTCCTGCGCGTCCATCCCCCGCCCGTTGTCGGCGACCTCAATACAGAGAAGTTCTCCTTCACGGCGAACGAGAATACCGACGTGATTGTCATCTGCCTCCAGGCGGATTCCATGTGCAAAATAATTCTCCAGAACCGGCTGGACGACAAACTTGATCACCGGCACCTGCAGATAGCCGTCCCCGCAGCGGACCTCCCATGTAAATTTATCGTGGTAGCGGTACTCAAACAGCTCCATATATTTTTTTGCATAGTGCAGCTCCTGTGCAAGGGTGATCACGTCCGCGGCTTTCAGCTGGCTCTGAAAAAGCGCCGCCATGCTGTAGAGCATCCGCCCGACTTCCCTGTCTCCGTTGCAGATCGCCTTCATTCGGATGGCTTCCAGCGTATTGTAAAGGAAATGAGGATTAATCTGGCTCTGGAGCGCCGCCATCTCGGCATTTTTCTGTTCTATCTCGGCAAGATAACTTTTCTTAATGTAAAGATCCAGATCCCTGCACATCCGGTTAAAACTATCCGCAATGATATCCAGCTCATCCGACCTCTCCCCGTGCGCAATCCGGATCCCCAGGTCTCCCTGCTTGACCCTCTCCATCCCGTCGACGATCGTCTCCAGCCGCCGCATAATCCCTGAGAGATAGAGATAAATCCCCGTTTCCCCCGCGACGACCAGGAACAGACTGACCGCCAGGACAGCCAGAAAGCTCCAGCCGGAGATCCTCCCCGCATCCCGCTTCCCCAGAATGGTTATCACACGGTAGGCGCCTGCCGCTTCCTCCCTGGCATGGACCCCCTCTTCTTTCTCAAGATCGCTGAGACTGCGCAGGGAGTTCCACACAATTCCGGAATCAGACAGAAACACTGCCTCATTGTCGCTGTCACACACGATAATCTGTGCCTTCTCATAAAGACCGGCAATATCAGAAAAACGCTGGCCGGAAAATCCCAGCTCCATCCAGCCGATCTCTTTCAGGGAAACCGGATCAAGCAGCTTTTTCTGAAAACAGACCGCCTCCCCGCTTCCATCCCTCCCCGCTTCCTCCGCGGCCAGGACTGCCTGCTGGCTTGTCCGCTTTTCCCTGTGGCTGGCTCCGTCCGCCTGAAAACAGGTCAGGATCTCCTGCTGCAGACTATATAAGCGGATATTCACCAGCTGGCTGTTGCTCGCAAAAATCGAGGAAAAAAAATCTTCCAGCCCGAAATAAGAGACAGACGAACTGTCTGCGTAGCTGTCAAGCCGGAACCGGATATAATCTTCCACATCATCGCATATATAGTGCCGCAGTTCTTCCAGATCGTTGTGTGAATTATAAAGAATATTGTGAACGTAATCCGCATCGCCGGCACACTGCAGGATATAATCCCGCGCCTCCGTCCCCGCCATTCCCATATATTCCAGATTTGTCTCCCGCACCTGCCGTTTTGACGCAGAAAGCGAATACGCCGCCAGAAGTCCCACCGCACACACCAGCACCAGCGTGTAGACAAGCTGCAGCTTCCGGAATAACTGTCTGGAGTCCCTTTTCATCATTTCCCCTCAGAATTTATCATCTGCGGACGGTATGATACACCGGCGCCATACTGTCCCTGACAGGGGGCAGTCCGGCGCCGGTGTAAATTTTCGTCACGGCTCAGATCTCAAAAAGCAGTGTTACAATCTCATACGGTTTTACGGTCAGACAGATCTCTCTGCACTCTGCCCAGTCGCCCAGCGGACGCTCCCGCAGGTCACAGACACAGAAGCGTTTCCAGCGGAAACCGGTCTGCACCGCAATCCGGTTTGTTCCCCCTGTAAAGTCATGGAAACGCACCGCGATATGCTTTCCGTCCTCCGTTTTTTTAACGGCATCCAGCTCCACACACTCCCTGTCAAAAGAGAGGAAGCTCCTGCCTGCTCCTGCATTTTCGGCCGGAAATGCCAGCACGCCCGGTTCCGCCGTAAGCGGCACATTGAGCGCTGCCGCCTGCTGCACTGTTCTTCCCTCCACAAAATCCCCCCTGTGCGGAAGCAGGGAATAGGTGAAGAAATGTTCTCCCTGATCCTGACTGTGGTCTGGGTGCGTCGCCGCTTTGATCAGTGTGATGCGCAGGACATTGTCCTTTACATCATGCCCGTATTTACAGTCATTGAGCAGACTGACACCATACCCATGTTCTGAGAGATCCGCAAATCTGTGGGCAACCGTCTCAAATTTTGCCTGATCCCAGCTGGTATTCCAGTGGTTCGGACGGCGCACATTGCCATACTGCACATCAAAAGTCGCATAGGTACTTCGGATATCCACCGGAAACGCTGCTTTTAAAAGCTGGTGTGTCTCGTGGAAATCCACTTTCGTCACGAAATCAATGCCGGGCTGCGCAGCATACAGTATCATATCCTGCGCGATGGTGGAATGCAGATAGCTCCATTCCATATGCACGACAAGCCGCACCGGTCCCTGTTCTGTGACCGCAAACGACGTCAGCTCCGTGATCTCGCGCATCTTTTCCTGATAAAAAATATCGATATCCCAGGCGTCATTGCCCAGCGGCTTATCCTCAAATACCTGCAGCACATTGGCCCGCTGTTCCGGGGCAATCACCTGGCGGTCCGCCTCTCTGTCGTAAAGACGGGTGATCTGACCATAGTCATTGAGGGAAAGACAGTAAAACGGCGTCGTAATCTCACGGCCGCCGCCGTCCACCGTAAATACGCCCGTACTTCCGCCGCCATACGTCATTCTCACCTGAACAAAGCCCATCGGCGGCACTTCGTCCACCATAACGAGCAGCCCGCCTTCCGTGCGCTGCGCGCTGAGCTTCGTCCCATCAGAAAGCTCCGCACCCGCCGCGTCCGGCTCCGGAAGGAGCACACATCCGCCCTGTGCAAACGCATTGGCATTAATTACGGTATATACCGCTTTCTCCTCCTGTCTCACGCAGGAGACGGCCTCGTCCCGGACATCCCGCCCGATCTTTTCAATCTGCGCGTAGTCCCTCTTACAATCTTCATACACCTCAAAAATGGAAGATCCCGGAATAATGTCGTGGAACTGATTCGTGAGTATCAGTTTCCATCCCTCCGTCAGCTTTTCCTGCTGTGCGTCACTGAACTGTCCGCCCTCTGCAAGCGCCCGCATCACGGCAAACCACTCCGCTTCGCGGTAGAGCAGCTCCATTTTCCGGTTCATGCGCTTATTATACGCATGGCTCGTATATGTGCCGCGATGGTATTCCAGATACAGTTCCCCGTCCCAGGTGTTCACATACTGGTCGGTGTTCTCCACGTTTTCCTTCAGCTTTTCAAAGTATTCCCCGGCCGTCGAGGTCTTAATATGCGGCATTCCCGGCATCCGGTCAATTCTGCGCCTCCGCTCCAGATTGTCACGGTTGACGCCGCCTCCCCCGTCACCGAAACCGTAGGCGATCAGCAGATCGCGGTTCATATTTTTCTCGCTGTAGGCATCCCAGACTCCTTTGACCGTTTTCGGCAGAAGCTCTCCGTTGTACGTGTAAAACCAGCTTCCCGGCTCAGCGTCCGGCGTCGGCGTCGTGATAAAGTGCGTCAGCACGCTGCTCCCGTCAATCCCCTTCCAGTAGAAAGTATCGTGCGGCATACGGTTGTACTGATTCCAGCTGATCTTCGTTGTCATAAACATGTCGATCCCGGACTTCTTTAATATCTGAGGCAGAGCCCACGAGTAGCCGAACACGTCAGGCAGCCAGAGGTAGTGGACATCCTTCCCAAACTCCTCCTCAATGAATCTGCTTCCGATCAGAATCTGGCGTGTCAGCGACTCCCCGCTCGTCAGGTTGCAGTCCGCTTCCACCCACATTGCCCCGTCAGCTTCCCAGCGCCCTTCTGCGACGCGCGCCCGGATGGACTCATAGAGCTCGGGAAAGTCTTCCTTAATATATGCGTACAGCTGCGGCTGTGTCTGCAGGAATATATATTCCGGGAACAGCTCCATCAGACGCATCACCGTGGAAAACGACCTGGAACACTTCTCCCGTGTATGTTTCAGGCGCCAGAGCCATGCCGTATCAATATGTGTATGCCCTACCGCATACACCTGAACGCGGGAGTGCCTGTCCATCGCACTGATTTTCTCATTCAGCAGTCCGGCCGCCTGTGCCACCGTAAAGTAGAATTCTTCACTTCCGGGCGCACTCCAGTCAATGCAGTGCATCGCGCGGTCCAGATTCGCAAGAAGCTCATGCCGGACGGGGTCGTTCTCCCCGAGCTGCGCAATCGTCCCCAGAATCACATCGGACAGATAATACAGGTCATCTGTCGCCTCGTCCAGCCAGCCAATCTGCGCTGTTTTCAGTTCATGCACCTGATCCAGGGGCTTTCCGCCTCCTTCCAGACCGGACCACAGACGAAACGTCAGACTCACCGTCGTCCCGTAAAGCTCTTCCTTAAAAAATACTTCCTTATGATTGGAATCAACCCCCTGGTACGGCTTTCCGTTCAGATAAAGCATCGCCTCAAAACCTGAGTTGTTGCCCGCACCGGTCCGTCCGAAATCAAACACCCCGACAGCTCTCTTTCCCTTCCACTCCGCCGGAATATTCACATCAAGATGGAGCCAGAGATAGCGGTCCCTGCCCTTCCAGACATCACCGCGCTCTAACGTCTCCCAGCCCGTAAAATCATCAGGCGGTTCGGGATTCAC
The DNA here is from genome assembly GCA_947062675.1 of uncultured Roseburia sp. Taxonomy (GTDB): domain Bacteria; phylum Bacillota; class Clostridia; order Lachnospirales; family Lachnospiraceae; genus Roseburia. Next base: position 26,204 of record CAMSQM010000031.1, read on the forward strand.
CTTCCCCGCCTTATCTTCCCGCACGGGAAGCTGCCCGAATTCTGTCACATCCCTGTAACGGTATTCAAGCAGTTCCGCCGTGCGGCTTTCCAGCTTTTTGTCGGTAAAAAACATGTCCATTTCCCTCCTGAAACACTTATTTTTCTGTTCTTCTATCCTATTCGATCTGAGGGAAACGGGCAACCATCAAAATTCTACTTTTACTGGAAAAATGGTATGTTGCATCATTGTCCTGCTGTCTACTGTGCTTCCGTTCCTTCCGGGACAAGCGCCTCAGTACCTGCCGCTGCGTCCAGCGCTTCGGTTCCCTCCGGGGCAACCCCCTCAGTGCCTGCCGCCGCGCCTGCGCCTGCTGCGGCATCAACCGCTGCATCCACGCCGTAGACTTCGATCTCGTAGATACGTGCCGCCGTGTCAGATCCCTGCGTCGGTTTCACGATGGAAATCTTCACATACTGCGCGTTCACCGGTGCAAATGTATCCTTCGACACATCCAGCGTATTTCTTGTGACGGTTTTTACATCCGTAAACTCTGTGCCGTCCTCGCTGACCGAAATCACATAACTCTTGGTATTCATATCCGGCGACTCTCCGCCAGCTTCTGCATGGGAGATCGTAACCCCGCTGATCGTTTTTACCCCGCCGAGATCTATCGTAATCTCATGAGGCGGTGTGCCGGTTGCGCACCATTTCTTTGTCACATCGCCGTCCACTGCGAACTCCGGCGCCTCGTTGGAATTGACAAACGCGGTTGCCTCTGTCTTCATTCCCTGAGAGAGCAGTGCAAGATCTCCGGCAGCCGCATCCGCCACCACGATATATCCGCTCTCTGATTTCTCTGCCTCGCCGTCCGCATTCTTTGCAGTCATCGTCACGCCGTAGACGCCTGCCTGGGCATAAGTCACGCTCGGCGCTTTGTCTGTACTCGTCGCAGGCTCTCCGCCCTCAAACGTCCACTCCACATCCGTGGTGTTCTGGGATGCCAGACTCTCAAATGCAACCGCCATTCCGGGGGCAATCAGAGTTCTGTCCGCCGTAAAATCAGACTTCGGCAGACTATTGTTCGGCCAGTCCATAGTCACCTGCGCGCCTGTTCCCTCTTCAAGCGCCTTGTTCACCGGCACTACCTCAAAGACAGACTTGTTTGTGTCGTCAGTTCTGGGCAGCGTATTAATATAGAAGCAGGTATTATTGGATGCACCGAGCAGCGATTTTGTGCCGTCCTGATTAATCCGGAAAATCTCATAATACTCCGCCGGCGAATCCACACTCCAGGAAAGCCGCACACCTGAGAGCATCGCGTCCTCATCAAACTCACTTCCGTCCACCTTCACATCGGAGACCGTTCCGGTTCCGACAGACGCCACATCGCCGATTGAGATATTTCCGAGCAGAAGCTGATATGCGTCGTCTGCAGCATCTGACACAATGCGGTAAGAGATCGCCGTCACAGTCTTCCCGGCTGCCTCTGAAATATCATAATTCACTGTCGTCCAGTCCGCGCCGACTTTGGTATCACCCGCCGCCGTAATCTCTGAACCGTCCTCCAGCGTCAGAATCAGCTCCAGCGCTGTCTCCTGCGAAGCCTTCGCGGTCGTTGTAAACGCGGTTCCCTCCTCAACCGGGAGTGATGCGCTGTATAACTTAATCTTTGTGGCAGCTCCTGCATCCATATTTCCGAACAGACGCAGACTGTTGCCTCCGTAATAAGCATCCGCCATATAGAAGCTCGGCGTAAGCTTGTTGCCGCCCTCGTTTTCCATCATCCAGCGGTAAGTCGGAAGCACATCCGCAAGGCTTCTGTTATTCCAGTCAAGATTGGACACCATCTCACCGTGAATAAAGAAATTGTAGCCATTTCCCACATTGAAGTTTGTCGAAAACGGCAGAGAAGTCAGCGCCGTCCGCTCCACAACATAGGTGGAAACACCTCTCCAGCCGGTCGGGTCCGTGTTTTCAACGGCAACAGAGGGATCTCCCTTGGAATTTACCCAGAGGACGTTCTCCTTCTTCTCCATATCATTCGGATCGCTGGCCGTTGACCATGCCCAGCTCGGGCAGTAAAGTCCCAGCGACGTATATGTACCACCCTCCGGATTCTCGAACAGATCCCAGCGCTCCGGCGTCATATAGCCGTTCGACTGAACGTCCATGCCTGCATACAGATCATACGGATCCGCTCCGATCTCTGCGGCCTTCTCCGCGGAAGCTTTTAACAGTTCCTGATCTGCCAGTTTATCTTCCGTCCACCAGAAGTTTAAGAACATCGAATCTGACATCGCGTTGCCTTCCGCGTCCACCATATAAGCTGCGTTCTTATCAGTCAGCGCGTTCTGCCAGTCCATCTCCCCGTCCACTGTCATGGAATCATAATATACCAGCTCAAGATCCGGATTCTCCGCCTTAAACGCCGCGATAAATTCCTGCATCAGGTCTGCATGTGCCTTCGTCAGCTTCGCCGTGTCGTCACCCTCGGACTCCTGGTTGATAAACCACCCGTCAAACCCGTAGGTATGTGCAACCTCCGCCAGCTTCGCTATTATCGGAAAACTGCCGTCCTCATTCTTCGTCAGGAAGGTGTCCAGCCACTCCAGCTTACCGCCGTGCGCCGCCTGCGGGAAAAAGCAGGTTCCGATCACCTTCACGCCATTCTTATGCGCCATATCCGTCACGTCCGGGCTCGGCGCAACAATCAGACCCTCGCCCGAGGAGCCGCCCCAGTACACAAGCAGATCCACATACTGCAGATAACCGAAGGTGTTCGCCTTAAAGCGGTTTAAACCGTGCGGCGAATTACCGCTGGTGCTGCTGTTCATAATATTGATCGCCATCACCTGCGTATCCTTATTCTGCGTGCTGTTAACTGTCTGGAGTTTTTCGCGGTCCGCACGCTCTGCCAGAGGTACCGTGCTCACGTTGTAAGCCAGATCTTTGTCCTCGTCCGGATTCCACTCCAGAAGCTGCTCCGGAAACCAGTAGGAGGATTCCGGCTGGTCGTTCATCACGACCTCCTCGTTTTCATTCTCCTCTGTGATCAGGTAATTTCCTGCCCCTGCGGTCTCATCCGCTGCACCTTCATCGGAAGCCCCCTGATCCTCCGAAATCTCCGGCGTCCCGCTCTCCGTTGAAGATTTCGCCGGTTCTTCCTGGCTCTTCGTGTTCTGACATGCCGTCATTCCAAGCAGCATTGCCACAGACATTCCTCCCGCAAACGCGCGTCGGAACATCAGTTCCAGTTTCTTTCGTTTCATAAACATGCTCCCTTCTTATATTATCTATCGCCGGACCGGAGTTCCAGTTCCAGCATACCCAGCCTGACTGCTCCAAGGATACCCGGATCCTCTCCGAGCGCAGGCGGGATAATATACTCATCGATCTTTTCACCGAGCATCTCATGATGCACATACCCGTTTAACAGCTCTCTCACACGGCTGCGCACCATTGGAAACAGCTGTTCCTGGTGCATCACACCGCCCCAGAGAATAATTTTCTGCGGGGAATATGTCACAATATAATCCGCGACAGCCTGAGCGATATAGTACGCCTCCATTTCCCAGACCTTATCGCAGCCCGCCAGCTCTGCAGCCGGCTTTCCCCAGCGCTCCCCGATCGCGGGACCGCTCGCAAGCCCTTCCATACAGTTCGGGTGGAACGGACAGCGCCCTTTATAGTTATCCTCCGGATGTCTGGCCAGGAGAATATGTCCCGCCTCGGGGTGTACCAGTCCGTGCAGCAGCCTGCCGTTGCTATACACACCCACACCCACACCGGTCCCGACCGTAATGTAAATTGCGCAGTCGCAGCCCTTTGCCGCCCCCCAGGTCACCTCGCCAAGGATTGCGCCGTTTACATCCGTATCAAATCCGACCGGCACTTTCAGCGCATTTTTAAAATATCCCACAATATCGAAATGTTCCCAGCCGGCCTTGGGGGTTTTCGTGATATAACCGTAGGTCGCTGAACCACGGTCCAGATCCAGCGGCCCGAAACACCCGATGCCCAGCGCTTCAATCTCATATTTCTGAAAAAATGCGGCAATTTCACCCAGCGTCTCCTCCGGCCTTCCGGTCGGCAGCGATATTCTGTCTTTTAACTGCCCGCTCTCATCCGACACAGCGCAGACCATCTTGGTCCCGCCGGCTTCAATTCCTCCTATCAGCATGAACATTCCCTCCTTTTCAGGCGCTCTCTCCCGCGCAGCAGATCGGCATACCAGAACACAATCTTCCCGATACGGGCCAGATCAGATTCCCTGCTCGTCGCACGCCACTGTTCCTTATAGTGCATAAACCAGACCTCAAGCCGCTCCGCAAGCCCGCAGGCCTCCTCCGGCTCTCCCTGCCTGCGTTTTGCCAGAAACACGCCGATATCATTCCAGATCCGGATGCCGTCGATCGTGACATCGCATGCCCCCGTCAGTCCGCGTGTGCTGCTGTCCATATGCCCGGCTGTACCCCTGATCTGCTCTGCAAGCCCGGCAAGCGCACGGTTTGCCGTCTCCACGCGGTTTTCCCCGTCTTTTACGGCCGGTGTCTGCAGCAGCGCCTGAAATACGCCTTTTTCGTCGAGGTCCCGCAGCACCTCCTCCGGCTCCCCGAGCTCCTCCACCTCATAATACAGAACCGCATCATGCCAGCTGAACAGACAGTGCTCCGGAATCTGCGCCAGCTGATTCACCAGCGCCTCCGAGGTATCGTGGTACTCCACGCGCGCAATCTGGCGGTTCATCTCCTCAAACGGGATCTCTCCGGAGTTCCACGAAAACGCGGCCCCGTAGATCAGCCCCGGAACAGAATACTCCGGATGGTTGATATGCCCGAAATCCCCCCAGTCCGTATTCAGAATCCCGATCGCCCCGTATTTGCGGGCATAAGAGCACATCCTCACAATATTCTGATATGAATTCCCGATCAGGTTCATCCACTGGTTCCAGCCGGCAACACCGGGACACAGGTACTGCTTTACCCCCGTCTCAGCCATCACACGGCTCTCATAATCGCGCTGATCAGGCGCATATCCCCAGGTCAGGCAGACCACTTCTTCCGGAAGTTCACGGACAAGCTCCGGCTCCCCGCAGATCACATCACCCCAGAACATCGGCTGCTTTCCGTTCTCCACCAGAAACGTACAGAGCTCCTTCACATAATCAATATAGATGCGGTGAACTCCTTTTTCATCCGCCAGCGCTTTCGCCTTACCTTTTCCCAGATCAAATGTCTCATCCGCGCAGAGATTGAATTTGTCTGAGGAAAACAGCGCCATGTACTCTCCGATCATACCTTTTATCAGCGGCAGCACTCTCCCATCGGCCACATTTACCGTGTGATGGCGCATCCGGTCCAGAAGTGAAAACGGCTGCCGGCAGGATTCCTCCAGCTCGCACAAATCCCCGTGCGTCTTCGTTGAGAGCAGCATATACAGGTGCCCGAAGCTGGAGAGCGACGGGACAAGCTCCACACAGCGCTCTCTGCAGTAACGGTCAAGTTCCAGAATCTCCTCCGCCGTCAGCGGCGTCTCCTCCCTCCACATCTCGGAAAGCCCCTGAAAAAGATATGTGTGCTCGATATAGAGCTGGAATTCGTTGATCTTATAGCGGCAGAGACGGTCCACGGTCCGTTTCAGCTGTTCCAGGGTCAGGACACGCCCCCTCGTCTGATCCAGATAATAGCCCCTGTGCAGAAGTTCCGGCCTGTCGGCGACTGCGGCACACCCGATCACACCGCCGCTCTGCTCCACCATCTGGCAGAATGTCTGTACGGCATAGAGCACTCCCGCGTCATCCCCGCCGGAAAGCCTGACTCCGGTCTCCTCCACGAGAAGCGTATATTCCTGCGCGGCAAGCGATGTGTCCCTTACAAGGAAAATATCCCCTTCCGCCGGCTCCCCCGCCGTGACTGCGGGAGTCATACCGCAGAAATCCCCGATACACTTTTTTAATATTCCGGCAAAAATTATTCCATTTTCCCGGACGGCCGGCGAAAGCACGATCCTGCTCCGGTAATGCAGGCAAAAAGTCCCCGCCCTGTTCTCAAACTCCCTCGGTCTGGGTATCAGATACATCTGTAGATTCCTTTCTGAATTCCTCTCTGAATTCCTGCTGCGTCCTTTGTTTCAGCGGAAGTCCGCCGTTTCAGAATATCTGTCACGGCAGACTTCCGCGGGATTTCTATACGATTTTTACAGTGATTACTTCGTATGGTTTTAATGTCACCGCAATCCTGTTTTCCACAACCTGTGCCTCGCTCTCCGCCTCTTCCAGCAGATTGCACAGATACGCTTTCCCAAACGGCAGATTTACAGTCAGCTCAGCCTTCGTCAGTGCATTCTCTGACTCGTACAGACGCAGCACGGTTCCGCTCCCGTCCTCCGCCGCCTTGATCGTCTCGAGAACCACATTGGACTGATTCACCGACGCCACCGTCCGGCTCTCTCCGGGCCGGCCGCTATTTACCGCGCGCGCCGGCTGGTTGAGCAGATAAGCCTCCCGCACCGTGCCGGCCTCCCGCCAGCCTTCCGCGTGCGGATAGAGCGCGTAGGTGAAGAAATGCTCTTCCTGATCGGTCTCCGGATTCGGCTCAATACCGGATTTGATCAAAGTCAGGGCGATATTGCCGTCCTTCACGGAATGACCGTATTTACAGTCATTGAGCAGACTGACGCCGTAATGCCCCTCGGACACATCCATCCATTTCTGTCCGCAGCTCTCAAACCGCGCTTTATCCCAGCTCGTGTTCTGATGTGTCTTGCGCGTCAGATTGCCAAACTGAATCTCGAAAGTCGCCTCATCCGTGTGAACATCCACCGGAAAATGCACTTTCAGGAGATGCTGATGCTCCTTCCAGTCGACATACGTCTCAAACTCAATCCGTCTGCTCTGTGCATAAAAATGAATCTTCTGGCGGATCAGGGAATTGCTGATCTCCCTGGTAAGTGCAAGCGTTGCCCGAACCGGTCCGTTTTCGGTCCATCTGAACTCTGTCAGCTGCGTCGCATCCCAGAACTTCTCGGTATAATAGATATCAATATCCCAGTTATCGTAGTAGATCGGCTTATCCTCATACATACGCATCAGGTTCGCGCGCTCACCCTCTTTTAAGATCTCACGGTCATTTTCCTTGTCATAAAGACGCACAAACAGCCCGCTCTCATCCAGCTGCACTGTGTAATACGGCGTCTCAAGCAGATGGTCATTCACCAGCGTAAACGGTGACGGTATCTCCTGTGCCTTCGCCTTTGCATACGTCCTGTACCCCTTGGAGGGAAGCCCCTTCAGATATACAACCGCTCCCTCATCCGTCTTCTGTACCGGATAGAGTGTACCGTCGGAATCGGCAAGCGCTTCCGCCCAGTCGCCGTCGAGCTTTACAATATCATTCCGCAGGACTCCCGTCGTATTAAATACGGTTACTCCGTCCCCGTCTCCCGCGAGAACTTCCATGCGCTCCCCGCTTAAAGCCCGGCACTCCGCTTCAATCCTCTCATACTCCTCCTTCGTCACCTCATAGACTTCCCTGATACTTGATCCCGGAAGAATATCGTGGAACTGATTCAGCAGAACATTTTTCCACAGTGCATCAAGCCGCTCTGCCGGATAGGGAAGCTTCCCCTCCGCCATCACTGATAAAAGCTCCAGATCCATCAGCCCCAGCTCGGATCTGCGGTTGGAGCGCTTATTGCGCGCCATGGAAGTATACGTGCCGCGGTGATACTCAAAATACAGCTCTCCGACCCAGACCGGCAGCCTCCGGTTATCCTTCACACGCTCATTCAGTTCATCGAAAAACGTGCGCGCAAACGCCTGACGGACCATCGGAATCCCGCGGACCCCTTTCTCCATGCGCTTTGAGGTCTCCAGCATCACGCGGTCCGGACCGCCGCCGCCGTCCCCGTAACCGTAGGAGATCAGAATATCATTGTTGATATCCTTGTTCTGATAGCGCATCCATCCTCCCATAATTGCGTCGGGATGCAGCCTTCCATTGTACGTTGTAAAGAAATTGCTCACCGGCTGGCCGACATCAAGCGTGGTCACCAGATGCGTCAGAATCTCTGTCCCGTCAATCCCCCGCCAGAGCATCGTGTCATACGGCACTTTGTTAAACTGATTCCACGCCAGCTTGGTCGTCATAAAATAATCAATCCCGCACTTCTTCATAATCTGCGGCAGTGCGCCGGAGTAGCCAAACACATCCGGCAGCCAGAGTATCCGGTTGTCGACACCGAATTCCTCTTTAAAAAACCGCTTCCCGTGCAGGAACTGGCGCACCAGGGACTCTCCGGATGTGAGATTGCAGTCAGCCTCCACCCACATGCCGCCCTCGGGTTCCCAGCGTCCTTCCCGCACACGCTCTTTTACCTTCGCATACAGCTCCGGATAGCGCTCCTTCAGGAATGCATAAAGCTGGGGCTGGCTCGACATAAAACGATACCCCGGGTATTCCTCCATCAGCTTTAAGACAGTCGCAAAACTCCGCGACACCTTCTCCCGCGTCTGAGCCACGGTCCACCACCACGCCACATCAATGTGCGTATGACCGATACAGGTTGCAATCACGTCCCTGCAGCCGGCCATATCCTCGTACAGCGCTTTTCCGATATAGGCGAGCGCTGCCTCAAGAGACGCGTAAAATTCCTCCGAGTACGGAGTACGCAGATCCAGGAGATTGACAGTTTCATTTAAGACCCTCTCAATCTCTTTCCTGTTCCTATCCTCCGCATCCATGCGCGGAAATGCTGCCAGCGGAACCCACAGATCATAATAGAGCTCCTCGATCCGTGCGTCCACCTCGCACATTTCCGCGATCAGATTAAACTCCGTGTGAAGTATGCCGGTGTAGGCCTGCAGCTCTATCTGCAGCGTCTCCCCCGCCTGCGCCTCCCGGGCAAGCAGCACTTCCCTGTGGTTCATGTCGATTCCCTGAACCGCCCCGCCGTTCACAAACAACAGAAACTGGGGGTTTTTCGCATCGTCGCACTCGTCAATCTGAGTGCGGACCTGCATCCACATGCACTTCCCCGCCAGTTCCTCCGGCACCGTATACGACGTCTTAAACCAGTAATGACGGTCCTTGCCGTACCAGTGCATCGTCCTGCTGTCAAACTCCTGCCATGCTTCCGTCGTATTTCCGCCATCTGATGCGCGGGATGCCTCCGCATCCTCCGGCGTAATAAAATTCCCCTCTTTGTACTCCCATTTTTCGATCGGGAAGCGCTGTCTCACCTTAAGCTTCTTTAACTCGTCACAGATTCCCGCGACTCTTTTGTCCAGAAAATCCATCGTACCCTCCTGTGTCTGTAACTTCTGACTGTAACTTAAACGTGATGTTCTTTCAGATAAGATAATATCTCATCCACAGTGGAAAAACAAAGCCCTGTCACCGTATCCGCGCACCCGTAGTAGATTGCGATTCTGCCCGTATCCGCATCTGTCAGCGCCGCGCACGGAAATACCACATTCGGAACATCTCCCACGCACTCATAGTATTCCTGGGGCGCAAGAATATAATCCCTCGAGCGGTACAGAACCTTCCAGGGTTCCTCGAGGTCCAGAAGCGCCGCGCCCATGCGGTACACAAATCCGTTACAGGTGGTGATAACGCCATGATAGATCAGCAGCCATCCCTCGTCCGTCTCGATCGGTATCGGCCCCGGCCCCACTTTCGTGCACTGCCACGCGGAGAGATCCCCCGCAATCGGGCTCATCACATGACGGTGTCTTCCCCAGAACTCCATATCCCGGCTCTGGCTTATAAAAATATCTCCAAACGGTGTGTGCCCGTTATCGCTCGGCCGGCTTAACATCATATACATTCCCTGAATCTTCCGCGGAAAAAGCACTCCGTTCCGGTTACAGGGGAGAAACGCGTTCTCAAGCTGCACAAACTTCTTAAAATCATAGGTATAGGCAACGCCAATTGTAGGTCCATGATAACCGTTGCACCAGGTCACATAATACCGGTCCTCCAGAAAACAGACTCTCGGGTCATAGCGGTA
>CAMSQM010000032.1 GCA_947062675.1 uncultured Roseburia sp.
GGATATGTACTATGGGACACTGGCGGACAGGGTGAGATTTTTCAAAGAGAGCAATGAGGGAATCAGGATTATGTGCCGGGCTATGGAAGATATGAGAAATCAGACATTGAAAGAAGGAATGAAAGAGGTTGCGCTCCGTATGTTGGCAGCTAACAAATATGCTTTAGAGGAAATCGTTAATATTTCAGGACTTTCTCTTCATCTGGCAGTTTCGCAAAGGCTTTTGACGGAAGATAAGTTGCCCGTTTACGGGCGGCAGGGCATGAGATGCAGGCGAAAGATATTCGATGCGTCTTGAGACACTTGTCGGTATCAGGCCTTTCCAGGGACTTCTCAAGCCTCCGGCTTGGCCGGAGATTTTGACTTAAGCTGAAAAACCTACTTGACAAAACGCACTGGAGAGATACACTCCGTCTCCTTATCAATCTCCTTCGCAAGGACGTGAAGGATGAATGTGTAGTACAGCTCATTAAACGCTATCTGAAAAGCAGGGTAATGGAGAACGGAGTGGTCATCGACACGGAGGAAGGCGCGCCCAGGGGCGGAAATCTGTCTCCATTGCCGGCGAATATCTGTCTCAATGAGTCCAATCAGGAGTTTCTAAGGAGAGGTGTTCCATACATCAGATATGCAGATAACATCGTGCTTTCTGCAAAGGGCAAACGGGCACCGGAGAGACTTTTGGAAAGCAGTACGAAATATCCTGAAGAGAAACTGAAACACACAATAAACTGAGAGAAAGCCGTACAGTCAGTGCATTCGCAATCCGGAATTTTAAATTCCCTGGCTTTGCATTGGGGGGGGGAAAACGGCAGTGGCATCTGTGTCTGGGTTCATCCAAAGTCATATAAGACGTTTAAGCTGGGGCTGAAAGAATTGTCTTCCCGTAGGTCTGTACAGTCAGTCAGGACAGGCCTTAAAAGAATCAGGGTGTAGCAGGGGGAGGGCTTAACTACCACAGAATAGCAGGTATGAAGAACAACATGGATGACATCAGCGGATGGCTCTGTCACAGAATACGTGTGTGCATATGGAAACAATGGAAACTACAAAGAACGAAAAGGAGGAATCTTATCAGAATGGAAATACCGGAATACTTTGTACATATGGCGGCAAACAACCGAAAAAAAGAAAGACTGATAAGCGGTGGCTTTTATGATTTAGCCACAGCCTGTCAGTCCGTGTACGTCAACTATTGAAACCGCCGTGTACCGAACGGTACGCACGGTGGTGTGAGAGGACGGCGGTTAATCTCCGCCTCCTGCTCTGTTTCACGGGAAGCTGTGTCCCGTGAAACAGACTTCGCGTGTATGCGATCAGCCTTTCGCGCCTGTCGGATCGGAAACCTCTTCCGCGGAAGTGGTGCCGTTCTTCCAGTTGTCGAATTTTTCAACGACGGCATCGTAAGTACGCTGGGAGATATCCGGAAGCTCTTTGCCCCAGGAACCGGTCGCCTGCTTAAAGCCCTTCTTGAAAGCTTCTAACAGCTCATCCGCTTTGTCCGGATCATTGCCCGAGAGAGCCTTGGCAAAATCAAGGATTCGGTCCGAGGTCTGCTCCACACCCCAGTAGCCGTCTTCCGCGATGTCAGCCTGCGCCTGAGCCTTTGTCGCCGCATCCACGGTGAATTTGCCATCTGCGAGGAAGCGCCACATTGAATCTGCCTTGCCGATCGCAGCCCCCTGCTTTGTCATCATCTTCTCGACGATGCTCCGGAGCTGTGAGGTGCGCTGCTCCGCGTCCGCCTTCATTTTTGCCACCAGGGCGGTGTTGGGCTTCTTTGAGACGGTATTGCCCGTGCTCACCTTGTCAGAATTCTTCTCGTATACGGCAGCAGAAGACGGCTTCGTGGTTTTATCGGATACATTGCCGGTATTCTTCTCCGCTGTGTCTGTGGTCTTCGGAGCGGTGTAGGCTTTTGTCTGGACGGAGCCCGCCGCGGTGTTCACTGAACTGATTGCCATGATTCATTCCTCCATTCCTTTGGAAAGTGATAAATTTGAATTGGTAACCTGCATCCATGCATGGTCTTCCTTTAAATCGTATATCGGTATATTGTGGTAATTTCTTTAGGGAATTTTCTCCAGAGAATGAATTGCATGAATAGTGGGAAAAACTGGCGGGAACGTGCATATCTGTGTTATAGTATATTTTAGTAATAATGCAGATAAAGTACGGACTGATTTGAAAAACAGATATTTATTTTGAAAAGGAAATATTCTATGAATCATAAAGCAGAGTCCGGGTATCCGGATATGGAAATTGAAAAGGAACAATTATATAGTGAGAATAAAGATGGTGTAATTACGGTGCCGTTTAATCCGAAAGATGTCGATATTGTTTCACAGCCTATGGTTATATCCAATATTGTTGAGGATTTGAAAGATGGTGTCATTATTCTGGATCCCGATTTTCAGCGAATTCCTGATTTGTGGGATGATCTGAAACAGAGCAGGCTGATTGAATCGCTGATTATCCGTATTCCGTTGCCGGCATTTTATTTTGATGCGGGTACAAATGAAAAGCTGATCGTTGTGGACGGATTGCAGAGGTTATATTCGATCAGAAGATTTATGGCACTTGAGAAAAATGATCCGGATCGTCTTTATCTGACAGGACTTGAGTATCTGACAGAATATAACGGATATTCATTTGAAATGCTTCCGGTGAATATACAAAAGAGGATAAAGGCTCAGGTGATAATGGCTTATATTATACGGGCGGGAACTCCGGACAAAGTGCGGACCAGTATATTTACGCGAATTAATACAGGTGGCCTGACTTTGCTGCCTGCTGAGATAAAAAATTCTGTTTACAGAGGGCAGGCAGCTGATCTGCTGAAAGAACTGGCCCATTCGGAAGCGTTTTTAATAGCAACCGGAAAAAAAATCAAGTCCTCCAGAATGCTGGATTGTGAATTTGTCAATCGTTTTCTGGCATTCTATTTAATGGGGGTGGAACAATATGCGGGGAATCTGGAAGATTTTCTAAACGATGTGTTGATCAGACTTCAGGGAGAATCGGATGAGACGCTTGGACTGTGCCGCAGGGACTTTTACAAGGCAATGAAGTATGCACACAGTATATTTGGGGATGCAGCATTCCGAAAAATTACTGTGAATGGAAAATACGGAAGAATTAACAGGCCGCTTTATGACGCGGTGTCAGTGAGTCTGGCTGGATTAAGTGAGTCCGACTGTGAAAAACTATTAAATAAAAAGAATAAACTGATTCAGAAGTATAATGCATTGTTAAAGGATAAAGAATTTGTTGATATTATCACGAATGGTACAGCAAAAATACAGAATGTTCAGAGCAGATATCAGAAAATAAATGATATTTTTCAGGAGGTATTAGCAGATGATTAATTACATGCAAATAGAAAATTTCAAATCGCTGAAAAGGATGTCGCTGTCAGTTCAGAAGCTGAATCTGTTTTTTGGAATGAATGGTATGGGAAAATCTTCTGTGATTCAGTCGCTTTTGCTGTTGCGGCAGAGTTTCTGGGAAAATCATAAATCTGATCTGGATTATTTATATACCAATGGAGAATTAATCCGTCTTGGCACTGGAAAAGATATTTTTTGTCAGAGTGCGGCAGGAGAAAAACTAAGGTTTTATGTGCAGTATGATAATGGGCTGAAGTATGATTGCAACTATGTTTTTGATCTGAAAAATTATGACAGTGATCAGCTAAAGCGGATGGGAGAGTCCGGAAAGGAAGATTACGCAACGTCGCTGTTTTCGGAAAAATTTGCTTATCTTGGAGCGGAGCATCTGGGGCCAAGGAAACATTACAGTGTTGAGAACTGGAGAAAAAACGGGGTTACGAAACTGGGGACTGCAGGAGAATTTATAGTTCCGTTTCTTGCAATGGAAGGAGATAAAATAAAAGTTCCGGATAAGATGTGTCATCAGAAAGGTAAAACGAATTGTTTAACGGATCAGGTATCCGCATGGATGGCGGAAATATCGCCGGGAATCAGACTTACAGCAGAACTGCTTCCCCTGATAGAAAAGGCAAAGCTGACAATCAGTTATAGTGGAGAAAGACTGGTATCTGAGCCTTTTCTGCCGGTTAATGTCGGGTTTGGAATACCATATGTGCTTCCGCTTATTACAGAGCTGCTTGTTTCTGATGAGGAAAGCCTTTTACTGATTGAAAACCCTGAGTCGCATCTTCATCCCAAAGGGCAGACGATGATTGCGCAGTTAATCACGCTGGCTGCAGAAAATGGATGTCAGATTTTCTGTGAGTCTCATAGTGATCATGTGATTAACGGGGTAAGGGTTGCAGTAAAACATGAGATGATCAGTAACAGGAAAGTCGGGATTTCTTTTTTTACAAAAAGTAACAATCAGGAAACAAAAGTAGATCAGATCTATATGGATCACAAAGGAAATCTGAGCGAATACCCGTCAGGGCTGCTGGATGAGTGGGGAATTCTGATGACAGAACTGATATAACAGGAGAGAAAAGTGGATTTGTTTTTCAATGAATTTTCAATCAGAAATAAAGACAGGATAGAGTTTAATTCTATTTTAGTCATGGCAGAGGTTTATAAGGAACTTAATAAAATATAATGTAACAACGTGCAGGATTTCCGCAGTCGACAACACCAGATTATTTCAGATGATCAGTAGTATTCCGGATGCGGTAAATGTGAGAAATTTTTATTTTTCTTTTTTCAGATCTCCATATGAATCAGATACAGTGGAGAGCATTCAGGATGAGTATTATGAGTGCAACTGGACATACGAAGGTGAGGAATGTATTGGTTTTGCGCTGGCATTTTTACTGGGTTCTGCCTGTTTCAGTGTTTATGGCGGAGGCTGGAGTCAGCCATTTGCCGGATTTCTGAAGGATGAGAATGCTGTTAATGTTGGAAATATATGTCTGAGGGAACATGTGGCTTTACATATTCCGCGGATACAGGATGAAGCAGGAACGGAGCTTGTCCAATGTGATCAGCCGGTTTCGGATAAAAAGATTATTCTGAGAAATGATCATGGACTGGATGTGCTGGAGGAGTTTTCAAAGCGTCTGGTACGCTGCCCTTATCTGATAGGCGTAGTGAATTCGCTGCCCTTTAATCCCTATGAACGTAAATTTATAAAGCGGGTGAGAGAAAACGGGCTGATTGAAATAGTCCTTCCCTGGACGGATAAGGGGTATGGTATTGTTGTCAGAACGACCGGAAGAACAATCATGGAGACGAAAAGAATAGCAGAAATAATAGAGGAAGAATTTGGGTATCTGTAAGTCTGATTTATGGACAGGATGCCGGAATATTTATACAATGAACGGTTCATCCTGCTATCTGCCGGTTGCCCGCCCGGCCCGTTTGTGCTACAATGAGTGCAGATGATTCCGCCCGTTTCCTGCCCGGAACGGACGAAAAAATAAGTGGAAAAACAGGAGAAAGAGAGGGGCAGTATGACCATACTGATCAGAAATGGGCGGGTGATTAACCCGGCGGCCGGATTTGACGCGGTTGCGGATGTTCTGGTGGAGAGCGGGAAGGTGGTGCAGATCGCGGAGGGAATTGAAGCCCGCGCCGATCGCGTCGTGGATGCGGAGGGGTGCTTTGTTATGCCGGGCTTTATTGACCTGCATGTACATCTGCGGGATCCCGGCTACACGCACAAAGAGACGGTGGAGACCGGATGCCTTGCGGCGGCGCAGGGGGGATTTACAACGATTCTGGCGATGCCGAACACAAAGCCTGTCGCGGACAATCCGGACGTCATCCATTATGTGCACAACAAGGCTGAGGATGTCGGTGTTGTCAATGTGCTTCAGGTCGGGGCTGTCACGAAGGAGCAGAAGGGCCTGGAGCTCTCTGATATCGGGGGAATGGTGAAAGCCGGGATTCCGGCGATCAGCGAGGACGGCAGGTCGGTGATGAACGCGGAGCTCTGCCGGCAGGCGATGATAAAAGCGGCGGAGTGCGGGATTGCCGTACTCGCGCACTGTGAGGACGCCAATCTGGTCAGCGGCGGGGTGGTGAATGCGGACGCGCGGGCCGCAGAGCTGGGGCTTAAGGGGATCACAAACGCAGTGGAGGATGTCATTATCGCCAGGGATATACTGCTGAGCCGTGAGACGGGCGCAAGACTCCACTTATGCCACTGTTCCACGAAGGATTCGGTGCGGATGGTGGAGCGCGCAAAGGAGGACGGGCTCTCAGTGACGGCGGAAGTCTGCCCGCACCACTTTACGCTGACATCGGAGGATATTCCGGAACGGCCCTGCGCGGAGCCGGGGAAGGAGACTGCCGGGGAGACGGATGCGGACACGAATTATAAGATGAATCCTCCGCTGCGGACCAGGGCGGATGTGCAGGCGCTGAAGGAAGGGCTGCGGGATAATATTATGGATGTCATTGCAACTGACCATGCCCCGCATACTTTTGAGGAAAAGAACACGACGATGGAGCGGGCTCCGTTCGGAATCGTCGGGCTGGAGACGGCGGCTTCCCTCACTTACACGGAGCTGGTGCAGCAGGGGTATCTGACACCGGTGCAGATGGCGGAGAAGATGAGTTATAATCCGGCGGGGATTATCGGGATCGACAAGGGCAATATTGCGCCCGGAAAGACGGCGGATATCGTTATTTTTGACCCGCGCGCAGCCTATGTCATCGACAAAAATAAATTTGCCGGCATGGGCAGGAATACGCCGTTTGACGGAAGAAAGGTGAACGGAAAAGTCCGCATGACAATTGTGGGCGGGAAGATTGTATATGAGGAGAAAGGCGACAGTTCCGCGGACTGAAAGCCGGCGGCAGGGAGAGTAAGTCCCTGTACGGGGAAGGAACAGTCCGGGAGTCAGGAGAAGGAAGTTATGCAGACGACACAGAGAAAATTTCAGGAGACAGCAATCATTATACGCCAGGAAGAGATTGCGGATAATATTTACAGCATGTGGCTGCGGACGGAGCAGATTGCGGCACACGCGGCGGCGGGGCAGTTTGTCTCCGTCTACTGCAATGACGGGAGCAGGCTTCTGCCGCGTCCCGTCAGCATCTGCGAGATCGACCGGAAAGACGGTGCGGTCCGCCTGGTGTACCGGGTGGCGGGAAAGGGAACGGAAGAGTTCTGCACGATGCGCACAGGGAATCACCTGAACGTGGTGGGACCTCTGGGAAACGGATTTCCCAAAAAAGAGCGCAGGGCTTTTCTGATCGGAGGGGGAATCGGGATTCCGCCAATGCTGCAGCTGGCAAAAGAGCTGCACTGTGAAAAACAGATCGTTCTGGGATTCCGGGACGATACGTTTCTGGTGGATGAATTTAAGCGTTATGGAAAGGTGTATATCGCGACTGAGGACGGAAGCGCGGGCACGGATGGCAATGTACTTGACGCGATCCGGGAAAACGGGCTTTGCGCGGATATTATATATGCCTGCGGCCCGCTGCCGATGCTCCGCGCCCTGAAGGAATATGCGGCCGCAAAACATATCGAGTGCTGGATCTCACTGGAGGAGCGCATGGCCTGCGGGATCGGCGCCTGCCTTGCCTGTGTGTGCAGATCGAAAAACAGGGATGTCCATACCAATGTGAAAAATAAGCGTATCTGTAAGGAAGGGCCGGTGTTCCGCGCCGGGGAGGTGGAGTTCTGATGAATATGAAGGTGGAAATGTGCGGGCTGACACTGAAAAATCCGGTGATGACAGCTTCCGGGACGTTTGGTTCCGGGGAGGAATATGCGGAATTTGTCGATCTGGACCGTCTTGGCGCGGTTGTCACCAAGGGCGTGGCGAATGTCCCGTGGGAGGGCAATCCGACGCCGCGGGTGGCTGAAGTATACGGCGGGATGCTCAACGCCATCGGTCTTCAGAATCCGGGGATTGATCTTTTTATTGAGCGGGATATTCCGTTTCTGAAAAAGTCTGATACAAAAATCATCGTCAATGTCTGCGGCCACACGGTGGAGGATTATGTGGAGGTTGTAAAACGGCTTGCCGATCAGCCGGTGGATATGCTGGAAATTAACATCTCCTGCCCCAATGTAAAAGAGGGCGGTATCGCTTTCGGTCAGAATCCGCACACCGTGCAGCAGATCACCGCTGAGATTAAAAAGCACGCCGCGCAGCCGGTTATTATGAAGCTGTCACCGAATGTGACCGATATCACGGAGATGGCGAGGGCGGCGGAGGCGGGCGGTGCGGATGCGCTCTCCCTGATCAATACGCTCACCGGAATGAAGATCGATATTCACAAAAGGAGTTTTGTGCTTGCGAACCGGACGGGGGGAATGTCGGGGCCTGCGATCCATCCGGTCGCGGTCCGCATGGTGTATCAGTGTGCGCAGGCGGTGAATATCCCCCTGATCGGCATGGGAGGCATTTTCACGGCGGAAGACGCTATAGAAATGATTCTTGCGGGTGCTACGGCAGTCGCCGTGGGAACCGCCAGCTTTACGAATCCGCGCGCGACAATGGAGATTATCAGCGGCATCAGGGATTATATGGAGGCATATCAGGTAAAGGATATCCGGGAACTCATCGGGGCGGTGCATGATGAAAAACATGGTTAGACCGTCGGCGGTTTGTGCCGTGTGCGGCGCGGACCGGGGCGCAGATGATAACTGCCGGCGCGGATTTCGCATTGCGCTGCAGCGGCATTTGTAGCATGGAGGTTTAAATGGATATTGCGAAACAGATTATTGATCAGAGAATCAATAAGATAATAGATGATAATCCGGATATTTTTGAAGGTGCTGACAACGAGAGAAATCGTTCCAGAGCTTTTCTTCTGCTTGGAGTGGCCGCATATCTGGATATCGACATGACAGAGGCAGTGCAGTATCTCACAGATGGAGGAAATGACGGCGGATTTGATGCGGCATATATTGTCGAAGCACAGGATTCCCAATTGCACGTTGTGCTTTTTCAGTCAAAATATTCCACAAAACTGGAGGGGAACAGTAATTTTCCGGCAAATGCAGTTGAAAAAGCAGTCAATACCATAAAATGTGTGTTTGATCCTTCGGCACAGATTGAATTAAATGTGCAGAGCAGGAGAAAGGTCGACGAAATTCGTTCTTTTCTGCTGGATGGTGCAGTTCCGTTTGTTACATTTGTGATGCTGAATAATGGCCTGACCTGGAACCGGGATGGACAGAATTATATTGATAACGCTTTTGCAGGACAGGAACAGGTTCGGTTTGAACATTTTTCACATTCGGATATTTTACGGTATATAAACAGAGAGCAGCCAATTCATACCCGGATCAGTCTGAGCGGTAAGTCTGTCCAGGAGAATTTTAATTATAAACGGGTTATTCTCGGACGTGTTTCGGTTATGGAAATTTACAAACTGATGGAAGAATTCGGAGAGGGGCTGCTGGAGAAGAATATACGCCGGTATTTAGGAAAAAATGTTGTCAATGACGGTATTGCGCGGACTCTGCTGGATGCAGATAAACGTCAGAATTTTTTCTTTTTTAATAATGGTGCAACAATGATCTGCAGAAAATTCAGTTTTAACGGGCTTCAGGAACAGGACTGGATTGTGAAAACGAACGATCTCCAGATTATCAATGGCGGTCAGACATGCAAAATTATACATCAGATTGTGAAGGAGAATCCTGATCTTGATTTTACAGGGACATATCTGCTGGTACGGCTTTATGAAGTGGAAGATACGGAAAATCAGGGTATTATACAGGATATTATTTATGCGACGAACAGTCAGAATCCGGTGGATTTCAGGGATCTGAAGTCAAATGATGAACGCCAGATTAATCTGGAGACCGGTGCGCGGGATCTGGGATATATCTATAAACGTAAACGGGATAATGTATTCCACACAAATGCAATTCCGTCAACAGTGGCGGCTGAGGCAGTGTTTGCAGTGTGGAGGGAGAGTCCTCATCTGGCGAAATACAAACGGAATGAGTTTTTTGATAAGTATTATCCGGTGATTTTTGATCAGCTGAATGCCGCACAGATGATCATTGCCGTTCTGATTTTCCGGTACTGTGATGGCAATAGAAAGAAAGAGAGTCTGCAGGACGGGGTACGGGAACACCGGCTGTACAGTCAGTATTTTCTGGCATATATGATCGGAAAGCAGATACTGCAGTCTGCTGGTATCCGTTTAAAAGAACTGACTCATGCCAATTTTTTCAGGATCAGGGAATGCTTTGAACAGAAAAAGGAACTGATGTATCAGAAAGCGGAGACAGCTATGACAGAAATACTAAAAGACTACTTTAACCAGAGTGAGTTGTCAGAAATAGACGGACGCACCATGGCAGCGGCATTCAGACGTTTTGATCTGATGGAGCGTTATCTCAGAAACGATTCATGGTGGAGCTTAAATATGTAGATTTTTGCGCTTAACAGAAGAACGCCCCGGTAACCGGGGCGTTCTTCTGTTAAGGTGAAGCTGTGCTTTTTTCATCGTCCGGCGCCGTCAGCATAATCGTTGCGGTATCCGGGTGGTGTTCTTTCAGATAATTCTGCATTTTCATATACTTCGTCAGAACCTCACGTATGGCAGGTTCGCCTTCCATCTCTTTTCCCGGAAAGTAATAATCGCTCCCCAAAATACAGATAATAGCGGTATATACCGGAAGGGAGGGACGGTACATGTGGAAGAAAAAACCTATCTGTGCATTGATCTAAAGTCGTTTTATGCTTCGGTGGAGTGTGTGGAGCGGGGGCTGGACCCAATGACGACGAATCTGGCGGTAGCTGATCCGGAGCGCGGGAGAGGAACAGTCTGTCTTGCCATCTCCCCGTCCATGAAGGCGCTCGGAATCCGGAACCGCTGCCGGGTGTATGAGATTCCGGAAAAGGTGGAATATATTATGGCGCCGCCGCGGATGAACCTGTATATCGCTTATGCCGCCGATGTCTATGCGGTGTACCTGAAATATCTGGCAAAAGAAGATATTCACGTATATTCCGTCGATGAGGCGTTTCTGGATATCACACACTACGGTTCGCTCTACCGGATGGGGGCAGGGGAACTGGCGGAGCGGATTATGGCGGAGATAAAGGAGGAGACCGGCATAACAGCGACGGCGGGGATCGGTACCAACCTGTATCTCGCAAAAGTCGCGCTGGATATTATGGCCAAGCACGCCGTGGATCATATTGGCTTTCTCGACGAGGAACAGTACCGGAAAACGCTGTGGGACCACAGGCCGCTGACTGATTTCTGGCGGGTGGGGGCCGGGACGGCGAAGCGTCTGGGGCGGGCCGGAATCAGGACAATGAGGGAGATCGCCCGCACAGATGAGGAAGTGCTGTACGGTATGTTTGGCGTGGATGCGGAGCTTCTGGTGGATCACGCGTGGGGCAGGGAGAGCGCCACAATGGAAGATATCAGAAATTACAGGCCGAAAAGCCGCTCTGTTTCGTGCGGGCAGGTTCTGCTGCGGGATTATACGTATCGGGAGGCCGGGCTGCTGCTCAGGGAAATGGCGGATTCCATCTGCCTTGATCTCACGGATCAGGGACTGGTGACAAAGTCCCTCACCATAACGGTCGGATATTCTTATGAAACGGGTATAAAGCCGTCGTCCGGGACGGTTCCGCTGCCCGCTGCGACAGACAGTTACCGCGTTATATCAGCGCGGGCGGTCCGGCTGTATGAGAGGATTTCTCGGAGGGATCTGCCCATCCGCAGGCTGCATATGACCTGCAATGGTGTTGCTGATGAAGCATATGAGCAGTATGACCTCTTCACAGAACCGCAGGAGCGGGAGCGTGAACAGAGAATGCAGAGAACTGTTCTGGAGATAAAGAAACGGTTTGGGAAAAATGCGCTGCTCCGGGGGATGGATCTTATGGAGGAGGCGAATGCAAGGGAGCGCAACCGGCTGACGGGAGGGCACAGAAGTGGTGTATAGCAGATACCGGGAGCACGGCAGGGAGACAGGAGGATACAAAAATGGCGGATAGAACGCATCCGAAAATGCAGCGTGCGGAACGTGCAAAACAGTTTATGCCGTTCGACGCGCTCAAAGGCTTCCGGGAGGCCCTGGCGGAGAAAGAGAGGGTGACGGTTCCGAAAAAAGAATTCTCAGAGGAATACAGCGCCGGACTTGACGGCAGGCTGCGCCGCATCCGCA
The DNA here is from genome assembly GCA_947062675.1 of uncultured Roseburia sp. GTDB lineage: Bacteria > Bacillota > Clostridia > Lachnospirales > Lachnospiraceae > Roseburia. The sequence goes on from CAMSQM010000032.1 coordinate 12,091, forward strand.
GAAAGGATTTTGTGACGGCGGAATATTACAGGGACGGGGAATATGTGCGGGTGACGGGGGAGGTGACCGGAATCAGCGCGGCGGAGCAGGTGCTGGTGGTCGGGGATGAGAGGATTCCGTTCCGGGACCTGTCAGACCTGTGGGGGGCGGACTGTAATTGTCCGGCCGGACAAAAGGAAAAACGGATTCAATCTTGACGAATCGCACAAAATGATTGTATAATACAGGAATATAATACTGCGCCGAGGCAGTGCGCACGGCCGCCGTGAGGCGGACGCCATATGTAAAAATCAGCGTATGGCGGATTGATTTTGAAAACAGGTATCGGGGAACGTGAGGAGACAGAGCGTTCAGCAAAGATAATTGATAAAAAGCTCATCGAGATAGCAGCTCCTGGAAACAGGAGTTGTTTGCTTTTGAGGAGATATCCGGTTAACGGACAGGAGAGAAAATATGTGTGGAATTTATGGTGTGATCAATAAAAAAACTGACCGTGAGCTCGCGGTGCGCTGCCTGGACACGCTCACGCACCGCGGACCGGACGGCTCGGGACTGTGGCAGGAGGGCGGCGTGACGCTGGGGCACAGGCGGCTTTCCATTCTGGATCTGTCGGATACCGGAAGCCAGCCAATGCCCTATGCAGACGGGCGCTACCGGCTGACATTCAACGGGGAAATCTACAATTTTATCGAGATCCGCAGGGAGCTTCAGAAAAAAGGATACGCCTTCCGCGGCGACAGCGATTCGGAGGTGGTCCTGGCAGCCTTCTGCGAGTGGGGGGAGCGCTGCGTGGACCGCTTTAACGGCATGTGGGCGTTTGCAATCTGGGACAGGGAGAAAAAGCGCCTGTTTCTGTCGAGGGACCGTTTTGGCGTGAAGCCGCTGTTTTATGCAAAGCTTGAGGGAGGCGGGTTTGCGTTTGCCTCGGAGATGAAGGCGCTGATTCCCATGCTCTCTGTGGTGGAGCCGAACCGTGAGCTGTTTGAGCGCTATTTTGCCGACAATCACTATGAGGCTTCGCCGGACTGCCTGATACAGGGGATCAGCCGGTTCCCGGCGGCCCATTCCGCGTGGGTTGAGGGGCAGGAGATCAGGCTGACCCGGTATTACCACACGCTGGATCACCTGACTGAGGTGCCGCCGTCCTATGAGGATCAGGTGGAGCAGTTCCGTGAGCTGTTTCTGGACGCCTGTAAAATCAGGATGCGCTCCGATGTGACGCTCGGCACAGGGCTGAGCGGCGGGCTGGATTCCTCGGCCGTGATCTGCGCGATGGCGCACATCTCCGGCAATCTTTCCGATGAGCGGGTCAGCGACGACTGGCAGCACGCGTTTGTGGCCTGCTTTCCGGGGACGGCGCTGGATGAAAGCCGGTATGCAAAACAGGTCACGGATTATCTGGGGATTCCGCACACGTTTATGAATGTGGATACCGCGGTTTCAGAGTCTGCCTTTCTGCGTCAGCTCTACTGTTTTGAGGAGCTCTGGGGCAATCCGCAGGTGCCGATGATGGAGCTTTACAGGAAGGAGCGGGAGCTCGGGACGACCGTTTCGCTGGACGGACATGCGGCGGACGAGCTGTTTGCCGGCTACGGTTTTGATATTTTAAAGGCATACCCTGATGCGAAAAATAAAAAGGACATTGACGATATTACAATGGCCTATCTGAATCAGAACGCGGAGGAGGGAAGCGCGCCGGATCCGGCAGAGTTTCAGAGAACGCGCAACCGGCTTTACCGCAGCCATATGGCCAGATATTATGGCAAAAAAGTGCTGGGGCGCGGGGAGGTAAAGAGCGCCCATGCAGGGCATCCCAACTGGAACCGGCTTGACCATCTCAACAAAACGCTGTTTGTCTCGACGCACGAGACGATTCTGCCGACGCTTCTGCGCAATTATGACCGCGACAGTATGGCGTCCGGGATTGAGATCCGCATGCCGTTTCTGGATTACCGGGTCGTACAGTTTGCCTTTTCGATCGGCTGGCGCTCAAAGCTGCACGGCGGATTTTCCAAATCCATCGTGCGCGATGCGGGAGCGGCTTTTATGCCGCACGATATCGCCTACCGGCGGACAAAGCTCGGTTTTAACGCGCCGATTGCGGACTGGATGCGAGGGCCGTACCGGCAGTTTTTTGAGGACACCGTCTCGTCCGCAGCGTTTGCGTCGTGCAGTCTGATCCGCGATCCCGGGCAGGTACGGGCGGATCTCGCGGCGTTTCTTGCGGGTGAAAATGCGACATTTCACCAGGCGGCGGATATCTGGAACCGGATACAGCCGTATCTGTGGGAAAAAGCAGTGATCGCACAGGAGTGGTGACAGATACAGGATAGAGAATGAGAACAGGAGCGGAAGATGAAACATTTCAGATATCTGGATATTGCAAGGGGGATCGGGCTGCTGCTGGTGATTATCTCACACAGCTGCGGACTGAGCCCGTACCTGATCAACTACTATATACCGCTGTTTTTCGTGGTGTCCGGTTACCTTTATAAAGAGGGCAGGAGCTACGGGGAGAATATCAGACATAAGGCAAAGCGGCTGCTGATCCCTTATTTCGGCTACAGCGCGGTGCTGCTGGCGTTTTATGCGGCGACGGGGCGGAGTCTGGCGGAGACAAAGGATTCCGCGTTCGGCATTCTCTACTCGCGGTATTGTCTGTACGACACGACAATGTACGAAGACAATGTGTTTCTTTTTACGGTGGCGAACGGGGCCATGTGGTATCTGACCGCTTACTTTTCGGCCAGTCTTGTGTATCATCTCGTGGCTGACCGCTGTATTGCAGGGAAAAAGTACGCGGTCTGCTGCATGGCTGTTCTCGTGGCGGTCACGATGGCGCTCGCGGAGCTTCCCGTGCTTCTGCCCTGGAGTCTGGATATCGCCTGTGTCGGCGCGCTTTTTATGCTCGCCGGAACGCTGCTCGGGCGCGCGCATTTTTTTGAAAAGGAATGGAATATTCCCCTGATTGCGGGCACAGCCGCGGTCTATCTGATTGTGAGCACGATCAATCCGGGGATTAATATGTCTGTCCGGGAATATGGAAAATATCAGGCGCTCAGTGTGCCGTTTTTCATCCTGACCGGTCTGACGGGTTCCATGCTCTGTATCTGGCTGGGAAAACTAATTCAGAACAGCCTGCCGGGCAGGCTGATGGCTTATATCGGCCGGAATACCATGATTCTTCTGGCGTTCCATATCCTGGGACTGGAGATTTTTGAGATGATCGCGGCAAAGCTGATCGATACCGGGTCTCTGACGGGCGTTCTGTTTGTACTTTATCACGCCGTGCGGGTCACAGCGTCCGTGTGTGGATGTCTTGTGCTGGGCGTGCTGACGGACCGGTGCGCAAAACTGATCGGCAGGCGCAGGGGATAATACCGGGGCAGACAGTCTGCGGGGAGAAATGTGAGGAGAATATGGAAAAGAGACAGAAAAGTGGGAGAAATTCAGGAATTGAGCTGCTGCGGATTGTGTGTCTGCTTCTGATTTTCTGGATGCACGCGGCGGGAAGCTGCAGGGATAACGCCTTTAGCGCGTGGGTGAGCATCGCGGCTGAGGTGACTGGCAATGTCGGCGTGTCCTGTTTTATCCTGATATCGGGGTATTACGGGATACGGCTGCAGGGGAAGAAGATGCTCCGCCTGGAGTGCATGATGCTCTTTTATTCCTGGGCGGCGCTTCTGTTTCTGCGCGCCTGGGGAGAAATGCCGGGCGGGGAGGAGCTGCTGTCTTATCTGCTTCCTGTGATCGGGAAGCGGTCGTGGTATTTTACCTGCTATTTTGCACTGGCATTCTTAAGTCCTTTTCTGAATGAGATGGTGGAAAAGCTCGGGGAGCTGCGTCTAAGGCAGCTGATCATCACGATGCTTATTATTTTTTCGGGCGTCACGACATTCTTTTTCTTTGACATCAACGGGGACGGGGGAAAAGGGATTGTGCATATGGTGATGCTTTACCTGGCCGGTCGCTATATGGGCGTTTATAAAGCAGGGGCCCGGTACCGCACGGGAAAGCTGGCAGGGGCGTTCGCCCTGACGGCCGGGGTGAATTTTGTGTTGAACGGGGCGCTGTACCTGGCCACGGGCACGGTGCAGAACCGGTTTGCGAGGGACAACACGCTGTTTACGGTCTCTGAGGCGGTGCTGCTGTTTCTGATATTCCGGAATCTTTATTTTGAAAACAGCATGGTCAACCGGATTGCGAAGTGCGTTCCCGCGGTATTTCTTTTCGAGTGGACGCTGCGCGGTGTGATCTCGCGGTATCTGCTGGATTATGTGGCGCTGGCCTCGGAGAATTATTATGAGCTTCTGCTGCTCGGGATCGCCTGCCTGCTTGTGCTGATGGGAACCGCGATCGAGCTGCTGCGCACAGGGCTGCTTTCCGGGATCGAGAACAGACTGGTGGAGTGGCTTTATGCAGCGGGAGCGCGGCTTATGGTGTACGGTCGAAACAGGCTGCGGGCGGTTTTTGGCCGGTGAGTGTGCGCGGGCGCGCTGCCGGATGAGCCGCCCGGAAGACCGGGAATACAGAAGGGGAGATGAATGAAATACTACATAAAAGAAATGAGAGTGCACCATTATATCAAGAACCTGCTGATTTTTGCCGCCGCGGTCTTCGGCGGACAGATGTTTGTCATGGAGAACGCGATCAGGGGAGGCTGGGGGTTTGCCGCATTCTGCATGATCTCTTCTGTCGTCTATATTATGAATGATATCAGGGACGTGGAAAAGGACCGGCAGCATCCGGCAAAATGCAGACGGCCGGTTGCCGCCGGCGATATCACATGCAGAGGGGCATGGACGCTGGCGGCCGTTCTGTTCATCGCCTCGCTGGTCTGTAATTTTATGATATTCAGGGTGGATTCCACGCTTCTGCTGCTCGTGTACTTTTTCCTCAACCTGGGATATAGTTTTGGCTGGAAAGAAATTCCCATTGTGGATGTGGCGGTGCTTGTGTCGGGATTTCTGCTTCGCATTCTCTATGGCGCCGTGATCACGGAGATTCAGATTTCGAGCTGGCTTTATCTCACCGTGATCACGCTGGCGTTCTACTTTGCGCTGGGAAAGCGGCGGAATGAGCTCAGACGGCTCAAATCGGGAGATACCAGAAAAGTTCTGCAGTTTTACACCGAAGGATTTCTGGAAAAAAATATGTATATGTGTCTGGCGCTCGCGAACACATTTTATGCGCTGTGGAGTATGGATGAGGTGACGGTGTGGACGGTTCCGGTGGTGCTGCTCATCTGCATGCGCTATAGTCTCGACGTGGAGGGGGATTCGGACGGGGATCCGGTCGAGGTGCTGGTGCATGACAAATATCTGATTCTGCTGTGTGCGGGGTATCTGGTAATTATGTTTGTTCTGCTCTATATGATATAGGGGAATGGAGATCTTTATGGAGAAAACGATCACGGACCGGCAGCTTCTGACCGAAGTGCTGACAAGACTTGGTGACCGGCAGATATCTGCCCTCGTGGAGGATCTGGGACGGGAGAGCCCTGCGGGAAGGAAGCTTCTGAAGATCCTTGAGGAAATCCCGGGAGAGCGGGAAGCAGGTGCACAGGAACTAAAAGAGATGCTGAAGAGAGAGCTGGAACTGTCGCAGGGCAGCGGAAAAGGATTTTTTGAGGCGCTGATTGGCTTCGTGGACAGGGCGCAGAAAAAAGATTCCGAGGTCTATAATGCGGCTGGCATGAACCGCTCGCTCTGGTACCGCCTGAGGGATCACAGGACGGCGCGGACCAGCAAGCAGAATGTTCTGAAAATGGCGCTGATTCTGAAGCTCGATTACTGGGAACTATATTATCTGGTGAATCTGGCGGGATATTCCCTCCTGCCGTCGGAGGACAGTACGGACAAAATCGTGGCGTTCTGTGTCAGACATGGTCTGTATGATACGGCGCGGGTCGATGAACTGCTGGTGGAGGCCGGGGAAGAGCCCTTGTTTTCGGAGAGCTGATGGCGGGGCGGAAAGGATTTTTGAATGAAACTGAATGGAATCAGAATCTTAAATACAGGAAGTCTGAGACAGCATTTTAACCTGCCGGAAGTCTGGGCGCAGACGGATAACGGCGTGCTGCGGGAATGTGAGGAAGAGCTGGCGGCGCGCGGGGAAGGGACTGCGGAAGGAGCGCTGGCGGGAAAAATAGCGGGTCTTTTAAAAGCATATGAGACAGAGGAAGGGCTGACAGCGGGGCTTTCAGGGGTGTACCGGGATGGTACGTGGGATTTTTCCGCCCTGAAAGAGGCGCTCTGGCCCTTTCTTGCAAAGAGCAGGGATCATGCGGGAACTGATTTTTATTCCAGAAACGGCGCCGGGATCCGGAAGCTGACCGGAGCGGGCGCTCCGGCGTGGAATGAAAAAGCGGCTGCGCTGTGCTATGCGTTTCTGCTGCTGATGCTTCAGGTGAGGCCCAGGGGGGTGATCACGGAGGAGGAGATAGCGCTTGCGGCCTCAAAACTGCGGGCTCTGACTGGGGAGACGGAAAAATGGCGCGCGGAGGGCGCGGACGAAGGCTCTCCTTCGGTGCATGATCAGAGACACAGGTCCGCCGGCTGCGGAGAAGGCGCTGCGGAGGGCGGCGTCGCGGAAGCTTTCGGGCATCCCGACGGAAGCGCGCAGGTCCGCGGGCCGGAGGGCGGTGTCGCGGAGGGGGCAGCTGCGGGCGGCGCGAGGCTGTATCCCTGTGAGTCCGGTGTGCTTTATTTAAAGGAAGGCAGAATCATAAACAGCCGAAACAGGCTGCTTTCTCCGGAAAATGAACAGATAGCCTGTTATGCGTACACAAAAGAGCTCGGTCTGATCGCGTTTACGCGGGAGGGGGAGCTCTCCGCCTGCGTGGAGCTCGGCGTGCGGTATGAAATTCTGCGGGGGCTGAGCGGCTTTCAGGGGGACGCCGGCCGGATCGTGATGGCCGCGGCCTGTGGAAAGATTTTTATTCTGCTCACGGACCGGGGGAGGGTTTTTAGCAACGTGCAGGAAGAACTGACGGGGTGGAAAGATATCCGCTGGGTCGGGGCGGGACTCAACAGCATCACGGCTGTCCGGGGAGTCGGGAGGAGTCTGCTGGAACTCGGCTCTGACGGAAGGCTGACGGAATATTCCGGCGTGCGCGCGGCTGCCACCAGAAGCGCGGACAGGCACAGATATGCCGTTCTGAAAGAAGACGGAACACTGCTGATGGACGACGGCGCCGTGGCAGGAAGTGTGAGCGCCGCAAATCTCTGCCGGGAGGGATATGTATACGCGTCCGGGAGCACCCTGTTTTTCCGGGCGTACGGCTCGGATACGGTGCAGAAATATACGGTTCCGGAAAAAGGGATGGCGGTGGAAGTGTGCCGGTACCGTTCGGATATTTACTATAGAATGGCCGGCGGCGGCCGGGAGTGGACCGGTGCGGCGGCGGCCGGAATGTTTTCCTGATGTCTGCGGCTGATTTGGATAATCCGGTTTATCAGAAGAAATAGAAATCCGTGTTAATCTGGAATCAATAGATTCAGTGTGCAGAGGCAAAGAAGCCGGGCAGAAGGATGGCGGGAAATGCCGGAAGGAGGGGCACATGGAGGGGATTCTGGTATTTGCGGCGGTCATTGCGGTAATCCTGATTACAGGTGCGGCGGTGACGGCGGGGAGAACCGGGCTGGGTCACGGACAGAGGCGGGAGCGCATCGCGGAGAAGACGAAGGACGGGGAGGCGGATCCTGCAGAAGAACAAAAGATACCAGAGATGCAGGTGCGCAGGCTGCGGGACTGCCTTCTTGAGACGGAGAAGAAGCTCTGGGAGATCCGGGAGGCGGAGCCCTATGAGGTGTTTTTTGACCGGTGCATGCTGCCGCTGCAGAACCTGCTGGGACTTGCGGCGCCGGCTGCGGGAAAGCTGCCGGAGGAAACACGGACGTACTATCTGCGGGATGTGATCGCAGGGCGTCTCGGCTCCGTGCTTAAGAATTCCGGCGGGAGCGTCAGAGGGCAGGTGCTGCTGCTTCCCGGGCAGAAAGAATCATTTCCGGAGGAAAAGACCCGGGAGCAGATCAGGAATCTCTCTGTGATGGAACTGGAAAAATATATCCGTGAGAATGAGCTGCGGATTGCGGCGGGAGAGATTGCGCTGCGCAAAAAGAGGATTGTGACGCAGCTCGGGGGTGTTCTGGAACAGCTGAGCGGGCCGGACGCCGGAGCGGACAAAGAGCGGACGGCCGACGCCGCCGGGCGCGTGCGCGCGGTTCTGGAGCAGAACGGGATATATCCGATGTTTGCGGGGGACGACAGGCTGGCGGGATATCCGGGGCTGCGCAGACGGTTTATGCCGCCGGACAGTTACGGACTCCGGTATCCCGGCCTTTTTATTGAGCAGAACGGAGTCCCGGAGGTGCTCGGGGCTGGTATCGGAATGGATGATTGCGGGGGATGAGTGATGGCTGGAGCGAAAAAGGGCATCAGAAAAGCAGAGGTGAACGATAAAGTGGTCCGCTGCCGGGATCCCAGGGATTCCAGGGCGTACCGTGAGCTGGAAGAGAAAAACCGCAGGCTTCTGGCGGAAAAGAGGCAGATGGAAGTGCAGCTGAATCTGCTGCGAAAAAAAATCGGCAGCCTTACGGCGGAAAAAAATGATTTAGAGAAGCAGAACAGGGAACAGTCCGGAAAGCTGAGAGCGCACCTGACGGAGGAGTTTTTGCGGCTGCAGGAGGAATTTCACGCGATTGAGGCGGGGAGGTCTTATGAGACATTTTTTGATGATCATGTGCTCCCGCTTCAGATGCTTCTGGGGGTTGCGGAGGCGTATGATTCGCTGTCCGGGGAAAAAGTGGCCTGCTATATGGAGGATGTGATCCGGACGGAACTCTCCGGGGCCGTGGAGCGCGCCGGGGGCTGCGTCTGCACGGGGCGGGAGATTGTGCTGCCGGAACGGGGAGAGAAGAACCCGCAGCAGGAAGCTCTGCGGCAGAAGCTGCGCGACGAGCCGCTTCCGGAGATTGAGCGCTATATCCGGGAGGACCGTATCCGCGCAGGGCTGGGCCGTATCGCCCTGAAAAAGCGGCAGATTGTATCGGCGCTCGGGGGAGTGTTTGTGGCGCTGCAGGGTGCGGACAGAGAGCAGCTGACAGACAGGGAGTTTGTCTGCGGACTGGCAGCGGAAGTGCGCCGCATTTTTGAGGAAAACGGGATCTATCCGATGGCGTCGTCAGATGCGCGGCTGGACGAATTCCCGGAGCTGAAAAAGAGGTTTGGTACGGCCGGTGAGCATTCGATCCGGTATCCGGGGCTGTTTATCAGAAGAGAAGAAAAGTTCGAAGTCCTTGGGGCGAATATCGGGACTGGCGACTGAGAAAGCGTGGTGAAGAGGATATGGGGCAGCAGGAGATGTGGAATGATTCGCAGACTGCCGTGATGGATCCGGAGGAAGCCGGAGTAGCGGGAATTGACTTCGGAGCCGGTGAGATCACCGGAAGCCGGGCTGTTTTCCGGTACGGCAGACTGGAGCTGCGTGATCTGGAGACGGACAACAATCACCGGAAATGGATTTATACCGCCTATAATGATGAGCACAGGGTGGTCGGGGAAGAGTGTCTGAAATATCCCGGAGAGATATATACGAATTTCAAGCGGAATCCGGAGGACGCGGAAGAGCTCTACGGGAAGCGGCTGACAGGGGCATATACCTACGGATACCTTATGGAAAAGGCGTTCTGCTGCAGTGTGCGCGATATGATCCGCAACAGGGATATCATCGGGGACTGCGGGGGAAAAGAGGAAAAAGACCTGTATCTGTTCGTCGGCCGCCCTGCGGGCAATGCCTGGGAGCTGCATGAAAAGGAATACCGGGAGATCCTGGAGGGAAGCCTGCATGAGATTGCGGAAAAGCCCGTCGCGCTGGAGGGCGGCGTATCGGTGCGGATCAGGCCGCATGTCATTGTCTATTCGGAGGCGGAAGCCGCGATGGCAAATGAATATTACCGCGGAAATATCGCGCCGGACGAGACGGTTGTCGTGATCGACGGGGGAAGCAGCACATTCGACTGTGTGATAGTCCGGAACGGGAGGGTGCTGAATGAGTACAGCCGTCAGGTGGGCGCCGGGATGCTGGAACGGAACATGTTCGATCTGTGTCTTCTCGGGGAAGAGGCCGCCGCTCTCTCGTTTGACGAGAGAAGGAGCCGCCGGGAGGAGATGGCAGGATGGGTCAGCGACAGTGTGGGAAACCACATGATACAGCTGCGCCGCAGAAAAGAAGAGTATTTCGGGCCGAACGGAAATGACGGGAATCAGTATGACAGATATCCTCTTCTTGTGAAGGGTGCCAGGGTGCTCAGCGACATTGACGACGCGTTTATGAATACCGTGATTCACCGGATGCCGGTGCGCATTGACCGCAGTTATCTGGACGAGGAAGATGCGTTCGGGGGAAATCACACGCAGGATTATCCTGATTTTTACCACGCCGTGCGGGCGTTTTTTGAGGGGGCGCGGGCGCGCTGTGCGGATAAGACGACCGGGGAGCCGGTGCAGGCGGACCGGATCATTCTGACCGGAGGGGCGACCGTTATGCCGTTTGTGCAGGAGCTTGCGGCGGAAGTATTTCAGACGGACAGCAGGGGGATCCGTATGGAGGCCCCGTCGGGTGACCGCCGCTACTCCGTCTCAAGAGGGCTGGCCTATATGGGTTATGTGGAACTGACAAAATACCGCGAATCCCTGCGGACCCGCAGTGAGGTACATCAGACGTTCCGGCAGCTTCGGGCTGAGATGATCTTTCGTGTCCGGGCTGTCTGCGCGGAGGAGATCTGGAAAGAGTTTTATCTGAAAAATCTGGGACAGTGGGCGCTGGATGACGAAAAGCAGACGCTTAAGGACTGGCTGAACATGGGATATCACATTCCGGTCGATGTTGTCCGGGAGTGCGTCGGGAAGCTTCTGGCCGAGAAAGATGTGGTCGGCACGGTCAACCGTGTGCTTGCGGAGAATTTTCACCGGCTGTTTCCGGGGGAGGCGCGCAGATACGAGGCGGGCGTCCGCAGGGAAGAGATCCTGACTGCGTTCGGGGGCGAGCTCGGACAGATCACCGTCACCCTGAACAATCTTCTCGGTCTGCGGCAGAGGATGAGAAACTTTTTTCATTTTCTCGGAATGCGCGAAATCAGCTGGCAGACAGTTCTGACGCCGGAAGAAAAGCGGAAGATAAAAGATCATGTCCGCGAGAACAAACCGGGTATTATGAGCGGTCTGTCGGCTCAGATTGCGGAGAAGACGCATACGGCCGTGAACCGCATATACGACACGATGCTTGAGAATACCGACCGGTCGCTCGACGCCTATATGGAAGGTCTGATGCCGTATTTCGTGCGCAGCGCGGCGGAGAGAAGGGCATTCGGGGAAGACAAAGCGCAGCCAGAAGAGGGAAGCGGTAAAGCGCCGTGGGAGCGCGCGGCAGAATGCGATGCGGCGCCCGGCGCGCAGAAGGGGGATGCCGGTGCGGCGGAAAGGGACAGCCAATGTCAAGAATGATAGAAATAGAGAAAAAGCTTTCGATGATGGCGGAGAAGCACAAGCATGTGATGTACCTGATCACGGAGGACCGGGATATCCTTAAAGCTGTTTTTGCGGAATCGGCGGACACGCTCAAAGGCTATCTTCTGACCGGTGCGGGGGAGGGATTCGGGAACACCGCCTGCGGAAAAGTTCTGCAGACGGCGAACCGCGACTCCTTTTACCGCGTGGCGCAGACGAACGGGATCCTGGCGGATGCGTACGAAGTGTTTGATTTAAAGGAGCGCGACTATTTTGCAGATTCCGCCGGAGAGTCCCCGGGAAAAGAGCGCACGGGGACGTCTCCGGTGTTTTTTCTGCTGAACGATTTTCATATCGTGCGGGAGAAGACCACGGCGCCGCATTTTCTGAAACAGTTTCTGGCTTATGCGGAGACGGAGGAAAAGGACCACGGCAGGAATCTTCTTTTGTTTCTGGTCAGTCCGGTAATGAAGCTGCCGGAGGGATTTGAGCGCGAGGTGGAAATCGTGGACGTCCCGGAGATGGACGAGGAGGATATCCGCGTCTGTCTGCTGGCGGAGGCGGCGAAAGAGTACGAAAAAGACAGCTTTGCCGCGGCAAAATGGAAAAAAGAGCCGGATCCGGTGGACTGGAAGCGCATCTGCGAGGCGGCGAATGATTTCCGCGGAATTTCCGGCAGGGGGATCCGGGAAATTGCGGCCGACCTGAAGGCTGAATACGGGAGTTTTTTTGGCAGGACGGCGGATGCAACCGGGAGCGAGGACAATCTGCGCGGAATCCGGAGCGCCAGAAAGCAGAAGATCACGGAATATAAGAAAAATGAAGCGCGTTTCGACCCGACGGTCACGATGCTGGAGCCGGGGGTGGACATGGCAGGCCTGGGCGGCTTTGTGGAATGGATTGCGGATATCAGGGAGGAATTTGTGGACGCCGCGGCGGCCCGCCGCTCGGGCAACGAGCCCCCCGGAGGAGTTCTGCTCACGGGTATTCCGGGAAGCGGCAAGACGCAGGCGGCGCGGATGGCGGCGCGGATGCTGGGGGGAGAAAAAGGGAACGTGCCTCTCGTGCAGTTTCGCATGGACAATCTGCTCGGCGGTCTGGTCGGCGATTCAGAGGCGAATTTCAAGCGCTGCCGCAAGCGGATAGAGGCGCTTGCACCCTGCATTGTTCTGCTGGATGAGATGGAAAAAACATTTCACATGGAGGACGGGGGAAGTAAAAATGATGTGAAGATGAATATTCTGACCGCACTGCTGGACTGGATGCAGGAGAACCGGAAACAGATCTTTTTTTTCGGCACCAGCAACAGTGTCGCGGGTCTGCGGCCCGAACTGCTGCGCGACGGGCGTTTTGATATGCGTTTTTCCGTGTTTATGCCCACCTGCGACGAGCTGGCGGAGATATTCTGTCTGCATATGAGTAAAGCAAACGAGCGCGCAGGCGGGCAGCTGTTTTCCATCCCGGAGGGGCGGGGGCAGTGTATTCCGGAATATGAAAAAGCCGCGCGGGGATTTCTGCGGGAGATCACGGCATATGCGAGAGAGGAGCGGCAGTATCTGTTTTACACGGGAGCAAATGTCAAAAATCTTATCACACTGGCGAACCGCAGCCTGCGGCGGAAAATGGACAGCGGCAGGCTCCGGCGCTGTACCATGGAGCAGTATCAGCAGGAGCTTCTGGAGGCCGCAAAGGGCGCCTACAGTCAGCCTTACGGAATGACCAATCCGAAGGATATCGCCGGGTTCTGGCTTGCGGCGTATGAACACAGGTACACGAACGCCGGAACGCTGGATCTGTTTCCGTTTGCGGCATATAATCCCGCAGAGTGCCGGTTTGAGGAGGAAAAACTGCCCGCGCGGACAAATGAGTACGATCAGTATCTGTTTGAGTGCATTTCCGCAGAAATCATCCGTCTTCACAGGGAGAGGAAAGGCGTACAGGACTCCGCGGACGGGAACGGGCGCAGGAGAGGGCAGAAAGCCGGCATGGCGCTGCGCCAGTGAGCGGAGTCCGCGCCAGGACAGTAAGATTTGATGCACCGGAGTATGCAAAAAGTGCAGACAAACCTGATAACATATCGGCATGAGGAGGTGAAATACGGATGAGACTTACGGAGAGCCAGAAAAAAGAGGTATGCGAAATCCTTAGGAATTTAAAAGACCAGCTCGGGGACAGGGAGATTACCGCGGAGAATGTTGCGGCCGTCATGCTGGAATTCTGTGAGAATCTGGATCCGGAGTCCGCCGGGGAGCTTTGCGGGCGTATCCGGGAGGGCGCGGAAAAGTTTTACAGTCTCTGCGCCGACGGACGTGTGCGGACAGAGCCGGATTTTGCAGAGAAGATGCTGGAAGAGATCACGGAACAGATGGACGATGCGCAGCGGAAGGGATTTTACCTGCAGTCGCTGGACGCGTTTGATAAATATCTTGCATCCGCGGAGGAAACTGCAGCGAGGGCGTCGCTTCCCACGGATGAGCTTCGGGATATGCTTGCCGACAGAATCCGGGAATTTTCCGGGACGTTTGTCTCCGGCATGAGGGATTCTGTTTCGGCGTCCCGCTCAGGTTACGCCGCCGGAAAAGAGCAGAGAAGCGCCGCGGGCGCCGGGGAGACGGATGCGCAGGAGGCGGGGCTTCCGGCACAGAAGGAATTTCTGGAAGAAGCGCTCCTCTATGCGGCGGCGGAGTATATCGCCGGTATCAGCGGGATACTGCCCAGGGAATTCGGCGCATATCCGGAGCTGCTCGGGATCTGTGCGGCATCCCAGAGAACGCTTCTGTGGTACTGTGAGATATATGAGGAGGAAGAGGACAGGGAGGAGACGGCGCAGGCGGTGCGCAATGTACTCTGCGCGGCAGCCGGGGCGGCGCTTCTGCTCGGGGCCGCAGTGGTCGGCGCAGCGGCGGAATCGGTGCTCGTGACGATGGAGTCCTCGGCGCTCGGATTGATTCTTTTTACCCTTTCCTCCGTCACAATCGCCTGTATGTGCGTTGTGGGCGGCGCACTGTTACTGTACAGCTTTTTTGCAGTGGCCGACGCGTATGAAGAGGCATTTGGAGAGAGGGAAGAGACGGCGGAAGCGGAGTCTGTGGACAGACCGGCAGAGACATCCGGCGGGAGCAGGGTATTTCGCACCCGTGCGGGGGAAATGGACGAGGAAACGGTGGCGTTCAACTGCACCGTATAAAGTTTCCCTGCTGTTATGAAAACATGAATTAAATGGAAAGGATGGTCGGATTATGAGAGAATTTACGGAAGACGAGATTCGTATGATCAGGGAGCTTGCAAAAGAAATGCGGGAAGAGGCCAACAGTGATCTCCCCATGGAAGAAAATATGCAGATTTCGCTTGCCGGACGGGTGGAGAATGTCGATGAGCAGAAGGAAATCGCTGGTATCTGTGCGGGAATCCGGGATTTTGACGACATGATGCGCCAGCTTGCGGAGGAGGATCCCAGAGAGGTTATCTTAAGAAGCCTGGACGACTCGGGACTGAAAGATAAAACGCCGGAGGAGCAGTATGCCGTGCTGGAAGGAACCCTGAAAACCCTGACCGCAGAGCTGGAGAAAAATCCGGATTATAAAGCGGAAGTGCAGGTATCCGCGGACAGCGATACCGCGCCGGATCAGGTCACAGACGAGGCGCTGGAACAGCTGAAACAGAAGGTTGCGGAATACCTGGATCAGTTTGCGCTGATGCATGGCGGGGAAGCAGTATCGGAACAGCTCTTTGCAAAGCTGTCCGCGACGATGGGGGAAGATGCGTTTGGCGCGCTCAAAGACGGGCTGGCGGATGATGAGCAGCGCTATTATATGGCGCTCTCGGTGTATATTCTGCGGCTTCAGGGGAAGCTTGAGAGCGTTCCGCCGGAGATGGACGGGCACGGAATCGGAGCGGCCGTAGCTGCCTTTATCGCATCTGCAAGAGCGCGCATGGAAGGGTTTTTCGGCAAAATATCCTGGGAAGATGTGCTCGCCATGTTAAAACGCATCGCCAGCGCAGCGCTGACACTGCTTATATGCACAGCGATCGTGGTGACGGCCGTCAAAGCTGCGGAATTTGTCTTTGTTCTGTCGGCCTGGATCATCGGATACGGCGTGATCGGAACAGCTATCGCAGCGGTGCTCGCAGTCGCGTGCGGCATTAAGCTGGCGGATGTGCTGTCTGACTTAAAAGATGACACGGCCCGGACGCTGGAGGAGCTGGGAAGCTTCGCGGCGGAAAAATACTGGATCGTAAGACGGTGGATTGCGGAAACAGCGATTCCCAGACTGCGGGAATTCCTGGATCATCTCAAATACACGGTCTTCCATGAGGAGGAAGCCTGCAGGGAAGAGACAGAGGAGACCTGCGAGGAGAAGGCGGAGGAAGAGGAGTGCGCCGCAGAGGAAGAACTGGATGAGGAACTGGCTGTGGAGGCGTAGGCCGGTGCAGAAAAGCCTGGGATGACGATTTCCTCTGGATAAAAAGCCGGAAAAAACAGAGCGTGGAGCGGAGAAGAAACTGGAAATGAAAGGAGTTTCCAGTTTCTTTTCTTAACTTTATATTAAGGACATTCTAAAGAATGATAATAGTTACCTGCTGCACTAATTTGTTCTTCACTTTCATTTTGAACAAAGATACTATAATTTCCATTGCTGGGTACAGTAAAGTTATAGCTTAGATCACCATTACCAGAAATGTAAATAACATCATTATTACTGTTATTCATAATTCCGATAGAATAAATATTCACTTCTGGTACTGAGGAACATGAAATATGTATATTTTGTCCTTTTTTCATTGAAAGAATTGGGCTTATTTTACGTATGTGTGGTGAAATTAACCAGTTAAAAGTAACTTGTTGATTTTCTTTAAGTGATGACATAATATTTCTTTCTTCAGGATTGGCAAATTCTATTTTTTTATAAGTATTATCTTTTGAACCTGTTAAGCTGGCTTTTTGTATATATGGAATATTATGTTGCTTAGTTATTATTTCTTCTGTTTTTGTATATGAATTTTCATAGAAGTAATCATTGATTTCTGCAAGCTGGCTTCCAAAAACATATACGACAGATATATTTGCCAATAAAAAAGCGGCTGCCAGCGCAGTCATTCTGCTGGTTGCGACGAGTTTCGTATCCTCATATTGTTGCATAAATTCAATCCGGTTGTCCAGTGTGAGCTCATCTTCGCAGAGCATGGAGAAGATGCTGTTGTTATCTTTTTTGGACAGCGTGTGCTGCATTACGTCGATAATTGTGTGAAAATAAATCTTTTTATCCATGGTATTCTGAAGCGCTTTTATGGTTTTTAAGTCACAGCAGTATTCGCTCCAGATGTTGACATCCTCCAGGACAGAGGAATGCTTTTTGAAAAATATGAGCATGGAGTCAATGTACATGGCGATCAGTTTAAAGAGCAGGTCGTGATTCTTGTGGTGTATCAGCTCATGGGTGAGAATTACCTGCAGCTGTTCCCTGTTGAAATAACGGTATGGCAGTATAATGCGGCAGTGAAAGAGGCCCATAATCATGGGGCCTGCCAGGAGATCGTTGCGGCACAGACTGACTTTTCTGTGGATTCCAAGCTGTTTCTGAATATTTTTAAACTGCAGAAGAACCTCATCATCGTCTTCCGGAACCGTACCTCCGTAGACGTCCCTGTTAATCCAGATATTCCTGTTGTATTTTACCAATGGCGCCGCCAGAAGAAAGAACCAGAATACGGCGATGCCCATCATGGTATATTTGATCAGTGTCGTCGTGTGAAAATTCAGCTGCCAGAGTTCCTGAGTCTGGATAAAACCGTCCCTGACGGTCAGCTGTATCAGAATATAGCCGACGGGAAGGACATAAAGAATACAGACCAGACGGAGCAGCAGATATGCAATCTGCGGATTCCGGAGCTTTCCTGATTTCTCTAATAATTTCCAGAACACCAGTGCCAGAGCTCCTGAAAACAAAGTAAACATAATTGCGATAAATATCTGATCAATCAGGTTCATATCCTCGATTCCTTTCGCTGCCCGGCGCTGAAATCTGCGCACTGCAGCTGCCGGCACCGGTTATTGTATATTCCTGCGCGCTTTCGTGACATTTGTATTACGCGCTCCATCAGCATTCTACCATATTCCGCCGTATTTTTCCAGGATTTCCTTTAAGAAAGTATCGAAATTCCCATGCCTTCCGGCTGGTCGGATCGTGACTCACAATTGATTCTTTCCTTATCAGCCGGTATCACATTTTGCACGGAAATAAAAACATGTTTGACATTCTGCATTTCGATGGTATAATAGGGATAGAAATTATGAAACACAGTTTCATAATGTGAAACAAATAACAATCAGGAGGGTTTTAAACATGGCAAAGAAAGTTGTTACATTTGGTGAGATCATGCTTCGCCTTGCTCCGGAGGGATATTATCGCTTTCTGCAGGCGGAGTCCTACGGCGCTACATACGGCGGAGGAGAGGCGAACGTCGCGGTTTCCCTGGCGAATTACGGTATGGATGCGAGCTTTGTGACAAAGCTTCCGGCGCACGAGATCGGACAGGCCGGCGTCAACGCACTGAGAAGGTACGGGGTGGATACATCGGATATCGTTCGCGGAGGCGACCGCGTAGGTATTTATTTTCTGGAGAAGGGAGCGAGCCAGCGCCCGTCCAAGGTGATCTATGACAGAGCCGGTTCTTCTATCGCCGCGGCGACGACGGAGGATTTTGACTGGGACAAAATTTTTGAGGGTGCGGACTGGTTTCATTTTACGGGAATCACGCCGGCGCTCGGCGATAATGTTTCCGCGATCTGCCTGGAAGCATGTAAGGCTGCGAGGGAGAAGGGAATCACTGTGAGCTGTGATCTCAATTACCGCAACAAGCTCTGGTCCAAGGAGAAGGCAGGGCAGGTAATGGGTGAGCTGTGCAAATATGTGGATGTGTGCATTTCGAACGAGGAGGATGCGAATGATGTATTTGGCATCCGGTCCGAGGGAACGGAAGTGACCGCGGGCGAGCTGAACAAAGAAGGCTACAAAGAAGTGGCGCAGAAGCTGACAGAGCGCTTCGGATTTAAAAAAGTGGCGATTACCCTGCGCACCAGCATTTCCGCAAATGACAACCGCTGGGCGGCGATGCTCTACGAGAACGGTGAGAGCTATTTCTCCAAAGAGTATCTGATGCATATTGTGGACCGTGTCGGCGGAGGGGATTCGTTTGGCGGAGGGCTGATTTATGCCTGCTTAAGCGGATATGATCCGCAGGGCACCATCGAGTTTGCCGTGGCGGCGAGCTGTCTGAAGCATTCGATCGAAGGCGATTTCAATATTGTGAGTGTGGACGAGGTGAAGAAGCTGGCGGGCGGAGACGCGTCCGGGCGTGTACAGAGATAAGAGTTGCTGATTCCTATCCTTAGTTTAATAGACTGACACAACAGATTTTACCCATTTGAGTTGTGTGAGAGAGGGGCTGTCGTATTCCGGCAGCCCTTTTTTCGGTCCGGATTTGTGTGAAACATGTAATCTGGTACTAATTTCATGGGAAAAATAGACAATAGTACAGGGAGGGTTTTTTTGGTATATTTTCACAAAATTTACAAATGAAATCTAAATTTACTGACAGTACACCTGTTTCCGTGATAAAATGAGAACGTACAGTAAGAGCGATATGAATGAGAAGAAGGAAGCTGAGGGGGTATCAGTATGATGTTTGAAGTGGGAGAGTATGTTGTCTACGGAAGTAAGGGTGTCTGCCAGGTGGAAGACATCACTCACATTGATATATCCGGGGCTGACAGGAACCGTCTGTATTATGTTCTGGCCCCGGTAGGAGATACGAACGGGCGCGTGTATGCACCGACGGATAATCCCAAGATTACAATGCGCAGGGTGATTACCAGGGAGGAAGCGGGCAGACTGATTGAGGATTTTCCGACGATCGAGCTCCTCTGGGTGCCGGACGACAAGCAGCGGGAGGCAAAGTATAAGGAAGCCATGCGCACCTGCGATTACAGGGCCTGGGTGAGTATTGTAAAGACGCTCTATCTTCGGAAGAAGGAGCGCATTGCACAGGGAAAGAAGGTTACCACGCTGGACGAGCGGTATATGAAAGCGGCGGAGAACGAGCTTTACAGTGAGCTGGCGCTGACGCTCGGTGTTCCGCGGGAGCAGGTGGAGGAGTACCTGAAGGAGAAGCTTGATGAGCACAGATGAGTGCGGGTAAAGACAGGCATCCCCTGCGCCATTGCGTCATAATGCAATGGCACAGGGGATGCTGTTTCAGACAGAGGTATTGATGCCGTTGACGGCGGCGTGCTCATCCTCGTCCATCGGGATGACGAGGCATTTCTTTCCGTCGATCATCTGGGAGTGAATCTGGCTCACTTTTTCGGGCTTTACGCGCAGAATTACATCATAGGTTTTTACCGCGGAAGGCTCTTCATCCCCGTCTTCTTTTACGGGAAGCGAGCGGGCATCGTTCAGCTGCTGTTTTAAATTCTCCACCTGATGGATCAGATCAAGCTTTTCGCGGCGTCTGCCGCCCTCTTCCACAAGCTTCGGATCGACAAGCTGTTCCGGCTCCGGCAGCTCTTCGCCAAAGACGTTCTCGTAGGTCTGTCCGATGACGGCGGTCTGTTCTTCGGGAACACCGCTTTCCGCCAGCAGCTCTGTGATTGTGGAACAGGTCAGAATTACAGGTTCCGGTTCGGCCGTTTCGTCCCCGGCAGCCGGAATCATGTCGTTGAGACTGCCCTGTATATCCATAAACAGCATGTCGCTTTTATCGTCATCCTCACCGATGACTTCTTTTACAATGCTCTGGAATGTCAGTTTCTTTTCTGTGGCAGTCATCCTGGGATCGCAGCCGAGCCCGGCTTCCATGAATTCTGTGTGCGGAGTCTTTGTGTCCCTTGTGTAAAACATGACAGCGTGAATATCTGTGCTTCTGTCCGTAAAGGCGGGAAAGACAAAACCGGTATCCGGAGCCCCGACCACCCAGTCGCGGACGCGCGGTCCGATGCGGTTTTCGTCCGGGCGGTAGCCGAGCCCGGGTTTTGTCAGGGTCACCGGGCAGATGGCGCAGAGAAGATATTCATAGACTTCTTCCGACTCGTCAAGGTTTTTGTGATCCGTGGTTCTTGTCATGACGTCGTAGGCGTCATGGAAGATCAGGATCAGGTAATTGCCCACATACTGATAGCTGTCGATGATGTGGTCATAAAATGTCTCCATCAGCTCGTCGCTCTGCAGCGCGCTTTCCCGAAGTCCGAGCAGGAACTGCTGTCTGCCGCCGGAAGCTTCCTCTTTTGCAGGGAATTCAAGCTCCAGCAGATTGTTTCCGATCGTGCCGGAAAATACTTTTCTGGCGATTTCCAGGTATTTAAACATCTCCTCGTCATCCAGATTGAGAAATGTCTGGCCGAAAGATGTGACTTTCTGACGGTCGGCATCCACGTAGCAGCCGCAAAGTCTGGTGAAGGTACAGGCGTCTTTTTTCAGACGTTTTTTCAGTTCAAGGATGTCTTTTTTGTTCATATGTATCAGCTCCGCTTTTGATAGATTAGAACCGGAAATGGGATCCGTGGACAAAAAACGGGGGAATCCTGAAAAACAGGCCTCCCCGTAAATAAAAAGAGCGCGAGACGGGACTCGAACCCGCGGCCCCGACCTTGGCAAGGTCGTGCT
>CAMSQM010000033.1 GCA_947062675.1 uncultured Roseburia sp.
CTTGTGGATAACTGTTTCTTCCCATGTTTTACCTCTTTTCTGCTGAATTTCAGCCAATTTTATAAAAATACTTCTTTTTATGACGTTAAGAAATTTCCATTTAATAAGTCCGAAAACACTTGTCTGTTCCTACCATTTTCGGCCTTCTCTATAATTTCATGCTCCGACAGCAACAAATCTAACTGTGGAAGCCTCCTTGTATTCTCTGTTTGCTTTTTTCCTCTGTTACAATAGTTGTAAAGTATATCTATTCTCTCTTGTGCTTCTGATAAATTTACAGGATTAATAGCATTGCCAGTTAAAGCAGCATACCGTCCTGTAGAGTATAATTCAATCTCTTTTGTTTTTACTGCTTTTTTCACTGTTCCCAAAGCAAAAATATGTAATCCGTTTCCGCTTTGTGATACTTCAATAAATGTATCTTTGAAATTATCAATTATATTCTCTGCTAATGGCTTTAAAACCCCGTTATCGTTCCTACAATAGTCTAAATCAATGAATGTAATATCTTTATCAAGAACAACCCCAAAACCGCCGTATTTGCCCGATTTAAGACCTTGCAGAGCATTTTCGTATGTTGTCCATGCCCTGCTGTTAGTTGTGCTTGCCTTGCCATTGTATAAAACTGAATATGGTATTTTACGCTGTTTCCCTTTCTCATCTGCTTCTAACTTCCACAATATAAAATTGCTGCGTTTCTTCATCTGTGGGGGAATATAGAAATCTGCCATATTGTCACCACTCACTCAGCATATACTTTTTCGATATAATCAAAAAATATGCTCTTTTTTATTCTGTAGCTTCTTCCTATCTTCCGTACTGCTCCGGCTTCCTCCGCAATCTTCCTAACTGAGGTTGCCCCTAAATCAGATTCCTGACAAGCCTGTGTTAAAGTAATTAATGTGCCATCTTGATTACGATTTTTTGCTAAATTCATATTTTACCCCACCCCTTGAGAACTATTAGTTTTTTTATTTTTATATAGTTCGTGTATGCTTGTATTCTACATGGGATTGCGTTATTATTCAAGATAAATGGCCGTACTATGCGAAATGTATTAATTTTATTATTTTATATAGTTCTCTGTGAGAAGGGGAAACAGATGTATCTTTATAATTTTGACATTACAAACCAAAAAATAATTCAATATAATGATGATGATTCCAATGCTTTGATTGTTGATTTATTTCATCCATTATTAAGTTTTATTAATGCCGATTTCTCCGAATACGATTTACTAAGACGTAAAATAATCTTATTCATTCAAGAATCTGAAAGCAAATTTGAGGAAATGGATTCTAATGAAATTAAACAGGAAATTAAGAAAGCTTTTCCAAATCTTCATCTTTGGGACATTGATAATGGTGAAATATGGTGGATATCTGGGCTTGTTGCTGATTTGGTTTGGCAATATTCAGAATATGAGCCTTTCTTTTTTGTATGTGGATTTAGCAAAGATTCTATTCAAGATAAAAATGATTATGATTATCTGTATTGGCAAAAAAAGATGCGAGATAAAGTCTATGAAGTATTTGATATAGAAAATAAAAATTTTATAAATAATTTTTCTCCAATGTGTAGACTAAACTCTTGTGATGATCATCCTCTAGTTTTTAAGGAAGTAGTAGTTATACATCCAAGCAAATACGAAAAACTTCATGATAAATATGAATTATTTGCCATTCCTTTTCATTCAATTGATTCAGAAAATCAAAATGATTCATATATTGATTGCGACTATGCTGAAAAAGAACCGCAGAGACAAGAATTTATTAAAAATCATCTGAATATCCTCAATGGATACGAATTTAAATCCATTGAAGAAGCATTTAACTGTGTAATTTTTAAAATGGCACAAATTGGAATTACACTAAGACGTTGTAAACATTGTAGAAAATATTTTAAGTTTAACCCTAATCAACCAGCAGAATATTGTACCAATAAGCCTAATGGAGTCAACATGACCTGCCAGCAGATTGCGGCGCAAAAAAAATATAAAGCCAAACAATCTCCGATTCAAAAAGCATACATAAACGCACTAAAAAACAGGAATAAATGGTATCCCTCTAAAAAAAGTGGATTGAGAACCCCGGAACAAACACGTGAATATGAAAAATGGAAAAAATTAACTTCAGAGATTCGTGATGAATTTCAACGAAAATATGATAGTGCTCAAACAGATAGTCAAAGAGAGATGATATTAGAAGAATTTAAGCAAAATTTGAACGAATGATTATCTCGAATCACAATCCAAAAGACTACCGGCAATCGCTGATAGTCTTTTCCATTGACATACAATCTGACATATTTTTATTCAAACAAGACAAATAAAGACAACTAATCAACTCCCAGACAACATAGCAAAATTTCCAAAATTCCTTGATTTTAAGCTACTTTCACACAAAGACAAAACAACACGAATTTCACCTTGAACTTACAAGAGGTGAGTGCCAAAGTTGTGTGAAAATTTTATGAAGTGGCGATTTTATGCGGTTTCAATTTTCTTTGTGTCTAACCTCATTTTCATAGCATTACCTCCATTTGTTTACAATATCATCACAACTTTTATGAATCATTTTTGTCGTGTTTTTTTGTATTATATGTTAAACTCACAACCAGGAGGCGATTAAAAACGGATATTGGAGAAAAAATAAGATATTTACGTATTCAGAAAAATATGACGCAAAAGGAATCAGGAGAGAAACCTGGCGGCATACCCCGGCAACAAATTGGACGATAGGAAGTACTCCTGATGATTCTCCGCTTTATCAGGTGTTAAAAGAATCATGATTTTTTACCTAATTATACAATAAACAGGCCGTCACTACTCGCAATAGTGGCAGCTATTTCTTTTTTCCCTTGTAAATCTGATAAATCAAATCTTTTTTTATCGCTGTTGCGGCTGGTGTAGCCTGCCACTACATCATCAAATGGTTAGACAGCAATGACAGGAGCAACAAATAACCTACTGGGCGCTTTGCCAGTATAAAAGTAAAGAAGAATCCCTAAACTGTACTGCAATACAGTTTAGGGATTCGTTCTTTCGTCAACGTGGACTTTTCATTTCTTTTTGCCTATTGGCATTATAGCATATGCAAAAATGTTTTTCAATATGCTTTTATTCAAAAATTTTTATCCTAATCCGGTATCAGTCAAATCCTGATAGGTAACATACATTGCATCACCCTCCTTTCTTTCGTCTGGAGGGCTGCCTGAACCCTCCGGATAAAAAAGAGGGGTTTCCGCTAAATGCCTTTTAGGGCTGATGCCATTATAGTGGTTTATTCCGCATCCTTTGCATAGCGATTATAGACACCAACATGGTAGTCGTAGAGATCATAGGCATAATAAACACCTTCAGAGTCTGCACGTGGCATACTCTCCCCCCCTGCTACACCCAAATGGATCATTTCGATATCTTCAACGGTGGTGTTCTTGGGGAAAACATCGAAATAAAACTGATGCATTTTTTCGCGTTCCTGTTCGGAAATCTCATCCCATCTTATGATAGTTTCCAGATGACTCTGGCTGAAAGCATTCTTGAGATTTGTAAATGGCCTGACAGAGTCTTCCAGTATTTCGAGACATATTGCTGTCAGTCCGATATCCCATTCGGATGCGGCATGATATTCCGTGAACGTGAAAGTTGCACGAAAGGGAAGTCCCTCAAAAACAAAGTTATCATAGGTCATTTTTGTCACAGTCCTGGCTGCGACAGTTTCCGATGCCGGGTCCTCGATGCTTTTTGTCCTGACGATAGCATTACTGAGTGAAAAAACATCAAGAACGTCCTGCTGTGACATGCCCCATTCGAGGAGATCCGGTGAAAATTCTTTTGGTTCAGCCTGCTGTGCGGGGCTGCCGCAGGAAACAAGGATGCCGGTCATAAAAGTGAGAATCAGAATCAGGGCTATGCTTTTTCGTTTCGTCATAAAAATCTCCATTCCGGAATGTTTACGCGACAAAAATCTCCAGTTTGCGTCTGCCATCAGGACTTATTTGTGACGCTCCGGCACAAATAGCCATGTGAAAAATCAGCACATCAGTGTGATTTTTCACATTAAGTCTCCTTTCATCCTATTATGGTAAAGTTGTTGTCATTTTTTACATAACAGGGTAGTACTGTATGATAATGACTAAAAATAGCATATCATAGAATATTTAAAAATGCACGACTTTTCACTGATATTAATTTAAATTTTTTGTATTCAGAGGCTGAAAGATTATATTTTCCATTTCTTTGACCTGAGAGAATCGGATTTTGTGCCGGAAATCCTGTCAGATTCAGTCCGGTCATGGCGAAGGGGATTATACGTAAAATAAAATCGACCTTAACCACGAAAATGGACTCGCTTTTCGCATATTTTGTTTTACACGATCTGGTCCTTCAGCCTATATCTCATCCCAGTTACAGGAAAAATTTACACCTAACGAAGAGAGTCCCGGTACATTTACCCAAAACTGTCCAAGGAAAATCCCTATGTCAGACGATGACGGTAATTGATAGTATCCCTTGTATATATTCTGTTGAAATGACTGTTGTGTGACTGCTCCACAGGAAAAGTGCTGATTGCCACCAATATTAAACTTTATTTTTCTCCCTTTTCGGAAAAGTGTTCCTACTTTCTTAAATCTGAAGTATACTGCATATATTTACATATGATTATTGACTTTGCATTCACCTGACAATTCTTTAGACAAGAATTCATACCGCAGAAATCAAATCATCATCAAAGTATCGTTTGCTTCTCGTTTTCTCATTGATGCTAATGGTATAAAAACAGCAATTACGCTTGAAGTGCCAGTGAATCCCTACAATCACACCTATCATATCGGGATGGTTACAAGGCGAGACTTGTTCCCCATAAATAAACCGGGGAGATGCTGGCAACTCCCTGATTCTTTTCATGTCCAGCTCATAATTAGGTTTAGGCAACATAACTAAAGCTTTACCATTGTCTATCTTGTATTGAACAACTGCCTGGAATAGTCCATCCTCAAAAGCTTTAATGTCCAGATATATACCCCACATAAAAGAAATCTCCATTTGCATCAAATCCCAATTTACATACTCGATTATAAAATATTTGTCTGTTACTTACAATGCATATTTGATACCCGATGATGCGAGGGTTTCTTCCTTTTATTCCGCCAGGGCCATTCGTACATAGAATCAGGATGTCTGAGAACATATCCCCCGCCGGTCAGCCGCCATGCGGGCAGTTCTGCCCGTATGTCCTGACCACTGACTCCGCCAGCTGCCCTCTCTCATACCGCAGCTTCAGCGAAAAAAATCCTCTGTCCTCCTCCAGAAGACGGAAAAAAATCCTGTCGCCTTCCCACAGATTCAGCCCGCCGATCTCAGACTTCGGCACCCAGGCCAGATCACCCTCGCTGCAGACAGGCGCGCAGGCGGCATATCCCGCCGCAGTCTCCCCGTCGCAGGCCACAGGATTTTCTCCGGCTGCCCGGCTTAAGGCTGTTTCATCCGGCGCAAATTTATCCGCTGTAAACAGATGCATATATTCCGTCTCCCATTCGTCGGATGTGAATGTGACGATGCCCCGGAAACGGTATCGCAGGAGCTTAAGTCCGGTTTCCTCGCGTACCTCGCGCAGCAGACATTCCTCGGGCGTCTCTCCGGGCTCAAATTTCCCGCCCACGCCGATCCATTTTCCACAGTTTGCGTCGTTTTCCTTTTTTACACGGTGAAGCATCAGGTAGCAGCCGGATGCTTCGATATAGCAGAGCGTTGTAAGCTTCATATTTTCCCTCATTCCCGCACAAAGGATGCTATTCGGACACAAATTCCAGCTCACAGTCAGAAATAATCACGAACGGTTCCCCCGCTTTCAGCGAGTAGCGTTCCCCCGACGCGGCAGACGCTCCCGTGTAAGAAACCTTTCCGCCGGCGGAGGCATAGATCTTCCACTCCGTTTTCCCCAGCACAATTTCCCTGACAATCACGCCGTCGTCCCCGGGGATCTCCGATATCTCAGGAAACCAGCCCAGCCTGACGTGCATTCCGTCCATCCCGGTCCTGTTCCGGTATACCACAAGTCTGGACGCTTTTTCATCTGACGACCCGCCGTCATAAAAAAGCATTGCCTTAAGCTTCCCTTTTTCCGCCGATACGCACTGCGTTCCGCTGTCGATCCCGGCAGCCTGACGCGCCCTGTTTTCCAGGGAACCGCTGCGGAGCACTCCGATATCACCGGACATCTTCATCCCGATCGCCATCGCAGCCACAAGAAAAAGACACGAAGTGATAATGCGCGAGACGCGCACTGCATCCAAATACTGTTTTTTCAATTCTGATAACCTCCCGTTTTCCCTGATCTGTATCTGAAAACCATTGTAACACACAGTCACTCCGTCCACAATAACATTCAGGTACCCGGTGTTCTACGCCACACCCTCAAACTGCTTCATATAAAGTCTGTAATATGCCCCCTTTTCCCGCATCAGCTCCGCAGGACTTCCCTGCTCCAGAATCCCGCCCTGATCAATCACAAAAATCCGGTCTGCATTCTGGATCGTCGAGAGCCGGTGCGCGATCACAAAGCTGGTCCTGCCGGACAGCAGCGCCTCGATGCCTTTCTGCACCAGAATTTCCGTATGGGTGTCGATGCTGGATGTCGCCTCGTCGAGTATCAGAATCTTCGGCATTGATACCATCGTGCGCGCAAACGCTATCAGCTGACGCTGTCCGATCGAGAGACCCGCACCGTGCTCTTTGAGCTCCGTATCATATCCTTTCTCCATCTTCATAATAAAATCATGCGCGTTGACCGCTTTTGCGGCTGCAATCATCTCCTCCTCGGAGGCATCGAGCTTTCCGTAGAGGATATTATCCCGCACCGTCCCGTGAAAAATAAAATTGTCCTGCGTCATCACTCCCATCTGCCTGCGCAGACTCTCAATCGAGACTTTCGTCAGATCATACCCGTCCACTGTGATAACGCCCTCTTCAATATCGTAAAACCGGCTGATCAGATTTACAATCGTCGTCTTTCCCGCCCCGGTCGGGCCGACAAGCGCGATCGTCTCCCCGGGCGCCGCGCGGAAGTTTACATCGCGCAGCACTTTCGTCTCCGCCGGCGTCCCTTTGTCATAAGTAAAGCTGACGTGGGAAAACTCCACCGCCCCCTTTATATCGGGCAGCTCCTGTACATCCGCCGCATCCGTGATATCCGCCTCCGTATCCAGGATATCAAAAATCCTCTCCGCCGCGGTCAGGTTGGTCACAAGATTATTATAAAAACTGCTCAGATTCATAATCGGGTTCCAGAACATGTTGATATATGTGCCAAAGGCAACGAGAAGTCCGATCGAAATCTTCTCAAACCCGAGAAAACGGATTCCGACCAGATAGAGCATCATCGCGCCGATCCCCCAGCAGAAATCAATGACAGGTCCGAACATGTCCGCATATGTCACCGCGTCCACAAAAGCCCGCTGGTGTTCATCCGCGAGGTTTCCGAAAATCTCCCGCGTCTCATCTTCCGCCCCGAAACTCTGCACGACATTCATGCCCGCAATATCTTCATGCACGTAGGCGTTCAGGTTCGACGACTTTTTGCGGAATATCTGCCAGCGCCTGTGAGAAGCCTTTTGTACAAGCCAGATTCCTGCCATCATCAGCGGAATCGTGGACAGCGACGCCAGCGCCAGCCGGTAATCCTTTGCCACCATTATGACCACAACCCCCAGCACCGTGATAAACTCCGGAATCAGGGTTGTGACCATATTCACAAGTACATCCTTCAGGGAATTGACATCCCCGATAATCCGCGCCAGAATCTTTCCGGTCGGCCTGCTGTCAAAAAATGAAAATGACAGCGTCTGAATATGCTCATACAGATCCTGCCGGATTTGCAGCAGGATCTTATTGGAAACGACTGACATCACATACATTCGTATTTTTACCATGATGATAAAAATCACATTGAGCACCAGCGCCATGATTCCCAGGCGCACCAGCCCGTTAAAATCCGAAGCTGCAATATAATGGTCGATTGCCTCCTCGATAATCAGCGGGTTTACCAGCGAGATCGCGACCGTCACGCCCATGCAGACCAGTACCCCCGCCAGAATCCATTTATATTTTAATAAGTAGGAAAACAGCCGCTTTAAGATCTTCTTTTTGTCGGTGTTCTCCATAAATTCATCTTCACGAAATGAATTGACAGCCATATTTACCGATTTCCCTCCCGTCTCTTTTCGAGGATAATTTATGCCGTCTCCGCCGCATCTGCCGGAAACGCCCCGTACTGTGCCATATAAGTGTCATAATAGAGACCCTTTTTCCGAAGCAGCTCCTCGTGCGTCCCGCGCTCCGCGATTCTCCCGTCCTCGAGGTAAATAATCTCGTCCGCATGGCGCACCGCCGAGATGCGGTGTGCGATAATCACTTTCGTCGTGTCGGAAAGCGCGCCCAGCGTTTTCTGAATCTCATGTTCCGTCTCCATGTCGAGCGCTGAGGTGGAATCATCCAGCACAAGAACCGGACTGTGCTTCGCCAGTGCGCGCGCTATGCTGATCCGCTGTTTCTGCCCTCCGGAGAGACCGACGCCGCGCTCTCCGATCACGGTCCCGTACTGCTCATCCATCTTCTCGATAAAATCCCGCGCCTCTGCATGTTCCGCCGCAAGACGCACCTCCTCAATCGGAAGCTGTCTGCGCTGTCCCATGCGGATATTTTCCTCAATCGTATCCGAGAAGAGAAACACGTCCTGCAGCACCACCGCGATGCTGCTGCGCAGCTGCTTTAAGGACAGATCCCGGACATCCGCTCCGTCCACCTTCACGACGCCCTCCGTCACGTCATAAAACCTCTGCAGCAGATTGATAATCGAGGATTTACCGGAACCGGTGGCCCCCATTATGCCAAGCGTGCTTCCCGCCGGAACCATAAAGCTGATATCCTTCAGAATCTCCTTTTCCTCCAGCGAAAACGACACATGCTCAAACTCGATCCTTCCC
This sequence comes from uncultured Roseburia sp., assembly GCA_947062675.1. GTDB lineage: Bacteria > Bacillota > Clostridia > Lachnospirales > Lachnospiraceae > Roseburia. The sequence continues at coordinate 8,986 of CAMSQM010000033.1, forward strand.
TCCACTTTGTCGAGATGTACCGGCTGTTCCCGGTTGCGGATCATCGCCTGCTCTCCGTAAATCTTCCGGATCTTCCGGTAGGATGCGAGCGCCGCAGAGACGTCATTCGTCAGCCATCCCAGCATTTCCATCGGCCAGGTACAGTTTCTGCTGTACTCCACAAACGCCACCAGCGCGCCGAGCGTCATCTCACCGTTCATCACAAAAAGCCCGCCAAGGATCGTTGTGCAGACCGGAAGCGCCTTCCCCACAAACTGGAACAGTGGATAATAGCGCACAAGCACCTTCGACTGTGTAATATTGAGCTCATAATAGCGGCTGTTGTGGGACAGAAACTTCTCCACCTCGTGCTTCTCCCTCGCAAACGCCTTCACCGTCCGGACGCCGGCAAGGTTTTCCTCCGCGACCGTGGTCAGCGCGGCATTCTCCTCACTGATCTGCTCATATACCTTATCCAGCTTCCGCTCCATCACAATCGCCACAACGCCGCAGACAATCATTGTAAAGAGCGGCACAAGCGCCAGCTTCCAGTTGCGGGCGAACATACAGTAGAGCACAAAACCGGCGTGGATGACGACCTCGATCACGAGCATCCCCACAAAACCGAGCGCATTCCAGACCCTGTCAACGTCGTCCTTGACCCGCGCCATCAGCTCTCCCGTATTCACATTGTCAAAATAATTCATGGACAGCGTCTGAATATGATCAAACAGATCCTTCCGCATCTGCGACCCGATCTTCGACGCAATCCGGTCAAATGAAATCTCCTTGCAGTACCCGAACAGGCACCGTCCGATCCCGACCACCACAATTCCTGCCAGAAATCTGGTCAGAAGCTCCAGCTTTCCTCCCAGAATTACCTCGTCCACGATATCCTGCGTGATCTTCGGATATACCATATCCAGGACAATCGCAGCCACCATACAGACGACTGCAAGCAAATATCCCGCCCAGTGGCGTCCGATATACGTGTGTAACTTTTTCACAAAAAACCTCCTTTTCCCCTCCCCGGGTATCAGCATGTCAGCACATTTCCCTGAAAATCCACATCCCTCTTCCGGCCCTGCGATTCTGGCTGCAACTGCATTTTTACACGCAAAAAAGCCCGCGGCTGCTGATTACCGCGGACTGCGCCATTCACTGGAACCGGCTTTGTCAACTGCAGTGCTCTCTGCGGGAAATCCGGTCTCCCTGCAGTATACACCCGGACAGCCTCCCACTGTCACCGTGCAAAAACACTGCCCCGTCTGTCAGGGCTGTCTGACAAAATCCACCGAGGTAATATCATGATTGTTCTTCCTGTTATTCTGTTCTGCGATCTTTCTTCCACCTGTCAGTCCGGAATTTGTAAAACTTCTCATCATTCTTACCTCTCTTTCCTTATTATTCAGTCTCTTAAACTGCATAGCATCAGTATAGGCACAACGTGCTTCCTTTGTCAAGGAATTTCTCAATAATTTCCAACATAATTTTGTCCGGTCTGTCAATAATAAAATCAGGAACCACGGTAAGTTGTTACCGCGGTCCCGGAAAGAAAATAACACAATCTATGGAGGTGAAAACCATGAGCTCATCGAACAGTTCAGGTTCCAACAGCAGCCAGATGGCTGTACCGCAGGCAAAAGAAGCAATGAATCGTTTTAAGCAGGAAGTCGCAAGTGAGATTGGTGTACCTTTAAAAGAAGGCTACAACGGCGACCTGACCTCTGCACAGGCAGGCAGCATCGGCGGCGAGATGGTCAAGAAAATGATCATGAAGCAGGAAGAGCAGATGTCCAGATAACACACGAAAAGCAATACCCGGATACAGATCGCGCCGTGTCAGCAGCAATGCTTCTGCTGACGCGGCACGATTTTATTCCTGTGGAAACCATATTTTGCGGAACCATGATCCATAAAAACCATGATCTATGTGAGCCATAATCTGTTCTATGATTTATATACCAGCCCTTTCCGGATCTGCTCCACCGCCGCGTCATCCGCAAAATAGCGGACGATCTCAAGCGCAAACGGAATCGCAGTCCCCATACCACGGCTGGTAATTATATTGGCGTCCACTACCACATCATCCCCGCGCACGACGGCCCCTGTCAGTTTCTCCTCAAATCCCGGATGACACGTCGCACATTTCCCGTTTAAAATTCCCGCGGCGCCCAGCACAGACGGCGCGGCACAGATCGCACAGACCAGCTTCCCTTCTGCCGCAAACTCTCTGATCACGGTGTTCACCGTCTCATCCTCACCCAGCGCAAGTGTCCCTGGCATCCCTCCGGGAAGCACGATCCCGTCCAGCTCACCGTAATCTGCCTCCGCCGCCGTCTCATCCGCCAGAAAGGTTATCCCGTGAGAACCTGTCACCTCTTTTTTCCCGGAAACAGAGATCATCACGATCTCCATCTTCGCCCTGCGCACCACATCCACCACGGTGAGGCCCTCAATCTCCTCGCAGCCGTCCGCCATAAAAATTCCGATTCTGCTCATAGCACAGATTCCTCCTGTTCTTTTTGTCCTGACTTCATTATAAGCCTTCTGAAAATCCACGTCAATCTCACAGAAGACTCCGGCACCGGATAAACTGATTCTGACAAACCAAAGCAGGAAATGGCAGGATTTTCAGTGTGGGGCATGCTATAATACCAGAGTAATCAGCAGCAGGGAGGAAGAAAAATATGGACTGGACGACGGATTTAAAGAATGCAATCGGGTATATGGAAGAAAATCTCCTCGCGGACATCGGTGTTCAGGAAGTGGCGGATGCGGTACATATCTCGCCTTTCTATTTCCACAGGGGCTTTAAAATCGTGACAGGTTACTCCGTCAGTGAATACTTAAGAAACCGCAGGCTGTACCTGGCAGGGCTGGACATTCTGAAGAAAAACCGTCAGGAAACGGAAAATCAGTACACCTGTGCAGAGGCCGGAAATGAAAAAATTATTGATCTGGCACACAAATACGGGTATAACACTCCGGAAAGCTTTACCAGAGCGTTTATACGTTTTCACGGCCTGTCCCCCCTGCAGCTTCGGAAACATCCACATCAGATCAGGGTCTTTCTTCCGCTGCATGTGGAAATTATAGTAAAAGGAGGCAGACAAATGGAATTTACAATTGAAAAAAGAGATGCGATGAGGATGATCGGGTTTAAAAAGACTATTTCCCACGAAACTTCTTATCAGGATATCCCCGCATTCTGGAACTGGTTCTGTCAGAAGTACTGCGGCGATGCGGCGTGTGAGCCGGGAGAGGAGAAGATACGGCAGACCATCGCAGAGTGCATGGTGGGAGAGTTCGGCGTCTGTATGGAAGAAGAGACGAACACAGAGAGTTTCTGCTATTATATCGCGGGCTCATATCAGGGCAACGAGGTGCCGGAAGGAATGACGGTTTTTGAGATTCCCGCAGGCGAATGGGCAGAATTTAAATGCACCGGGAGCATACCGGATGCGCTGCAGACAGTCAACACCCGGATTTTCAACGAATGGCTTCCCGGAAACAGGGAGTATGAAATAGCGTTTCACGCCAGTATCGAATGGTATTCCAAAGGCGACACCAGAAGCGACCGTTATGAAAGCGGCATCTGGATCCCAGTGAAGCGTCTGTAATAAAGTCCGCAGCACCGCGCCACCTTCTGCCCCTGTTTTCTTGTAATGGGGGCGGAATTGTGCTATATTTTCTGATAGATGAAAAATCTTTCACCAGTCACCGGTAAGATTATCAGCCGCTCACAGAGAAAGGAATCTTTATCATGGAAATAGAACGCAAATATCTCGTCTCCCGTCTCCCGGAACACCTCGACCGGTATCCGTGCCGGCACATCGAACAGGGATATCTGAATACGGATCCCGTGGTGCGCGTCCGGCGCTCGGATGACACATACACCCTCACCTACAAGGGGAAAGGATTTCTGGCCCGGGAAGAATACAATCTGCCGCTGAATGAAGCCGCCTATCTGCACCTTCGCGAAAAGACAGACGGCATTCTGATCCGGAAACGCCGTTACCAGATCCCGTATATGGATAAATATACGATTGAACTTGATCTTTTTGAGGGAGAACTCGCTCCCCTGCAGCTGGCGGAAGTGGAATTTGAGACGGAGGCCGAGGCCGGAACATTCGTACCGCCGGACTGGTTCGGGGAGGACGTGACCTTCCTGCCGGATTATCATAACAGCACTTTAAGCCGTCTATGACAGAGCCTGCTCAGTCCCGTCTTATCTCATAACACACATACTCATGGTCAGGATGATATCCCAGCTTCTGTGCCAGGGCCACCGACCACAGATTCTGTGCATCCCAGCTCGCATACCATCCGCGCTTTCTGCACTCCAGAATCAGGCGCGCACAGCAGGCGCCGGCGAGGCCCCTCCGCCGGTATTCCGCCTTCGTGTCAACCTCGATCTCTATCCCGCCCCTGTATCCGGAATAGGAGCCCGCTCCCGATACTATCTCCCCGTCTCTCAGGATCACCATGCCCAGACCATACTCCCGGTACTGCGCATAGTCCCGGTACTGCGCCACCAGATCCCTGCACCAGGGAATCTCCAGACAGCGCCGGAACAATTCCTCATCAATCTGCCGGAGCTGATAACCACTGGGAAGCTCCCTGGCCATCCGCATAAGCACGGCCTCATCAAATACATCCGGTTCCTTGCGGATCGCATAGCGCGTCACCTTTTTCGCCCTGCTCCCGTAACATTCCCTGATCATCTCTCCCCACGCGGGAGTCTGCGGAACAAGAATCAGAAAATCCTGTCTGCGCCACGGCGGCCCGTACTCCGTCAGCTCACGGTCCGGCTGTCCCGCAAAAAAGCAGAAATCCCCGAGGAGCGCCATCGCGGCGGACGGCAGACCGGGATGTCCGCTCATCCCGGCGTTTTCCGCACATCCCCCTGCGGCAGTCTCCCCGCGCACAGCCGGCCCGTCACCGGAAACCGCATACAGTTGTCCCATCACATTCTGCAGACAGGACCATATCATCGTCTCCTGCCAGCCCGCAAACAGCCCCGCGACTGTCTCCGGCTGTTTTACCTCATAAACCACTGTTTTCCCCCTCCCCGCTTTCACCCGGAAACACCGCCGTCTCTCCCTCAATCCTGCCGGCCCCGGCAAGCAGCGCATACAGCGCCGGATGAAAATGAAACTCCTCCATCATGCGCTGCGCCTCCCCAAGATACGTCCGCCTGACAGAGGCTGGAACAACTGTCCGCCCCGCCTGTCCGCCGCTTTTTACAGCCCGGATCAGAATATTTTTCGGTGTATGCGAAAAATCGACAAATTCCAGCAGCTGCGTCTTATAGCCGCAGTATGCGAGCAGATTCGCACGGATGGCATCCGTCGCCAACGCGGAAAAGCGCTCTTTCACGATCCCGTAGCGGGTCAGCAGGGAAAACTCCTCCGTCTGTATCTGTCCGTTCAGCTCATGCTGACAGCACGGCACGGAAAAAATCATTTTTGCATTCCACTGCACGGCGTTAAACAGGGCATAATCCGTGGCGGTATCACACGCGTGCAGCGTCACCACGAGATCCACCGGCGCCAACGCCTGATACCCGTTGATATCCCCCCGCTCAAAATGAAGTCCCCGGTATCCGTACCTGTCCGCCGCGTCATTACATTTTCTAATCACGTCCTCTTTCAGATCCAGACCTGTAATCTGCACTTTCTGCTTTTTTAATTCCGTAAAATAGTAATAGAGAACAAATGTGAGATAAGATTTCCCACAGCCAAAATCAATGATATTCAGACAGTCTCCGGTGTATTCTCCCACGCCGTCTTCTATTATTTCCAGAAAACGGTTTATCTGGCGGTATTTATCGTACATGGATTTTACTACTTTTCCCTCCGCCGTAAAAACCCCCATATCCACCAGCGGCGGCACCGCCATCCCCTCCCCGATCAGATATTTTTTCTTCCGGTTGTGAGCTGAATCCACCTGAGGCGCCTGTCCGCTGATTTTTCTCTCCCGAAAGGTCAGCTTTCCTTTTTTTGAAATGAGAATCTGATATTCCTTCTCCTCATCCCAGGCACTGACCCTGAAAAAATTACCGGAAATCGTCTCTGTAAGATAAGCGGCAAGCTCCCCGGCAGGAATATTCCGGTGAAAGACCTGCCTGTCCGTGTATGCGGCTGCCTGATAAAACGCATCCTTTTTCTCAATCGTGATTCTCCGGTACACGGTATTCCCTCCTGCGGGCTTACTGATCACGATCCGTCGGGGAGCGCATTGCGCCAGACGGCTGATTTTCTCATGTAACTCTTCCATATTCCCTCTTTTTCCAGTCCGGCCTTACCGCAGCCGGTCGCTCTCATAGCGCTGCTTTGTGCGGATACAGCGTTTCAGCTCCTCATAGCGGCTGTCGGTATCCCCCTCCGGAATCACAATGTCGAGCACCACCGCCATGTTATTGATCAGATGATCCGTCATCTCCTCCCGCATGGACAGCAGAATCTGATACTTCTGCTCCAGATCATCCGCGTCAAAAAAAGCCATCAGCTTCGGGCTGACGCCATCCTGCGCATCCGGCCCCTGCTCCTGCTCCACGGCCTCTTCCCCCTCCTCTCTTCTCCTGTCACTTTGCGCATCTTCGTCCGTCTTCCGCAGCTCTGCATCCCCTGTACTTCCATCCGGAACACAGACAGTCCGCGTGTTTCCGGATTCTTTCCGGATTTCCACACTTTGCCCGCCTTCGCCCGCTTCCCCGGGCTCTGCGCCCTGTTGCGGCCTCTCCACCCGCTCGAAACGGTATTTCTGTGTGGCTTCCGGATACTTTGTGCGGTCCGTCTCCTCCAGAAATACCGGAAGCGGCTCTGCGTATACCCTGTAATCCCCCGACAGGGCCTGGCAGATCACCAGTTCCTCCCCTGTCTCCATGTGAACTGCAACTGTAATCACCTGATACAGCTCGTTTTTAAAATGACGGTACAGCTCCCCGCCCACTGGTCTTCTCTCCATACCAACCTCCGCAATCCGTTTTTAAATCCAATACCGGCCCGTTCGGCCTCATCTGCGCCGTGCTCTCCCGAACGTATAACCACCCGCGCGCAGACGCGTGATCCAGCCGCCGCCCCGGTTCCCTTTCCTTACGGCCGCTGTTCCATTTCGCAGGCATCCATCCTGCAATTCCGATAAATACCAGATAGAAAAATAATGCCTCCATAAAACAATCCCCACCTTATTTACAATCCGCATATCCACATTTTTATATACAAAAGCGAATAAAGATATTATAATATTTCCAGAACATTTTCACAACCATTAAATTAGAACTACAGTTCCGGAGGACAGACAAATACCATGTTGCGCAGAACCTTTAAACACTTATCCGGCATGCAGCTGATCGCCGTCGGTTTTTTTCTTCTGATCATGGCGGGCACGCTGCTGCTGATGCTTCCCCTCTCATCCAGGGATGGGACAGTCACCCCGTTTCTCACCGCCCTGTTTACCGCTACCAGCGCCTCCTGCGTTACGGGCCTGATTCTCGTCGATACCTTTACACACTGGTCCTTTTTCGGACAACTTGTGCTGCTCCTCTTAATCCAGATCGGCGGTCTCGGCTTTATCACCATCGGAACCGCCGTCTCCCTGGTTCTCCGCCGGAAAATCGGTCTGAAGCAGCGGGGCTGGATCCGGGAAAGTTTTAATGTGCTGGACATCGGCGGCGTGGTACTGCTGCTGAAACGTGTGCTCAAAGGCACAGCCATTTTTGAGGGTGCGGGCGCGCTGCTGCTGTTTGTGCGCTTCTGTCCGCGGATGGGCTTCGCGCAGGGACTTTACTACAGTATTTTCCACTCCATCTCCGCCTTCTGCAACGCGGGATTTGACCTGATGGGGCGCTACGAGCCATACTCATCCTTTACCGCATATTATGACGATCCGCTCATCAGCTTTACACTGTGCGCGCTGATCCTGACCGGCGGCATCGGCTTTATCGTGTGGAGTGATATCGCAGACCACAAATGGAATTTCCGGAAATACGCCCTGCAGACAAAAATGGTCTTAAGCTGTTCCGTCTTCCTGGTTGCAGGCGGCGCCCTTCTCTTCTATCTGATTGAGGGAAACCGTCTGTTTGCAGGCATGAGCCCTGTCGGAAAATTGTGCAGTTCCGTTTTCTGCGCGGTGACGCCGCGCACCGCCGGATTTAACACGACAGATATCGGTTCCCTCTCCGAGGGAGGCAGACTGCTCTCCATTATTCTCATGTTTATCGGCGGGGGCTCCGGCTCAACCGCGGGCGGTGTCAAAATGGCGACCATTTTCGTCCTGCTGCTCCACCTGCGCTCCACGCTCCTGCGCACCACGGGAACCAATATTTTCGGCAGACGGATTGACGACGGCACGATCACCAAGGCGAGCGCGCTGCTGTGCACCTATCTGTTTTTCAGCCTGACCGCGACGCTCGCCATCTGCAGCCTCCAGAACTTTACCATCGGCGACACCCTGTTTGAGGTGATGTCCGCCATCTGCACCGTGGGAATGTCCGCCGGTCTGACCGGGCAGCTGAATCTCACCTCGCAGCTTATTATTATTCTGCTGATGTATATCGGGCGGCTGGGCAGCCTTTCATTCGCGCTCTCTTTTACGGATCACAAAAAGCCGGCCCATATTATGCAGCCCATAGAAGAAATCAATATCGGTTAAAAAAGGAGTACATTATGAAATCAATCTTAATCATCGGACTTGGAAGATTCGGCTCACACCTGTGTGCAAAGCTCTCCAGACTGGACAATGAAATTATGATCGTGGATCAGCAGGAGGCGCGGCTCCAGGAACTTCTCCCCTATGTCGTCAGCGCAAAAATCGGAGACTGCACCAACGAAAAAGTCTTAAAAAGTCTCGGCGTCGGGAATTTTGACCTCTGCTTTGTCTGCATCGGCAACAATTTTCAGAGCAGCCTTGAGATCACCAGCCAGCTGAAGGAACTCGGCGCAAAATATGTCGTCAGCAAGGCCAACCGCGACATACACGCCAAATTCCTGCTGCGCAACGGCGCCGACGAGGTTATCTACCCCGACCGCGATATCGCGGACAAAGTCGCCGTCCGCTTCTCGGCAAATCAGGTCTTCGACTATGTCGAGCTGGGCAAAGGATTTTCCATCTACGAAATCGCGCCGCTGCCGGAATGGATTGGGCGCTCGATCCTCGACGTCAATGTGCGCGTCACATACAATACCAATATTATCGGTGTCAAAAATGAGGACGGAATGAAGCTTATGCCCGGCCCCGACTATGTGTTTGAGCCGGATGAGCACCTGATGGTGATCGGGCACCAGAATGATATTGAAAAGATTGTGAAGAAATTATGATATCAGTATTATAAACGGCACAGCTGTGCTGTGCCGTTTGAAACATTTACCCTGTTCGCGCTGTCTGCTGTTTTACCCGCTGATCTGTGAGCCTTCCTCATCCGCCGCATCTTCGTCCTCCGCCACCAGCGCATCAATCAGTTCCCAGATCTCATCCCTGCCCTGTTTCGTCTGGGCGGAAAACGGAATCACTGTCGTGCCCGCCTGCATTCCCAGCCCTGTGCGGACTGCCTTTACATGTTTCGGCACCTGACTGCGGCTGATTTTATCCATCTTTGTCGCGATAACGATCGGCGAAAATCCCTGATGCACCATCCACTCATACATGACTTTGTCATTTGCGGACGGATCATGGCGGATATCCACGAGCAGAAATACTGCCTTCAGCTGTCGTGATTTGTGGAGATAGTTTTCAACCATTTTTCCCCATTTTTCCTTCACCTCCACCGAGGCCTTCGCATACCCGTAGCCCGGAAGATCCACCAGATACATGGCGTTATTGATGTTATAAAAATTGATCGTCTGTGTCTTTCCCGGCTTTGACGAAGTGCGCGCCAGCGACTTCCGGTTCATCAGCGCATTGATCAGCGACGATTTCCCGACATTGGACCTTCCGGCAAATGCCACTTCAATGTACGGATTATCCGGTATCCTGCTGCTTATGCCACAGACCGTTTCCAGATTCACATTTCGGATGACCATGTCTTTCCCCTTTCCCGTCTGCTAATTATCTGCTCCCGTTTTGCGCCTGCGGCTCACAAATGCTTTCCCGAGCACCTGCTTCACGTTTGCGGCGTACACGATCTCGAGACCGTCGGTTATCTCGTCCTCAAGCTCTGCAATGTCTTTCCCGTTCTTCTCCGGAACACAGACTGTCCGTATCCCGGCATTCTTTGCGGCGAGAATTTTTTCTTTCAGTCCCCCGACCGGAAGCACGCGGCCCCGCAGTGTGATCTCTCCCGTCATCGCGACATCCGCCCGGACCGGCGTCTTTGTGATAGCGGAAAGCATCGCCGTCACCATCGTGATTCCGGCGGACGGTCCGTCTTTGGGCACCGCCCCTTCGGGGATGTGGATATGAATGTCATGCTCCTGAAAGAACTTCCGCGGAATCTCATATTCCCCGCTGACCGAGCGGATATAGCTGATTCCTGCCTGTGCGGACTCCTTCATCACGTCCCCGAGCTGTCCGGTCAGCAGAAATTCGCCCTTGCCCGGCAGAATATTCACCTCGACCTCCAGGGTATCCCCGCCCGCACTCGTCCACGCGAGACCGCGCACAATGCCGGTCTCATCGGTATCATTTTTCCGGTCCGCACTGTATTTTTCCCTGCCGAGATATCGCTCCAGACTGCCGCCGGTGATTTTTACCTTCTTTTTCTCTCCCGCACAGATCTCCCTGGCCGCTTTCCTGGCGAGCTCTGCGAGCCTGCGCTCCAGTCCCCGCACGCCGGCCTCCCTGGTATAGCCGCGGATGATTTTTTCAATCGCCGCATCGCTGACCGAAAGCTGCTTCGGCTTTAAACCGTTGCGGAGAATCTGTTTTTCCAGAAGATGTTCCCGCGCGATGTGTGCCTTTTCATTTTCCGTGTAACTGCTGACCTCTATGATTTCCATGCGGTCCAGCAGCGGCCGCGGGATATCCTGCACGGAGTTCGCCGTAGCGATAAAGAGCACTTCCGAGAGATCAACCGGAATCTCTACATAGTGATCCCGGAAACCGGCATTCTGTTCGGAATCGAGAACCTCCAGCAGCGCGGAAGCCGTATCCCCCCTGTAATCGCTGCTCATCTTATCCACTTCGTCCAGCAGCATCAGCGGGTTCTTCACCCCCGCGCTCCGCAGGCCGCTCACGATGCGCCCCGGCATCGCGCCCACATAAGTTCTTCTGTGGCCGCGGATCTCCGCCTCGTCCCGGACTCCTCCCAGACAGATGCGGACATACTTGCGGCCCAGTGCCTTTGCAACCGAGCGGGCAATGCTCGTCTTCCCCGTCCCCGGAGGGCCGGCAAGACAGATAACCGGACTGTCTCCCCCGCCCGTCAGACTGCGGACCGCGAGAAACTCCAGCATGCGCTCCTTGACTTTTGTCAGACCGTAATGATCCTCGTCTAAAATGCGTTCCGCACGCTTTAAATCTCTGTTGTCCTCCGAACCGTGATTCCAGGGAAGCTCCAGCAGCGTCTCAATATAGGTTCGCGCCACGGTGCTCTCGGATGAATTCACATTGATATTCTGAAAGCGCTGAATTTCTTTTCTGATCCTTTCGCGGATCTCTTCGCCTGCCTCAAGCTTCTCCAGCGCTTCCAGCCAGGCGTCCGCGTCGGAGCCGGCGTCATCCTCCCCCAGTTCCCCGCGGATCACTTTCATCTGCTCCCGCAGGATATAATCCTTCTGGTTTTTGTCCACGCGCTGTTTTACTTTGGCCTGAAATTCATTCTTGATGCTGATGATTTCAATCTCTTTTAAAAGCAGCGCCACAAGAGCTTCATAGCGCTCCATCAGGGAAACGGCAGAGAGAATCTTCTGCTTTTCTTCATAAGAAACCGGGAGGTTATTCGCGACCTGGTCCATCAGCTTTTCCGGATCCGTGACGCTGTTCACCTGACGGAGCAGCTCCTTTCCGGCGCGCGGACTGACCGTCTGGTACTTTGCAAACGTCTCCTGGACGCCGCGGACCATGGCCGCCCTCATCTCCTCCGTCAGCCCCTCGTCAGTCTCCCCGTCAAAACGGATCACCTCCGCAGACAGAAACTCTTCATCTTCCACAAGAGCGGACAATTCTGCCCGCTCTTTTCCCTCCGCCAGGATCCTCACAATATGGTTCTGTAAACGGATCACCTGTTTAATTTCTGCAATCACACCGATCTGAAAGAGATCCTTCGTCTCCGGCTCCTCCGTCTCAGCATTTTGCTGCGTCACGAGAAATACTCTCTTCGACGTCTCCATACAGCTCTCTACCGCCCGGATGGACTTCTCACGGCTGATATCAAAGTGGGCGATCATGCCCGGCAAAATCACAATGCCGCGGAGTGCCACCGCGGGAAGCTTTTCTATCATTGTCTCCATTATCCTATTTTTCTCAGTTCCTGGTTTTTCACTGCCAGCGCGTCTTCCACCATCCGCCTCGTGATGCGGCAGGTCGTCTTGTTCTCCTCCGACGGAATCTGATACATCATATCCAGCGTCACTGATTCCATAATCGCGCGCAATCCTCTGGCGCCCGTCTTGCGCTCCAGCGCATTGTCCGCGATCACCTCCAGCGCCTCCCGGTCAAATTCCAGCGCAACGCCGTCCAGCTCGAATAATTTCTGATACTGCTTTGTGAGCGCGTTCTTCGGCTCGCGCAGAATTTTCAAAAGCGCCTCCCGGTCCAGCATATCAAGCGAAACCGTCACCGGCACACGGCCGATAAACTCCGGAATCAGCCCGTATTTGACAAAATCCTGCGGCAGCGCGTGCCTTAAGACGTCCCCGATATTGTACTCATTCTTCGTCCTGATATCCGCGTTAAACCCAATCGCCTTCTGATCCAGCCGCGTCTCGATAATCTTCTCGAGGCCGTCGAAGGCACCTCCGCAGATAAAGAGGATATTGGTCGTGTCAATCTGGATCAGCTCCTGCTGCGGATGCTTTCTCCCTCCCTGCGGCGGCACGGAAGCGACCGTTCCCTCCAGAATCTTAAGCAGCGCCTGCTGCACGCCTTCCCCTGAAACATCTCTTGTGATCGAGACATTCTCGGATTTTTTGGAGATCTTGTCGATCTCATCAATATAAATAATCCCGTGCTGCGCCCGCTCTATATTGTGATCAGCCGCCTGGATGACCTTTAAGAGAATGTTCTCCACATCCTCCCCCACGTACCCGGCCTCGGTCAGGGTCGTCGCGTCCGCAATCGCGAACGGCACATTCAGCACCCTCGCCAGCGTCTGCGCCAGCAGCGTCTTGCCGGAACCGGTTGGCCCGAGCATCAGCACGTTGCTCTTCTGCAGCTCAACGCCGGTATCTCCGCCGGCCATAATTCTCTTGTAATGATTGTATACAGCGACCGAAAGTACTTTTTTCGCCTGATCCTGCCCGATGACATACTCATCCAGAAAAGCCTTCAGCTCCTTTGGCCGCAGAAGGTTGATCTGCCCTGAATCCGCTTCCGCCTCCCCGGAGAATTCTTCCTCCGCCAGCTCCTCCTCGATAATCTCCGAACAGATATCCACGCATTCGTCACAGATGTAAGCCCCGTTGGGCCCCGCTATCAGCTTCCGCGCCTGCTCCTGGGACTTCCCGCAGAACGAGCAGCGGATTCTCTCTTCATTTCTCACTGCCATGACTGTCCTATGCCTCTTCCTTTATTTTTCTCACGATAACATCATCAATCAGACCATATTCTTTTGCTTCCTGCGCGGACATAAAGTAATCCCTCTCCGTGTCCGCCGCCACCACCTCAAGCGGCTTTCCTGTATTCTCCGCAAGGATCTCATTTAATTTTCTCTTTGTCTTTAAAATATTTTCCGCAGCTATCTGAATCTCCGTCGCCTGACCTTTTGCCCCGCCGGACGGCTGATGAATCATAACCTCCGCGTTCGGAAGCGCGTACCTCTTGCCCTTCGCCCCGCCCGCAAGCAGAAACGCGCCCATGCTGGCCGCAAGTCCGATGCAGATGGTGGACACATCGCATTTGATATACTGCATGGTGTCATAAATCGCCATGCCCGCCGTCACCACTCCTCCCGGAGAGTTGATGTAGAGCTGGATATCCTTGCCCGGATCCTCAGATTCCAGAAACAGAAGCTGCGCCACCACAAGGCTCGCCGTCACCTCATTGACGTCCTCGCCAAGGAAAATAATCCTGTCTTTCAGCAGGCGGGAATAAATATCATAGCTGCGCTCTCCCCTGCTGGTCTGTTCCACGACATAAGGTACTAAACTCATGCTGTTTTTCCTCCATAATCACCATTTTCTGCAATCCCGCAAAATCTTAAACAGACCGGCCCGTCCGGGCCAGCCTGTATCTGCTCTCCGCACCGTCGCCGGAAAACTGCTATTCCTCAGTTTCCTCAGCCGGTGTGGCTACTTTCTCCGTTTCCTTGACATTCTCCATAATCAGCTCCACCGCCCTGGTGACCGCCAGATCACGCCTGACGGATTCACGCTCGGAATCACTCATCATTTCTTTCATCTTTGCGGCGTCCATACCATATCCGGCCGCCATCTTCTCCACGTGCGCGTCCATCTCCTCATCGGATATCACGATCTTTTCCACTTTCGCAATCTCCTCAAGCACCAGACTGCTCTTAATGCGCGTCTCCGCCTCCGGGCGCACCTGCGCCTTCAGCTGATCCACCGTAAGACCCGAAAACTGCATATACTGCTCCATTGAAAGGCCGCTCTGCGCAATCCTCTGGGCAAATTCGCTGACCATATTCTCGCACTGCGTCTCGATCATCGCCTCCGGAATGTCCATCGTGGATGTCTCGATAATCCTGCGGATGGCTTCATCCTCCTGCGCGCCCTTTATCTCATTCTCCCTGCGCTCTGTCAGGCGTTTTCTGATATCTTCTTTATATTCTTCCAGCGTATCAAATTCGGATACATCCTGCGCAAACTCATCGTCCGCCTCCGGAATCTCCTTCACCTTGATCTCATGAAGCTTTACCTTAAACACTGCCGGTCTGCCCGCCAGCTCCTGCGCATGATACTGCTCAGGAAATGTGACATGAATCTCCGTCTCATCCCCGGTATTCTTCCCGACAAGCTGATCCTCAAATGTATCAATAAACGAGTGGGAACCGATCTCCAGCGAATGATTCTCTGCCTTACCGCCCTCAAACGCCTCGCCGTCCACAAACCCTTCATAGTCAATCACGACCGTGTCTTTTGTCTGCACCGGCCTGTCCGTGACGGTCACCATTCTCGCATTGTTATTCCGCTCTTTCTCAACCTCTTTATCGACTTCTTCCTCTGTCACGACAGCGTCCGCCTTCGTCACTTCCACGCCGCGGTACCCGCCGAGCGTCACTTCCGGCCGAACTGCCACCTCCGCGGTAAAAATAAACGGCTTGCCCGATTCGATCTGTTCCACGGCAATCGACGGTCTGGACACAATGTCCACGCCGCTCTCATCCGCCGCCGACGGATAACTGTCCTGAATCAGGGTGTTCGCAGCCTCCTCGTAAAAGATCTCCGGTCCGTACATTTTCTCGACCATGTGTCTCGGCACTTTTCCTTTCCGGAACCCCGGGATACTGATTCTCCCTCTCTGTTTGATATAAGCAGCCTGGATTGCTTTCTCCACGTCTTCGGCAGGGACTTCAATTGTGAGCTTTGCCATGTTCTTTTCCAAATTTTCTACCTGTACACTCATTCTAACTGTTTTCCTCCTTAAAAATATATGATATAAAGCCGCTTCTGTCCTTGTCGCTCAAGGGGCGCCGTATTCCGGAAAAATAAGCGCACTACGACCACCACAGTCATTCTAGGATTATAGCACAGTGCCGGAAAAAATACCAGCTTTTTTTCAGAAATTCGAAAACCGCGGTAAATCTGTCTGAATATAAAAAGCACATCCCCTCCGGCAAAACCGTCCGGGGATGTGCTTTCCGCCGTATTTGCGCTTATCTGTCCGTGTAGAGGAAGCAGTCCCCGCCGTTCAGATACGCCATACCAACTGCGATCATCTCTGAATTCTCCACATAAAACTCTTTTAATTTTTTTATCATTATCTTTTTCCTCCCTGTTATGCAATATTTTCTGTCAGTGGTGTTTTCATCTGACAGGTATTATCTTACCGCAGAGTACGGGCGGATATCAGATATTTTATTAGCAGAAATTCAGTCGATATTGACCTCCTGCGGATACCGCAGCCCCCACCGGGCGCGCAGCAGATCCATTGTCTCCATCACCCGGATACTCTCCGCCAGCGGCATCGAAACGCTCTCCAGCGCACCCTTTCCGATCTGCTCCACACACTCAAGGACTTCATATTCATAGCCGCTGATCTGCTCCGGCACCTCAATCCGCTCAAGCAGCGTGTCATTTGTGTCAAAAACACTGACCGACTGCGGGTTATTGATATTTTCAACCACCAGATACCCCTGATCACCGTATATAATCCCCTTCCGGTCGGAGCGGGAATCGATTCCATGCGTCAGAACCGCCATTCTTCCATCTTTGTAAAAAATGGTAATGCTTTCCATCCTGTCGACGCCCGTCTCCGTAAAGGAAACAGAAGATTCGATTCTTTCCGTCTCCGCCCCGAAATGCATGAAAGCAAAATTAAGCCCGTACACACCGACATCCAGGAGCGCCCCTCCCGCCAGTTCCGGATCGGTGATGCGCCGGTTCCCGCTGATTACATAGGAAAGATTCGCGGTCAGAATATGCGGCCTTCCGATGATTCCGCTCATCAGCACCCCGTTAATCAGCTCCCTGGACGGCATATAGCGCGTCCAAATGGCTTCCGCCACAAAAACACCGGCCTCCGCCGCCCTCTTCCTGATGTCCTCCGCCTGTCCCGCATTCATTGTAAATGCTTTTTCGCAGAGAACCGGCTTTTTGTGCGCAATGCAAAGACACATATCCTCATAATGCCTGGAATGCGGCGTCGCGATGTAAACCAGCTCCACCTCCGGGTCTTCCACCAGCTCTTCATAGCTCCCGTATGCTTTCTGAAAGCCGTGCCGCTGTGCAAACTGCTCCGCTTTTTCCTTTGAGCGGGACGCCGCCGCATAGCATTCCGCCTCCTCCATCCGTGAAAACGTCGCGGCAAGTGTCCCCGCTATACTTCCACAGCCAAGAATTCCGATTTTCATCCTGTTCCCCCTCTGTTTACGTCATATTTTTATCTGATTCCCGTCACCACAGTTTCAGCAGCCGGACCGCCCCCTTCATCAGCCGGTAGGGAACCGTCTCCAGCTCCCTTGCCGCCTGCGCGAGCTCTCTGCGTATTTCAATCTGCTGCGGGCAGTGGCTCTCACACTTTCCGCATCCGACGCACTGGGAAGCACTGCCCGTGTCCCTGCGCATCGCCGTGCACTGCAGATAATCCTGCCTGCCGGATTTTTTCCCCTCGGAATACATCGCATTATAGCAGCGGAAAGTTCCCGGAATATCGACTCCTTTCGGACATGGCATACAGTATCCGCAGCCCGTGCAGCCCACTTTCACGCTTTTCGTAATCTCCTGCTTCACCTTCTCCACCAGCGCATGGTCCGACCGGGTCATACAGCCCGGACACGCATCCGCCGCCGTTTTCAGATTCTGCTCCACCATCTCCATGGAGTTCATCCCAGAGAGAACGCAGGTGACCTCCGGCTGGTCATAAAGCCAGCGGAAAGCCAGCTCCGCGGGCGTGCGCCCCTCCGGATCCCGCCGGAATACTTCCTTTGCGGACTCCGGCAGAAGGTCGACAAGCCGCCCGCCGCGCAGCGGCTCCATGATAATAACCGGAAGCCCTCTGGCGTGCGCATATTTCAGTCCGCCGGCTCCTGCCTGCGAGTGCTCGTCCATATAATTGTACTGAATCTGGCAGAAATCCCAGTCGTACGCGTCGACGAGCTGTTTAAAAACATCCGTCCTGCCGTGATAGGAAAAACCGATATTGCGGATCTGTCCGGACGCAAGCTTTCCTTCAATCCACTCCACAATTCCCATCTTTTTCAGCTTCTCCCAGGTCGGAACGTCTGTGAGCATATGCATCAGATAAAAATCTATGTACGTTGTCTGAAGACGCTTCAGCTCCTCCGCAAACAGTTTCTCCACACCGTCAATGGATTTTATCAGATAATGCGGGAGCTTCGTCGCAAGAAAGATTCTTTCGCGGCACCCGCCGCGGCGCAGGATCTCCCCCACCGCGGTCTCGTTCCCCGGATAGACATACGCCGTATCCAGATAGTTCACGCCTCCCTCTATCGCCGCCATTACCTCACGCTCCGCCCGGTCGATATCGATGACGCCGCCCTTTCTGGCAAAACGCATACACCCGTATCCGAGAACGGAAATATCATTCCCTTTTTTGTCTTTGCGGTACTGCATGGAATCCTCCTTATCCCCGGTCCTGCCGGCCCTGCCCGTTCCTTTGTCTGTCTCCCGGCCTATCCCAGCTCCTCCAGCTCCTGAAGCCAGATGCGGGCGCAGGCATCCGACGGCATCCGCAGATCCCCGCGCGGCGAAACGGCGACGCTGCCGACCTTCGGCCCGTCGGGCAGGCAGGAGCGCTTGAACTGCTGGCTGAAAAACCGCCGGTAAAAAGTTTTCAGCCATTTCAGAATATCCGCATCCTCATATCTCCCCGCAAAAGCCGTTTTCGCCAGACGGTAGATTTTGGCGGGCGGAAAGCCCTGACGGAGCATCTGATACAGGTAAAAATCGTGAAGCTCATAGGGGCCCACAATATCCTCTGTTTTCTGTGAGATTTTTCCATCCTCCGGCGGCAGCAGCTCGGGCGACACCGGCGTGTCGAGCACATCCGAAAGCACGGCGCAGAGCGCCTCATCGCCGCAGGTATCGGCGTAATAGCGCACCAGATGGCGCACCAGGGTCTTGGGCACCGAGGCGTTGACCCCGTACATGGACATGTGATCGCCGTTGTACGTCGCCCAGCCCAGCGCGAGCTCCGAGAGATCGCCTGTTCCGATTACCATTCCGCCCGTGCGGTTCGCAAGATCCATCAGAATCTGGGTCCGCTCCCGCGCCTGTGCGTTTTCATAAGTTATATCATGTACTGCCGGATCCTGCCCGATATCCCGGAAATGGACGCCAACCGCCTCCCGGATGGACACCTCCGCAAAGCTGGCCCCGAGACACTGTATCAGACTGACCGCGTTCCGGTAAGTGCGGTCCGTCGTCCCGAATCCCGGCATCGTCACCGCGTGAATTCCGCCACGTTCCATCCCCAGCAGATCAAACGCCCTCGCTGTGACGAGCAGCGCCAGCGTGGAATCCAGGCCGCCTGAGATCCCCACCACCGCCGTCCCGCAGCCGGTGTGCTCCAGACGCTTCTTTAAACCCATCGCCTGAATGGACAAAATCTCATCGCAGCGCTTTTCCCAGTCCGCACGTCCCCGCGGCACAAACGGCATCGGGTCGACCGCGCGCGTCAGAACGGTCTCCTCCATTTTCAGCGAAAACGGAATCTGCAGATAACCGTCCCTGTGGGTCTCGAACGTCCCCATCCGGCGGCGCTCTGACAAAAGCTTTCTGACATCAATTTCTGTACAGACTGTTTCATTGCGAAACCGCGCGGACTCCCCGAGCAGAACGCCGTTTTCCGCGATCAGGTTGTGACCGGAGTAGACGACGTCCTGGGTGGACTCCCCCTCCCCCGCGCTGGCGTAGACATAGCCGCAGAGCAGGCGCGCGGACTGGCCCTGGACCAGCTCTCTGCGGTAGACGTCTTTTCCCGTCGTCTCGTCCGAGGCGGAGAGATTGACGATCACGCTGGCGCCGTTTAACGCGTGGCGGATCGAGGGGGGCGCGGGCGACCACAGATCCTCGCAGATCTCCGCCGCGACGACCAGCTCCGGCAGCTCCCCGCACTCAAACAGCAGCTTCGTCCCCATCCGGACCTCCTGCGTGCCCGACAGACGCACCGGCACCGGTTCCTCCATCCCCCGCGCAAAATGACGCATCTCATAAAATTCATTGTAGGCCGGGATACAGGTTTTCGGGATCAGCCCCAGAATCCTGCCGCGGTTAATAGCCGCCGCGGCATTGTAGAGCTTTCCGTCGCAGGCGACCGGAAGCCCCGCAAAAATCAGCGCGTCCGTCCCCGCGGTCTCCGCGGCAATGGCGAAAAGCCCCTCCTTCGCCCCGGACAGCAGCTTCTCCTGCCAGAAAAGGTCCCCGCAGCTGTACCCCGTAATACACAGCTCCGGCAGCACAATGATTTTTGCCCCCGCATCCGCCGCTTCCCTGACACCGGATATAATAACTTCTGCATTATAGCGCGTGTCCGCCACCCTGATTTTCGGCGTGACCGCCGCAGTTTTCACAAATCCCTGTCTCATCTCTCCCTCATTTCTGTAAAACGTCAGGCCGTCCTGCCGGCCTGATTCACGCTTTCCCGGCCCGCATTTTTCTGATTTCCTCAACTGAAAAATGATATGCCTGACTGCAGAACTGACATTTTACCTCAATTCCCTCTCCGTCATTGATAATATCGTCGAGATCTTTGCCGCTCAGGGTCGCAAGCGCCCCCGAAATCCGCTCTCTGGAACAGTCACAGCAGAAGCCGGCCTCCAGCGTGTCCGTAATTTCCAGTCCGAACTCACCCAGGATAATTTCCAGAATCTGTTCCGGCGAATTCCCCGCCGCAAGCATCTCCGTGACGGATGCAATCTCCGTAATCTTTTGTTCCAGCCGGCTGACCACCTCATCCTTCGTGAAAGGCATCAGCTGCAGGATAAAACCGCCTGCCTGCTTTACGCTTCCATCCCGGTCCACAAGCACTCCCAGCCCAACCGCGGACGGAATCTGCTCTGAGGTGGCAAAGTAATAGGTCAGATCTTCCGCAATTTCTCCTGTCTGCAGGGCAATCTGGCCCACATACGGCTCTTTCATCCCCAGATCCCTGATCACGCTGAGCACTCCCAGCCCCAGCGCCCCTCCGACATCCAGCTTTCCCTGTGCATTCGGCGGCAGTTCCACAGAGGCCACCGACGGAAATCCCTTGACATGGCCGGACGCGTCCGCCGTGACCGTCAGCCCTTTTGCAGGACCGCCACACTGAATCTGCACTGTCAGAAGGTCTTTTTCGCCCTTCATCATACTTCCCATCATCGCGGCACCGGCGAGCAGTCTGCCAAGCGCCGCCGTGATCACGGGGCTCGTCTGATGATGCACCCGTGCATCCTCCGTCATCTGACGCGACGTGATGGCAAACGCCCGTATCTGACCCTCTGCCGCCGTCGCCCTGACAATATAATCTCCCATTTTAACCTCCCTTATCACTCCTGCCGCCATTTTCCCGTTTATTCTTCCGCTTCCTTCTTTTTCCCGCTCTCCTGCGCAATAAAACAGATCCGCCCGCTCTTCTCCCCGACCGGTTGCCGCGTAAACGCGTCATACGCTCCCACAAACTTCATACCCGCCGCCGTGAGCAGGCGCTTAATCACCTCTGGCGAATACGCGCGCTGGTAATGCGTCTCCTCAAAACGCCGGTAGAGACCGCTCTCCTCCCGGATAAAAAAAGTCAGGTCGTACTCATTGATCTGTGTCTCCCTGTCATAGTAATTTTCCCAGATAAAACTCCCCTCGTCCCGGTTCTCACAGATGGTCGTCTCTCCCAGCAGCTCCTCATATTTGTATACTGTGTTCAGATCAAAGAGAAACATACCTCCCGGATCCAGATAATTATTCACAAGCGAAAAAATCTTCTGAAGCTCATCCTCCTCCAGAATATAATTCAGGGAATCGCAGATACTCACCACCGCCCGCACCGTACCGAACAGCTCAAACTCCCGCATATCCTGCAGAAGATACAGAATATCGCTGCCTCCCCCGCAATCGTCCCCCGCTCCGCAGCAGTCACTGCCGTCCTCATCTGCACTTCCACCGCAGGAGGCTGCACTGCCGTCTTGGTCTGCAATGCCGTCCTGGTCTTCGCTGCCACCGCAGGGAGCTGCATTGCAGTCCTGGTCTGCATTGCCGTCCTGGTCTTCGCTGCCGCCGCAGGGAGCTGCACTGCCGCAGTAATCTGTACTGCCGCAGTGATCTGCACTGCGTGCAGCCTCAAGCATTTCTTCCGACCCGTCCACGCCGATCATATCGTATCCGGCCTGCGCGAGCAGCCTTGTCATTCTCCCGGTACCGCATCCCAGATCGAGCACAAGCCCGTCCCGGATTCCATACTCTTCCAGCAGACCGGTCAGATACCGGCTCCACTCCTCATAAGGGACATTGTCCATAAACATGTCATATACCCGGGCAAAACTACTGTACGCTTCCATCCGTTCCTCTCCCTCCGCCATTCCGCCGCACTCCCCGGGCAGACGGCCACGCTCCCCTGTTTATTCCGCCGCACTCCCCGGGCAGACGGCCACGCCTTCTGTCAGAGCTGCGCGCAGACGTCATCGTAAAGCGCCCGCATCAGCCCGCCGCCATTTCTGCACTCCGCCACCACGGATACCACGGCATCCCGGTCCGGCAGCACCACCGACAGCTGACAGTACTTTCCGTCAGCGCGGTAAGAATTATACTCTCCCCGCCAGAACAGATACCCGTATGAATCATCCGACTGCGGCCGCGTGCTCTCTGCAATCCAGGACTCCCGCAACAGCTGCTTTCCGTTCCAGCATCCCTTCTGCAGATAAAACAGGCCAAACCGGTGCAGCTCCGACAGCGTCAGAAACAGGCCCCCCGCGCCGAACGTATTGCCCAGCGGATCGCTCTCCCACATCGGATTGCGGATACCCAGATGTGAAAAAAGCCTCGGCGTAAGATAAGACACCAGATTGCAGCCCGCCCGCCGCTGAACAAGAACTCCTGCCAGATACGGTCCCACGTTGTTATACACAAACTGTGTCCCCGGCTCATACACAAACGGAATTGCCAGCGACATTCTGACCCAGTTTTCCTCCCGGTAAAGCGGGCGCTGATCTCCCATAAGGCTGGCGTGCTCCTGCCCCAGGCACATTGTCAGCAGATCCCGCACCGTCGCCTTCTCCAGATTCCCGCTGACTTCCTCCGGCAGCTCATCCCGGAAAACATCCACGAGCTTTTCCTCCAGCGACAGCAGCCCTTCCTGAATTGCAAAACCGACCGCGCAGGATGTAAAACTCTTCGCCGCGGAATATACATTCCTTCTGCACTCCGGTTCCAGATGCCACGTGGCAGTATCCTTTCCTCCCTGCGTGACCCTGACGCCAAGGACGCCAAGCCCTTCCGTATCATTTACAAACTTTGTGATATCCATCTAAATCTCTCCTGTCCGGCTTCTTATTCTAAAATGTCTCCCCGTTTTCCGCACCTGTCTTCACCGCGCAGAAATATACGGGAATATGCTTTCCACATTATAGCAGACATGGGACGTGTTTGCCACTATTTTCCGACAGACCGGATGTCCGATACTGGTAACGGACGAAAAATCACGCAGCTCTGACACGTTTCATTATTAATGATATAACTGTGCAGGTCCTTCCGGACGCGAAAAAGCGCATGGTTTCCAATTTGCTGTTCCATGCGCCTTCATGCTGTTTGATTGATATTAAATTGTTTCAAATCGAAAGAAGACGTACTAAATGCACTGAATGATACAAAGAAATGTTCGACAGGTTAAAAAAACCGGTTATTGATAATAAAATCATGTTTTATGGGAAAATACCATAGAAAATCCCGAATAGGGTTTTTTATACCTGAATACATACATGCAGCATGTATAATATAAAAGGATGGTAACAATGACAGAACAGGATTTATCAGAGCTGGAAAAACGGTCTGAATATGAAACAGAGACTATTTTCAAATAATGCCGGTATTATGCTATACACAAACAGTGCAGCTATCTGTGTATAGCAACAATTGTCAATACTATTTCAGCCGCGAAAGACCATCCATTCCAAAACGGTTACCAGGATCAATATCACAAAGTTCCTGATATAATTGCCTGGCTTCCGACAGTCTGCCCATACTTTCATATAACCTTGCCAGCACTGATCGGGAATGCAGATTTTGGGGATCAATCTTTATAACTTCCCGCAGAATTTTCTCCGCTTCCTCTTCACGGCCTTTCTGCCCTGAGAGCAGACGCCCTAATTCTGTATGGGGATGCAAATTTTCAGGATCAATCCTTATAGCTTCCAGCAGGTATTTCTCCGCTTCCTCTTCACGGCCTTTCTTCTTTGAGAGCAGACGGCC
>CAMSQM010000034.1 GCA_947062675.1 uncultured Roseburia sp.
CCTCTCTTACCATCCAGCATAATGTTGTTGATAAGCTTTGTAACCACTTTATTGTTGTACAGCGGATCTGCTAATACATCTCTCTTCTGAGTATGTCCTTTACGTGGCACGTCTCTTCCCTCCTTAATCATCTCTCTGAAACTTTGTCTCGATTAATTCAACGGTACTCACAATGTCTGGGACACATAATGCCCCTTTTAAGTGTTCGTGCGGAACTATATCTCATCATGAAACAATCCCAACACTAAACTTTCCACACTGTCCGGGACCGCTGACTACTTTCCAGCCTTCGGTCTCTTAGCGCCGTACTTGGAACGTGCCTGTTTTCTGTTTGCAACTCCCGCTGTGTCAAGCGTACCACGGATAATATGATATCTTGTACCTGGTAAGTCCTTTACACGACCGCCGCGGATCAGAACAACACTGTGCTCCTGCAGATTGTGTCCCTCACCCGGAATATAACTTGTCACTTCGATTCCGTTGGAAAGACGGACCCTGGCGATTTTTCTGAGCGCTGAGTTCGGCTTCTTCGGGGTTGCTGTCTTGACAGCTGTGCACACTCCTCTCTTCTGCGGAGAAGACGTATCGGTCGGCTTCTTGTGCAGGGAGTTGTAGCCCTTCTGAAGTGCAGGTGCGGTAGACTTCTTCACAGATGTCTGGCGTCCCTTTCTTACTAACTGGTTAAATGTTGGCATTGTTTTCACCTCCTGTTGGCGTATGAAATGTTTCATGTACTCTATACCTGTATGGCGTACACGCCTGACTATTATACCAGGATGGCTTCTTCCTGTCAATGCGCTTCTGCATATTTCACAAAAAAATAATAACCGGAGACGTAAAGCACTCTTCTCTCCGGTTATTATTTCCATTTTTCTCCACTTTTATTCGTTTTCCGCCTGCCGGTACGCTATGTTTCCTATGCTGCTGCCCGGTACTCCTCTTTTCTACTGCTTAAGATCATATACAACCCCAGAAGCATCACACCCAGGCACATAATATATTTTGCATTCAGCCCAGGCCCTGTTTTTGGCGTGTCATCCTTGGCATCCGGATCTGTCGCGATGGTTGTCTCCGCCTCCGAAACGGGAAAACCCTCCACGACAATCACATAATCGGATGCGTGACTAAATGAAAATGCCGCGTCTCCGCCTGTCGTTATTTTAGAGCGGTCAATATACTCCATTTTCTTCTCCTGCTCATTATAATAATAGAGAACAGCCTCATACTCCGCCTTTTCCTTCCCAAGGTCAATCGTGAGGGTTGCGGTAAGCCCGAAAATTCCGTCGTATGCAAGCCGCATCTGCATCGACCAGCTTTCCTTTGCGATATCCTTCTGAAGTGCTTCCGGAACACTGCCGGTGTCTTTTGCAACGCCAAAATCGATATCTTTGAGATTGTCGCTCACAATATCCGTTCCTTTCAGCGTCCAGCTGATCCCATCCCCCATATCCAGAACCAGAATCAGTGTTTTCTGCTGAGCGAGCGCCAGTATCTTTGAGGGAACAACCGTCGCGCCGTTCATTGTGATATAGATCGTTTCACCTGAGGCAGACTCCTGCATATACCTGTAAATAGCATCCCAGCCGCTGATTGTCTGATTGCCGGTAATATAGGGGATTCCCGTCTTCTCAGACACAGTTGTACTGGCCCTGCCGGTTCCGCCTCTTTTGCCGCTTCCGCTGCCTCCGCCGCTTCCCCCTGCGGTCCCGCCAGTACTTCCGCCGCCTGTTCCACCTGTGGTTCCGCCACCAGTACTTCCGCCGCCTGTTCCACCTGTGGTTCCGCCGCCAGTACTTCCACCGCCTGTTCCACCTGTATTTCCGCTACCCCCGCTGCTGCCACCCTGATTGGTATTGCCATCTCCGGAGTTCTCTGAGTCGTCTCCGGTTCCATCTCCAATTTGTCCGGTTCCGGTTCCGCCGCTGCCGACTCCCCCGGTTCCGCCTGATGTTCCTTCATTGCTGCCGTCGCCGGAATTCCCCGGATTGTTCGGGTCATCCGGGTTCCCGGGAGTACCCGGGTTGTTCGGGTCATCCGGATTTCCGGAATTCCCCGGATTGTTCGGGTCATCCGGGTTCCCGGGAGTACCTGGGTTGCCCGGGTTGTTCGGGTCATCCGGGTTCCCGGGAGTACCCGGGTTGTTCGGATCATCCGGATTTCCGGGATTGTTCGGGTCATCCGGATTTCCGGGATTGTTCGGGTCATCCGGGTTCCCCTGATAATCTGTCTCCACATGCTCCCTTGTATATTCTTCCAGAAGCCGCTCTACAATCGGGCTGTCTGCAGGTACATAAATCTTCCCGAGCTCCTGAAATGTCTGTTCGTCAAACGTAGAGACCGAGGAAGTAATCATAAGTTCCTGAATATAGCTTCCCGTAAACGCATCCAGCTCCACCGTGGTCACACTGGCCGGAAGGGTCACTCTCGAAATTCTGCACCCGTAAAATGCCCCTGCCTTAATCACCTGTGTTCCCTCCGGGATCGTGATACTGGTCGCTCCCTGAGGACAGCGGTGCAGCGCCACCCCGCCTTTGCTGTAGAGCGCACCCCCGATTGATTCAAAAAAGCCGTTAGACCCCTCCACATTGATGGATGTCATGCTGGTACAGCCGTCAAATGCATCCGAGGCGACCGCATTCGTCCCTCCCGGAATTGTGATGGAGGCAAGCGATGTACAATTTTTAAAAGCTCCCGCGCCAATCGAACTCACCGCGGACGGCATCGTGATAGATGTGAGTCCGGAACATCCATTAAAAGTATCGTCCGGTATGGAAGCGGCGCTGCCAAGCGTCACGCTCTGCATACCGGTGCTCCCCTGGAATACCCCTGTTCCCAGTGTGTTCACGCCTGGAAGAAGTGCGCTCACAAGATTCGGGCACGACGCAAACGCATGTGAACCGACTGAGGATATATTTCCCGGAAGGGCAATCGCTGCAATCGAAGTTCCCTGAAACGCTGAATCGCCGATCGCCGAGACACTCCCGTCTCCCAGCGACGGTATCGCCCCCGGCGACACTTCCGTCTGCACGCCGATATAACTGGTCAGCACGCCATTCTCTTTCACGCAGCCATCGCTCTCCTCTGACGCGGAACTCGGTGTGCCCGGATAGATCATGACAATCAGCATCGCTATCACCAGTACAAAGCCAACCTTTCTTTTCATCCGTCTTCCCATCTCACACTCTCCTAACTTCCATTCTCCGTTGCCATATGCCGCTCCATCGGCAGACCGCAACCGTCATTCTGCATCCATGCATCTTTTTGCGATCAGAAACAGCCTTCCATCCTCCGTAAAATTATTACAGGTGGACAGCGTCAGAAGTTCATCCCCAAACACCGGCTTTTCCTTCGACATAAACACCGCAAGCTGCTCCACATTCGCGAGAAATTCGTTAAACGCCTCTTCCGTATCCGCCTGAATAAAATCATAATACCGGAAGGTATCTGCACTCTGATACTGAACCTGAGCCAGACAGACTGCAAAAATTTCATAGGTGCCCTTTTCATATATTGTATCAAATGTTACCTGCTTATGGGAAGTAAAATAGCTCTCCTCGAGATAATTTTTTAAACCTCCGAACATCTGGCCGCTTTTCATATTATGACCATAGATGATTACATTTGTATTTCGGTTTTTCAGGTTCGTTCTCGCATCCATAAACAATGTTCCATTAATATCTTCTTCTTTATTAAAATTACGTCCGAGATAATAATCCGTATCACCTCTTGTCAGCATGACCGGATAATCTACCTTCGTATCTTCTATTTTAAGCCATCCCGCAAAATCCTGATTCTGCATATAAACAGCTGAATACTCTGGAAGAATCTGCGCCATTTCAACAGCTTCCCCCACCAGGCCCCCTGTCTGTTCAAATTCGGGAGCATTTTCCATAAAAAAAGTATTATTACTGACCAGATCCTGAGACTGTTCCTGCAGCTGCTTTAAATATTCATTTGCCTGATTTCCGCGATGATTCGTATAATCGGACCAGAAATACCATGCAAAGCAGGCAATCGCCGCCACGAGACAGACCCCGCCCAGTATCCGGCGGCTCCAGTCCGTATGCTCCGGCAGCTCTGCTGATTTCCCGTCCCTGCTTCCACGGGAACGCTTTCCGGGCTCCGGTTCCCTTGCGACCGTCACTCCGTCCTGTACACTTTCCGCGACAACATCCGCAAGATCCAGAAAAAACTGTCTTCCTATCTTACTGTAAAACCGGACTTTCCCCGTCCGGATCAACTGATACAGGCGCGAGGCAATTTCCGGCTCATAAATATCAATGGAATGTGTGATTTTGTAAATTTTCCTCACATCCAGCATTCCGCGGACATACTCCTCGTGTGTTTCGAATTCGTATTTCCCTATCTTGTATCTCTCCGCCATGTCCGGAATGCTTCCCGCCTTTCTCTTACTTGTTCTCACATCCGCGTCCCCCGGACGCATTATACCGGCAGTCCGGGCACCGGCAGACAACAGCCTGCCGGTACAGATCTGCCGGTACAAAGCTGCCGGACACATCTGTATTCTGCCGATGTGCGGGCCGCTCCGCCGGGATGTTTTAAATTCTTCCCTGTGCGACAGGTGAAAATGCACTGTAATATACTTCCCCGTCCGTCACAAGGTATGCGCGCACCTTATAGGAATAATTCTTTCCGGCTGTGATCTGGGTATCCGTAAAATCTTCCACAACCATCTTTCTGGCGACGCGCACATACGAGCCGTCCTCTCCTGCGCGGTAAATCTCATAGCCGGTCACAACTCCCTCGCCGCTCCACCGGAGAGTCAGTGAACTTCCCGATGTCGCTACCACCGCAATGGATGAAACCGAACCCGGACGGATATTGAACGGAATCCTCTTCGTTGAAGTATAGTTCCCGATTCCGGTAACGATCGCCGCACCTGTTCCGGGCTTGCGGTTGTCACTGTACATCAGGCTGTAATCCATATCTCTGACCAGCCCGGATACTTCAACGCCCGGTTCAATGTCATACCCGGTATAAATCTGTGTGGGAATACTGCCCACAGGTACATTCTGTATACTCTTCCGGTTGATCTGGAATGTCACTTCCTTCTCACCGGTATAGTTGCCCGTACCTTTCAGAAGAATCGTCGCGATTCCTGCGTTTACATTGTTCTTCACTTCCACGATCTCGTAATCCCGGTTCAGTTCCAGGCGCTTTCCGCCCAGTTCCACCCGCAGATCCGGTGTGATCGGCTCTCCCGTATACGTGTACACAGAGGCGTAATTTACAACTTCCGCATCACCGATATCCTTCTGATCCACCACGAAATTCTTCTGAATCTCGCCAGCATAATTATTGACACCCTTCACAGTCATCCGCCAGGTGCCGCCGCGAAGCGGCGCGCACTCCACTGTAAAATCTTTATCCTCCCCTTCTTTCAGGTATATATCCCCCCATTTCAGGGTGATCTTCTGGGTAATCTGCGGTTCATATGGAAGCTCTTCCATAAACCCTGTCATCTCCACATCTGCATCCGAAATCTTTTTCGGCGTGATCTCAAAAGTCTTTTCAGCCCTGCCGCCGTATACGCCCAGCCCGATCAGAACAAGGGTTTGCGTCCCCGCGCTGATTCCGTTGCTGCCAGCTGCATATTCAAGCTTATAATCGCCGGAACTTAAGACACGGTCTCCCATCGTGACTCTCACAATTCCGAGTCCGTCCGGCTTCGGTGCAAATATTTCATACATCTTCCCTGTATACGGGTATGCCTTTTCCAGCCCTTCGACAGTTGCCGCCTCCAGGTTCTCACCGATATAGAATGTCACTACCCTTGTTCCGGTAAAACCTCCACGACCGGTGATTTCCATCGTCACCTCACCGATATTGGTATTGCCATTCGGGAAGTTCAGCACATAATCCCTTGGGCTCTGCAGATGGTATTCCCCGCAGGTAATATCGAGCGGCGGTATAATCGGGCTTCCCGTAAACGCCTGATTGTCAATTACCGGCACATAGACGTCATCCGCGTTGATATCATGCTGCGTGATATGGAATGTTGTCGACGCGGTACCGCGGAAATTGTTCTGCCCGTTCACTGTCACCCTGACGTCCACATCATAGCTGGTGTTGTTGGAACCATATGTCAGCGTATAGTCCGTTCCCTCCACGAGAAGCAGTACCTTCTGTCCCAGATGCAGCTGCACATTCAGCGGCGGTTTCACGCCCGCCGTCCCCATAAAGGGATATTCTGTAATCCCGTTCGGGAACGAGAGAATAACATCTCCATTGTTCTGGAATGTATACGGCAGAATCTGGAAATTCTTTGATACTTCACCGGAAAAATTACCTTTTCCCTTTACCGTGACGGTGGCGGATCCTGCATTGATATTGTTGCTGTAGGATACTGTATAATCAATGCCCTCCGTCAGAATATCTGCGCCATCCCGCACAATCACCGTCGGCCGCTGTTCCTCGCCATTGTATACCAGGCTGGTCGCCGGTACTTCGACGCTGTTAGACGGCAGTTCTTTTGCAATAATCTTAAAAGTAAGATCTCTTCTGTCCTTGACATTTACGCCGTCTCCGATCAGAAGCAGCCGCCCTGTTCCTGCACTTGTGATATCAGCATCCGGCAATACCGCTGCTCTGCAGTAAGGCTGTCTGATCTCATACTCCTGCGTTCCTTCCCTGTACCAGAATGTCAGATCATTGCCGGGATAAATCGGCTGACCGGTATACGGTTTATCCGCAATCCCTTCCTTCCCGTTCTCCTTCACAATCAGATCGTTTACAGACAGTGGCGCAATCTCAAACTCCGCTCTGGTCACTCCGTAAGACTCATATTTTCCCGCGCCTGCTATGACAACTGCCGCCGTGCCTGCCAGTATATTATTCTCGTATGTCAGCACATAGTCGGTCCCGGGTCTTAAAACCGTATTTCCTGTGCTCACGGTAACGGCGGGTTCTATTTCCACTCCGCGGAATTTGTATGATGGCCGGAGTCCGTTCACGGTAAACGGTTTATCCGTTCCCTGAATCTCAAACGTCCCCATCAGCTCATCGTCCCCGTAAAGAATCGGTATCGGAACACCTGTGGCAGCTTTAATGTACACTTCTGCCAGTTTTCCAACTGTCGATGCATCTTTATTGTTTTCATATCTTGAAACAATAAAATGCGTCCCGTACGCGAGAGGCCAGTCATAGAATTTAACTGTCGGTATCGGTTTTATCTCCTGCCCCGTCCATATCTGCGGTGCAACAGAAATTGTTATATTTTTATTGTCTTTGTCCAGTTTTCCCTGGACATATGCAAATCCCTGGCACACTCCCGCGAGATCGGAAGTCTTTGTCGGTGTAATTGTAACCAGCACGGCTCCAAGGCCGCTGAAGCCTGCGCATTTCACTTCATATTTCGCCTTATCAAGAGGCTTCGTGGTGTCCGGCGTCCCGTCCGGATTCTTCTCGAGATATACCTCAATCTCACTCTGCACAATCGCCTGAATCCCCTTGTTGATATCATCCAGAGGCTTCATGGTCTTATCCGCATCGTTGTTCACAAATTCTTTGTTGAAGTCGATATATACGGGCTTAATAACCGCATTATTGATGCTCGCCTGTATCTTAAACTTAATTCTAAAGGTATCCTTATAATTCCCGATACCTGTCACAACCACTTCCGCATCTTTTCCCGACTGAGCTGTCGGAACCGTATTGTTCTCCCATCTGCAGGTAAAATCCGTCCCCACAGCAAGCTCCCTGTTCATGGCGGAAGCATCCTTCCGGAAGAAAATTCTCGGCACCGGCTCGGCCACACCGTTCACCAGCGGCTGCGGTACAATTTCCGTAACGCGGAAACCACTTGCCGGCTCAAATCCGGCTCCGATGCTCCTTGGGGTGATCTGAAACTTCGCGGCCGGAGTCACGCTGCTGTCGATCGTTCCGGTAAAATTCCTGCCCACTGCATCCACTGAGAAAAGGACATATTCATTGCCCGGCCTGGTCGATGTGACATCAATATTGTTTCCCCAGGTAATCCGGAACTCATCCTTATATTTCGGATCATTAAAGACATCAATTACCGTCCCGTTCATCTCAAGATATACCTTGATCTCCGGCGTGATCGGCTGCCCCGTATACTCTTCCTTATAACTGCCATCCGCGATCTCACTTCCATTTCCCGGATGTATGACAACCAGACGTCCCTGTGAAATGTCTTTCTGCAGAATATTAAAACTCTTTGTCACTGTTCCGCCGTAAAGACCTTTTCCCTTCACAATAACTTCGACTTTTCCGGCCCCGACATTGTTCTTACACTCTACAGTATAATCTTTGTCTTTTTCCAGCGGCGCTCCGGGCCCCTGCGGATTCTCCGAATCCAGGCGGTACAGCCGCACGTCCGGCTCAATGGGTTCCCCGTTAAAGATCTTATCTGCCAGGTCGCCCCAGTCAATCCTCACCTTACTCTCGTCCGCAATATTAATGCCTATGCGGAACTTTTCATCCCTGTTGCCTGTAAAGTTCCCATTTGAGGACGCCTCGATCTTTACAATCGAGTCTTTATTATAATTTCCTTCACTAAGCGTATAATTGTTCTCATATGTAAGTGTGAAATCTGCCGGTGTCGTCAGGTAATAGTACTCCCCATCCGCAAATTCATACCGGATCACCGGTACGGGCTTAACTGCCTGACCATTCGGGTCCTCCCCGTAGGTTTCCTCGAGAAATACCGTAATATCCGGCTCACCTGCGGCAATCGATTTTTTCTCAATTTCAAAGGTTTTGCGGTATATTCCCGTATAGTTCCCGGTTCCCCTGACAACCACAGCGGCATTTTTCCCCGCGTTCCGGTTGTTTTCATAGCTTATCGAATAATCTGCAGATGTCAGTTCTTTATAGTTTGTTCCGTTTTCAATATCGTGCCGTACCCTGATATCCTTAAATGTAATATCCTGGGAAGTAAACGGTACTTTTGCATCCACATTCTCGACCTGTGTATGACTCCCGATATCCCGCGGCAGTATCTCAAATGTCAGGGTCTCATTGATCAGACCAGCATACTGTCCGACTCCTGTCACAGTCACCGACGCAGTACCCGCGTTCAGATTATCCTTGTAGCTGCACGTATAATCATCCCCCGGAACAAGATCTTTAATTCCCGGCTGTCCCGGTTCCTGATAGTGAACCTTTACCTCCGGTTCCTGCCTCTTTCCATTAAAGGTGACAGGTCCTGCAATCTCAAAGGCCTCCGGGTTTGTGATCTGTTTCCCCCGGATCTCAAACTGGATCCTCTTCCATCCGGTAAAATTGCCTTTTCCCTGAACCTTTACCGATGCGTCTGTTGTCACCCTGTCATTTTTACTATAAGTATCATCCGCCGTCGGAATCTCAAAGGAAAGCCCGGGAGCTGTTCCCTTGCCGCCTGCCAGCGCTATGCCGTTAAAAGTCAGCGAAATCTCGCCTTCATCCAGCGTCACTTCAGCGCCTTCGAGCACTTTGGTAATCGGCTTTGCCAGAACCGCCCCGTCCAGCGGTGCCTGTTTGATCTCAAATGTTCCGCTGAGCTCCGTCGCACCGGCAGCATAAGCCACACACCCATTGGCTGTCGGCAGTTTCGACATATCCATTGCTTTTACCGTTACTTTCGCATCCGTACCGGAGACAGGCCTGGAATCTGTTGCATTCTGGTATTCCAGCCAGTAATCCACGCCTTCCTGCAGGGTACTGCCAAACCAGCCGGGCCCCAGCGTCCCGACTTTTACCCTGATGCCCTGGGGATGAATCTCAGAGCCGGTATAAACCGGTTTACCGGTCGGTATGGTCAGGGTGCACTCATCCATTTTTTTTGCAAGCAGATACCCATAAGACTTCCGCCCGAAGTATTCCCCGATTCCCTCAATGTGAACCTTCGCGCAGGCACTGCTGCTGGACATCTTTCCGGTGTTCTCATAAGAGAGCTGATAATCCACGCCTTCTGTCAGCGTCACGCCTTCCGGACTTCTAACCTCAACGGCAAGCTCTTTCTGATCGTCAAACCAGAGCATTGCCATATAGAGACCATTTTTATAACTGGCCACATTTCCGTTATTTACAGCGTTCGGCGTATTGGTGAGTACGGTACAGTCCTCAATCGACTTTCCCCGGATCTCAAATTTCTCCAGCAGGGAGCCTGTGTAATTCCCTGTACCCACAATATGCGCTTCCACCATTCCACGGTCTACACAGTTGGGACTGTATTCAATCTTATAATCCGTCCCCGGATCAAGCTTCTGTCTCTGCTGGCCATCCTTTGATACATGCCATACTGTAATCCCCGGGTCTTTTTGCGTCCCGTCATACTGAACCACACGGTCCCTCACTTCGACCACAATCCTGCCGAGATCTTTTGCCTCCTGAAGCTCACACCTGTCAATGACATATGTCTGTGTGGCTGTGCCTGTAAAGTTGCCGCTGGTTCCCGTTTTAATAGTAACTGTCTTTG
Source organism: uncultured Roseburia sp. (assembly GCA_947062675.1). Classification (GTDB taxonomy): domain Bacteria; phylum Bacillota; class Clostridia; order Lachnospirales; family Lachnospiraceae; genus Roseburia. Next base: position 10,442 of record CAMSQM010000034.1, read on the forward strand.
ATCCCGGCGTCTGGCCCGGCCATTCGACAAGATAATCCTGTACCGGTGTAAGCAGCACCTGTCCGACTGCCTGATCATCTGAGTCAAACCGTACCGCCACGTCCGCTGTCAGGTCTTCCGGAAAAGGAGAATAAAAGATCTTTTTCCCGCCTGTCGCAAGCTCAATTGAAATATGCGCGGTATCTCCCAGATCAACCGGCAGTATATTAAACGCGTTGTCTATAATCATCGTTCCGCTGTATGAACCGGTTCCCATAATAACCGCTTTTACTTCCGAACCTGCATTCACATTATTCGAAAACGAAATCGTATAATCCCGTCCAAGTGACAGCGGCCCTTTTCCGGCATAATACTCCAGCTCAAGAGTTCCGTTCGCATCCGGCCGGATGGGTGCCCCTGTGTAAAGATATTCCTTGTATTTAATCCCTTTGATGACCGCGCCGATATCAAACTCCGAGACATTCGTCTGTACCGTAATGGTTCCCTCAAAATTCGCCAGACCCTCAATCGTACACGATCCCGTGTTCCTTGTCACCCGGTAATCCTTGTTTTCCTCCAGCTTCATTCCAAAGTACCGGATATCCTCGATCGGAATCAGATTACCTGCCGGATCTCTGCCCGCCGTAATGTTTACAAGCACTTTTTCCGGAAAAGTGGCAGTATTGTCCGAATTATCCATTTTCTTCCTGGCAATTCTGAACTGTACTGTTTTTTCCTCGTAATACTCGTGCGCACTGTTTGCGTCATTGCCGGTCCCTACGACTTTTACCGTGGGGCTGTTCATCCCTCCCGGCTCACCCGCGTCTTTATTGTTGAGATACTGGATCGTATAATCCCGTCCCAGGGAGAGAATGTCTCCTCCCAGCTTTACGATAACTCCGGGCTCTCTTGCCTTCCCGGTATATATGCAGCTTCCGTCCGGAAAATCGCTCCCGCTGCCTGTAAATTCAATTGTTGCATCTGCCAGGGACAGCGGTTTCTTCACCTGCAGCTCTCCGTAATAATTTCCTTTTCCTGAGACTTTCACCGGATCTGTTGCAGATAAGTCATAATCTTTCCCGGAAACAAGTGTTGTTCCGGCAGTACCGATCGCTTCATCTTTTAAGGTAAGATACTGGGAAGGCTGTGATCCGGAAGGCTTTGCCGCATTCCAGTTAATCTCTGCCTTAATCTCCGGCCCGTTAATGCTCTTCGGATTGATCACAAAATCTCCGGGAATGGATGTATTAGCCGGAAGGTTCGTGTTCTTAATTCCCGAAATCTCAAAATGATACAGACCTGCTCCGATATAATCCAGATTGGTGGCGGACTGCTGGCCATCCAGCCTGTTTGTGTAAGTACACTGGACTACATAATCCCCCTTTGGGATCTCCACACCGTCCACGATCACAATCAGCTCCGGTTCATGCGGTTCTCCGTCATACTCTGCCGTCGCACCGCCCTTGAACGAAACGGTTGCATTTGTCTTCTCATCCGTGACAATTACCGTACAGGCATATGTCTCGCCAAGATATGTGGCGGTCACAGTCGTCGTACCTGTGGACTTACCCCGGATCATTGTACTCCGCAGACCGCTTCCGTCTGCAGTAGGCTCTATCTCAGCAATTGCCGGATCAGCGCTGGTCCACTGCACACCGTCCTTTCCGCCGGTCAGAAGCGTCAGCTGAACGGCATACCCCACGCCGACCGTCAGCGTATTTGCACTCAGCTCTATCTGGGGAGCACTGGGATCAGCAGTTGCAGACGCACCGTCTTCTGCCCAGGTTGAAAATTCCCCTTCTGTGCCATCCGCCGGTGTCTCTGTCTCATCAACAGGTTTTTCTGACGGAATTTCCGGCATCTCTGACTCTGTCGCTCCTCCTTCTGTGTCCGCCGGATCCCCGGTCGATGTCCCGGTATCCGGTAATCCTGTGTCCGGTGTCTCACTTCCCGGCTGTTCTGTCGATTCAGTGTCTGCCGGATTCCCTGCCGGCGGCTGACTTTCCGTATCCGCAGGCGCCCCGTCCGGTGTCTCACCTGCAGGCGGCGCCACCTCCGTCGATGGCAGCTCTTCTGTGGACGGCACTTCCTCTGTAGACGGAATATTCCCTGCGGGCGGTACCTCTTCCGTTGACGGCGGCTGCTCTGTGTCAACCGGCGGAACAGCCGGCTGCTCTGTGGACGGCTGTTCCGTCGGCTCCGCAGGCTGCTCCGGCACAACCGGATCAGCTGGTATGTCCGGATTCTCCGACGGCACATCCGGTGTCTCAGGGCTGACCGGCGTATCCGGCTCCCCGGACGGCACATCCGGTGTCTCCACAGGAGGATTCTCTGCCGGCGGTGTCTCCACAGGAGGATTCTCTGCCGGCGTATCCGGCACATCCGGTGTCTCCGCAGGAGAATTCTCCGCCGGCGGCGCAGCCGCATCCGGAACTGCCCCATCTGCATTATCATTAGACGGAACGCTTTCCGCATCCGCGGAAACAGGCGTCACATCCGCACTGCTCTTTGACAGTGCCGAACGAAGATGCGTGATTATGCTGACTTCTTCCTCCTCCACATCGTAAGTAATCGCACGGATATTGAGTGCGCTTTCCTCCGACGCCATGTCCTTCCATGTTCCGTCTTCCTGGTCTACGTAGGTTTTTCCTGCTTCCGTACACTGATCTGCATAAAAAGAAAGACCCTCTCCCATAAGGGTGACGATAATTGCAAACGTCATTCCAGGCTCCATTTCCATGAGCGAGGGATTCAGATCAATCCGGTTTGTTCCTTCCACAAGACCGTACACCTGATCAGAACACACAAACATTCCCAGATCGGGCGCTTCCGCATCAGGCCTCAGATAATATGCCACGGTCGCTTTCGTCTGACTGCTGTCTGTCCCCTCTTCCACATGAATATCGAAAGTGGCGCTCTCCAGAATCTCGGCGTTCCCTTCCTCATTCTGACCAACGGTAAAAACCGCGGCCGCCCTGCGGGCATTCACGAGTTCTGCCTCCCCGTCACCTCCTCCATGCTGGTACAGATGGTATGTCTTCCCCTCTTCCGCCCTGACCGTTGTCGGCCACTGCACAAAGGTCACGACCAGACATACCGTTACCGCTACTGCCAATACCCGTTTCCATACATCCTTGTACATAAGCACATCTCCTTGTTCCGCATCATTCTCGGAAAAATTACCATAATCTCTATCGTAAACAATTCCTTATCACTTATATCGTCATACTTTACCAAGGCGTTAACCATTTTTTCTGAAAAAATTTTCCAGATCTTCTCCCCTTTCTGAACACAGCTTCTGTTGGAAAAGGGCGCCCCTTCATGCCACTGCATAAAAGGACACCCTTTTTCCACATTACTGTTATTCCACTTCCTCAAATTCTTCCTGCGGAATTTCCTCTAAAGTATACTCATCTTCCCTGAGTCCGTCCTCGTCATATTCCTCCAGCTCCCCAAACTCTTCGTACTCCTCGAACAGGATTTCTTCCTCTTCATCCATTTCCGAATCGAGCTTAATGTTCCGGTACTGTTTCATGCCGGTTCCGGCTGGAATCAGTTTTCCGATAATTACATTTTCCTTCATACCGATCAAAGGATCAACCTTGCCCTTGATGGCCGCTTCAGTCAGCACCTTGGTCGTCTCCTGGAAAGACGCCGCAGACAGGAAAGAGTTTGTCGCGAGAGATGCCTTGGTAATACCGAGAAGCACCTGCTTTCCCTCTGCCGGTTCCTTCCCCGCCGCGGAAAGCGCTTCGTTGACATCCTCAAAATCAAGCGTATCCACAAGTGTTCCGGGCAGCATATCAGAATCGCCGTTTGTCTCTATGCGTACTTTCTGAAGCATCTGACGCACAATCACCTCGATATGCTTATCGTTGATTTCCACACCCTGCAGGCGGTATACGCGCTGCACCTCACGCAGCATATAATCCTGAACGGCGCGCACGCCCTTTATTTTTAAAATATCATGCGGATTAACGGAACCCTCTGTCAGCTCATCGCCGGCCTCAAGCACCGCGCCGTCCATGACCCTGATCCTCGAACCATAAGGAATGAGATAAGCCTTGCTCTCTCCGGTCTCGCTGTTTGTCACGACAATCTCACGCTTTTTCTTTGTATCCTTAAGATTGGCCACGCCTCCGAATTCGGTGATAATCGCAAGTCCTTTCGGTTTTCGCGCCTCAAATATTTCCTCGACACGCGGGAGACCCTGTGTGATATCATTTCCGGCAACACCTCCGGTGTGGAAGGTACGCATGGTCAGCTGGGTTCCCGGCTCTCCGATCGACTGCGCCGCGATAATTCCGATCGCCTCACCCACCTGCACCGCCTGGCCGGTCGCCATGTTCGCGCCATAGCATTTTGCGCAGACACCCATGTGTGAGCGGCAGGATAACACGGTCCGGATACGGACGCGCGAAAGCGGCTGACCTTTTTCATCCACACCCCTGCTCATCACAAGCGCCGCGCGTCTGGGCGTGATCATATGGTTGGCCTTTACCAGTACATTTCCTTCAGCATCACAGATCGTATTGCAGGAAAATCGTCCTGTTATCCGCTCCTGCAGACTCTCGATCTCCTCCTTGCCGTCCATGAACGCAGTCACCCACATGCCGGGAATCTCCCTTCCGGTCCCCTCACAGCAGTCAGACTCACGCACGATCATGTGCTGTGAGACATCTACCAGACGTCTTGTCAGATACCCGGAATCCGCCGTGCGCAGCGCCGTGTCGGAGAGACCTTTTCTGGCTCCGTGCGCAGACATGAAGTACTCAAGCACGTCAAGCCCTTCACGGAAATTGGACTTGATCGGCAGCTCGATCGTCCGCCCTGTCGTATCAGCCATCAGCCCACGCATTCCGGCAAGCTGTTTAATCTGCTTATCGGAACCACGAGCTCCGGAATCCGCCATCATAAAGATATTATTATACTTATCCAGCCCGGAAAGAAGCGCGTGTGTCAGTTCTTCATCCGTTTCCTTCCAAGTCTCGACAACTTCCTTATACCGCTCTTCCTCCGTGATCAGGCCGCGCTTATACTGCTTTGTGATCCGGTCCACCGTGTTCTGGGCATCCTCAATCATCTGCGGCTTCTGCGGAGGCACGGTCATATCGGAAATGGACACTGTCATCGCTGCGCGCGTCGAATATTTATAACCCATGGCCTTGACCGCATCGAGCACTTCCGCCGTGCGCGTCGCGCCGTGGATATTAATGACTTTCTCCAGAATCTGTTTGTTCTGTTTTTTTGCCACCAGGAAATCCACTTCGAGTTTCAGCTCGTTTCCCGGAACACTTCTGTCCACAAACCCGAGATCCTGCGGAATTATTTCATTAAATACAAACCGCCCCAGCGTGGATTCCACAATCTCCGAGAGAACTCTGCCGTCCGGCATCGTCCTGCTCATGCGGACACGGATTCTGGCGTGCAGTGCAAGCGCACCATTCTCATAGGCAAGAATCGCCTCATTGACGTTTTTAAATAATTTTCCCTCGCCCATCGCTCCCGGGCGCTCCTGTGTCAGATAATAAATCCCGAGCACCATATCCTGGGACGGGACGGCAACCAGACCGCCGTCCGAGGGCTTTAACAGGTTATTCGGCGAGAGCAGCATAAAACGGCACTCCGCCTGCGCCTCAACGGAAAGCGGAAGATGCACTGCCATCTGATCGCCGTCAAAATCGGCATTGAAGGCCGTACACACAAGCGGGTGCAGCTTGATCGCCTTTCCCTCAACCAGAACCGGTTCAAAGGCCTGAATCCCCAGACGGTGCAGCGTGGGCGCGCGGTTGAGCATCACCGGATGCTCCTTGATTACATCCTCAAGGACATCCCAGACCTCAGTCTGAAGGCGCTCAACCATCTTTTTGGCACTCTTGATATTGTGCGCGGTCCCGTTTGCGACCAGCTCTTTCATCACAAACGGCTTAAAGAGCTCTATCGCCATTTCTTTCGGGAGCCCGCACTGGAAAATCCTGAGCTTTGGCTCAACGCAGATAACCGAACGACCTGAGTAATCCACACGTTTTCCGAGCAGGTTCTGACGAAAACGGCCTGATTTTCCCTTTAACATATCAGAAAGTGACTTCAGCGCACGGTTTCCCGGACCTGTGACCGGACGTCCCCTGCGGCCATTGTCAATCAGCGCGTCCACCGCCTCCTGCAGCATACGCTTCTCGTTGCGGACGATAATATCCGGTGCTCCCAGCTCCAGCAGCCTCCGCAGACGGTTATTGCGGTTAATAATTCTTCTGTACAGATCGTTCAGATCCGAAGTTGCAAAGCGGCCTCCGTCCAGCTGCACCATCGGGCGCAGATCAGGCGGGATTACCGGAATCACTGTCATAATCATCCAGTCCGGCTTATTTCCGGACTCGCGGAACGCTTCCACCACCTCAAGCCTCTTGATAATCCTCGCGCGCTTCTGCCCTGTCGCGTCTGCAAGCTCCGCCTGAAGATCCGCCGAATCCTTTTCCAGATCAATCGCCTGCAGAAGTTCCTGAATGGACTCCGCGCCCATGCCGACACGGAATCCGTTTCCATACTGTTCCCTTGCGTCCTGGTATTCTGCCTCGGAAAGCACCTGCTTATACTGCAGCGCCGTATTACCGCCGTCCAGCACAATATAAGATGCAAAATAGAGCACCTTTTCGAGTGTCCTCGGCGACAGGTCAAGAATCAGCCCCATCCGGGAAGGGATACCCTTAAAATACCAGATGTGAGATACCGGTGCCGCAAGCTCAATATGCCCCATACGCTCCCTGCGAACACTTGCCTTGGTGATTTCGACGCCGCAGCGGTCGCAGACCACACCTTTGTAACGGATCTTTTTATATTTACCACAGTGACATTCCCAGTCCTTGCTCGGCCCGAAAATCTTTTCACAGAACAGACCATCCTTTTCCGGCTTCAGCGTCCGGTAATTGATGGTTTCCGGCTTTTTCACCTCGCCTCTGGACCATTCGCGAATCTTTTCCGGCGACGCCAGCCCGATTTTGATGGCATCAAACGAGACAGACTGCCCTGTTGTCTCCCTGCTCATTGTCTCTGGCATTTATGACACTCCCTTCTTACAATACCTCTGTCTGCGGTTTTCCTCAATCCTCGTCAGGAATTTCATCGGATGCGTCGTCGAAGAAGTCCTCGTCCTCTTCCATCTCATCTTCCCCGTCCTCTTCGTCCTCAATATCGACAAGTTCCTCGTTGTCCGTGTCAAATTCTTTCTGGGAAAATCCCATTCTCGCAAAGGAATCGCTGTCCTCAAATGCAAAATCCTTATCTCCCGAGATAATAGAGTTGAGATCGGTGTTTCCATATTCGCTCGTCTCCATCAGCTCAACTTCATTTCTGTCCTCATCCAGAACCTTGACGTCAAGCCCCAGCGACTGCAGCTCCTTTAAGAGCACCTTAAACGACTCCGGTATTCCCGGTTCAGGGATGTTGTCTCCTTTGATAATCGCCTCATACGTCTTGACACGACCCACGACATCATCAGATTTCACGGTAAGAATCTCCTGCAGAGTGTAGGAAGCCCCGTATGCCTCGAGGGCCCACACTTCCATCTCTCCAAATCGCTGTCCGCCAAACTGCGCTTTTCCGCCCAGCGGCTGCTGCGTCACCAGAGAATACGGTCCGGTCGACCGCGCGTGGATCTTGTCATCCACAAGATGATGGAGCTTCAGGTAATGCATGTGTCCGATTGTGACGGGCGAGTCAAACGGCTCCCCGGTACGCCCGTCGCGCAGCTGCACCTTGCCGTCACGCGATATCGGCACGCCCTTCCACAGCGAACGGTGTGCGCGGTTCTCATACAGATATTTCATCACGTTTCCGTTCAGCGTATCGCTATATTTTGCGTCAAAATCTTCCCACTCGGAATTCACATAATCATTGGCAAGTTCCAGCGTATCCTGGATATCAATCTCCTTGGCACCGTCAAACACCGGCGTCTCTATATTGAAACCAAGCGCTTTTGCGGCGAGACTTAAGTGAATTTCCAGCACCTGCCCGATATTCATACGGGACGGCACGCCCAGAGGATTTAACACGATATCCAGCGGCCGGCCGTTCGGCAGAAACGGCATATCCTCCACAGGCAGCACACGGGATACCACACCCTTGTTGCCGTGACGGCCCGCCATCTTATCACCGACAGAAATCTTTCTCTTCTGTGCAATGTAGATGCGGACTGCCTGGTTGACCCCGGGCGACAGCTCGTCGCCGTTTTCCCGCGTGAACACTTTTGCGTCGACCACAATCCCGTACTCACCGTGGGGCACTTTCAGCGACGTATCACGGACCTCACGCGCCTTTTCACCAAAAATTGCACGGAGCAGCCGTTCCTCTGCTGTCAGTTCCGTCTCGCCCTTGGGGGTCACCTTGCCCACAAGGATATCCCCGGCGCGCACCTCCGCACCGATGCGGATAATCCCCCGCTCGTCGAGGTCTTTGAGCGCGTCGTCGCCGACACCCGGAACATCGCGCGTAATCTCCTCCGGCCCCAGCTTTGTATCGCGGGCTTCCGCCTCATATTCCTCGATATGAATTGAGGTATAGACATCGTCCTGTACCAGTCGCTCGCTTAAGAGGACCGCATCCTCGTAGTTGTATCCCTCCCAGGTCATAAACCCGATCAGCGGGTTCTTGCCGAGCGCCAGCTCTCCGTTCTGCGTCGAGGGACCGTCCGCGATCACTTCCCCCGCCTCGATCCGGTCGCCCTTGAACACAATCGGCTTCTGGTTATAACAGTTGGACTGGTTACTTCTGGAAAACTTTGTCAGCTTGTAAACATCTCTGCTGCCCTCATCACTCCGGATGACAATCTGGCTGGACTCCGCGCTCTCCACGACTCCGGACTTACGCGCAATCACACAGACACCGGAATCCACTGCAGCCTTTGTCTCCATACCGGTACCCACAACCGGGGCATCTGTCGTCAGAAGCGGTACCGCCTGACGCTGCATGTTTGAACCCATCAGCGCACGGTTCGCATCGTCGTTCTGCAGAAACGGTATCAGCGCCGTCGCCACGGAAAACACCATTTTCGGGGACACATCCATATAGTCAAACATGGTCTTCTCATATTCCTGTGTCTCGTCGAGATAACGGCCCGAAACGGAATTACGCACAAAATGCCCTTCCTCGTCCAGCGCCTCATTCGCCTGCGCCACATGATAATTGTCTTCCTCATCCGCAGTCATGTATACCACTTCGTCCGTGACACGCGGATTTTTGGGATCGGATTTATCAATTTTGCGGTATGGCGCCTCCACAAAACCGTATTCGTTGATCCTCGCATAACTCGCAAGGGAATTGATCAGCCCGATATTCGGACCCTCGGGTGTCTCGATGGGGCACATTCTCCCGTAATGAGAATAGTGCACATCGCGCACCTCAAACCCTGCGCGGTCTCTCGAGAGACCTCCGGGGCCAAGTGCGGACAGACGTCTCTTGTGTGTCAGCTCACCCAGCGGATTGTTCTGGTCCATAAACTGGGACAGCTGGGAGGAGCCAAAAAACTCCTTGACCGACGCCGTCACCGGCTTGATATTGATCAGACTCTGCGGTGAAATCCCCTCCAGATCCAGCGTCGTCATTCGCTCACGGACCACCCGCTCCAGACGGGAAAGACCGATCCGGTACTGGTTCTGCAGCAGTTCCCCGACCGCACGAATCCGGCGGTTGCCCAGATGATCGATGTCATCCTGATTGCCAATCGCGTACTCCAGATGCATATTGTAATTAATAGAAGCAAAAATATCATCCTTGGTAATGTGCTTCGGAATCAGATCATGCACACTTTTGCGGATGGCCTCTTTTAAGTCTTCCATGTCCGGATGCTCTTCCATCAGCTGCGCAAGAATCGGATAGTAAACCAGCTCGGTAATGCCGAGCTCTCTCGGATTGCAGTCCACATAATTCCGCAGGTCAACCATCATTGAGGAGAGCACCTTGACATTCCTGGTCTCTCCCTGAATCCACACATAGGGAACCGCGGCATTCTGAATGTCGTCAGCCATCGAGCGCGTCACTTCCGTCCCGGCCTCCGCGATAATCTCTCCCGTCGTCATATCCACGACGTCCTCTGCCAGAACATGTCCGCTGATGCGGTTTTTCAGGGAAAGTTTTTTGTTAAACTTATACCGGCCCACCTTCGCGAGATCGTATCTGCGCGGGTCAAAAAACATTGCAGAAATAAGGCTCTCCGCACTCTCAACCGTGAGCGGCTCGCCTGGTCTGATTTTCTTATATAATTCCAGAAGACCTTCTTCGTAATTGGTCGCAACATCTTTTCCAAAACTCGCAAGAATTTTGGGCTCCTCACCGAACATATCAACAATTTCCTGATTGCTGCCCACACCGAGCGCACGGACAAGCACAGTGATCGGAACTTTTCTGGTCCGGTCCACACGGACATAAAAAACATCGTTGGAGTCCGTCTCATACTCCAGCCATGCACCGCGGTTCGGTATCACGGTACAGGAGTAAAGCCGCTTTCCCACCTTATCATGGGCGATTCCGTAATATATACCGGGGGAGCGCACCAGCTGGCTTACAATTACACGCTCCGCACCATTTATCACAAACGTTCCGGTTTCCGTCATCAAAGGGAGATCGCCCATAAAAATCTCATGCTCGTTGATCTCATCTGTTTCTTTGTTGTGAAGTCTTACCTTCACCTTCAAAGGTGCCGCATAGGTGGCATCGCGTTCTTTGCATTCCGGAATCGTATACTTTACATCATCCTCACACAATGTAAAGTCAACGAATTCCAGACTCAGATGTCCGCTGTAATCCGCGATCGGCGAGATATCGCCGAAGACTTCTTTTAAGCCTTCTTTCAGAAACCAGCGATAGGAATCCTTCTGGACTTCTATCAGATTCGGCATCTGAAGTACCTCTTTCTGCCGCGAATAACTCATACGTATGCCTTTTCCAGCCTTTACGGGACGTATTCTGTTTTTCTCCATTGACGTTTCACCTCTCGTTTATCAAATTTTTAGTGTACGCCGGTATGGCACACCCCCGGATACACATTATACCTGCAGGTACCCATTGTACCCGCAGGTATATACAAAACCACAAGATATGGTATGTGAAATTCTGTCACTAACTATATAAAACCGGCATGATAAGCCTATTGCACCATAATAGTGCACCCTATATATTAGCACAAAGTGGAAATGCCCGTCAAGAAGTTTCTAATTGATTTTTACAGTCTTTGCAGCCGAGGTCCCCATATACTTTCTTCCCCCGCAGGTCTTATACGCCCTCACTGTAAAAATATACTTACCGGAATCCAGCCCTGTCTTTGTAAAACTGGTCTTTTTCGTGCTTCCAAGCTTCCGGAAAGCATCGGTCTCCTTCCTTTTATAATAAATGGTATAGCCGGTCGCACCTTTCACCTTGCTCCATTTAAATGTCGCTTTTCCTTTTCCCGCAGTGACGGTGAATTTTACAGCGGATGGTTTTGTCGCGACATCCACCGATGTGTAGGATTTACTGGTAACCTGTTTTTTGTTCTTTGTCGCGTATGCCTTGACTGCAAAGCGGTAAGCCGTTCCCGGCTTCAGCTTCCGGACCGTGTATGTGGTTGTTCCCGGCTTTACGGTTGCGATTTTCACCCACTTTTTCTTTGTATTATTTCGCTGATATACAAAATATCCCTTCGCTCCGGACACCTTGCGCCAGCTGAGTGTAATGGTTTTCTCCTTCGAACCCGCCGTGAGCCCGCTGACATTGCGCACGCCCGACTGGGAAGTACCGCCGCCGGTACTTCCACCGGATCCCCCGACAGTCCCCGTGCCCGTACCGCCGCTCCCGACGCCTCCGCTTCCGGAAGAGCTTCCGCCTCCCGGCGAACCGTCACTTCCTGAAGTACTTCCATTTTCCGGCGAGTCACTGTTTCCATTTCCCGACGAGCCACTGTTTCCGTCCCCGGAACCGGTTCCGCCGTCACCCTCTCCCGGATTTCCAGGCTCCGGCTCAGAAACGGCCGGCACATACGAATCCGTGAACGAATACCCACATACCGTACAGGTGTGAACCGTGTACCCCTGTTCAGTCTTCGTCGGAGCGACGACCTCATCTTTCAGGGTGTGTGCTTTTCTGGTAACATTCAGGCTGACCGAGACGGCGGACTTCTTTATCGTCGCCTTAATCACTGCCGTTCCGGATTCCCCCACCGCGATAGTTCCATCGGCGCCGGCCGTCGCCACGGACGCATTGCTGCTGGTGAAATCAAAATCTCCCGGATTCAGCTGCGGCCTGCTGTACGGAAATGCCCTGTTGAGATTATAAATCCCAAATGCAGCCGTTGTACCCGCGCCGCTGCACGAAAATTCCCGCGCCGTCTCGTCCGCCGACAGATTAACGACGGAGGAGCGGATGGAAACCGGGCGGGTCACCTGTCTGCTGCCATTCTCTGTCAGCGGCACACACGGCTGCTTATCATCGAAATACTGTACCCAGTACCAGATACCCTGATTATCCCGAAAACATCCGATCCCGATCCCCTTCAGATACAGATCAAGGATATTCGCTTTATGCCCCTGGGAACTCATCCAGCCGCTCATCACGGCATCCGGTGTCAGATATCCCACCGCAATATTCTCCGCGATTCTGGTACATCCATCCCGCCTTAAGATCGAAGTAGCTTTCTCCCCATTCGGTCTCGTGTGGTTGTAATACAGAGAAAGCTCTGCGGCACGCTGCATCGCCGCCTCCGTCAGTTCTTTGTCCAGTTCCAGCCGCGGTCTTCCATTTTCAGCACGCTTCTGATTCACAATCGCGAACACGGACCGGGCGTACGCATAGCTTTCCTCCCCGCTCATATTAAGCGTGAGAAGCGGATCCCTCTCCTCGTAACCCGGATCCGAAAATTTCTGTATCTCCGCGAGAACCGTCGCGGCAGTCTGACTGCCCGACAACCCTTTCTTCGGATGATTTGCGGCGTCCAGAAGAAAAATATGCGGAAACGATCCGAGCTCAAACGATCTTGTACTCAGCGAAAACTGATTGCAGTACTCATTCCACGCTTCCGGAACATAATAGGATTGGGGACAGAATATAATATTCTCACAGCCGTATGCATTTTTAAAATTCTTTACCACATCAGCGGATTCCGTGTTCAGGGCCGCGAAAATCACCCGGATATCCGGGCTTTTCACCCAGTCGCTTGCCGCGATGTTCCGGACCGTCCCCTGCGTGATGCCACAGTCTGTCTTTCCAAAAATCAGGACCGTCACGCTCTTGCCGTCGCCCTCCGTCGAAACTGGTTCCCCGTCGATCGTATAAAACGTATACCCCGGAATCACCGTCTCCGAGGTGCTTCCACCGCTGCCATCCCCCACAGCGCCATCCGCCAGAACACGCTCCGGCAGAAGAAAGCACAGTGCCATAAAAAGCATCAGTGACAAAATGCCATAAATCTTTTTTCTCATACAGACCTCCTCCTGTGCCGTTCCCGAAAAAAGCAGGGGACAGTAAAGTCTGCTCTACCTGTCCCCTGATACTTATAATTGCAGCTCCCGCCTCAGGTCTGTCTATGCAAAAAACAGCCTGTGCATCCTGTTCGCCTCGTCCTGCTGCTTCCGCATCTGCATAAACATGGAATACTCGCGCAAAGTCTCCTGCTTCTTCAGATCAGATATCGCTCCCGCATAGTCCAGATCTTCCAGTCTGCTCTTCGACGCAGTCGTATTCAGAACCGTATTTGTGTTGTAGTTGTACGCATATTCAAGCGCATTGCTCTGCGCTCCCATACTGCTACGGCCGGAACCCACTTTCTCGAGCGCGCGGTCAATGGAATCAAGGCTGAACTCCTTCGTCACATCAAAATCCGCGATCCCCAGCGCCTTTAATGTCGCGTCCGACATGTTAAGGTCCATCCCGCCGCCGTCCGCGTTCGCCGCGACATGCAGGCTTCCCGCAGTCCCGTCAAGAAGATTCTTCCTGTTGAAATTCGTATTGGCCGCAATGTCCGAAATTCCCTGCTTGAGCTGGTCAATCTCCTGCTGGATGCCCTCAAGATCCGAATCCGTCATAAGCGCGCTGTTAGATGCCTGAAGACCAAGCTCACGGATCCGCTGTAAATAATCCGTAATACCTGACATCGCCCCGTCGGAAACATTCAGAAGATCCTGCGCAGTCCCGATATTGCGCGCCCCGGCCTGATACCCGCGAACCTGCGAATCCTGCTTCTGTATAATGGCAAGCTGGGCCGCTCCGTCCGCGGCAGTCTGAATCTTACGCCCGGATGCAAACCTGCCATAATCCGCATAAGACGAATAGCCGACTCCTGAAATACTGCTCATATACACTCCCCCCTCCTTCAGCTGATTGCTATAAAATATGTAACTTCTGCAATAATGTACACTTCTGCTGTCTCTTACCAGTATTCTAACTCAAAACCGGATATTTGGCAATCCTTTCCTTAACTCATTATATTTTTTTAACAGATGGCTTGCAATTATAAAAAAATGTGCTATACTGGATAAGTAACATTGCGGAGAGTTATCGAAGTGGTCATAACGAGCTGCACTCGAAATGCAGTTGTCCTCTACTGGGCACGTGGGTTCGAATCCCACACTCTCCGTTATGAAAATCCCCGAATCAGAGGGGTTTTTTATTTTCCGGACTCAGCATGACTTTATATCAGGCGAGAGCTGTACCATTTATTCAGCACTCTTTTATTCCCATTCAGACCACAAGTGTTTCGGACACCATCTTTCCCTGGCATTTCTTTTATATCCATGTCCCAGGTCTTCCATTTTCCGTTGTATATTGCCAATCCGGTTGATTTTTCAGCCCTGTACTCCGCCAGAAAATACATTCCGCAGGTGTTATACCACCTGCGGACTCTTTTATTCCATATTTCGTACAGGACAATTTAACAGGAACGAATGTTCTGCAGGTTGATCAGCAGGGGAATTATCATCAAAGTAAAGAATGCCGGGAAGATTTGCACATTGCCAATTTTGACGTGGCCGGTGAAGATGATCTTTTTACAATTCAGAACAAAGATTCGTGATTACATGCGGCTTCAAAAGACAGGTACCGGATCTCTTCCGCATTTCTCTCAGCTGTCATTCCGCTCCTCCTCTTTCCCTTCCTTTTTTTTACCATCTTCCTCACTGGGAAAATACATCTCCAGTCTCTGCCGGAGCTCCTCTATACTCTTTTCATATTCCTCCTGCGGCGGGTGATCCCTCAGATCTTTTTTCGCCGACGCGATACTCCCCCACCGCAGAAGCAGAAGCCCGTCTATTATCAGATAGGTATACCACAGCAGCCGCCTCCATTCCCCGGGCGGACCAAATACATACCACCAGAACACCCCCGGCACCAGCAGAAGCAGCAGCGGGCACAATAGAAGATCTATCGGCTTTCCGGTTATGACAAAAATCCACTCATAGTGTTTCAGGCGCATTCCCAGACAATCTCTTTTTTCTTTACTTCTAAGAATTTTCCTGTTTTTCCCATTTTTCATTTTTTCACCGGCTTTCAGAAAAATTTTTGCTGATATCTGTCATATTATCACTTTAAGCCGGATATTGCAATCGCTAAACGTAGTATTCCGCCCATTATCGACAATTTTTTTCTTATTTCTCCAGAATTTTACATATTTCCCCTATTTTCACTCTGCGTCGCAGTCCGGGAATAACAGAATTCAGAAATACATGGGAAGACCAGAAAACCCTGTGTGGAAAACGGACGCAGATAAGCCGGAAACCCTGACATGGATTTCCGGCTTATCGGACTCTGCTATCTTATCTTTGATCATTATTTTAAAAGCTTTCCGAACAGAAAATGCCTCTCTGCCTTTTTCTCCACCGCCATGTCCTCCCCCGCCTCCTCCTTCCAGCGGAAATACTCCGCGTCCAGATTCACTTTGATTTCAGGGATAACCTGTTTCGGCTCCGGCTCTTCCTCCCCGGCTTCCGGCGGCAAAGCTTCCTCCATCGGAATACCGGCTTTTTCAAAATATTCCGGATTGATCTTTATTTCAGGCTTTACAGCCTTAAACGCGGACTTTTCCGGCTCTGCCTCCGCAGCTTCCGGCGCTTCTGCCTCCGCCGCCGCAGCGGTATCCGGCGCTGCCTTCCCTTCGTCCGGCTCCGCCGTTTCCCCGGGTTCCGCCTTCGCCCGCAGCATTTCTCTTCGCTTTTCCTTTTCCAGGCGGCGTTCCCTCTCTCTCTCCCGCTCCTTTTCTTTTTCCCGCTCCTTCTCTTTCCGGATCTCCTTATTCCGCTCCTCAATCAGTTTTAAATATTTTTCCGTATCCACCAGATCCTGAAGATGACTTTTCAGCTCCGACTGATCGCGGCGCACGATGTCCCGCTCTTTTTTCATATCGTCGCTCATCTTTTCGTATATTTTCTTCATGGACTCAGTTGCTTCCTGCATGATATCAGATACCCTGCACAGCGCCTCGTCTGTGTATAGCACGGACGCCGCATAGACATCTTCCGCCTTGCGGCTCGCATCCCACACAATCTCTTCGCCCCGCTTGCGCGCTTCCCGATCCGCCGCATCCCGGCTCTGCTGTGTCAGATCGTATTCATCCATGATCTCATAAATACCGGCATTCAGACGGGCAAGGAGCTCCTGCATCTGTTTTTTATCAACGATCACCCGGTTCGTGTCCTCACCATATACCTCACTCCCGGACAGCAGGATGTGAATCTTACGTAAAATATGTTCCGTCTTGTCCTGTGCGCTCATTCTCTCACTCCCGTAATGATTTCCGGTCACAGACCGCGCTCCCCGGCTGCATCCTGCCTGCAGGCTACGGGCTGCAACGAATCCAGACTCTTTTTCATTCTATTTAAGGCCCAACTGTTTCATGCATCACACCGGGAGCCAGCGCCCCCTGTATTCCGGAACATCTCTTCTGCCGCTCATCACACGCCGCGCCGGCTTCTCCTGATTCTGCGCCCTCTCCGGCGGATCGCTTTTGTGAGCAGAAAAATCAGAAGAACAGCCGCCAGCAGAAACGCCGCCGCCGCAATCGCCATCATAACCGCATATCTGCCGGGATTTCTGAGCAGATCGGACAGACTTCTGCCCTCCTCCACCACTTTTCTGCCGTGAAGTGAGCTGTAATATACCGGTACTTCCGGGATACCGTCCCCATCTGTATCCGGAAATGATGTCATATACCGTGCAATGGCATCCCAGGCTTTTAATTCCTTCCCGTTTTCCGTGATGATCACATCCTCAAAGTCTTCTATCGGCGTGCCGTCCTCATATCTGGGCACAACCGAAAGCAGACCATAAGACATGCCGGTAACTGCGCCAAGCATCTGCCCGCTGTAGAGATCCGCGACAACCTGATAGAGCTTATCGTTCTCCACTTCCATGCGGCTGCCGTCCTCTCCGGTCAGGTACAGGTCCGTGACTCTGTCCAGTATCAGCCGGTGCGGATTATAACTGAAATTCATGCCGCTGATGAACAGCCGGGCCGTCGTCATATAGTCAGAAACCGACGCGTCGATCTCTGCCGCGGTCCGGAGCTCCTCTCCGGTCAGCCAGACACAGATCAGCGGATACCCCGGCACCCCGTCAGGCCCCGTCCCCAGAGAGAAAGAATTGAATACGCTCTCCACCGTGACGGCACCTCTCGTGTAAGTATCGCGGATCGTGCCGCCAGGAACCACCGCCAGGGATGGAATATCCTTATTCAGCGCCCCCGCGGCCCCGGCTGCATAGAGATATGCGTCAGATATGATATCTCCCAGATTCAGCTCCGTATGAATCATTTCCAGGTCTTTCAGGCTGCAGAAATCCACCTCGTTTATGGCCAGCACCTGTTCTCTGGTATATCCGAATGCCGATAAATAGCCGGCATCCACCGTCTCCATAAAAGCATCGATTTTTTCCTGTGTCTGTGAATCCGCCGCGATCTCTTCCGTCACCGGAAGCAGTTCATAGTGCGTGACGGACCAGCGGCCTCCCTCATCCTGCTGCATGGACAGGCTGCCCAGATTCTTTCCGTATTCGCCCGCGGAGACAATCGCGGTATTCCCGTGTATAACCGGCTCCGTGAGCTCCGTGTGAGTATGTCCGCTGACGATCAGATCCAGCTCCGGAACGCTCTTCGCGAGAATCTCATCCTCCGATTTGCTCTCGTCCTCCCAGGTCCCGCTGTGCGAGACGCAGACAATCAGATCCACATCTGTGTCCGACAGTATTTCTTCCACGGTCTCTTTTACCGCCTTTACCGGATCCTCAAACAGCAGCTCGCAGGTCGGCGCACAGGCAAGGGCGTCGTCCCCGAACACGCCCAGCACAGCGACATTCACGTCCCCTTTCTCAAGAATCACATAATCTTTCACATCATAGGTGTCAAAGGCATCCGCAATCTCATTCTGCCCTTCCGACAGCCCCGCCTTCTCCATGGCCTCCCAGTCCACATTGCAGACGACAAGCTCCGGGAGCGCGCTTCCCTTTGACGCCGCACTCTCAAGCATACTGGCAAGCCCTTCCGAGCGGTAATCAAACTCGTGATTGCCGGGTGTTGTGACATCGCATCCGATCTCACCGAGCATGCGAAGCTCCGCGGCCTCCTCCCCGAATACCGTCTGCACCAGTGTTCCCATGGAAAAATCACCGGCATCCAGCACCAGCGTGTCCGGATTCTTCTCTTTCCAGCCGTTAATCAGTGTCTTTATCCGCGCAAATCCACCGGTCACCGTGTCCTTTCCGTCCAGAACGGTAGAAAAACTGTTCAGGTGGGAATGCGTATCATGCGTGAACAGAATATCAATCTGCTTCGCCGTTTCCTCCGCCCGCAGGGCCGTCTCTCCCGGCAACGCTGCGGACAGCAGGATCCCTGCCAGCAGGGCGGACAGGATTCTCATTATTTTCTTCATAAACCCCCCTGTTTTATGCCGCCGGCCGGCAAAGAAACGCACCGCCCCGGTTCGCGGGCACTTTTCTCCACGCATATCCGCGGCGCGGAATCTGCCGGCGCTGCGGCGCACAGCAAAAACCGCTTCTCAGATTTCCGTCAGTTCATATTCCGCACTCCCAAGACCGATCTTTACGGCATGGCGGATACAGCTCCTCCAGTCCGTATCCGGATGTGTTATGTGAAAATAATCCGAGTGATCCGCAGCCGCTTCCCCGTCTTCATGTGAATGCGCCATATAGTTTTCATGCAGAACACTGTTATTCTCCAGCATTGGCTGACGGTTACAGAGGTCCGCGCACGCCATGTCAAGGGCCACCGGATCAAATGAAGCCAGCATACCGACATTGGGAATAATCGGAACGTCATTCTCCCCGTGACAGTCACAGTTCGGCGACACGTCGCAGATCAGGGAAATGTGAAAACACGGCCGTCCGTCACAGACTGCCTTTGTATATTCAGCGATCTTGCAGTTTAAAATGTCATTTGAGCTGTCCTGCGTCGGATGAACCGCATCTTTCGGACACGCACCGATGCAGCGGCCGCAGCCGACACATTTATCCGTATCGATAACAGCTTTCCCCTCCGCAATCACGGGCGCTGCGTGCGCGCAGATTCTCTGGCAGGCGCCACAGCCGACACAGAGCTCCCCGGCCACCGCCGGTTTGCCGTCGTTGTGCATTTCCATTTTCCCGGCACGCGAGCCGCAGCCCATGCCGATATTCTTAAGAGCCCCGCCAAAGCCAGTACACTCATGTCCCTTAAAATGCGTCAGCGATATCAGAATATCCGCATCCATCACCGCCTGGCCGATCTTCGCCTCTTTTATGTACTCCCCGTCTATCGCGACAAGCGCCTCGTCCGTCCCTTTGAGCCCGTCCGCTATGATCACATGGCATCCGGTGGAAAACGGGGAAAAGCCGTTGGCATAGGCCGTGTCGATGTGGTCCAGGGCATTTTTGCGGGTACCGACATAAAGCGTATTACAGTCCGTGAGAAACGGTTTTCCGCCCCGTTCCTTCACAAGATCCGCGACCACTTTCGCGTAATTGGGACGCAGAAAAGCCAGGTTGCCGTATTCCCCGAAATGAATCTTGATCGCCGCATATTTATCCTGAAAATCAATCTCTCCCATGCCCGCGGCGAGGCACAGACGCCTTAATTTCTGAAGAAGGTTCTCGCTGGCTGTCGTCTTAAAACTGGTATAATACACTTTTGATTTTTTCATGGTTTCCTCCATTTTTCCCTCCATACCTCAGAAAATTTATTCAGTCCTCCCTCCGCCCGTCCGCTTTTGCGGGCGATCCGGTCCCCGGACCACTGTCCGGTACCTGTATTTTACATGAATTCCCAGAGGATGTAAACTCATATCTGAGTACTGGTTTCTTAAAAATTCCGGCTGCCTCCCGTCCGTCCCCGGCCTTCATACCGGAAATCTTTTCCATATCCGTTTACCCCATCAGATAGTTTCGTATTTTTCCAATGGAAATATAATTTTTCAGGATTGCGCTTACATCGTCATCCCCTGCCGCCTCTTCCACGCGAACCCCGATCGGAAGCAGCTTAAAGCCTCCGTCTGCCAGCTCTTTCCGCTCATAGCGGTCCAGGTAAAACGGCCGCGCCGCCGTGCGCCGGACCTCGCGGATTCCCCTGCATTCCTCCGGCGCACAGCCCGGAAAATTTACATTCCAGATCTCATTTGCCGCCGTCTCCCGTTTCAGAAGCTCTTCCGTCAGAGGCTTTAAATGCTCCTCAAGAACCCCGTACTCACCGTTGGGATCACTGGAAAACGCGATCGCGGGCACGCCCTGCATCAGCGCCTCCATCGCCGCCCCGACTGTGCCGGAATACGCGATGTCATATCCGGCATTATAACCATTATTGATGCCGGAAAACACAAAATCAGGCTTCTCCGGCATCAGATAAAGCAGACCGATTTTTACGCAGTCCGCGGGCGTCCCCTCCACACGGTAACTGCGCACGCCGCTGACCGGAAAATCTGCCGGCTGCACGCACACCTCCCCGTGCACAGTGATCCGCTGCGACATCGCGCTGCACTGCTGTCCAGGCGCCACTACCCAGACCTCCCCGAATTCCGTGGCGGCCTCCGCCAGCCGGCGGATTCCCTCCGCATGGATTCCGTCATCATTTGTAACTAATATTCTCATACTGTATTTTTCACCAGATTCTCTTAAAATGCTCTCTGCGGTACTGCCCGGGCGTCACGCCGGCATAGCGCCGGAATGTTTTTGAAAAATGACTCTGGGAGCAGAATCCCAGATACTCTGCGATTTCCATCAGAGAATACTCAGAATACCGCAGAAGACTTTCTGCCTCCCGCACCCGGCTCTGCTGAATAAACGTACTGACCGTCTCCCCTGTCTCCTTTTTAAAAAGGGCACTGAAATACGTTTCACTCAGGCCCGCATGATCCGCGATCTCTTTCAGTGAAATCTCATAGTGCAGATGCCGCAGAATGTAATCCACCGCAGCCTCCACCGGTTCCGGGAACCCCCCGCCCTGCTGCCGGACCGCGCGCACCTGCCTGGCAAAATCTGCCGCCATGCGCACATACAGCCTCCAGAGCTGCTCCGGCATTGTGCACGCGTCGGCCTCCCGGATATAAATATCACTGCGCGTGTAAGCCTCCTGCTCATTCATGCCGCCGTCCATGGCGGCCCTTGTCGCGAGCGCTATTCCCACAATCACGGCATAGAGCTGTTGCCGGAATGAGTTTCTCGACATCTTCCCCACTTTCGTGTCCCGCACGCCCGCAAGAATCTCTTCCAGCTTCTCCACCTCTCCGGACGCAATCAGTGCCGCAATCCTTTTTTCCTGCGCGTACCTGCTGTGGGAGGTGAGTTCCTCCCGGTTCGAAAAAAGCTCTCTGGTGATCTCCTTTTCTTTTTCGTTTTCCTCGTTATTCTCCTGCCGTACGTCTCCCATCTGCCACCTGTCACTCCTCCGGAATCAGCGCCGCCGAGCGCTCCAGCGCTTCCTTTGCCCTGTTCAGCTCCGCAGCCTGTTCCTCCGTCACATTCCCCGGCTTCGTGCGGGCGACAAGTTTTTTTAAATAGGATAAGTCCGATCTGATCTGTTTTTTCAGCGGACGTTCCAGATTCTTTTTTTCCTTTGCGAGCGCGGCTTCCGTCCTGCGTATGAGCGCATCCGCCCCGCTGCGCGCTTCAATACAGGCGCGCCTTTTCCCATCATCCGCTTCATACTCCGCCGCCTCCCGGATAGCGCGCTCAATCTCATCCTCCGGCATATTCGTGCCGGAAGTAATGGTGATCTGCTGCTGCTTTCCGGTCCCGAGATCCTTCGCGGATACCTGCACGATTCCGTTCACATCAATGTCAAATGTAACCTCAATCTGCGGCACGCCCGCCATAGCTCCCCGGATACCCTTCAGACGGAAATTGCCGAGCAGTTTATTATCCTTCGCAAACTGCCGCTCTCCCTGAAGAACTTTAATATCCACCATGGTCTGAAAATTTGCCGCTGTGGAAAACACCCGGCTGTACCGCGTCGGAACAGGGGTATTGCGCTCAATCAGATCGGAAGAGCACACGTCTGAACTCCAGTCACATGGCATGATCT
>CAMSQM010000035.1 GCA_947062675.1 uncultured Roseburia sp.
GCCGCTGTCAGGGATTTCACTGCCTTCAGTGCTGCCGCTGTCAGGGATTTCACTGCCTTCAGTGCTGCCGCTGTCAGGGATTTCACTGTCTTCGGTGCTGCCGCTGTCGGGGATTTCGCTGTCTTCGGTGCTGCCGCTGTCAGGACTTTCACCGTCATTTTCGCTGTCCTCCGTGCCGGAACTATCGTTTTCTGTGCCGGAGCCGTCATTGGCGCCATCGTCGTTTTCTGTGCCGGAACTTTCTGTGTTTTCTGTGTCCGGACCGCTGTTTTCATCTTCCGTGGACGCGTCTTCGGAAGAGCCGGATTCAGAGGACTCTGTTCCGGAAGGAGTCTCTTCCGTGGACTGCGTATCGGAAGATCCGGGTTCGGAGGATTCTGTTCCGGAAGATTCGTCTTCAGAGGATTCTGTTCCGGAAGATTCCGTTTCAGGGGACTCTGTCTGGGAAGTGTCGTCTTCCGTGGACTGCGTATCGGAAGATTCTGTTCCGGAGGAATCTTCTTCTGTGGTTTCGGTGTCTTCCGTCTCCCCGGTTGATGTCTGGCGTCTGCGGCCCTGCTTCCCGCCGATTTCTTCCACAATCTGGAGCTCAGCGGTGTTGGAGTACTCCGTGAATGTACCGTCCGCAAGCTTTGCGCGCACGCGGAACCAATAATATTCATTCATGTCAAAGCCGGCTTTTTCGCCGTCTGCATTTTTATACTGGACACAGCTGTAAGTGGTTTCTGCTGTTGTCTTAATGTGCTTAAATGTATTGTCGGATTCCGAGGTTGCATAGACACGGTATTCGACGGCGCCCGGCCACGGGGTCCATTTGAGGGCAACTTCATTATCCACGATGGATGCGTCCAGCTGGATCTGTGCCTGCCTTGCGAGCGGGTCAGATTCTGCTGCGGTGCTGCGGCCTGTTCCGGTGGTGACATACGCCCGTACTTTATAGTAGTAGGTGGTGCCGGTCACTGTGTCGGAATCGGTGTAAGTCGTTTTTGACGTTGTTCCCAGCGGGGTGTAGAGTCCGTTTTCGGAGCCTGCGCGCAGGATCTCATAACCGCTGACGCCCTCCTGGCCTTTCCAGCTTAAGGAGAGCTTTTTGCCGGATACCGTGCAGTCTTCTGTTTTCCACTCTGCCTTAGCGCCGGTTACCGTGATCCGGAGCGGATCGGAGAGGGCGCCGAAGAGTTTGATCTTTTCGAGTGGATTCCAGGAGGCGGGGGCATTCTTATACATTCGCACGCGGTAGGTGTAAGTCTGGCCCGGGGTAAGTCCCTTATCTGTGAAGCCAAGCTCAGAGTTGCCGGTGTTGGAGGAGATCAGCCTGTCGTCGCGGTATATTTCGTAGCCGTCACAGGATGCGATCCGCTTCCACAGCAGCGTGGCGGAGGTGGTCGAGTTACAGTAAATGCCTTCCGTCAGGGTTTTCACGCGGAGGGATGGCATGTCCTTACAGATGGACTTTTTAAAGCCGGATATTTTTGTCCATTTCGTCAGATTGGTATACTTCAGCAGCGGATCCGTGAACTTAAAAGAGTCCGCAGAGTCGATGTACTGGAAGACGTCCCAGATCAGCCGTCGTTTGTGCTGATTGTCGCTTAAGCCCCAGTGAAGTCCGTCCGCCATTTCCACGGCGTGGTCAAACTGCCGTCCGTAGATAAAGGACTCAATCATGCTGTCCGCCTCGCTTTTATAGTAGGCATAGGCATAGGCCGCAGCCTGGATTTCCTCTCCCCTGGTCGAGTTGAAGGATTGTTCGGAGAGCATTATCGTATATTGTTTGCCAAAATTCTTTTTCACATAGTTAGTGAGGACATTCAGGTTGTTGAATGTGATAAAATTTGTGCTGGTGGAACTGGTCGCGTGGGAGTCGTCCCAGAAGACCGGATCGCGCAGACCCTGCGGGTAAGCATGGTAGGCGATGTTAAACACAATTTTTCCCTGTTCGTTTATCCGGCTGTAAAATTTATCCAGGACAGATTTTGTGGTAAAAAAGCGGCTGCCGCTCCTGTCGGCATCATAATTCCAGTTATAGTCCAGACTGATGTAGACTTTGGACTTTTTACTCACGCTTTTTACGGTATTGTAGCAGATGCGGAATGCCCTGGCGTAATTGTTCATATAGGTATTTAACTGTTTGCCGCCGCCGTAGTTCCAGGTGTCGGGGCTGTTGACCTCATTTCCAAGAATCCACCCGGAGACCAGATTCTGCTTAGTGCCGTAGCGGCTGGCGAGGAATGTCATTAAGGCCTCGAACATGCGGCAGCCATTCTGCGAGGAAGTTTTGATCATCGAATAAAGGGTCTTTGACGGGCATTTATAGCGCATTGCCGCCGTTGCCGGGGAAGAATCGTTTGGCAGCAGCAGAATGACAGTCGCTTTAATCTTTGCCTGACTGTAGGCCTGTATCTGGGAGTCGCAGGCTGCGATGGTCTGAGGATTCAGGTAATAAGTCTTTCCGCGGTATTTGTACGGAAGGCCGGACGATTTGTCCGATGTCAGGAAAGAGCTCAAAGTCCAGTTGACCACGGCATGCTTAATGCCAAGATCAAGCGATTCGGCGAAATCTTCCACCTGCAGCCCCTTTTTGGAGGTCACTTTCGGCCCGCTGCCGGTGTAGGATGCGAGCAGTTCAGGGTTGGTGATATAGCGCGGAGTGCCAAGGATCCGGTATGTATCGCCGGATTTCGAGGCGAGCGCAAATTTCTGACAGAGCATCGTGCTTTTATACTTTACCCGGAAAGTCAGGGTGCCTGTTTTTGTCCGGACTGAGGCGAGCGGTTTTACACCGGACACTTTAGTCTCGGATGCGTTTGCGTCGAGGGCAAACAGATAGAGTTTTTTGCCCATGTCGGACGTTTTTTCTTTTACCCGGACTTTTATTGTGACCTTTTTTCCTTTGCTGGTCAGCTTGCAGGAGGTCACGGTGACCGGCTGGGCAGCAGCCTGGAGCCGTTCCGGCGCAGCCAGACTGATTCCCAGAAAGAGGAGAAGCAGCGCTGCGATCAGATATCTCTTGTATCCTGATTGTTTCATACGTAAAATCCTTTCTGAAAGATATTGATGTCGCTGGCGCCATTATAACATATTCTTGCCAAAGGCGCAAAGGAAGTGTATAATTGTGCAATAAATTCAGAAAAGCGGAGGATAGTATGGGGAAAGATGTGATTATTGCGTGTGACTTCAACAGTAAGCAGGAGGTCATCTCATTTTTGGGGAAGTTTCAGGATAAAAAGCCGTTTATCAAGATCGGGATGGAGCTTTTTTACGCGGAAGGGCCGGAGATTGTACGGCTGATCCGGGGAATGGGTCATCAGATTTTTCTCGATCTGAAGCTGCACGATATTCCCAACCAGGTAAAAAAAGCGATGGCGGTCCTCTCGGGGCTGGATGTCGATCTGTGCAATGTCCATGCGGCGGGCACAAAAGCCATGATGGAGGCGGCGCTTGAGGGTCTGACAAGGGCGGACGGGACAAGGCCGCTGCTGATTGCGGTGACGCAGCTCACCTCGACGAGCGCGGAAGTGATGCGCAGGGAGCTTCTGATTGAGCGGCCCATGGACGAGACGGTAATGCATTACGCGCAGAACGCAAAGGAGGCGGGGCTGGACGGGATTGTCTGCTCGCCGCTGGAGGCGGGGAAAGTTCATGCTGCGTGCGGGGAAGGATTCCTCACGGTCACGCCCGGAGTCCGCTTCGCAGATGGGGATATGGGGGATCAGCAGCGTGTGACAACGCCGGCGCGGGCGCGGGAACTCGGGTCGGATTATATCGTTGTCGGACGGCCGGTCACGCAGGCAAAAGATCCGGTAGAGGCATACCTGCGCTGCGTGGAAGAATTTCTGGGTTAAATATCAGGGCTTTCGGGCCGGATACAAGGAGACATCGCCCGGGAAGTTTTACGGCGGAATATCTGCAGGCCTGGGCAGGATGTCGGGAATATGGAGGTAGAACATATGGCAGTGTCTGTGGCAGGCACCGGCATGAAAATGCAGTCCGGACAGAGGACGGGTAGAAAAGGGATCAGCGGAAGCACATTAAAAATGATTGCGATTGTAACGATGCTGATTGATCATATCGGGGCGGCAGTGCTCGGGCGTCTTCTGATGACGAGCGGAATGATGGAAGCGATGGCGACGGAGGAGACGATTGAGACATGGCTTTCCAGCCACGCCGCACTATACATGGTCTATCTCGTGCTGCGGATGATCGGGAGAGTTGCCTTTCCGATTTTCTGCTTTCTCATGGTGGAGGGATTTGAGCACACGGGAAACCGCTTTCGGTATGCCGTCCGGCTCGGCCTCTTTGCGCTGGTGTCGGAGATTCCGTTTGACCTTGCATTTAAAGGCACATTGCTGGAATTCGGGTATCAGAATATCTTTTTCACCCTGTTCCTGGGATTTCTTGCAATGACAGTGTACTATTATATAGAAGAAACGCAGTGGAACCGGATTCTGCAGGTGATCCTTGGCGTGGCGGAGGCAGTGCTGTTTATGGGGGCTGCGGAGCTGCTCGGGACAGACTACGGCGCGCGCGGCGTGCTCTGTATTATGATATTATTTGCGTTCCGGAAGAACAGGAGAATGCAGATTCTGGCGGGCTGCCTGGCATTTTTCTGGTGGGAGCTGCCGGCGCTGGCTGCGTTTGCCATAATAGCATTTTACAATGGGGAGAGAGGCTGGAAGCTGAAATACTTTTTCTATCTTTTTTATCCGGTGCACCTGCTGCTGCTTTATCTGGTGTGCTGGTTTATGGGGATCGGGGGAATTTCGGTGGTATAAGAAAGGAAATACAAAAAGATTATGGAAATATCAAAACAGACCAGAAGGCGTCTGATCGAGATTGTGGCGGCGGCGATTCTGCTATACTGCGGCCTGGAGCATTTTGATGTGGTCATCGGGGCGTTCCGCTTTGTGATGCGGATTCTGATGCCGTTTCTGATCGGCGGCGCGATCGCCTTTATCCTGAATGTTCCGATGAAGCAGATCGAGAAGTATCTGTTTCAGAAAAACAAAAAGATGGAAAAGTTCCGGCGTCCGGCGGCATATCTGCTCACGCTGCTCTGCGTCATCGGGGTGGTGGTGCTGGCGCTTGTGGTGGTGGTGCCGGAGCTTGGGAATACAGTCGGGATGCTGGTCACGCAGATTCCAAAGGCATTTTCCGCCATGCAGGAACAGCTTGAGGCGATTCCGGACGAGTGGCCGTGGCTGGGGCCGGCGATTGAGGAGCTGAATATTGACTGGGCAAAAATCTCGGAGTCTCTTGTGGATTTTGTCAGGTCCGTTGCGTCGGGGATTGTGAGTTCGGGGGTCGGTGTGTTTTCCGGAATTGTCAGCGGAGTGACAACTTTCGTGATCAGTTTTACGTTTTCTATTTATGTGCTGTTTCAGAAGGAAAAACTTTCCTCGCAGGTGAAACAGGTCCTGTATGCCCTGATACCGGAGAGGGTGACGGAGAAGCTGATTTCCGTGGCTGCGCTCTCCGATCAGGTGTTTTCCAGCTTTCTGTCCGGTCAGTGTGTGGAGGCGGTGATCCTCGGTGCAATGTTTGTGGTTTCCATGACTGTTTTCAGAATGCCGTATGCGATGCTGACAGGCATCGTGATTGCGCTGACAGCACTGATTCCCCTGTTCGGGGCTTTTATCGGCTGTGCCGTGGGGATGCTGCTGATCGTGATGGTGAATCCGGTGCAGGCGGTCTGGTTTCTCGTGCTCTTTCTGGTACTTCAGCAGGTGGAGGGCAACCTGATTTACCCGCACGTTGTGGGCAGCTCCGTCGGTCTGCCGTCGATCTGGGTGCTGGCTGCCGTGACGCTGGGAGGCAATCTGTTCGGAATTATGGGGATTATCCTGTTTATTCCGCTCTGCTCCGTGTTCTATGCACTTTTCAGGGGATTTGTGAAACACAGACTTGCGGAGAGGAAGATTCCCGCGCGGAAATGGAAAAATTAGAGCCGGCTTTTGCGCAATAAGAAAAGGCCCTGGGAAAGAGGAGGAGGCAACTTTCCAGGGCCCTTTTTTCTGCCACCGGGTGGCATGCCGGATAACGGCATTGTGTATATGGAAACCTGCCGGCCAGTGGCGGACAGGAGAGCTTTTTGCCGGAACTGACAGAACCCCGGTGCTCCCGCCGAAACTCAACAGCTCCTTTTGATAGAACTCATCTTACAGGAGAAATGTGACGGAATCTTGACTGCAAAATGAAGAATCTCTTAAGAAGGAATAACATTTTTCTAAAAAATGGAAACAAATTCTAAAGCGTAAAACTGAGTATCCGCGCGGGAAATTTCTTGACAAATCGCCGCGCAGACCGTATGATAAAACAAACACTGCCAAAGGTTATGAGAAAGATGAGTACGCATATGTGCCTGCCAGAGAGAAGAATTCACCGGCTGTAAGATTCTTTCAGGAGATGTATGCGGAACGTGGCTTTTAAACCGGAATACCGAGAAAGCGGTCCCCTGTCGGACGCAGAAGTATTTCCGGGTGGTCCCCGTTACCGGACCGCCGGCTGTAAGGGAAGCGTCCCCGACGGCTGGAAGGAGGCTGGTTTTATACCAGCGAACAGAGGTGGTACCGCGATCTGATCGCCCTTTGCACCCGGCATGAGCCGGCTGCGGAGGGTGTTTTTTTTCGCAGGAACACCCATCCTTTGTAAGGCAAACGGATAAAAAAGGGTAACATGCGGCAGATGACAGGTGAAGAGGGAGGAAAATGCCATGAGCGCAGAACAGACAAACACAAAAGAGCTTGCAAAGACATATGACCCGAAGGGCATAGAGGCCCGTCTCTATCAGAAATGGGAGAACAGCGGATATTTTCACGCGGGGACGGACCGCAGCAGGGAGCCGTTTACCATTGTGATGCCGCCGCCCAATATCACAGGGCAGCTGCACATGGGGCATGCGCTGGACAATACAATGCAGGATATTTTAATACGGTATAAACGGATGCAGGGGTACAATGCACTCTGGCAGCCGGGTACCGATCACGCGTCCATCGCCACGGAGGTAAAAGTGATCGAGAGCCTGAAGGAACAGGGGATCGACAAAAATGAACTCGGACGGGAAGGGTTTCTCGAAAAGTGCCGGGACTGGAAGGATGAGTACGGGAACCGCATTGTAAATCAGCTTAAGAAGATGGGCTCTTCCGCGGACTGGGACAGGGAGCGTTTTACAATGGATGAGGGGTGCTCGGACGCGGTGCTCGACGTATTTATAAAACTGTATGAAAAAGGGCTGATATATAAGGGATCCAGAATTATCAACTGGTGTCCGGTCTGTCAGACATCGATTTCAGACGCAGAAGTGGAGCACGAGGAGCAGGATGGCTTTTTCTGGCATATCAATTACCCGGTTGCCGGGGAGGAAGGCAGATATGTGGAGATCGCGACGACGAGACCGGAGACAATGTTCGGGGATACCGCGGTCGCGGTCAATCCGGACGACGAGCGGTACAAAGATCTGGTCGGGAAGACGTTAAAGCTGCCGCTGACCAGCCGTGAGATTCCGGTAATCGCAGATTCTTATGTCGACATGGAATTCGGGACAGGATGTGTGAAAATCACACCGGCCCATGACCCGAATGATTTTGAGGTGGGGAAACGCCATGGTCTGGCGGAGATCACTGTCATAAATGATGACGCGACGATGAACGCGCACGCCGGGAAATATGAGGGGATGGACCGCTATGCGTGCAGAAAGGCTCTGCTGGAAGATCTTGAGGGGCTCGGGCTGCTCGTAAAGACGAGGCCTCACGCACACAATGTGGGAACCCATGACCGCTGCGGGACGACGGTGGAGCCGCTGGTGAAGCAGCAGTGGTTCGTAAAGATGGACGGACTGATAAAGCCCGCTGTGGAGGCTGTAAAGAACGGAGAGATCCGGCTGCTTCCGAAGCGCATGGAGAAGATCTACTTCAACTGGACAGATAATATCCGCGACTGGTGCATCTCCAGGCAGCTCTGGTGGGGGCACAGGATTCCGGCCTATTACTGCGCGGACTGCGGGGAGATGGTGGTTGCAAAGACGGCGCCGGAGAAATGTCCGCACTGCGGCTGCGCGCGGATGGAGCAGGATGAGGATACGCTGGATACCTGGTTCTCCTCCGCGCTCTGGCCGTTTTCGACGCTGGGCTGGCCGGAACATACCGAAGAACTGGATTATTTTTATCCGACAGATGTGCTTGTGACCGGCTATGATATTATCTTTTTCTGGGTTATCCGCATGATTTTCTCCGGATATGAACATATGGGGAAAAAGCCGTTTCACACGGTGCTGTTTCACGGTCTGATCCGCGACGCGCAGGGGCGCAAGATGAGCAAGTCCCTGGGCAACGGAATTGACCCGCTGGAAGTGATCGACCGGTACGGCGCAGACGCCCTGCGGCTGACCCTGATCACCGGAAATGCCCCCGGAAATGATATGCGTTTCTACTGGGAACGGGTTGAGGCGTCGCGGAACTTTGCCAACAAGGTGTGGAACGCATCGCGTTTTATTCTGATGAATCTTGCAGACGGCAGTGATCAGGCGGGTAAAGAGGGCGGCGCGGAGGATACCGCGGTTCTGCCGGCAGGCCTTACGGCTGCGGATAAGTGGATTTTGTCCAGAGTTAACACCCTGGCAAAAGAAGTCACGGAGAATATGGAAAAATTCGAGCTGGGTATTGCGGTACAGAAAGTATATGATTTTATCTGGGATGAGTTCTGCGACTGGTATATCGAGATGAGCAAAGTCCGCATGTATCAGAAGGAGGAGCACAGGGAATCGGCCGACGCCGCGTTCTGGACGCTGCGGACGGTTCTGACGGAGGCGCTCAGGCTTCTGCACCCGTTTATGCCCTTTATTACCGAGGAGATTTTCTGTACGCTGCATCCGGAAAAAGAGACGATCATGCTGGGAGACTGGCCCCGGTACAAAGAGGCGTGGCATTTTCCGGCGGAGGAAGAAGCGCTTTCCCACTGCATGGAGCTTGTGAGGGGAATCAGGAACGCGCGCGCCGGCATGGACGTTCCGCCGTCCAGGAAGGCAAAGGTATTTATCGTTTCCGCCGACGAGGCGCTGCGGGATATTTTTGCGGTGAACCGGGAGGCTTATCAGAGTCTGGCGTCGGCCAGCGGGGTGTCTGTGCAGCCTGATATGAAAGGGATCGGGGAGGACGCGGTGTCGGTTGTGATCGCAGGTGCGACTCTTTATCTGCCGCTGGAGGATCTGGTGGATTTTGAGAAAGAAAAGGAGCGCCTTGAGAAAGAGCAGGAGCGCCTTGAAAAAGAGCTGGCCCGTTCCCGCGGGATGCTTTCGAACGAGAAGTTTCTGAGCAGGGCTCCGGCGGAGAAGGTACAGGCGGAAAAAGAAAAACTTGCCGGTTATGAACAGATGATGGAGCAGGTAAAAGAGCGTCTTTTGCGCATAAATCACTAAAAAAGAGCGTCACATTGCAAGATTTACTTGAAAATATTCCGGTGGACTAGTATGATATAAAGGAGAGAAGTTATCAGACTGAGATGAACAAGTAAAGCAGGGAGTAGTGTAAGATGCCAGCACTAATAAAAGAAAGAGTTCTGGTGCGCGTGAGTTATGATGATATGGAGGCATATCTCACGCTTCCGGAGCCGGGAGCAGAAGAAGGAGAATATACCGTTTCCATCCTGATGGAGGTCCTGGGAGATAAGGGGATTAATACCGGTATCGACCAGGCCAGGCTGTCGCGGATTGTTGCGGGAAGGATGTACAATGAGGAGATCCTGATCGCGCGGGGAAGAAAGCCGGTAGACGGTGTGGACGGATACTACGACTATAATTTCAATACAAATCTGGACAGAAAGCCTAAGCTTCTTCCCGACGGCTCGGTTGATTACTGGTCTGTCAATTCAATCGAACCGGTTGTCGCCGGGCAGGTGATTGCAATTTATCATCCTGCGATTGAGGGGCAGGATGGCGTGACGGTGAAGGGGAAGGCGGTTATCGCGAAAAAGGGCAGGGAGCAGCTGCCGATCAAGGGCAAAGGCTTTGAGCGCATGAACGATAACCTGACCTACACCGCGTCCATCGACGGTAAGATCGAGAAGCAGAATGACCGGATTGTGATTCTGCCCGTGCATGAGATCTTTGGAAATGCGGAAGTGGCCAACGGCAACATCAATTTCCGGGGGGATGTCATTATTCACGGCAATGTCGAGAGCAGCGTCGCGATCAAAGCGACTGGGAACATTACGATCGACGGTGTGGCGGAAGCCTGTGAACTGGAAGCGGGGAAGGATATTATCCTCAGAAGCGGTATGCTCGGCGGAAATAAGGGCACGGTAAAGACAAAGGGCAATATTACCGCGAAGTTTTTCGAATTTACCAGCATTGACTGCGAGGGGACGATCCAGGCGGATGTGCTGATGGAGTGTACTGTCAGATGTCAGGGAAAAGTGGTCGTGGACGGCCCGCGCGGAAGCGTGATCGGCGGCGAGGTGTCAGCAGTGCGTGGGATTGAGGTTTCCGCACTGGGGAACGACGCGGAAAAGAAGACCGAGGTCTTTGTGGGAGCGGGGCTTGAAGTGTACAGCCGGCTTCGGGTGCTGGAAAAGAAGATCCAGGCGACCAGGGAGAATCTCGAGAAGATAGAGGGCGGTCTGCGCCAGTTTGAGATGCTGGAGAAGGAACGCGGCGTCAGCTATGCAAAGGATGCGAGGAGACTGTCTCTGCTCCGGATCAAGATCAAGGACACCGCGACGCTGGCCAGCGACGAGGCGGAGGCGAAGAAGCTCAAGTTTCTGGCGGACGCCGCGCAGGGGGCATGCGTTTCCGTGTACGGCGCGGTCTATCCGGGTGTGATAATTAACATTGACGATATGAAGTTTACGCTCAAAAACATGGGGAGAGCCGTTGAATTTTACAAAATGCCGGATAAAATCAGCACGCGGCCCTGCTCGCGGGGTGTCGATTAGGCTGGTATTCTGCGACAGTGTATGATTTTTTACGGAAAAGAAAAATCTTAATAGAAATATACTTGATTATTGGCACCGCTATATTATAATGTAACAGAGTAATAATATGGCGGTGCTTTTTCCCGTCCCGGCGGGAAAAACAGCAGGTGTCCCGGGGCGTCCGGCCGGTCTGACTGCGATCCGGCAGGAAACGGGGATGACTGGAAGAACGGAAAAAGGAGAGCGGAGCGTTATATGATAAATTTCGAAGAAGAGTTAAAGAATTTTAAGCCAAGCCTTGAAGTGGAGGAAGCGGAGCAGGCGATTTACAGCCATGAGCTGAGCGACATGACGGATGTGCTGATGGAGATGATACAGGAATTAAAGCAGGAAATGTAGACATCAGGGACGGAGATCAGAGTTCATATAAGTGAGGGAAAGGAATGGAGTGTTTGAACTGCGGTGCAGGTCTGGGCAGAGAGGATCACTGCCCGAACTGCGGGGTGAATGTTAAAGCATATAAGAAAATCATAATGGCTTCCAACGCATATTACAATCAGGCATTACAGAAAGCGGAGGTGCGGAACCTCTCGGGAGCCATCGAGAGCCTGAATGCCGGTCTGCGGCTGTACAAGCTCAATATCAATGCGCGGAATCTGCTGGGTCTGCTCTATTTTGAGCGAGGAGAGGTGGTGGAGGCGCTGACCGAGTGGGTGATCAGCAAAAATTACAGGCCGAAAGATAACGCCGCAAGCCGGTATCTGGATGAGATTCAGAGTAACCGGTCCCGTCTTGAGTCATTTAACCAGACGATCAAAAAATACAATCAGGCTCTGCTCTACTGCCAGCAGGACAGCACGGATCTCGCTGTGATCCAGCTCAAAAAGGTATTGTCGATGAACCCGAAGCTTGTGCGCGGCCATCAGCTTCTCGCGCTTCTCTATCTTCAGGACCGGAAGTTCGATCTGGCGAAAAAGTCGCTGCAGAATGCGATCCGCATTGACGCGAACAATACGATAACCCTCCGCTATCTGCAGGAAGTGGATGGGCAGGGAAAAGAGACTGCATCCGGCAAAAAGAAAAAAGCGGATGAGCAGGTTGCATACCAGAGCGGGAATGAGACCATCATCCAGCCACGATATTTAAAAGAGAGCTCTGCGGCTGGGATGATTATCAATATTGTGGTCGGGATTGCAATCGGCGCTGCGATTACAGGATTTCTGATTGTGCCCGGCGTCCGGCGCCAGATGCAGAATAAGGCAAAGGATGAAGTGCTGGAGGCGAACAACACCATTTCCTCCAAAAACCAGATGATCAGCACCCTGGAGGCGCAGATTGATGAGCTCACCTCTCAGATGGATAAGGCAAAAGGGGAGGAAGAGAACACAGTAAGCCGCATCAGCACCTATGAGCAGCTGGTGGCAGCGTTCTCGGCTTATGTGGCCTCGGATATTGCAGCGGCGGGGGATGCTCTCGCCAACGTCAATACGGAATATCTGAATGATGAGTCGAAAAATGTCTACAACACGATCAATGCCCAGGTAAATGCTGATTACGTCAGGACACTGTACGAGACGGGCTACAATGCCTACAATGCACAGAACTTTGCGGAGGCGGCGGCCAATCTGCAGAAAGTTGTGGATCTGGATGAGAATTACGAGCAGGGTTATGCCATCTATTATCTGGCGCAGGCTTACCGCAAGAGCGATAATCCGGAGTCGGCTAAAATCTATTACCAGAAGATTATCGAGCTGTACCCGGGGACAGAGCGTGCGAGAACCGCACAGAATTATGTGGATACAGAGTAGAACCGGAGTTGGTGAAAATGATATAAGGAGTGCATACAAAAGACGTCAGAGGGGCGTCTTTTTTGTATCGCGGAAACCGGTTCCGCGATACAAAAAAGAGCTTTGCGGGAATCGCACTGTGTCAGAACGATCAAAGCCATCACGAAAGGCATAAAGACTGTGTGCGGGGTACGCGAGCGCTTAGTCGGTTTTCACAGGAGGGTGTGAGCCATCGCGATGAGCTACGCGGAACCGGAGAAAATATGGAGGGTAGAGATGAAAAAATACTGTGAACTGCAGGACGGGTATCTGCTCGTCCGTGTGCCGAGAGAGCTTGACCACCATCAGGCCGGGAGCCTTAGGATGGAAGCGGATATGATGACGGAGATCTGTCACGTCAGGAAAATCGTGTTTGATTTTGCGGAAACAGAATTTATGGACAGCTCAGGCATTGGCGTGATTATCGGCCGGAGCAGGAACATGGGATACTGCGGTGGCGCGGTGGCGGCGCGGAATATGAACGAGCGCGTGAAAAAAATATTTATGGTATCCGGTCTTCACAAAATCGTGGCGATGGAGGGGACGGAGGAAATGGAGAAAAAACATGCAGAATCAGAATGAGATGAACATAAGTTTTGACGCCCGTTCCGTCAACGAGGGCTTTGCGCGGGTTGCAGTGGCGGCATTTATCGCAGGGCTGAATCCGACGCTTGATGAGATGGCGGATATTAAGACTGCCGTATCCGAGGCGGTGACCAATGCGATTATTCACGGGTACGACAGACCGGAGGAGAAAGTAGTGCTTATGTGCCGTATCTGCGGGAATGAGGTGGAGATTGCCGTGGAGGATACCGGAAAGGGAATTCCGGATATTGAAAAGGCAATGGAGCCGTTCTACACCACAAAGCCGGAGCTTGAGCGTTCCGGGATGGGGTTTGCATTTATGGAAGCGTTTATGGACGAAGTTCAGGTTTCCTCGTCCCCGGGACAAGGGACGAGGGTGCGGATGCGGAAAAAAATCGGCGTGCAGGAAGGTTGATACATATTATGAATCGTTTGGCCAGACTGATGGAACAGGCACACGCGGGGGATAAGGAGGCCAGGGACAGGCTGGTTTCTGAGAATCTGGGTCTGGTACATGCCGTCACAAAGCGTTTTGCGAACCGGGGACATGACCGGGAGGAGCTCTTTCAGATTGGCTGTATCGGGCTGATGAAAGCTGTAGACAAATTTGATGTGTCGCTGAATCTGGCATTTTCGACTTATGCCGTTCCGATGATAGCGGGGGAAATCCGGCGCTTTCTGCGGGATGACGGCATGGTCAGGGTGAGCCGTACCTTAAAGGAAAACGGATATAAGATCGGGAAAGCGCGGCAGCTGCTTCTCGCAAAACTGGGGCGTGAGCCGGGACTGGACGAGGTGGCGGAGGAAACCGGGCTTGCCGTCGAGGAGATTATTCTGGCGATGGAGGCCGGACGGGAAGTGGAATCCATTTACCAGCCTGTCTACGAGAAAGACGGGGACGAACTGCTCCTGATTGATCAGATCAGCGGGGCGGCCGGCGGCTATGACAGAGAGGAGCCGGAAAAGGAAGCAGTTCTCAACCAGATGGTTGTCGACCAGCTGCTGCAGACGCTTCCGGAGCGGGAAAAACAGCTGATTGAACTGCGCTATTTCGGGAACCGGACCCAGAATGAGGTGGCTGCGCTGCTTGGAATGTCGCAGGTGCAGGTCAGCCGGACGGAAAAAAAGATTTTGATGAGGCTGCGGGAAAAGATGTGCTGAACACTTGAATCGAAAGCCGAATCGTGATACATTTTTACCAGAGATAATTGCAGAAAACTGTGAAAATTCCACGAAAAATGTGAAAAAGTATATGGGAGGAGTTTATGAACAAAAGAGAGGTTTCGGATCTGGAACGGAATAACCGGGTGGCAATGCTGTGCCATGCGCTGGAGGCGGTCATTATTGCAGGAACATTTGTGACGGAGGCGGTCGCGGGCCGCCGCACACCGGCATACGCAGTGATTGTGGCGCTGCTGGCGCTGGTTCCCGTGGCGGCAGAACTGTTTTTCTGGAGCCGCAGTCATGAGACGGCGGCCATCAAACATCTGGTGGCAATCGGATTTGCACTGATGTATACATTTATCCTGTTCACGACGACGAACAGCATGACATTTCTGTACGTGGTGCCGATGCTTGTGATGGTTACAATCTTCAACGATCCGGCGTATTCCATCAAAATTAATGTGGGGACATCGATCGAGAGCATTATTGTGGTGGTTGTCGGTTCGATGACCGGAAAATTCGGGTTTCGTGATATGGGTTCCGGCCTTCTGCAGATCATGACAATGGTGCTTGTGGGAATTTATTCTTTTCTGGCGTCGGGGACCATGGGGGCGAACAGCCGCCAGAAGCTGGTTACAATCAGAAAGGCGCAGAATGAGACGGAGCTTCTTTTAAACGATGTCTCGGAGCGTTCCGCAAAAATGCAGGAGGGTATTGATGAGATTCACGAAAAAGTAGATCATCTGCGGGCTTCCTCACAGACGACGCGGGAGGCGATGGAGGAAGTTGCTTCCGGCGCCAGCGATACGGCGGAGGCGGTGCAGCTGCAGCTGCAGCAGACGGCGGCGATCGGCGAAAAAGTAGAACTGGTGGGAGCCGCTGCGGCGGAGATCACGGAACGGATGCAGCATACACTCGCGGTGCTTGCAGAAGGCAGGCAGGATATCGGAGAGCTTGTGGGAGAGGTGAAAACATCTGTCATGGAAAGCGAAAATGTGGCAGAAAAACTGGGGAAGCTGGATGAATACATCGCGGAGATGAATTCCATTGTGGAGATTATCAGCGGTATTACATCCCAGACCAGTCTGCTTGCGCTGAATGCGAGCATTGAAGCTGCGCGGGCCGGGGAGGCGGGTCGAGGTTTTGCGGTGGTTGCGACGGAGATTTCTGCCATGGCCGCGCGGACCAGAGAGGAGACCGCGCACATCACGGAGATGATCGGAAATATCTCGGGCGCGATCAGCCGCCTGGTCACGGAAATCCGGGAAATGATTGATGAAATCCACCAGGAAGAGATATCCACGCAGCACGCGGCGGACAGTTTTGCCGCAATTGAGCAGAACACGTATGTTATCAGGGATCATATCACAGGTCTGACGGAGGATGTGGAGACGCTTAAGGCGGCAAACATCGAGATTGCAAAGTCCATTCAGACCATTTCGGCGGTGTCCGAGGAAGTCTCCGCACATGCCAGCGAGACGCTGGAAGCGGAGGAGGTCAATATGAAGAATCTTCAGCTGATTACCGTCAGGTCAGGAGAGCTGCTGGCACTGACGCAGCAGTAACAGCCTCAAAAAACGGAATAGTACTTTTGTACTGCCTTTTTCCATGTTTTTCCTGGCAGGGATTAAGAATCAGCGGCGATCTGCCGATAAAGACAATAGAAGACACGTTCGAAGAGTTGTGGCTTTGCGCGCACACGCACAGAGCAAAGGCGTACCAATCCGTGTGCATATGGAGGGAATTATGGCAGTTTCGATACAGGCGGGCTGGCTGAACAGTATGCAGTCAGTGCAGAACCAGAGTGCAGAACAGGGTGGAGCAGACAGAGCGGCAGGTTCAAAACAGATTTTTGCGGGCAGTTTAAAAATGCCATTGGATCCGGTTGCCCAGCGCAGACAGCAGGCGCGGGAACAGGCGTGGAATCTTGTGCAGAATGCGTGGAACAGCGACAAAGATACAGATAAGAGTGTTCAGGATCGCATGGACCATTACACAAAGATGCAGCAGCTTCAGGAGGAGGCGAAGGCGGCGGCAGCCGATGGGAATGATGACAAAAAAGTGCTGCAGCAGCTCTACGGTGTGGCGCCGGATTCACAGGAGCAGAAAGATCTCGAGCTGCTGGAGAGGGAAATGAACGCAAACAACGGTCTGGGAGACGGAGATTTTTCAGAGGAAGAGAGCCAGCGCCTGTCGGAGCTTCACTCGGGAACACTGACTGAATACCAGCAGCGCGCGCTGGAACTGCACAAGCGCGTCGTTCATTTTGAAAAAGAGGCCTGGGACGCGGGCTCACAGATGCGGGGCGACCTGGCGGCAATCCACAGTATCGGCATTGAAAGGCTGAAACACAATCCGATGCTTGAGGCGCAGCAGGCGGCGGATTCGGTTATGAAAGCAGCCAATGACGATATATACGGAATGCTGATTCAGGAAGGTGTGGATCATATCGACGAAAAGACGGAGGAGGCGGAAGAAAAGGCCGAAGAGTCTGTCGAGGAAAAGGAAGAGAACGAAGAGAAGCTGGAAGAGCTGAAGATCAGACGCGCAATCCAGAGAGCAGTGACGGAGGGAACGAAAGAGGCTGTCGAGGAGGCAAAAGAAGAGGCGGAGCGCAGTGACGCACCGGATATGGATGTGAGCGAGGTCACGGAGCTTGTAAAGGGGAACAGCGCCGCGGAGGATGTCGGGCAGAGCCTTGAGGAGATCAGGAACAGTATGAACCTGCTGGAGGCGGATCTCAAAGGGATTAAAGTGGATCAGGAGATCTGAAAATATGTGAGAGCAGTAAAGGGGCCGGCCGTGAGGGCCGGCCTTTTTGTGCGCGGTGAATCGGAAAACATCGGAAATAAGCGGAAGACTAAAATTTCATTGACAATACCCAAAAGGTATGATAGCATATCTGTTAGCCAAAGCTAACCGACGCTTATCTGAGACTATGGGTTAGCCTGGACTAATACTTATTTCAGGGAAGGTGAAAGAATGATGCCGCTTGCACTGGCAGAAGCAGGAGAGGAAAACATTATCAGGAAAATAGGGGGAAGTCCGGATCTCAGGGAGCATCTGGAAGATCTCGGTTTTGTTGCGGGAGGGGCGGTCACGGTGATAAGCGCGTCTGGCGGCAGTGTCATCGTGAACGTGAAGAATTCCCGCGTTGCAGTCAGCAGGGAGATGGCGCAGAAGATCATGGTCTGAGTAAAACATTCACAAACACTGGGACTTTGCGCAATGGTGAAAAGAGGAGGAGAACGGAAATGAAGACACTGAAGGAGTTAAAAGCCGGTGATACCGTGCGGGTTGTAAAGCTCCACGGAGAGGGGGCGGTTAAACGCCGCATCATGGACATGGGAGTGACGAAGGGCGCGGATGTGCGGATCCGCAGGGTGGCCCCTCTTGGAGATCCTGTTGAGGTGACCGTTCGGGGTTATGAACTTTCCATCAGGAAAGCAGATGCAGGAATGATTGAGGTGGAAAGTATATAAGGCGAAAAGATTTTCCGGAGGCGCCTGTATGACGAAAGGGAGACAATCCCTTTTATTTTCTGATTGACAGTTAGTTACAACTAATAAAATTGGAGGGATCATAGTATGAATCTGCGAATTGCCCTTGCGGGCAACCCGAACTGCGGGAAGACGACGTTATTTAATGCCCTGACCGGTTCCGGCCAGTCAGTCGGAAACTGGCCGGGCGTCACGGTGGAAAAGAAGGAAGGAAAGCTGAAACGGCATGACGGCGTGATCATTACAGACCTGCCGGGCATCTATTCTCTTTCCCCCTATACATTGGAAGAAGTGGTGGCGGGAAACTATCTGATCAGCGGGCGCCCCGATGTTATTCTGAACATCATCGACGGTACGAATCTGGAGAGAAATCTTTATCTGACCACACAGCTTACTGAGGCTGGTATTCCAGTCGTTGCAGCGGTCAACATGATGGATGTGGTGGAGAAAAACGGCGATAAGATTAACATCGGGGAATTGTCCGCGGCATTGGGATGCAGGGTGGTTGAAATCTGTGCTTTAAAGGGGACCGGACTCATGGAAGCTGCGGAGGCGGCAATCGACGCGGCAAAGAACGGGAAGACCATTCCTGTACACACCTTTTCGGAAGCTGTGGAGCGCGCGCTTGACCGTATTGAGGAAACTGTGGGGCGCGGACTGCCGGAGGAACAGAGGCGCTGGTATGCCATAAAGCTGTTTGAGCGGGATAACCGGGTTTTAGAGCAGCTGAATCTGAGCGGGGATGTTCTTTCCCGTATCGAAACGGACATCAGGGCAGTCGAGGAGGAGATGGATGATGACGCGGAATCCATTATTGCAGGTGAAAGGTACAGCTCTATCGAAAGAATCATCAAAAAGTGTCTGAAGAGGAAATCGGCGGGAAAGATGACATATTCTGATAAAATTGACCGGATTGTCACAAACCGTTTTCTGGGTCTTCCGGTTTTTGCGGCGGTTATGTTTTTTGTGTATTACATATCCATGGTGACGGCGGGAGCCGCTGCCACGGACTGGACAAATGACGGGCTGTTTGGGGACGGTTTTCATCTGTTCGGGACCGGTTCATCTGCATATGCGCAGGCGGCTGAAAAATACAACAATGCGTCGCTTATTGTGGAGGGTTACGATGCCTGTGTGGAAGAAAACAAAGCGGCTCCTGAGGACAGTTTTTCTTATGAAGTGACGGATGACGAAACGCTGGAAGTAACGGTGCAGACGGCATCTCCTGCAGACTACAGGGCTGCGCTTGCGGTGCTCAAAGAGTATGGCGGCGAACCTGATCCGGCGGCTTACGGGGTGTGGGTGCCGGGAATACCGGTTCTTGCAGAGCGCGGACTTGAGGCCGCGGGAGTGGCAGACTGGCTTGCGGGGCTGATCAATGACGGCATCGTGGCTGGTGTGGGAGCGGTTCTTGGTTTTGTGCCGCAGATGCTGGTTTTGTTCCTGCTTCTCGCGTTTCTTGAGGCGTGCGGATACATGGCGCGTATCGCATTCGTGCTTGACCGTATTTTTCGCAGGTTCGGATTGTCCGGTAAGTCCTTTATCCCGATGCTCATCGGTACCGGCTGCAGTATTCCGGGTATCATGGCTTCGAGGACAATTGAGAACGGGCGTGACCGCCGTATGACGATTATGACGACGACATTTATTCCCTGTGGCGCAAAAATACCGTTTATCTCCATGATTGCCGGAGCCGTTTTCGGCGGCTCTGCGTGGGTGGCGGTCAGCGCATATTTTGTGGGTATGGCAGCGGTTATTGTTTCGGGTATTATGTTAAAGAAGACGAGGATATTCTCCGGTGAACCGGCTCCTTTTGTTATGGAGCTTCCGGCTTATCATATGCCGTCGGCGGGGAATGTGCTGCGCTCTGCGTGGGAACGCGGCTGGTCATTTATCAAAAAGGCAGGTACGGTTATCCTGCTTTCCACAATTGTTATCTGGTTTGCAACTTACTTTGGATTTACCGCGGAAGGGTTTCGCATGCTTGCCGAAGAGGAGACGGATTCGTCGCTTCTCGCAGCAGCCGGCCGCGCAATCGCATGGATTTTCACGCCGCTCGGGTGGGGAAACTGGCAGGCGGCGATGGCATCCGTTACGGGCCTTCTGGCGAAGGAAAATATCGTCGGCACAATGGGGATACTCTATCCCGGCGGCTGGCCTGAAATTGGCGCAGGTTTCAGCATGGCGGCGGGATATTCCTTCCTTGTGTTCAATCTGCTGTGCGCGCCCTGCTTTGCGGCAATCGGCGCAATCAGGAGGGAAATGAATAGTGCGAAATGGACGTGGTTTGCGATCGGTTACCAGTGCGGGTTAGCTTATGCGGTGGCGCTGGTGGTTTACCAGACAGGTTCGGCATTTGCGGGAGATCTGAATGCCGCCGGCCTGTGCGCTGCCATTGTCATTTCTGCCGGTATGATTTTTATGCTGTTAAGACCGGATAAAAAGGCGGAAAAACTGACCGCGGACAGGAAACTGAAAATGGTGTAGTTCTTCTGGTCGTGGCTGGGGCCGTTATCGTCAGTATGGTGCGAAATAAGAGAAAAGGAAAAACATCCTGTGGCTGCGGGTGCGCGGGTGCTCCTGCATGCAGCTGTCATACTGAAAAAATAGCGTTTTGTAAAATATACTTGACAAAAAGCTATTCCAGGGTTATGTTAAAGAAAACAATATACATCCTGGCTCCGGAACGGAGAGCAGAGAAGGAGGAAAACGGTATGGATGCATACAGGCTGGGTATAATTGCGGGGATTCTGTTTGTCGTGGCGGTTGCCGCAGTCTGCATATGGAAGCAGACGTGCAACGGTCCGTGCAGGTATGATGAAAGACAGGAGAGGGTGCGCGGAAGAGGCTATAAATACGGGTTTTTGACGATGATAATTTACAACGCGCTTATGGGAGGAATGTACCTTGATACGATGCCGGACTGGTGTGATCTTTTCGCGGTCAATATAATCGGTATTGCAGTATCCGCCCTGATTTTTGCAGTTTACTGTATCTGGAACGATGCGTATATGTCTTTCAATGAAAGACCCCGGATGGTATATCTGTTTATTCTGGGAATCGCAGCGTTCAATCTGTTTCCCGGGATTATAAACCTGATGCACGGTACGATTGTGGAAGAAGGGAAGCTCACTTTTCGCTGTTCAAATATAATTATGGGATTTGTCTTTCTGATCAGCGCAGCTGTGTTCTGGCTGAAAAATCACCTTCGGGCGAAAGGAGAAGAGTGAAGAGGGCAGGAATGGGACATGAAAAATCTGAAACTGAAATCAGCGCGGGCCGCAAAGGATATCTCCCAGCAGGCGCTGGCGGAACTCGTCGGTGTATCCAGGCAGACGATCAGTGCCATCGAAAAAGGAGATTATAATCCGACCATCCGTCTGTGTATTGCAATCTGCAAAGTGCTGGATAAAACGCTTGATGAATTATTCTGGGAATAGTAAATATGTTAAGTTTAAATTATATAATTATCGGATACCTGCCGGAAAAGGAGAGGAAGTATCTGCTGAATAATCTTGAAAGGGAACAGGAGAAAGGAAAGGTCCGTGTGGCGCTGCCGGGGGATGAGAGAT
This sequence comes from uncultured Roseburia sp., assembly GCA_947062675.1. Lineage (GTDB taxonomy): Bacteria > Bacillota > Clostridia > Lachnospirales > Lachnospiraceae > Roseburia. Next base: position 21,550 of record CAMSQM010000035.1, read on the forward strand.
CTCCCGGCAGAGTGTGCGTGCAGGAGGTGTTTCCGGCAGCGCCGTCTTCTGCCGCGGAGAACAGCGGGGACGGAGGCTGTCTGTGGACATGGGAGACGCTGGCGCATTTTCCGCCGGAAGAAAGCCTGATTGTGTCGGGAAACGCACAGGAGCTGGCTGCCGCGCAGGCGTGCGGAATGGCGGCGGTCTGTTACTGCGGGAACGAAAGCCCGCAGATGCAGGCGCAGGCAGACATGTATGCGGAGGGACTGGAGGAAGCCGGGCTCCGGTTTCTCCGGCATGTGCACGAACGACGCCATGGTATTCCGTGGACGATACTTGCGACAGAGCGATGCATTGTCAGGGAATTTTCCATGGAATATCTGGATGCGCTTTTTGAGCTGTATGCGGGGGAGGGGATGACGGACTATCTGGAACCGCTCTATGAATACGAGGAGGAGACAGAGTATCAGAAAGCTTATATTAAACATATGTACGGTTTTTACGGTTACGGGATGTGGATTGTGTGTGATAAGGAGACCGGGAGGCTGATCGGCCGGGCGGGCATTGAACACAGAGAGGAACTCGGCGGGGAAGCGGAGCTGGGGTATGCCATCGGCGTCCCTTATCAGAGGCAGGGGTATGCCGCGGAGGTGTGCGGCGCCATCCTTGATTATGCAAAAGAAGAGCTGGGCATGACGCGGCTGAACTGTCTTGTGGAAGAGGGAAATGCAGCGTCGGGGAGGCTTGCCGTGAAACTCGGATTCAGGGCGGAGGGCGGCATGGAGCTGGGAGGGAAGAAAATGGAGAGGTATGTGATTGACTTATGACGGCGGTGAATGCCGTTTCCATTTAGTGGAATACTGAGTGTACAGGGATACTGAATCATATACTTCACAGGACAACGCCCTGACGAAGTATTCCGGCCCGGGTCCCCTCGCGCAGCCCCTGATTTAGTCATTGCAATTTAGCAGGAAATAAAATATAATATTGGAATACTAAAAATAGCATGGATAAAGTGGGTGATATACATGGCAGACATTTCCTCAGAAGAAAAAGTATTGTCAGGCATGGAGAACATATTAAGAGAAGAAGAGAATGTGATAAAGCCGACAAAAGAATTTGAGCGCCCGGAGAAGCTGTACGAGGAGCTGATTAACAGTGTGCACAAATACCATCCGTCCACGGACATCTCGATGATAGAAAAGGCGTATCACATAGCCCGGGACGCCCATGAGGGTCAGGTGCGCAAATCCGGCGAGCCGTACATTATTCACCCACTGTGTGTCGGCATTATCCTGGCAGAGCTGGAGCTGGACAAAGAGACGATTGTGGCCGGTCTTCTGCATGACGTCGTGGAGGACACGGTTATGACGGATGAGGAGATTGCCGCGGAGTTCGGAAAAGAAGTCGCGCTGCTGGTCGATGGCGTCACGAAACTGGAGCAGCTCTCCTACGACGCGGATAAAGTCGAAGTGCAGGCGGAGAACCTGCGCAAAATGTTTCTGGCCATGGCAAAGGACATCCGTGTGATTCTGATCAAGCTGGCGGACCGGCTGCACAACATGCGCACGCTGCGTCACATGAAGCCGGAGAAGCAGAAAGAAAAAGCAAGGGAGACAATGGATATTTACGCGCCGATTGCGCAGCGTCTCGGAATCTCCAGGATTAAGATCGAACTTGATGATTTGTCACTCAAATATCTGGAACCGGACGCATACTATGATCTTGTGAGGCAGATCAACCAGCGCAAGAGCGTGCGGGAAGATTATATCCAGGGCCTTGTGGAGGAGGTGCGGGCCCATATACAGGAGGCAGGGATTACGGCGCAGATAGAGGGCCGCGCAAAGCACTTTTTCAGTATTTATAAGAAAATGGTGAATCAGGAGAAGACGCTGGACCAGATCTATGATCTGTTTGCCATCCGTATTATCGTGGACTCCGTCAAGGACTGCTATGCGGCCCTGGGCGTGATACATGAGATGTATAAGCCGATTCCGGGACGGTTTAAGGATTATATCGCGATGCCCAAACCCAATATGTACCAGTCGCTCCACACGACGCTGATCGGGCCGACCGGACAGCCGTTTGAGATTCAGATCCGCACTTATGAGATGCACCGGACCGCAGAGTACGGTATCGCGGCCCACTGGAAGTATAAAGAAGCCGGCAACAGCGGCAGTATTGCGGTTCCAATGACCGTGACGGAGGAAGAGAAGCTGAGCTGGCTGCGACAGATCCTGGAATGGCAGCAGGACATGTCCGACAACAGGGAGTTTATGAATCTGCTGAAAGGAGACCTGGACCTGTTTTCGGATATGGTATTCTGTTTTACGCCGACCGGGGACGTAAAGAATCTTCCGAACGGTTCGACGCCGATTGATTTTGCCTACGCCATTCATTCCGCAGTCGGCAATAAGATGATCGGTGCGAAGGTGAACGGCAAACTCGTCCCGATCGACTATGTGATACAGAACGGAGACCGCATTGAGGTTATCACATCCCAGAATTCCAGAGGGCCCAGCCGCGACTGGCTGTCGATTGTGAAAAGCACACAGGCAAAGAATAAGATTAACCAGTGGTTCCGCAGTGAATTAAAGGAAGAGAATATCATACGCGGAAAAGAGCTTCTGCTGGCGTGCTGCAAAAACAAGGGGATTCATTTTCCGGACATCAATAAGCCGGAATATCAGAATAAAATTCTGCGCAAATATGGTTTTCATGACTGGAATGCGTGTCTGGCCACGGTCGGGCATGGCGGCCTGAAGGAAGGCCAGATTATCAATAAAATGCACGAGGAGTACAAAAAAGACCATCTCGCGCGGATTACGGACGAGGAAGTCCTGGAAGCGATCTCCACAGGGAAGGAGGCGCCGCCGGAAAAGCACTCAAAGAGCGGGATTATCGTCAAGGGCCTCTGCGATGTGGCCGTTCATTTTTCCAAATGCTGCAGTCCGGTTCCGGGGGACGAGATTGTCGGCTTTGTGACGAGAGGGCGCGGGGTGTCGATTCACCGGACAGACTGCGTCAATGTCATCAACCTCTCCGAAGTGGAGCGGGAGCGTCTGATTGACGCGGAGTGGCAGCATGACGAGGCTTCGGTGAAAGGCGGACTGTATCTGGCGGAGATCAAGATTTTCGGGAACAACCGCACGGGACTGCTTGTGGATATCAGCAAAGTCTTTACAGAGCGGGAGATTGATATCAATGCGATCAACTCCAGAACGAGCAAACAGGGAATAGCGACGATTGACGTATCTTTTGGCACGAAGGGCAGAGAGGAGCTCACCAGTGTTGTCGCAAAGCTGCGTCAGGTCGAGAGTGTGATTGATATAGAGCGGACTACGGGCTGATGCAGGCCCGCGGTTCGCCTGTTCACGTTATATCCGGAAGAAAGGGATGAGGTACAGATATGGCACCATTGAAGGTTGAACAGTATGTGGTGGGACCGGTGCAGACAAACTGCTATTTCGCGGTCAACGACAGCACGAAAGAGATGCTGATCATCGATCCCGGAGCGGGAGCCGGGAAGCTGGCGGACGCCATCAGGAAAGAAAAATTAAATCCTGTTGCAATATTGCTGACACACGGGCATTTTGACCATGCATCGGCAGCAGGACAGATCGCGGAACAGTTCGGGCTGACCGTTTATGCGGGGGAAGCGGAGAAAGAAACGCTGGAGAATCCGGCGCTGAATCTGAGCGGATGGGATGGGCGGGAACAGAGCTACCATGCCGGTCAGTTTCTGAAAGACGAACAGGAGATCGATCTGGCAGGGTTTCATATCCGCGTTCTTTTTACGCCGGGACATACGCCAGGAGGGTGCTGCTACTACTTGTCTTATCAGAACGCACTGTTTTCCGGCGACACGCTCTTTCACATGTCGGTGGGGCGGACAGATTTTCCAAAAGGGAGTATGTCCGGTCTGGTGAGGGGGATCAGGGAGAAGCTGATGATTCTTCCGGATGAGACGACCGTGTATCCGGGACACAATGATATCACCACAATCGGGACGGAGCGGATGTATAATCCGTATCTGTAGCGGGGGAAGTATGATACAGGTAACATTAAACAGGCCGGACTTTGAGTACGATATTCATTCCCTGGTGAAAGCGTTTTATCCGGGGCAGGAGGTACAGGTGTCCGCCGGGGAGAAAGTCTGTGAGGAAAGCCCGGATCTGAAGATCAGGATTGATTATCTGGAAGCGCTGGTCAGGATCTCCTGGGAGGAAATGTCTTCGGGGCAGATTAAATCCCCGTCATTTCAGGCGGAAGGCTGTGATTCCCGGAGGGCAGACGAAGATTCTGATGCGGAAGCGGGGACGTCTGCACATTCTGAAAAGGACGGGCGCACGGGAAGTGCGGAGTATGCGGTGGACTTTCGGGACAGGACAGAGGCAAAGAATCAGCTGAAGCGGGGGCTGTACCGCATTTTGTCGGAGCTGACAGGGGAAGAGCTTCCCTGGGGGACGCTGACGGGGATTCGTCCGGCAAAAATTGCGATGAAGCTGCTGGAGCAGGGATGCGGCCGCGCGGCGGTGAGGCAGTATATGCAGGATACCTATGGTACTTCGGATAAAAAGGCGGAGCTTGCATGTGATATCGCGGAGCGGGAAAGAGGACTTTTGTCAAATATAGATTATAAAAATGGCTACAGCCTTTATATCGGCATACCTTTCTGTCCGACGACGTGTCTGTATTGTTCGTTTCCCTCCTATCCGCTGTCCATGTGGGAGGGGAAGGTGGACGCTTATCTGGATGCGCTGGAGCGGGAGATGGACGCCGCCGCGCCAGCGTTTGCCCACCGGCATCCGGACACGGTCTATATTGGCGGCGGCACCCCGACAACCCTGAATCCGTGCCAGCTGGACAGGCTGATCAGAAAAATAAAAGAAAGATTTGATTTATCGTGCTGTCGGGAGTTTACCGTGGAGGCAGGGCGGCCGGACAGTATCACAGAGGAGAAGCTTGCGGTGCTGCGGGAATACGGGATTTCGCGCATTTCGATTAACCCGCAGACAATGAAGCAGGAGACCTTAAAGCTGATCGGGCGCCATCACACGGTGGAACAGACCGTGGAGAGCTACCGCCTGGCGAGAAGGCTTGGATTCGATAATATAAATATGGATTTAATTCTCGGACTGCCGGAGGAGACGATTGACGATGTGCGCAATACAATGGAACAGCTGAAGGAACTCGGACCGGATAGTCTTACCGTTCACTCGCTGGCGTTGAAGCGCGCGTCAAAACTTAAAATGTTTCAGGAAGATTATAAAAACTACAGGCTGGTTAACACGCAGGAGCATATGGAGCTGGCAGCGGGCTGTGCGGAGGAGATGGGATTGTTTCCCTATTACCTGTACCGCCAGAAAAGTATGGCGGGAAATCTTGAAAATGTGGGCTATGCAAAGCCGGGGAAGGCCGGAATGTACAATGTTCTGATGATGGAGGAGAAGCAGACGATTCTGGCGCTCGGTGCGGGGGCCGTCACAAAGTTTGTATTTCCGCCGGATGAGGAGGCGCCGGAGAGGAGCGGCCTTATGGAGCGACGGATTTTCAGGGTGGAGAATGTAAAAGATATCAGAAATTACTTAAGCCGCGTCGATGAAATGATCAGGCGCAGGAAGGATAAAATGGAGGAGATATCATGGCACTGAGCAAAAAGCCGGTCAACGGTATGAAGGATATTCTGCCTGAGGAGATGAAGATCCGCGACTATGTACAGCAGGTGATCCGGGAGACCTACCGCAGCTTCGGATTTACTCCCGTGGAGACACCGTGCATGGAGCAGATTGCAAACCTGGGCGGCAGACAGGGCGGAGAGAATGAAAAACTGATTTTTAAAGTGATGAAGCGGGGGGAGAAGTTAAAGGTTGCGGAGGCACAGACGGAGGAGGAACTGGTGGATTACGGCATGCGCTACGATCTCACAGTGCCGCTGGTCCGCTTTTATGCCAACAATGCGAATCAGCTTCCGGCTCCTTTTAAGGCGCTTCAGATGGGCAGTGTGTGGCGTGCGGAGCGGCCGCAGAAGGGGCGCTACCGCCAGTTTATGCAGTGTGATATTGATATTATCGGGGAGCCTTCCAGCCTCGCGGAGATCGAGCTGATACTCGCGACGACGACGACGATCGGCAGACTCGGTTTCAGGGGATTTGAAATCCGCATTAATGAGCGGCGTATTCTAAGGGCGATGGCCGCATACAGCGGATTTGAGGAGGCGGCGTACGACGCGGTATTTATTATCCTGGATAAAATGGATAAAATCGGGCTCTCCGGCGTGGCGGAGGAGCTCTTAAAGGAAGGTTATGCCGGTGAGGCTGTGGAGCGCTATCTCGATCTTTTCCGTGGAGTGCAGTCTTCGGAAGACGGTCTTATGTATCTGGCAAAGACGCTCGGGGACTATCTGGAGCCGGATGTGCAGGAAAGTTTAAGAGAGATTATACAAAGCGTGGAAGCGGCGAAAACAGCGGATTTCAGACTGGTGTTTGATCCGACACTTGTGCGAGGGATGAGCTATTACACGGGGACTATTTTTGAAATTGCGATGCCGGAGCTCGGGGTGGCCTGCGGCGGAGGCGGGCGGTATGACAAAATGGTCGGGAGATTTACCGGAAAAGACGTGCCGGCCTGTGGATTTTCAATCGGTTTTGAGCGGATTATCCTGCTTCTTCTGGAAAATGGATTCCAGATTCCGGCACAGCCGCCGAAGCTTGCATATCTGGTTGAAAAGGGCTGTTCGCCGGAACGCCTCACGGAAATCATCACGGAAGCGCAGAGAGAGCGCGCAGCCGGAAAGCAGGTACTTGTGGTGCGGATGAATAAAAATAAAAAATTCCAGAAAGAAAAACTGACAGCGGAGGGGTACCGGGAGATTCAGGAATTTTTTGCGTGAGGTTCGCGGCGGCATGTGCGGCATATATATGAAATCCGGCCGCAGCGCACAGGCACGGATTTCCGGAACGGGAAGTATTGTACAAAGTTTACAAAAGGGAGTTTGGGAAAATGATTCAGTCGAGAACGCATAATTGCAATGAATTACGTATTTCAGATGCCGGATCGCGCGTAAAGCTCGCCGGATGGTATGAGAATATCCGCAGGGTCAGTAAGAACCTGGGATTTCTTATTTTAAGAGATTTCTATGGGACGACACAGATTGTCATAGAGACGGAAGAAATGATGCACCGGCTTGACGGAGTGAACAAGGAATCGGTGCTCTCGGTGGAGGGAACCGTGCGGGAGCGGTCGAGTAAAAATACAGAGCTTCCCACGGGGGAGATCGAGGTGGTTCCGGACGGAATCGCGGTTCTCGGGAAATGCATTTACAATGCGCTTCCGTTTGAGATCGGTCAGTCGCGGGAGGCGGATGAAAATATGCGTCTGAAATACCGCTATCTTGACCTGCGCAATCCTTCTGTCCGGGACAATATTATTCTGCGGAGCCGGGTGGTCTCGGAACTGCGCAGCAGAATGAATGCGCTTGATTTTCTGGAAATCACAACGCCGATCCTCACCTGCTCTTCTCCGGAGGGAGCGCGGGATTATCTTGTGCCGTCGCGCAATCATGCGGGCCGGTTTTACGCGCTTCCCCAGGCGCCGCAGCAGTTCAAACAGATTCTGATGGCTTCCGGCTTTGACCGCTATTATCAGATCGCGCCGTGCTTCCGCGACGAGGACGCCCGCGCGGACCGCTCTCCGGGAGAGTTCTATCAGCTGGATATGGAGATGGCATTTGCGACCCAGGAAGATGTATTTGCTGTGATTGAGGAAGTACTGCCACCGGTATTTGAAAAATACGGGGTGTACCGCTCTGCTTCCGCTTCGCCTTTTGTGCGCATTCCTTATCTGGAGGCGCTGGAAACATACGGGACAGACAAGCCGGACCTGCGCATTGACCTGACGCTGCAGAATGCGACGGATGTGATGGCGGACTGCGGTTTCGGGCCGTTTGAGGGGCAGGACGTCCGGGCTGTCGTGGTGGATGGTTTTTCTGCATCCCGGAAGGTGATTGATAAAATCTGTGCGGAAGTGGAAGTACAGACGGCCAATAAGGCATACTGGTTTAAGGTGGACGAAAACGGCGGGTTTGCGGGGGGCGTTGCGAAATTTCTGACGGAGCGCACGGAAGCAGTCGTAAGTGCGCTCGGACTAAAACCCGGAGACTTTGTCGGTCTTACCGCCGGATCAAAATCCGCGTCCTTAAAGTCTGCGGGTGTTCTGCGCAGACTGCTCGGGGAAGCGAGCGAAAAACACATGAAAAAGGATTTCTATGCGTTCTGCTGGATCGTGGATTTTCCGATGTATGAGATCGGGGAAGAATCCGGAAAACCGGAATTCTGCCATAATCCATTTTCGATGCCGCAGGGCGGGATGGAGACGCTGTGCAGCCAGGAACCGCTCTCCATCCTGGCGTATCAGTATGATCTGGTGTGCAATGGAGTGGAATTATCATCCGGCGCGGTGCGCAATCATGATCCGGAAATCATGATCAGGGCGTTTGAGCTGGTGGGGCTGGGAGAGGAGGATGTGAAAGCAAAATTCCCGGCAATGTACAACGCATTCTGCTATGGCGCTCCGCCGCACGCGGGGATTGCGCCGGGCGTTGACCGCATGGTAATGCTTTTGTGCGGGGAGGAGAGTATCCGCGAGGTTATTCCGTTCCCGATGAATAAAAATGCAATGGATGTCATGATGGGAGCGCCGGCCGAAGTGGAGCAGCATCAGCTTGACGACGTGCACATTGCAGTCCGTCTTCCGGAGGAGACTCAGGTGTGACCGGAGGCCGGCGGGAGAATGCAGAAAATGCTTTCCGGAATATTTTTCCGGATATCCGGTAAAAATAAGAAGGAAGAATCACGGAAGTGAGGGGATGGGAATGAAAAAATTTTTGTCGGCAGTGATGAGCATTGCGCTGGTTCTCGTTCTTTTTTCCGGCTGTGGCAGAGACGGGGCTGGAAACGGGAGCGGGGAGACTATTTCGGGAAGCTGTGAAGAGATTCTGAACGCGGTTTACGAAAAAGCGGATTTTGATCAGGAATTCCGCGATTCCATGGACTCGTATGTGACGAATGCGATTGACGAAACCACGCAGGATTATATTCTTGGCACGGATGCAGTGAAATACACGGATTCTGCCTGTTCCATGCCGCTGGTGACGGCGACGGCATACCAGTGTGTGATTCTCCGTCTTGCAGAGGGGGAAGACGCGGAAGCGGCAAAGAAGGCCCTGCGGGACAACGCTGATCCGCGAAAATGGGTGTGCGTGGAGCCGGAGAGTATTATCGTCGAAAATGCCGGCGACGTCATATTGTATATCATGGCGGATAAGGAAATCGCGGAGGCGGTGAAGACGGCGTTCCTGGGGCTGAAAAGTGCGTAGAGCGTGAGGAGCCAGGGAGAATCCGTCCGGGACGGGGCAGGTACCTGTGAGCGGCGGAAAGTGCGAAATGCATAAAGAGCCAGGGGAATCCGGTTTCGGGGCAGGTACCTGTGAGCGGCGGAAAGTGCGAAATGCATAAAGAGCCAGGGAGCATCCGTCCGGTTTCGGGGCAGGTACCTGTGAGCGGCGGAAAATTGAGCAGGGAATAAGGAGCCGGGGAGTCCGTACAGGGACGGTTGCCTGTGTCCTGCAGAAAAGTGAGTAAGGTATGGGAAACCTGGGAGCAGGCCATACACATAGCACATGTGGCGCGTGACTGTGCACTGCATAAAACAGAAGATTCTGCACACCCTATTTTCAGCATACCGGAGTGACTGGCTTTCGGGAATGCATAAAAAACAGGGGGTGGCCGGAAATGAACGAGAAAAAGGAGCGTCTGAACAAAAAATATAACGATTATGTAAAACAGGTGACGCCTACGCACAATCTGTGGCTGAATATGGCAAAAGCGTTTGTGACGGGCGGGATTATCTGCTGTATCGGTCAGTTTATTCTCAACACATGTCAGAGCTATGGGATGGACAGAGACACAGCCGGAAGCTGGTGCAGTCTGCTGCTGGTTCTGCTTTCCGTTATTCTGACAGGACTGAATCTCTATCCTTCCATTGCAAACTGGGGTGGCGCAGGAGCGCTGGTGCCGATCACGGGATTTGCCAACGGGGTTGCCGCGCCTGCCATTGAGTTTCAGAAAGAGGGGCAGGTATTTGGAATCGGCTGTAAAGTTTTCACGATTGCCGGACCGGTGATCCTGTATGGAATCTTTTCCAGCTGGGTCGTGGGGCTGGCATACTGGGTGCTGAAAATTCTGGGAGTGGTGTAGACCGCTCCTTTTTTGTGCCGGAACAACTGTGATATCTGATTGACCTGATATGAATAGAAGGTTATACTGGACAGGGAATCCCCGTATTTGCCTGTCAGAGCAGTCTGAGACGGTGGAAATTGATCGCAGAGGAGAACAGGAAATGAAGATATCGACAAAGGGAAGATATGCGCTGCGCCTGATGCTGGATCTGGCAGTAAACCACACCGGAGAGCCGGTCAGCCTGAAAGATATTGCGAAACGGCAGGAGATTTCGGACAAATACCTGGAGCAGATTATCTCCGTGCTCAACAGGGCCGGCTATGTGAGAAGCATCAGGGGGGCACAGGGAGGTTATCTTCTCGCGCGCAGACCGGAGGAATACACGGTGGGAATGATTCTGCGCCTGACGGAGGGCAGCCTTGCACCGGTGGCGTGTGCGGAGGAGGATACATCCTGCGGAAGGATACAGCACTGTACTGTCAGTATGGTGTGGAAAAAGCTGAATGATGCTGTCAATGGAGTGGTGGACGGCATTACGCTGGCAGAACTTGTGGACTGTGAGAAACAGAAATCGGGAGACTATATCATATAAAAGAAACTATATTATTATAGAAGAAACGGGAGCGCAACTACACTGAGATAAAAAATTTGCAAAAATTTGCACAAAGGGGTATCGGATTACAATATTTTATGATACAATTTTACCATAACAATTAATGAACCAGGGGGAACAGACATGGCAAAAGAAATGATTGCAATGCTTCTTGCCGGCGGACAGGGTTCGCGTTTATACGCACTGACCCAGAAGCTGGCAAAACCTGCAGTTCCTTTCGGCGGCAA
>CAMSQM010000036.1 GCA_947062675.1 uncultured Roseburia sp.
TTTTCAGTATCCCAATGCTCAATGTCCGGTTTATCATCATCTTATGTTTCCGGTGTCTTTCTTATTCGTCCAATTCCGCCTCGGCATCACGGATGATGTCCTCCGCAGGGTTGCTGATATAGATTGTGCTGTATGTATCCTGCAGCAGCAGAACCGGCCCGGTTCCTGTAAAATTCTCTGTCTGCAGACGGTCTTTGAGTGTCTCGTATGCTGTTTCAATCCCCCGTCCCATATGGTACAGTTCCGCTATCTGCTGGCAGCCGAAGGCTTCCGGTGGCAGGTTTGTAATAAGAACCTCTTCCCCCCTGGCAGCGATACTTTAACCATCCGCAGGGTAATGTGCCCTGGTTCTTCCATCCATTGTCCGATGTCTGTTTCTTTATAATGTCTGATCAGGCTTTTATTCAGATGAATGTCCGCCCATGTATTCGGAGCCGGTAAAGCAGCCTGTTCTTTTTTATAATCACCGGATTTGAGACGTGCCGGGAATGAGGTGTCTTTCTCCATCATCCGGATAAAGGCTGCGGTGGATGGATACCCCCTGTCCATGACAACCGGATACGGCTGTGAAATGCCGGTTGTTTCCCGCACACGGCCAGTTTATTCTTCCGCAAGCCGCATTTCATCGAACTTACATTTACAGCAGTCACTATCCGGAATCATCCAGTTCATTATATCATACAGACATCCAGGGCCTATGGAAGCCCAGGGCTTTGTCCCTTTCCTGCCGGATGTCCCGAATTCTTCCAGGGTTTCCTTTGCAGCAGGGATATTGATCCCTGAACCGTCCGCGGCAGGGACTAAATATCCGTGGAAGGCAGAAAACCCGAGGGCCGCGTAAAAGTTCCTGTTATGATGATGGCAGAGCTCATAAAAAGCCGGCGGGTTCAGCTTCATACGCTGTTTCAGATAGCTGGGCTTTGATATTTCCATTCCCGGATGTGTGGCTTTCATATAATTTCGTGATTCAGGACTCAGAATAATCCTCCTCCGGCTGATCATGGTAAACAGAAGAACTTTCAGCGGCATTTTTCTGTTTCTTATAGAGGAAGACGGATTCCCGTTTCTACAGAAATCAAGGGATTCATCCTGATGAATTAAACTGATATCATAACAGGTACGTTTTTGAGAGTTTTTCATAAAATCACCTGCCTTAAGGGAAAAACATCAGCTATTTACTTTTATTATAAAGATACAGAAAAAAAGAACCTTTTACAAGTTAATACGTAAAAGATTCCTTAAATTAATGACATTGTATAAAAAAAGACCTTATAGAGCAGACAACGGGAATCGAACCCGCCTCCTCAGCTTGGGAAGCTGATGTACTACCGATATACTATGTCTGCATGTCTTTTATTATAGCGTAAAAGAAAAAAAATGCAAGACCTTTTTTAAAAAAATTTGAAAAAGGTCCTGTATTTTTCCGGAATGCCGGATATAAGCCGCCCGGGATCAGCGGCGACTGATCTGTGCGATATCGCCTGTGGTTTTGCGGTACTGTTTTTGAACGGATGCTATCACCGTGGAGATTCGCGGCCGGCTCCCTGATCGCGAAGGAAGCCGGCCGCATTGTGGCGGCGACGGGGAAGAGCCGGTAAGGCCGGTTAAGCCCGGCTCTGTGAAAGCGACGGAGGTCCTGCGGAAAGCGGCGGTTATAAAAGTCCGCCCGGTATTTTCCAGTCTCTGGAAGCCGCCCTGTATTTGTCAAGCTGCATCTCATACTGGCTGATCAGCGCGGTGTCGGGGGAGAGCTTTGCCTTCTCCTCTTCGATCAGGAATTCGTAGCATTCCACAAGGCCCAGAAGCGGGAGGTCTCCGCTGGTGTGGATGTCCAGAATACTCTCCGTCTCACAGGATGCGTTGTAGAACCACAGGACGGCCTCGTTGTAGTCCCTGCGGGACAGGAAATAGGTCCCCAGCTCATAACAGATCTCCGAGCAGGGAGTTGTCAGCATGTCTTTCATGGTCAGCTTGAAGAATTCGTCCCGGTTATCCTCGAGCCGGTAGACCCGCGCGAGCACGCAGGAGGCTTCTTTGCGGGCGTCATCGCTGAAATCATGTTCAAGAATTGAGCGGAAAATGTGTTTCGCATCCGCAAAATCCCGCTTGTCCCCTGTTTTCAGCAGCTCTCTGGCGTACATAGAGCGGATTTTCGGTGAAAAAGTCCCGTCATGTTCAAATATTTTAATAAAAATAGAAAAATCCCGTTTGCTGTGGAGCGTCTGCGGCCGGTGCAGAATCTCGATGTCGCTGTCGAATACAACGGGCGTCAGACGGACGGTCTCGTGAACCGGATCCACCCAGGTGAATGTCCGCAGCCGTCTGAATAATTTGGGACGGTATTCCATGTGGGCGTTGAGCACTGTGTCAAACTCAGTTTCTGTCACATATTTCATCTGCACGATCTCTATTTCCGGGAGCAGAAAATTTTTCAGGCGCGTAAACCGCTCACGGTTTTCCGCGTCCAGAATCTCATCCGCGTCTGCGGTGTAGATGTATTCCATCGTGGCTTTGGAAAATGAAAAATTGCGGGCGGCAGAAAAGTCGCTGGTCCATTTGTAGTCAAAAACTTTCGGGGTGTATTCCGCTGCGATCTGTCTGGTGCGGTCCGTGGAACCGGTGTCCACGATGATGATTTCGTCCATCAGGTCCGCGATGCTGTCCAGACACTGTGCCAGGACGGCCTCTTCGTTTTTAACGATCATACATAAGCTGATTGTTGCCATAGGGTTCTCCTCGTCTGTGGAAAAGTTACAGAGTTCTTATTAGTATCATCATACCGCAGGATCAGGGGAGAAGCAAATGGAAAAAGAAAAAATGATTACCTGTTATCCGGCCGCCCTGGGCTGTTGTAAAAAATAAACAAATCCGTTTCCGGGATATAGACAAAAATGCCGCGCATTGATATAATGTAAAAAATATATACAGAGGAGATATAGCGTTATGATTCAACAGAGAAACATTGCAGTCTGCATCATTCTGTCTCTCGTCACGTGCGGGATTTACAACATTTACTGGTTTATCTGCCTGACAAACGATACGAACACGGCGTCCGGCACATTTGCCACCTCTGGCGGCACGGCGTTTCTTCTGACGCTGATCACCTGCAACATTTACGGCCTTTACTGGGCGTATAAGCAGGGTGAGAAGATTGATGAGGCAAAGCGTCAGCGCGGGATACCGTCAGACAGCAGCGGGGTTTTGTATCTGGTCTTACAGCTTTTCGGGCTGGGGATTGTTGCAAATGCACTCATGCAGAATGAGCTGAACAATCTGGCTTAGAAGTGCGGAAGCGTCTGCGGAAGGTGTTTTTGTGTGCGGCAGCAGCTGTGGTGGCAGGATACCTGTACGGCGGGTTTGTGGAGCGGACAGGAATTGCGGTTCCCTGTGTGTTCCGGCTTCTGACAGGGTGGAAGTGTCCGGGGTGCGGCGTGACGCAGATGTGTATTGCGTGGATGCATATGGATATCCGCGCGGCTTTTGAAGGCAATCAGATGCTGTGTGTGCTCACACCGGTGCTGGCCATCGTTTTTCTGAATTATGTGGTTTTCTATGTCAGAACGGGACAGTGGCGGATGGGACGGCTTTCGACAGGAGTTGTCTACGGCAGCGCAGCACTGCTGCTGCTGTTTGCTGTATATAGAAATCTGGCTGGAATTTAATGAGGGTGTCAGGAGAAGAGAATTTGTGGGATATGCCGCGATTCTCTTTTTCTGATTTCTTAATTTTTTTAAAATAGATGAGATATAATAATGATTTTTCTGGAAAATGTGGTAAAATGAGGGCAGAAAAGGGAGGTCATATGTTTATGAGGAGAAAAGCGGAACGAATGAGGCGGAGTGTCAGCCGATGTGTCAGCCTTGTAATGGCAGTGACCATGGTTTTCTGTTCGGATGCAACCGGATATGCCGCGCAGATATCGCGGAATCCGGAGTCTGGGACAGAGGCTGCAGAAAATACAGAAGATAGCATGCGGATTGCCGGATCTGTCCTGAAAGGGGCGGAAAATGCCCCGTCGGAACAGGACAGGGATTCCGGGACGGGCCTGACGGAGACAGAGCCGGGGCCTGGGGAATCAGAATCCGCAGAGTCAGAAGCGGGTTCCGTGGATCCGGGCACGGAAGCGGAGACGGGTTCCGGCGGGAATGAGCCGGGGTCCGCAGAGACGGAGGAGGCTTCATCAGAACCGGCCCCCACGGAGACGGAGGAGGCTTCATCAGAACCGGCCCCCACGGAGACGGAGGAGGTTTCGCCGGAACCGGGGCCCGCAGAAGCGGAAGAGGAATCGACAGAAGAGGTTTCGCCGGAACCGACGGAAGCAGAAGGGGTTCCGTCAGAGCCGGAACCGGCGGATACGGAAGAAGCTCCGTCAGAACCGGAATCCACCGGACAGCCGGACGACGCAGATCAGGGAGAAGGAGCCGGTGCGGATTCTGAGTCCGGAAGCACTCCGGCGGGAGAGGAGCTGCCTGGGACAGAATCCGGAACAGGAAATGCCGGGTCTGAAGACGACGGCGGCCCGCAGACGGAGGAGGAGACCAAAGGAGCGGAAGTGCCGGCGGCGGTCCGGCTGGAGCGCACCTGTGAGCTGATGGATATCGGTCAGACGATAAAGCTTCCGGGGTATACGTTTGTGGATGCAGCGCCGGAAAATCCCGCGGTCACCTGGACGGTGGAAGATATGGGTAATGTGGTTCTTGATGCAGCTGCCGGGACAGTACGGGCAGTGAAGGCGGGGATTGCATTTATAAAACTGCAGTTCGTGCAGGCTCCGGATGTATCGGCGGTGTTTCAGGTGGTGGTCCGTCCGGAAGCTCCGGCTTCAGTGTCCGCGTTCCCGCAGGACTACCGGTCAGTGCGTATGGAGTGGTCGGAAGTGCCGGAAGCGGAGGGATATCTGATCCTGCGCAGGGCAGAAAAAGAGGGAACATACACACAGGTGGCGGATATACCGGCAGGAGGGACGCCGGGGTATGTGGACAGCGGACTTCTGACAGGGAGAAATTACGCATACCAGATTGCGGCTTATGTCACTTATAAAGATGAAAACGGCGTGCTCCGGTATGCGGAATCGACACGGAAAGCGACGGTCACAGCGCAGCCGCAGCTCGGCAGGGTTGAGATTAAGGGAGCGCAGCCGGTCAGCGCGGTCAGCGCGGAGATTAACTGGGAACCACTGGACGGGGCTGACGGGTATACGGTTTACCGCGCGGAAGGCGGTAGCGCGGACTTTTCGGAGGCGGGAACAGTCACGGGAAATGCGACGTCGTACACGGACAGTGCGCTGCGGGCAGGGCTGGTTTACCGGTACACGGTGGCAGGTTACCGCCTCCTCGAGGGCAGCAGGGTGTACGGGGAGGAATCAGATGAGGCTACGGTAAAGCCGGTTCCACAGGCGCCGGAGCTTTCCGTATCCCTTCCCGATTACAGGTCCGTGCGCCTTAGCTGGAAGCGGGTTGAGGGAGCAGACGGATATGAGATTGTCAGGAAAGTCAGTGGGAACAGTACCTTTAAGAAAGTAAAGACGATTCAGAAGGGAAGCACGAAAAAATGGACCGATAACGGAGTTGATACCGGGACGAAGTATGTGTACAGGATACGGGCGTTTCAGAAAGTTGGAAACAGCACTATCTGGAGCGACTATTCTGCGGAACAAAAGATCACGCCGACGCTCGCGGCGCCCACAGTGACGCTTCGCGCGGCGGAATATAACAGCCTTACCGTTACCTGGAATAAGATCAGCGGGGCGCAGAGTTACCGGATTTACCGCGCGACGAGCCTGAAGGGGACCTATAAACTCATCAAAAGCGTAAAGGGAAATAAGACATTCAGTTATACCAATACAAGGCTGAAGCCGGGAAATACGTACTATTACAAAGTATGTGCCTGCCGTACGGTGGACGGGGAGACTGTGAACGGAATCCGGTCGGAAGCGGCATCGTCACAGGTAATTCCGGGAGCACCGGAGCTTCGGGCGGAGGCGGCGGGGGCGACGGCCGTCCGGCTGACCTGGAATAAGGTGGAGCTTCCGGCAAAAGGCTGTGGTTATTATGTATATCAGATTGTGAACGGAAAAGAGGAAAAGCTTGCGACCTGCAAAAAATCCGCGGCTTCCTATGTTGTGGAAGGACTGGACTGGGGACAGAAATACTCGTTTAAGGTGGCAGCGTATGTGAAAAACAGTAAAGGCCGTGCGGTGCGGGGAATGGACTCCAATGTGCTGATCGCGTCGCCGGAGCTGCTTCCGGTTGAAATCCAGTCTGTGGAGCCGTCCGTGAAAGGGATGCAGATTGTCTGGAGCGCCACGGAGGATGAGGACGAGGATACATACCTGATTTACCGTTCCAGATCTGAGAAATCAGGATATAAGCAGATCGGAAAGGTGCAGAGACGGGCGGGGACGAAGGTTCATTCCTTTGAGGATAAAGAGGTGTCCGTCGGAAAGCGTTATTATTATAAAATACGCTGTGAGAAAGCAGTTTCCGGCAAAAAAAATGCAAAATCAGATTATTCCGAGGTGGAGAGTGCCGTGGCGGCGCCGCCCGCGCCTGTGGTGACGCTGAAAAGTGAGACGAGTACCAGTATAAAGCTTTCGTGGAAAGCGGTGAAGGGGACTTCTTCCGGCGGCTATGTCGTATACCGGAGCACTTCCGAAAATGGGAAATATGCGAGTATCAAAAAGATCAACAAGCGCACCACGACGTCCTTTATCGACAAGGGACTGACAATCGGGGAAACTTATTTCTATAAAGTGCGCGCGTATTGTATGGTGAACAGCAAAGAGGTTTACGGACCGTATTCGGATGTGCGATCACAGAAAGTTGTGCCTGCGACGCCGGAGATTGAGGTAAAACCGGTCGACTATACAACCATCAGCATTTCCTGGAAAAAAGTGGAGGGCTGTGACGGGTACCAGATTTACAAATCGGCGGCGGCAGACGGGACATTTAAAAAGGCAGGAACGGTTTCTGCGTCAAAGACATCTTATGAAGATAAAAAAGTGACGATCGGCGTTGCTTCCTATTATAAAGTGCGCGCCTATTGCAGTAAAAACGGGAAAAAGGTGTATGGCAGTTATTCTGCGGTAAAGGGGGCTGTTCCGGTTCTGACAAAACCGACGGACCTGAAGGCGGAAATGACCGGCGATACCCAGGTGAAGCTGACCTGGAAAGCAGTTCCCGGCGCGGAAACCTATACAATCCTGCGGGGGACTTCCCTGAACGGAACATTCCGGATTGCCAGTGAGATCTGCAATACCAATACGTTTACCGATAACAATGCGGTGGCCGGAAATACGTATTACTATAAATTGTATGCGGTGAGGGGAGAGGCGAGAAGTGAGATGTCGGATGCGGTGGCGGCCACGCCGTCGGCCCTCACAGTCAGCGTGACAGAAGTACTGATTAAGACAGGGAGCAGCGTCAAAGTGACGGCGACTGCAAATCCGGCGTCTGTCATAGCATGGACATCCGACAATCCGGCGATTGCGATGGTCACGTCCGACGGTGTTATATACGGCGTCAGAGCCGGAACCACAAAGGTAAATGCGATTGCCAACGGGATTAAAAAAGTTGTCAACGTGACGGTCCGTGACAGAATCGATCTGAAAGGTCCTGATATTTCGAGCGATAACGGCACCGTTGATTTTCAGGCGGTCAGGGCATCCGGTCACGAATATGTGATGCTGCGCATCAGCAACGGAACGACTGCGGATCCGGCCTTTGAGACGAATTTCATAAACGCGAAAGCGGCGGGGCTTAAGGTGGGAGTCTACTGCTACGCCAGAGCGAGGACTGCAAAGGAGGCGGAGGCAGAGGCGTCAAAAGTGCTGCAGCTGTTAAACGGAAGAGCGCTCGATTATCCGGTGGTGTATGATATGGAAGAACAGACGCTGCTTTACGGGCTGAGCAATAAGATCAGAAGCGGGAACCTTGAGGCATTCCGCAATACCATTGTCAATGCCGGAAAGCAATATAAGTTTGCGCTGCGTGCGACGACAGAATGGCTGACAACCTATCTTGAGAATGAACGGCTGACAGGTGTGAATCTCTGGGTGATTAATCACAGGGACGCCGCGCTCGGACACGGGTATACCGGCAAAGGAACGGTTATCATGTGGCAGTATACGGATAAAGGAACAGTCAGCGGGATAAACGGTAATGTGGATCTGAGCTTCAGTTACGTGGCGTATTAGAAACATTACATATAAAAAGTGTTTCAGGTCTGGAAACGGAAAATGGACTGCCCGTGCGTGGCAGTCCATTTAAGCGGCAGACGGAGAAAGCGAGGATAAGATGAAGAGGAGAGAGAAAGGGGCCGGAAGACGCATTTTTGCGGGGATTCTTGCGGCTGCGCTTCTGACCGGAAGCGTCGGAGCGCAGAACATTTCCGCGGCTCAGCACATCGGGGAAACCATTTATCAGGAGGAGACGGATCGTCAGGCATCTTCCGCGGCGAGGGGAGACGGACAGGCTGCGTGCGGGGAAGCGGCACAGATCACAGAGTTTGCAAAGCTCACGGAAAAACAGGCTGCGATCGGTATCCCCAAAAAGGGTTCCCTGAAGGAGCTTCTGGCGAAGCTTCCGGAAACATTAAAGGTGTCCCTGAAGGGGCAGAAAGAGCCTGTTTTTATTCCGGTCACATGGGTCTGTGCGGGGGATTATGAGAACAGCACCTATTATTATTATCAGTTCAATCCGCAGTGGGATACGGACAGGTACCCGCTGGGGGAGGGGGCAAAGGTCCCCTATATCGGCGTCTTTGTGGGCAGGGATTTTTCTCTGCGCCTTGGCACGATGTCGGAGAACCGCGACACAATATACAGGTTTATGCGGGAAGAAATGGGCTTTAACATGGCCGCGGCCTGCGGCGTGGTGGCAAATGTGCAGAGTGAGTCTTCTTTCAATCCCACTGCGAGCATGATCGATACAAACGGGCTGATCAGTTTCGGACTCTGCCAGTGGAACGGGCCGCGCTATGAGGCGCTTCAGAAATACTGCAAAGAATACGGCTATGATTACAAAACGGTAAAAGGCCAGCTCCGCTACCTGAAATACGAGCTGGAGACATCGGAGGCCAGCGCGTGCAGAATGGTTAAAAATGTGCCGGACACTGCGGCGGGCGCTTATCAGGCGGGATACAACTGGGCGCGTTATTTTGAGCGATGCTCGAGTGTGTATTATGAATCAAGGGCAAATCTGGCGAAAAATACTTACTGGCCGCTGTACAGCGGTAAGGAACCGGACGACGATGATGACGACGATGAGGAGGAGGATAGTAATACATCCAGAGAGTACAGTATCCATTACTATCTCGACGGCGGGGAGAATCACGAGGATAATCCAAACAGTTATTCCAGCACGGACGACACGATCACACTGGAAAATCCCGTAAAAGCCGGCTATAAATTCGGGGGCTGGTATAAAAATAAAGCGATGACCAAAAAGGTCACTACAATTCCTGCCGGCAGTACGGGAAATATGAAACTATACGCAAAGTGGATTCCGATTTCCTATACGATTCGTTTTGACGGCAATCAGGCGACGAGCGGAGCCATGGCGGAGATGAAGGACTGCGAGTACGATGAGAGTTACACACTCAGAGCCAATAAGTTCAAAAAGACAGGCTGTAAATTTGCCGGCTGGAATACAAAGGCGGACGGAAGAGGAAAGGCGTATGCCAATAAGGAGGACTTTGAGAACCTCACGAAAAAGGACGGAAAAATTATTACTCTCTATGCCCAGTGGAAAAAGCAGACCTACACGATTACCTACAGGCTTAAGGGCGGAATCATGGAGGACGATAATCCGGAGGAGTATAATGTAAGCACGCCGACCTTCACCCTGAACCCTCCGGTAAGGGCGGGGTACACCTTTGAGGGCTGGTACCGGGAGAGCAGCTATAAAACAAAAGTGACGAAGATCGAAAAAGGTACTACGGGAAATCTGACGCTCTATGCAAAATGGCGGGTGAACCAGTACAAAATTGTGTACAATGGCAACGGGGCCACAGGCGGGAGCATGCCGAATGCAACTGTCTGCAAATATGGAAAGAATTATACTCTTGCGGCGAACAAATTTGAGAAAAAGGGGTATATTTTTAACGGCTGGAATACGAAAGCGAATGGCAGCGGAAAAGAATATAAAAATAAAGCAAAAGTGAAAAATCTTTCCACAAAAAATAATAAGACAATCACGCTCTATGCCCAGTGGAGCAAAAAGGAGTATACTATCGCTTACGAGCTGAACGGTGGCGTTATGGTTGAGGACAATCCGACATCCTACTACGATAACACAAAGACATTCACGCTCAAGGCGCCGGAGCGGGAAGGGTATACATTCCTTGGCTGGTATACGGACGAGGATTTCACGACCAAAATCACGAAAATACAGAAGGGCAGTAAGAAAAATTATACATTGTATGCAAGGTGGAGAGCAAACGAGTATGCTATACAGTTTGACGGGAACGGAGCGACCGGCGGAGCGATGCAGGCCATGGAGGGATGCCTCTACGACAGCACCTATACGCTTCCGGCAAACGGGTTTGTAAACAATGGCCGCACATTTGCCGGATGGAATACGGCGGCGGATGGAAGTGATGTTTTTTACGGTGACGGCGCAGTTGTGGAGAACCTGACTGCGGAGGACGGAGAGTCCGTGACCCTGTATGCACAGTGGCAGTAATTGTGAACCATCCATGGAAAGCTACATATAGTATAACAAAGGAACAGCGGGGTGAGCGGTCTGTGCCTGCGCGCGGAGTCGCTTATGCGCAGAGAGCAGCGCGGAAATGGAACAACTATGGATGGTATCGATGTGAGTCAGTGGCAGGGTTACATTGATTTTGAGGCGGTGGCGCGGGCAGGAACAGAACTGGTGTATATCAAAGCCAGCGAGGGGATTGATTTTGTGGATCCGTTTTTTCACCGGAACTATGCAAATGCCAGAAATGCCGGACTTCCCGTGGGATTTTACCATTATCTGACAGCGCGGAGCGCATCTGCCGCGAGGCAGGAGGCATATCACTTTGTCTCTGTGACAGAGGGGCTTATGGGCGAAGGCAGGATGGTGATGGACATTGAGGATCTCGACGGGCTGACGGAGGAGGAAGTGAATGTAATTGCATACGCATTTCTCACGGGCGTGGAGGAATTCAGCAATCAGTCCCCTGCCATCTATGCGGATGCCTATAATGCCGCGGTGGTTCTGGACGCCCGCCTGACGGCGTGGCCGCTCTGGATTGCCCAGTATGGCGTGGCAAAACCGGATATGGATAATCCGTGGGGGACATGGGCGGGATGGCAGTATACCGATAAGGGACGTGTGCCGGGAATTCAGGGGTATACTGACAGGGATATATTTGAGGAGCAGATGCTTGGCAGCCGGGTGCAGCCTGTGCGCAGACAGGGGGAACGCCCGCCCTATGAAGTGACGCAGGTGCCATATACAGTAAATCACCGGGATACGGTTCACAGAATCGCGCAGAAATATCATCTGAAGCCGGAGGAAATTACGGCGGCAAACGGGCTGGAAGACTCCGGGCAGATACAGCCGGGCCGTCAGCTGAAACTTCCCATCCGGGATGACAGGAAGCAGTCGGATACCTGGCAGATCTACCGGGGCAGAGCGGGGGATACGCTGTATTCGATAGCAGAGCGCTTTGAGACGACGGTGTCTGAGCTTGTGGAGCTCAACGGGATTGTCAGCCCCAGTCTGATCTATCCGGGCCAGCTGTTTAAAATCCAGCCGAAGATAAGAAAAGTCATGAGCGGCGCCGGTTCAGCAGTGATGAGGAACGAATGACTTACCGGCTGTCTGCCGGTGGTATCCGGGGGATAATGAGGGCGGAAGATCCCGTCTGATTTCTGACAGGAAATCAGACGGGATCTTTGCTTAATATATGGAAAGTTTGTGAAGCGCATGATATAATACAAAAATATTTTGTCCTGTTTGCGGTTGATTCAGGAATAGAAGGTATAAGGGAGGTTCTTTTGAAAAAAATACTTTTCTGGAGTTTTGCTGTTTTTTTCATAATGAGACTTTGTGCGCCGGTTTTAGTCCGTGCGGAAGCCGGCGGCAGTGAGAGCATCATCGTAGCCACGGGTGAAGATGTCCCGTCAGACGATCACCTGCCGGAAGAATACCGGTTTCCCTCAGAATACAGAGAGAATGCCATACAGTTCCGGACGCAGGACGGTGTTTTGCTGTGCGGCTATGTGATCGGAGAGGGAAACAGGGGGGTTATGCTCGGCCATGCAAATGGCTGGAACGTCAGCAGCTGGCTGCCTTTTGGCGAGCGGCTTCTGGATGCCGGGTATACGGTTATCCTTTGGAGCTTCCGCGACAATCTGCCGTCCGAATCCGCGCCTGAACGCCGCTGGGATCTGGACGTGCTGGCCGCCGCGCAGGTGCTCAGGGAGAGAGGTGTCACAGAGATCATGGCCATCGGCGCATCCGACGGTGGAAATGCCACGGCTGTCGCCGCCCCGCATATTCCGGAACTTGTCGGGCTGGGGATACTGTCTTCTCCCGCCCGTTCAATCGGGGATGGTCCGGCGGCACTCTCGCAGATCGCTGTCCCGGCCTTTTTTGCCGTGTCGGACAACGATCCCGGAGGAAAATTTCTCCCGGAGGTGCAGGCGCTTTATGATGCCTGCGCGTCTGAGCAAAAGGAACTCCATATCCTGACAAGCTATGAGCATGGTTCGGATCTGCTGTCAGAGAAAGACTGGTATTCCGCCGGGGCATACGGTGGTTCTAACGAAGAACAAAAGCAGGAGCGCAGACAGCTGGCGGAAGATCTGCTGGACTTCGTGAAAGATGCCTTTGGAGAAGACACCTTTGAAGAAGGCGCCAGCGAAACGGACGAAAGCGGTGCAGGTCTCCTTTCGTCCGCGCCGGCGACGGAAAATAGCGGGACGGGCACATCCACGCAGCAGCCGGCTGCGGAAGCAGATAACCTGCCGGCAGATACTGACAAACACAATCCGGTACCTGTCCGGATCGTCGCAGGGCTTGTGTTATTTGGCGTTGCAGCCGGCATTTTTCTGTATGGCTGTCGCAGGAAGAACTAGTATTTAATAATCTTCGACGGAAATTGTCAGATCTTTCTGCCAGCCTTTGCTCATCTTATGACGTGCTTTCCGGTTTTCCACGGTGTCAAACAGAATCGAAAAGTCATAGTCCTCCGGATAGAGTTCTTCTGCTTTTACTTTGAGCTTCAGGCGTTTCCGGTTAATTCTGTATTTCTCCTTCTGAATCTGTACAAGCACGATGCCCCGGTCGTCTTCCGGTCTGACAACAATACCGATCTTTTTGTCCGGATAGACGACGACGCTGTCTCCCCTCTGAAAAGAATAACGGGCGCGCGTACTTTTTGCGGGCTTTTCCAGTTTTTCAATGCGGGGAGCCCGTTTTGCGGTGAAGTTATTGATTTCCGCGGGATCCGCATCGCTGTATGCCTGTGTGCCAGGGGCGTTCCCTGCCCGGTTCATTGCCAGCCCGAGTTCCCGGGCCAGCTGTGGCGTGATGGATCCGTAGGCTGCAAGAGCTGCGTTTTCCAGCATTTTGCGCGGAAGGCCGAGTCTTTTTGCGATATAGAGGGCACAGCTTTCCCCTGTTTTTCCGGTTTCCAGGCGATAGAGCGGTTTTAAGCTTTCACGGTCAAATGCCATACGGGCGTTTACAAGTCCGGGGCAGCGCGCCGTGTATTCTCCGGCTTCGGGATAATGAGTCGTCGCCAGGAAGAGACAGCCACAGCTGCGCAGCTGTTCAAGGATGGCGATTGCGATTCCCATACCTTCCGCGGGATCCGTGCCTGAACCCGGCTCATCGAGAACAACGAGGCTTTCCGCAGTTGCATTTTCGAGAATCGAGAGCACATTGCGGATGTGTGCGGAAAATGTGGAGAGATTATCCGCAATATCCTGTCCGTCCCCGATATCGCAGTATACACGGTTCCGCATTGGAATGCTGGCGGACTCACAGGGAACGTGCAGTCCGGCGCCCGCCATGAGGCAGAACAGGGCGGCTGTCCGGATGGCGACCGTCTTTCCGCCGGTGTTGGGGCCCGTGATGATCATTCCGCGTGTGCCGTCCGTGAGTGTGAGGTCAAGCGGCACGCAGGTATCCGGCGGGAGCATCGGATGTCTCGCGCCGGACAGACAGAGATCATTTTCTGTGTTTATCGCGGGCTCCACAGCCTGCAGATCAATACTCAGCTTACCTTTCGCAAATGCAAAATCAAGTCTGCCAAGGATCCGGATATTTTCTTTCAGCGCCTTTTCTTCCAGGGCGATGTGGTCGGAGAGCAGGTATAAAATACGGTGAACCTCAGACTCCTCCTCAACCCGGAGTATTTCCAGATCTTCGCGGATTCCGGCGACGGAAGACGGCTCGATAAAGAGGGTTGCCCCTGTGGAAGAGGTATCCACAACATTTCCGGGGAGTTTTCCCCTGCAGTCTTTCCGCACCGGAAGGCAGATTCTTCCGTTTCTTGTCACGACATAAGCGTCGGTCAGGAATGATTTATACGACCGGAGGAGGCGTTCTGTGCGATCCCGGATTTCCTGCGTTTTCAGTTCCAGATCCCGCCGGATATCCCGCAGGGCACCGGAAGCATAATCATCCACTTTTCCGCCGCGGATAGCTGCTGAGATTTCATCCGCCAGTTCCCCGCAGGCTGTCAGATTGTCACAGTGAAATGCAAGGCTGATCTGCTTTGCCTTTCCCTTTTCCAGATAGGATTTCATGCGGTTTACAGCCGCGAGAAAGCTTCCCACCGCCTCGGCTTCTTCCGCGGAGAGCATTTCGCCGCGAACTGCCCGGTCGATGATGTCCTCCAGATTTTCCATAAGCGGGACAGGGGGAGTCCCCAGTTCTTCCAGGCACAGGCGCGCCTGGGTGGTTTCCCGCAGGCTGCGCCGCAGTTCGGATTCTTTGCGGTATGGCGCCAGTTCCGCGGCGGCGCGCTTTCCGGATGCTGTGTTTGCGCAGTCCGCGAGACGTTTCCGTATATCTTCAAAGCCGGTGAGTTCAAATGTATGTTTCATGATATCGTTCCTTTCTGTAATGGTGTTTTGCGTAAACGATTCCGGGAAGAAAAAAAGACCTGTGGCATCCTCCATGGGCGCACAGGTCTGAAACGGCATTCTGATTACATCGCCGCATGTGTGGCGGCTTTCCGGTATCGTTCATGGATGATGGCACAAAAATAACAGACGTCTGCACGCCGGTTATCCCTGTCTTTTCAGTTCATTTTCTTCCACGGAACGATACAATTAACATACATTTTCCTGCCTTTATATTTTCTACTATTCTAGCCCTGACGGGAGGCGCTGTCAAGGGGATTTTGAAATTCCGGAGTGGAAGTAAAAAACAGTTGACAAAGAAGAAGTGCCGGAATATAATGCAGTTTATATAAAACCTGGTAAATTAATATGAATATAGGAGATTGTGAAGATGGCCAATATTTACAGAGGAATTGTGGATCTGATTGGAAATACCCCGCTGGTAGAGGTGGTTAATCTTAAGCGGGAGCTGGGGCTGAGAGCAACGATTCTCGCAAAGCTGGAGTATTTTAACCCGGGTGGCAGCGTGAAGGACAGGATTGCGAAGGCAATGATCGAGGACGCGGAGGAAAAGGGGCTTTTAAAGGAAGGCTCCGTGATTATCGAGCCGACGTCCGGGAATACCGGAATCGGGCTTGCGGCTCTCGCGGCGTCGAAGGGATACCGTATGATCCTCACGATGCCGGAGACCATGAGCGCCGAGAGGAGGAATATTTTAAAGGCATACGGGGCGCAGCTGGTTCTGACGGAGGGGGCAAAGGGAATGAAAGGGGCTATCGCGAAGGCGGAGGAGCTGGCGCAGGAGATTCCGGACAGTTTTATTCCCGGACAGTTTGCGAACCCGGCGAATCCGGCGGCGCACAGGGCGACGACAGGTCCGGAGATCTGGGAGGATACGGACGGGGCCGTGGATTTCTTTGTCGCCGGGGTCGGGACCGGCGGAACCCTGACCGGAGTCGGAGAGTATCTGAAATCGAGGAATCCGGAAGTCAGGGTTGTGGCTGTGGAGCCTGCCGCGTCGCCGGTGCTCTCAAAAGGGGAGAGCGGGGCGCATAAGATCCAGGGAATTGGCGCGGGTTTTGTGCCGGAGGTATTGAACACAGGTATTTATGATGAGATTATCCGGGTGGAAAACGAGGAGGCATTTGAATACGGAAAGCTTCTCGCAAAGCAGGAAGGGGTTTTAACCGGAATTTCCTCGGGGGCGGCTCTCTCGGCGGCTGTCCGGATTGCAAGGCGTCCGGAAAATGAGGGAAAGACGATTGTTGTGCTGCTTCCGGACCACGGCGACAGATATTATTCCACACCGCTTTTTGCGTAGCAGGCGCAGGCGGCCGGGAAACACTTGTGGCAGGAAAATTTAAGAAATATTTTAGGAGGGCTTTAGCGGGGATTAAAAAAGATCTGATATAATAAATCTCACAGAGGTCGCAAGAATGACCTGAAATACAGGGAAATGAGGTTTACAGTATTATGATGAAACATGAAGACAGAAATGAGACCATACAGCAGGCCGCAGAGGAGATTCTGACAGAGGAAGTGCTGGTGGAGGAACAGATGATACAGGTGTACGAGCTGGTGCCGGTCCGGGGAGCGATGGATTCGGATATGGAACAGATCGTCGATATGACAGACCAGTTTTCCCGGACGATGGATCCCGTTTTGCGGATGTACAATGCCGCGATGTGCGCCGCCTCGGCGAGACTGGAAATTATCGAGGATGAGTTTCAATACAGGAGACAGCGCTGCCCGATTCATCATATTGATACCAGACTCAAATCGGCAAAGAGTATTCTGGGGAAGCTGGAAAAAAAGGATCTTGATCTGACCCTTTCAGCCGCCTGCAATAATATTTATGATATCGCCGGGATCCGTGTTGTCTGTTCTTATATAAAGGATGTATATCTGATCCGGGACAGACTGCTGGCGCAGGATGATATTTACATAATGGATATCAAGGATTATATCGCGGAGCCCAAGAAGAACGGATACCGCAGTCTTCACATGATTATCCGCATACCGGTATATTTTATGAACAAAAAGCAGATGGTTCCGGTGGAGCTGCAGCTGCGCACGATGGCGATGGACCTGTGGGCGAGTCTGGAACATGATATAAAGTACAAGTCGCTGTATCAGGGAGTGGCTGCCGACTTTACGGACGAACTCAAAGAGTGCAGCAGACTGATTTATGAGGCGGAAGAGCGGCTGGAAGTTCTCAACCGCCTGCTGGAAGAATGAGTCTGCCGGGGCCCGCGGCTGGGAGCGGTCGCTGCTAAGTGTGGGAAAGGACGGGGAACATCATCCGGTCATTTTCGATCCGCGCAAGGTCGTCCCCAAGGATAAACAGGGTGCAGTCTTCCTCCCTGTGTTCCCGCACACAGAAAGTCTCCCTGCGCACGGGCGTATAGCCGGCGACGACCTCCCGCACAGTTTCGCCGAAGGAACTGGCAAGGCGCACGGGGTCGGTATACTGTTTTCCGAAAACCTGATAAATGCGGAGCACCTGGTCTTTTTGTTCTGCGATCACATAAGTATCATTTTCCGGCAGATACCAGAGATGTTCCCCGTATCCGGCGGCCAGATGAAAATGAATCAGGCCCGGGTTTTCGCAAAGGCGCATGGCGTCATCCGCTTCCTTTATGGCAGCCTCAAAGTGCCTGAGCCGTGCCGGCTGTCTCAGATCTGCTTTTTCCAGAGTATAGCCTTCTGTGCGTTCCGGGAACGGAATAAAATACTCATATTCTTTTGAGGGCCGAAAGCCGAATTTCGGATAGTAATCAAGGACATCGTCGTTTGCGAAGAGGTAGATGCCGTCCGTCTTTCCGGCATATTTTTTCAGAACAGATTCCATTATACTGAGCCCGCACCCCTGCCCGCGGTATTCCGGGGCAGTCATAACGGTTCCGAGCTGCAGATACTGTCTCCGGACCCCTCCCATGTCAAACTGCATCCGGCTGACAGATACATTTGAGATCACCGTGCTGCCGTCCAGGAGGACATGGGGAGTATACTGATCTCCCCAGTGCCCCGCTGCGTGCCATGCAGTAAAATCAAAGCCGAATGTCCGGCGGGTCAGGCTGTTAAAAGAGTTGCGCAATGTGTCAGAGTCCCTTACGGATTCGGAATGTGTATATTTCACTGTGCGCCTCCTTTGCGTATCGTTTCTGTTACTTCTGACGGAATTGCAAATACCGGACTTCCGATATACCCCGGCCCTACCTCGTACTCATCGAATGCGATAAACAGATTCCCGTCAGCATCCAGATAATAATTCTGGTTTTCCTTTATGGTCTCAAAAGAGTCTTCCATGTCCGGATCATCGAGAAAATACATGGCTGTATCCGCCTTCATCTGTTCGCGCATCTGTTTTCGGATCTCCGCGCTGATCGGGGTGATGTAGTCCGCGCCTTCCGGGAAGAGGTCTTTGAGCTGCATGACGGAGTCTGCCCTGCGGTCAATATTATAGTACCGGTGAAATTCATATCCGCTGGCCTGTACCATGAGCCCCGTTATTTTCAGGGTAAACCAGTCCGGTGTGTCCGTGATGGTCTCGTAGGAGACGTCCAGGCCCAGATATCCCTCATTTTGCATATCGCGCTCAAACTGTGTGATCAGCTCCTCTGTGTATTCCTCCACACTTTTGTTTACCTGAGCGACCGCTCCGCTTTCAGGGGCGCTTTCGGTGGTTCCGGTATCTTCCGGCACGATCATCGGAATGTCCACGTTTGCGGTATTATGTCCATCGTCGTGTGTATACTCCCGCACGGTGACGACCCTGAAGAGGCCGCCGATAACCGGCAGACTGCCCATCGCATAAGCGATATCCTGGTTTGTGTTCGGCAGGATGACAAGCGCGGCCGCAGCCGCTGCCCCGATACCAAAATTGCGGATTCTTTTTGTTCTCTGTATTCTTTTTTTGTCCATTTCAGCCCTCCTGACTGCATTCTGTATTCTTTCAATGCCTTCTTCCGGTATCCTTACCGCGTGATATTCTGTTTTCAACTGTTCCCATTCTTCATTCCGGTTCATAAAAATCCTCCCTTCCGGCTGCCGGCGTAAAGTGTTATGTCTCCTCAAGTGCGATGCGAAGTTTTCCGAGCGCGCGGTACAGACGGCTTTTTACCGTGTTCAGGTTTTCGCCGGCTGCCTGTGCCACCTGTTCCAGGGTCATGTCTTCAAAATAGCGCAGTATGACGACGGACCTTTCGTGTTCGGGAAGACGCTCTATCGCGCTTTTCAGGTCGATGTCTTCCCAGACTTCCCCGTATCCTGCCGGCTCGTCAGGGAGACCTGCGATGTCTTTTCTGTTTTTCCGCAGAAGAGATACGGCTTCATTGATGATGATCCGGCAGATCCAGGTATCCGCGTACGCCTGTTTTCTGAGTTTTTCCGCGTGAAAAATCGCTTTATAGGCGCTCTCCTGTACGACGTCGAGTGCGTCCGCTTCGTTGTGGACATAGCCATACGCAATCCGGTAGTATTTTTCGTAATTTTTCAGCAGCATCTCATTTATGATGCTCTCATTGTCCTTTTTCACGTTATCCGGCTCCTTCCTTTGCAGTTACAACCATTAGACGGTACAGACTGCGGAAAAGTTTCAGCAATTTTAAAAGTATTGTTATTTCCGGCTTAAGACATTATAATGAAAGAAAATGTTATCAGATAAAGGAGGCCAGATATGCATACATTTCAACCGCTTTCCATTGAATTTCTGGAGTTTAATCCGTTCACCAAAATCGGGAAGGAATGGGCGCTTGTCACTTCCGGTTCCAGGACTGCCGCCAACTGCATGACGATCAGCTGGGGCGGAGTCGGTGTGCTGTGGGGAAAGAATGTCGTTTTTGTATTTATCCGGGATTCCCGGTATACCAAAGAATTGCTGGACAGTAATGATTTCTTTTCCATCACTTTTCTGGGAGAGGAGCACCGCGGTGCTTTAAATTACTGTGGTTCCCATTCCGGACGGGAGGGGGATAAGGTGAGGGCAGCAGGGCTGTCCCTTGATTTCCGGCACGGGATCCCTTATATTGATGAGGGAA
This sequence comes from uncultured Roseburia sp., assembly GCA_947062675.1. Lineage (GTDB taxonomy): Bacteria > Bacillota > Clostridia > Lachnospirales > Lachnospiraceae > Roseburia. The sequence goes on from CAMSQM010000036.1 coordinate 20,107, forward strand.
ATCTCGTTCTGCTCTGCAACAAAATGTCCGCCACAAGAATTACGGAGGAATCGTTTCTCGCACCGGATATCCGGGAAAAGTGGTACCAGGACGGCGATATGCACACCATGTATGTTGCGGAGATTATTGATATACTGGCGCGATGATGTGCGGAAGGTACGGTATATTTGTCTGGATTTCTGTAAATTATGAGAAACAGATAGAAATGGAGGTCAATCAATAATGAACGAAAAAATTTATAAGACGATGGGGCGCGCCGGCGCCGGAAATCTGGCCATCGGGGTCTGTGTCCTCGTCTGCGGACTTTCCTGTGGAATTCTTCTGATCGTGAGCGGCGCAAGGCTGCTGAAACAAAAATCGGAGATCCTGTTTTAAGCGCGGAGCAGCCGGACATGAAAAATGCGGACAGAAAAGTCCGCATTTTTCAGATCAGTTCTTCATTTCGTCTCAGCATATTGGCGATGATGTCCTGGCAGTGCGCGCCCAGCTTTTTCCGCGTCTCTTTGTCCAGTTCTTTTGGGTAGACGGGCTCCCCGTATTCCAGTATAACATGTGCCGCTTTTATTTTTGGAAAATGATTTTCCAGAATCTGTGCAGAATTCGTAATTGCCATCGGGATAATGGCACATCCCGTTTTCTCTGCAATCTTAAAGCTTCCTTCCTTGAACGGGAGCATCAGCGCATCTGTCTGATTTCTGGTCCCTTCGGGAAAAATGCAGACGGATATCCCGTTTCTGATATTGTCGATGCCGGCAAGGATGGTTTTTAATGCTTCCCTGACTTCTTCCCGGTTGATGAAGAGGCAGTGCAGGCGCTTCATCCAGGTTGAGAGGAGGGGAACTTTTTCCATGTTGCTTTTTGCGATGTAGCCGGTCAGGCGGGGACAGCGCGCGTAGGTGATAATGGTATCGAAATAGCTCTTGTGATTGCCGATGTAGAGAACAGCCTGATCCCGCGGCACACGTTCCTCTCCGATGACGGTGACTTTCGTTCCGCAGAGAAAAAGGATAACGCGGAATGCCCACTGTACCATGCGAAGCTGGCTGATATCGGCGGCCTGCCGGTTGTATTTTCCGATAATCCATTCGACGCAGAGGACGGGAATCCCGAGAATCAGAAATAATATGGCGAAGAGAAGAGCGAGAATCACCCGTAACATAACAAAGTCCTTTCCGGAGCAGCGCGTTTTGCGCCTGCCCGCTTTCAGATTTTTCCATTTTTACTATTATATAGGGAAACACACAGAAAAACAATAAAAATGGTTATATTTTTTCCGGCCCGTCATAGAATATGATAGAAGCCAGTAGTGGGGGGATCTATGAGAATTTTCCACAGCAAAAAGGAAAAAAAGAATGGGAAGCGCCGTACTGTCGCGCTGACGGTAATTCTGTCTCTCTTCTGCGGCCTCCTTTCAGGCTGCAGCGTCCGGGAGACGAACGGGACCAGGATCAGTGATCTGGAATATGTGATTGTCGGGGAGACCGATCTGCCGGAGGAACTTGCGGCGATGATTGAGGAGAAAAAGGCGGCAGATTTTAAGCTGACCTATCAGGCCGGGGAAGAACTTTACATTATCCGCGGATATGGGGAACAGGCGACGGGGGGATACAGCATCAGTATCCGGGAATGTTATCTGACCGCAAACGCGATCGTGTTTGACACGGAGCTGATCGGGCCCAGGAAAGGGGAGAGTACATGTAAAGGGCCGAGTTATCCGTACATAGTGATAAAGACCGCGGACAGGGAGGAAAATACGATATTTGAGTGAAGGAAACCGGGCTGACCATATTAATGGCGGCCCGGTGTTTTGCGTGTGGCCGGATTGCGGTCCGCAGATGCCGGAAAGTACTTGACATGCCGTGAAAAAAGGCGAATACTTTTATGTAAAGAAAGACTGTATTAAAATGGAGGAGAAATATGAAAGACGGATGGAAACGCAGACTGCGAGGCTTTCCCGCAGTCCTGTCTGCCGTTGTTCTGTGCCTTTCCATGTGGACGACACAGGTGGAGGCCGCGGATGACTATGCCTGGGTGAAGGTAAAGGTGACGTTTGGTCAGACAGAGGCGCGGAGCATGTTAAAGATGATCAATGAATTCCGGATGGGGAAGGAAGCGTGGGCATGGGATGAGAACAATCAGCGGAAGGAGTATAAGTGTAAGGCCCTGAAGTACGATTATGATCTGGAGCGCATTGCGATGCTGCGGGCAGCGGAGCTCGCCCTCGCTCTTTCCCACACGAGACCGAATGGGAAGAGCTTTTTAACCGCACATAACGGGGGGATGATGTGCAGCGAGAATATCGCGGTGGGATACAGGACAGCCGCGGAAGTGTTTGAAGGCTGGAAAGAGACAGATGAACCATACAGTGGACAGGGGCACCGCAGGAATATGCTGAATCCGGGGTTTACGGCAGTCGGGTTCGGGCATGTTTACTATAACGGCTATCACTACTGGGCGCAGGAGTTCCGCTCTTCGGTATCTGATGCTGGCAAAACGGCTGCAAATGACGCGGAGACGGAGATGAAGCTGGAGATTCTGCTCCGGGATCTGAAAGATGTGTCGCTGACCCCGTCTGTGAATAAGATTGTGCTCGCGCCCGGGAAGACCATAAATGTGCCGCAGCTTGTGATTCAGATTTGCATGAAGCAGTCGTGGGGCGGCTGGGTGCAGGTGGAGATGCCGTATACCTGGAAAGCAGGTGAAGGGGGATATCTTACAGTTTCGGATGGAAAGATTACCGGGGTAAAATGTGGAACCACAAAGGTGACAGCCACGGTGCTGGGGAAGACGGTGAAGGTGCCGGTGATTATCACGGAAACGGGAGAGTCCGATGAAGAGGACGAGCGTGATGAACCGGGAGTATTCCGTGCAGGCGATGTCAGATATATCATAAAACAGCCTTTCGGAGGAAAGAAGACAGCGGTTGTGGCAGGAGCCGCTAACAAAAATCAGACCAGCGTCACGATACCGGATACGGTAAAACTGGGAGGCGTGAAATATAAGGTTACGGAAATCGGGACACGTGCGTTTGAAAAAAATGAGAGCCTTAAGAAGGTCAGCATTGGGAAAAATGTTACAAAGATAGGATTTCAGGCGTTCTTTTGCTGTGAGAATCTTACGACAGTGAAGGGATGCAAAGGGATTGAGGTAATTGAAAGCAGCGCTTTTTACAGGTGCAGCTCTGTCCGGAAGATCAGTATCCCGTCAGCATCACTGACAAAGATCGGGAGCGGAGCATTTGCCAGCTGTACGGGAATGACAGGTTTTACGACAAAATCAAAAAAGCTTGCTTCCATCGGTATACGGGCCTTTTACGGGGATAAAAAACTGTCTTCCGTTACCCTGAAAACGGAAAAGCTGAAAAAAAATAATGTCGGGTATAACGCGTTTAAAGGGATTGGGAATAAGTGTAAATTTAAAGTACCCGCCCGGAAAGTGTCAGCATATAAGAAACTGTTTCAGGAAAAGGGCGCCGGAAAGGGAATTGTGGTCGGAAAATAAACATGAACCGGTCAGATGAGAATGGTTTTTCCGTGCATGGTTGAAGTTCACAGGAAATCTGATACAATAAAATTACAGGGAGAACCCGATGGCAGCAAAAGATAAAACAAAAACAGATGTAAGGCTGAAAGATTTCTGGCGGCAGAATGACCGGTTTGCAGATCTTTTTAATGCAGTGATTTTTGAGGGGAAAGAGGTTTTAAAGGCGGAAGAACTCCGTGAGATGGACACAGATATGTCCGGTATTATCCGTTTCCGGGACTATGAGGAATCTGTGGTACGAGTCCGTGATGTGGTTAAAAAGACTGCTTACGGGGCAGAGTTCATCGTACTGTGCATCGAAAATCAGCAGAGAATACATTACGCAATGCCTTTGCGGGCACTTTTGTATGACGGGCTGGGATATCTGAAAGAATATCAGGAGATTACCCATGCCAGAAAAAAGGAAAAAGGGCTGGAAACAGGGGACGAGTTTCTCTCAGGAATGCGCAGGGAGGACCGGCTTCATCCGATTGTTTCGATCATTGTATATTATGGAGAAAAACGATGGGACGGTCCTCTGTCCCTTAAGGATATGGTCGGAGATATGCCGGAGGAGATCAGCCGGATTTTTTCGGATTACAGGATGAATCTGGTGCAGGTCCGGGATAGTGAAAAATATACGTTTCATAATGAAGATGTGAGAATTGTTTTTGAGATTTCACGCGAGATTATGAAAGGAAATTTTGAACGGATTGCCAGGAGGTATAACAGGGAGATCAGAGCGGAACTGGCGGCGGTGATTGGCAGAATTACCGATTTTGGTGAGATTATCCGGCAGGCGGATGGCAGGGAGGTGGTCAATATGTGTTCCAGTCTTGAAAATTTAAAAAAGCAGGGGATCGAGCAGGGGATCGAACAGGGGATCGAACAGGGGATCGAACAGGGGATCGAACAGGGGATCGAGCGAGGGGTACAGATGCGTGACAGAGAGCTGGTTGTCAGGATGCTGGGAATGGGGCGTACAGTGGAAGAGATTGCGGATCTTCTTGGCATTCCGGCCCAAAAGGCTGTGGGGATTCAGAGGGAGCAGGAGGAAAAAAACTGACCGGGAGGAAAAACGGATGAAAATGAAAACAGGTTCACTTATTCTGGCGCTGCTGTTAATGATATCCGGATTACTGGCAGTATATCCGGATGTACACGTGCTGGCGGCGACAAGCCGTACAATGCGTGTGGGGGAGAGTCTTACAATTTATGCTACCCCTGTTCCGGCAAACGCGACAGGCGGGCAGTGGTCGTCCAATGATACCGGAAAAGTAGAGATTGTGTCTCAGAATGCAGCGACACATTCCTGCGAAATCAGGGCGCTGGCTAAAACATCCTCGGATGTTTATCTGGAGTACCGGTATAAGAAATCGGATCAGACGCTGGGAATGGTGGGGTTTTACATAAAGGTGACGGCGCCTCTTCCCACTGCGGTATCACTCTCCCCGTCCAGCCTTTCGCTGAAAGTTGGAGAAAGCGCACAGCTCACGCCGGCTGTTACACCGGCCGGTGCTGAGACAGGCTATATTTATTCCAGCGATGACGAGGCGATTGCAAAGATCAGCAAATCCGGTCTGGTGACGGCGGTGGGAACCGGAACCACCACGGTGCGCGTCAGGACGGATCTGGAGGCGAAAAAAGCCGCCTGTACGGTTACAGTCAGCGCACCGCCTGAGCCGGAAGGCCCGTCGGGCGGAGATTCAACAGAATCCACGGGAACAGGAGGAACAGGCCCGACAGAATCGACAGAGGGCACTGTCCCGTCAGATCCGGAGGACCCTTCCGGTGGAAATTCAACGGGTTCCACGGGAACAGGGGACCCGTCAGAGGGAACAGGCCCTGCAGACACATCTGACGACGGGGATTCTGCCCTGACGGAATTTGTACCGGTATCGACAGTTCCATTCGATCAGGCCACGGACATTGCGGTTTCCCAGGAGATTCTGGTTGTATACGGACAGGGCATTGTATCCGGAGATCACTTTTCCGGCATTACACTGAAAGATAATACGGCTGGAGGGAATGCCGCTTTTACGGGAGCGATCAGCGGAAGCGCCCTGGTGCTTACCCCTGTTCCCGGGCTTCTGGCGGGGCATTCGTATACGGTGACGCTGCCGGCGGGAGCCTTAAAGCTGGCTGCGGGAAATGGAGTATCAGCGGCAGTGACGTTTTCGTTTACTGTAAGGGACGAGGAGGCGGAGGTTCCGGATTCAGGAGAAGAAGAATCAGAGGAAGATGAGACCGGGGTAACCGGAATATCCATATCCGCTCCGTCCCAAAAGATTGCAGCGGGGAAAAAGGTGGCGCTGAAGGCGAAGGTGACACCCCAAAATGCGACGAATCAGGGACTGCGCTGGAAGTCCGGCAATACAAAATATGCGACGGTGAGTAGCAAAGGGGTAGTGACGACAAAGAAAGCAGGGGCTGGGAAAAACGTCACGATCACAGCGACGGCGACGGATGGAAGCGGCAAAAAGGCCTCCATTAAAATCAGAATAATGAGACACGCCGTCACCGGGGTGCAGATACGGAGAGCGCCGAAAAATCTGGCGGCTGGAAAGAGCATAAAACTGAGAACGACTGTCAGAACGAACGGAAAGGATGCAAACAAAACGCTGAAGTGGACGTCGTCCAATACAAAATATGCCACGGTGACTTCTGACGGAAAAGTGAAGGCAAAAAAAGCCGGAAAGGGGAAAGTGGTTTCCATTACGGCCGCAGCGACCGACGGAAGCGGCAAAAAAGCAACGGTCAGAATACGGATAAAATAAAGGGCACGGATTGTGCTTTTCCAGGGAAGGGCAGCTTTTGAACGAATATGTCAGGCGGGGAAGGAGGAGGTGCATGCGGAAAATAATATACAAAAGAAAAAAGCACAGAGGAAAACATACTGGAAAATTTCAGATTGTGCGCCTGTGCCTCGTTCTGACTGTGCTGCTTGCCTCGACCGGGATTCTTATTTTTCTGCTCCGGACTTCTCTGGCACGGGAGAAAGGCGGGGGAGAGGAACGGCGTCACGGGGAGATTGCCGGACTTCTCAAACAGTACTATTCCTGTATAGAGGAAGAAAATTATGATGAGATGTACCGGATGCTGGATGCCAGGAGCCGGTCCTCAGTTTCCGCGGGAGAATTTACATCCAGAAATCAGCATGTTTATCAGACGATCAGTGCGTCGGATGTGCAGGTTCAGATCACGGAGACGGAGGACGTTACGGAGGAGATGTGCCGGGTATCGTTTGAAGTGAAAATGGAGACGATTGCGGGGGAGCTTTCCTTTTCCGGACAGACGGTGTTTTCGCTGGAGGAAGACGGAGCGTACCGGCTGGCATGGGATAACGATATGATTTTTCCGGATCTGGCTCCGGGGGAACAGATCCGGGTATCGGTGAAAGAAGCAAAGCGGGGCAGTATTCTTGACCGCAACGGTATGATTCTCGCGGGGGAGGGCACGGCGACGCAGGTGGGGCTTGTGCCGGGAAAGATGAATGAGGATAGCGGTGCGGATGTGGAGCAGCTGGCGCAGCTTCTCGGAATGCCGGCGGAGAGTATCCGGAAAAAGCTGGAGGCGGAATGGGTAAAAAGTGATTCGTTTGTGCCGCTTAAGACAGTCGAAAAACTTACGCCCCTGGAGCAGATGACGGAGATCACGGATGAGAAAACGGTCCGCAAGGCAAAACGCGACGCCGCCCTGCTGAAGATTCCGGGAGTGATGCTGACGGACACTCCGGTCCGGCATTATTCCCTGGGAAGCGCAGGAGCGCACCTGATCGGCTATATTCAGACGGTGACGGAGGAAGATCTGGAAAAGCATCCGGGAGAAGGCTATACCGGCGGCAGTAAGATTGGCAGGAGTGGCATTGAGCGCGCGTATGAGAAAGAGCTTAAGGGGCAGACCGGATATGAGGTGTATGTCGCGGATTCCGGCGGGGAAAAGAGGCGTGTCCTCGCCAGTATCCGCAGGATTGACGGGCAGGATATCCGTCTCACGATCGATTACAATCTGCAGAAAGCTGTGTATGAGACATATGCGGAAGACAAAAGCTGTACAGTTGTGATGAATCCTTATACGGGAGAAGTGCTGGCTCTGGTCAGTACGCCGACGTTTGACAGCAATGATTTTGTGCTGGGAATGCCGGAGGAATTATGGAATTCGCTGAATGAAGATGAGAGGAAGCCTCTCTACAACCGTTTCCGGCAGAAGCTGTGTCCCGGGTCCACAATCAAACCTGTTATTGCTGCGGTTGGAATGGATGCAGGGGTCCTGAATCCGGATGAAGATTACGGGGATGAAGGGCGCCGCTGGCAGAAAGATGAGAGCTGGGGCAATTATTTTGTGACGACTCTCCACGCAGCCTCGCCGGCAAACCTGCTGAATGCCCTGATTTATTCTGATAATATTTATTTTGCAAAAGCGGCATTAAAGATCGGCGCAGGACCGCTTAAGGAGGGGCTGGACAGGCTTGGTTTCAACGAGGCGGTTCCGTTCGAGGTCGGGATGGCGGCCTCGCAGTATTCGAACACGGAAGAAATTGAATCTGAAGTGCAGCTTGCAGACAGCGGATACGGGCAGGGGCAGATGCTGGTGAACCCGGTTCACCTGGCGGCACTTTATACGGGCTTTGCGAACGGCGGGGATGTGATAAAACCATACCTGCTCTATAAAAATGAGCCTGAGAGTGAGATCTGGATCAGGGGGGCATATCAGCCGGAGACGGCAGACCGGATTAAGGCGGCGATGGAGCAGGTCGTGCAGTCGGAGAGCGGGACAGGGCGCGGAGCTCACCGCGCGGATATTCTGCTGGCGGCGAAGACGGGAACAGCGGAGCTCAAACAGACGAAGGACGACGCCGAAGGGACAGAGCTTGGATGGTTTGGTATTTTCACCGAAGACCCGGGAGTGGAAAAGCCGGTTCTGATTCTTTCCATGGTGGAAGATGTCAGGGACAGGGGCGGAAGCGGTTATGTCGTGGGGAAGACAAAACAGATTCTGGACGGGTGGTTTGTCACAGAGCCGGATCCCCTGACAGGTACGGAGAACGCTGCCGGGCTGCCGGCAGCCGGAGAGCAGCCGGAAGAAATAGGAGAATAGAGTCATGAGTGCACGGATTCTTGTTGTGGACGATGAAAAAGAGATTGCGGATCTGCTGGAACTGTATCTGGTGAACGAGGGATTCACCGTGCAGAAATGTTACACGGCAGCCGCAGCACTGCGTTATCTGGAGGGGGAAAAACCAGATCTCGCGATTCTGGATATTATGTTGCCGGAAGTGAACGGTTTTGAGATCTGCAGAAGAATCCGTGAGACTGATTTTTATCCGATCATTATGCTGACGGCAAAGGATGCGCAGATCGATAAAATCACGGGTCTGACAATCGGCGCGGATGATTATGTGACCAAGCCGTTTCTGCCGCTGGAGCTGGTGGCCCGCGTCAGGGCGCAGCTTCGGCGTTATCAGCGCTATGGAGCGCCCGGAAAGGAAGGAGCGCCGGGGAAAACAGGCGAAAGCGGACTGCTGGTTATGAAGGATCTGCGTCTGGACACGGAGGGGCATCAGTGTTTCCGCGGGGACACGGAGATTTTCCTGACCCCCACGGAATTTACGATTCTTAAGGTGCTTCTTTTGAACGGCGGGAAAGTGGTCAGCGCAGAGGAGCTCTTTCATGCTGTCTGGGCTGACGATTATTACAGCAGGGGAAATAATACGGTATCTGTGCATATCCGCCATATTCGTGAGAAATTAAAAGATACCGCAGAGAATCCGAAATACATTAAAACAGTGTGGGGAGTGGGGTACAGGGCGGATGTATAGATTCCGGAGAAAAAAAGATGACTATATCCGGCTGAAACGAAAGCTTTTCTGGCAGACATTTCTGATGATGTCTGCCGCATACGCGGGTATCTGGATGCTTTACCTGTATGTGCTGCATGGGAAGTTTGCGACAGGTGTGATTGCCATCCTGCAGTTTCTGACGGGCTGGGATTATGTGATGTGTCTGGGCGTGTACAGGGATGTTTTCCGCAATAATTTTCAATTGTTTATTTTTGCCGGGGCCGCGGGTCTGTTTTTTGTGATTTTCCGTGTTTTTTTAAACTGGTTTACCCAGTATTTCAGTGAGATTGACCGCGGAGTGGACTGTCTGATCGGGCGCGGGGAGCAGGAGATCCGGATGTCCGGCGAGATGGAGCCGATGGAGAGAAAACTGAATCAGGTCCGTCAGACCCTGGAGCAGCAGTTTCTCGAAATACGCGGAGCGGAGGAGAAAAAAGATGAACTTGTCATGTATCTGGCGCATGATATCAGGACGCCTCTCACGTCTGTGATCGGATACCTGTCCCTGCTGCAGGAGATGCCGGATCTGACAGAAGAACAACGGCAGACGTTTATCCGGATCACACTCGAAAAGGCACAGCGCCTGGAGGTACTTGTCAATGAATTTTTCGATATCACCCGCTTCAGGCGGGAGGAAGCCGGATATGCAAAGGAGAAAATTGACCTGTTTTATATGTTTTTGCAGCTGAAGGAGGAGGCATATCCTCTTCTCGCGCGGAAAAATATGTCCATCACACTTGATGTTGCGGAGGACTGTACCGTGCGCGGAAATCCGGACAGGCTGGCCCGCGTGTTTCACAATCTACTGAAAAATGCTGTCGCTTACGGGGATCGGGACAGTGAAATTGTGATCAGTGCCGCGGAGGAGGAAAATGATATAATTATTACTTTTTCCAATTACGGGCCGGAGATTTCACAGGCAGAGCAGGAGAGGCTTTTTGATAAATTTTACCGGATGGACGGGGCAAGGGGGACCGACAGCGGCGGCGCAGGGCTGGGGCTTGCGATTGCAAAAGAACTTGTCGGAATGCACGGGGGCACGATCGGTGTGACCAGCAGCGGGGGATACACGACATTCCGTATTGCGCTGCCGGCCGGGGAGTGACGGGAGGCGGGCGTATCCGGCCGAAAAAGAGAGAAGGAGGATTCCGGATGGAGAGAGAATGGAAGAAAAGGGGACCGGTTCTGGACCGGAAGGGAAGACCGGTTGCGGGGTTTTCGAGGCGGAGCATGCGGGTCTATGACAGACGTGCCATCCGCGCGCTGCCCTGGAGGATTAAGGAGTGGGATTTTTACCAGGTATCCGATGAACGGATGTGTCTGCAGTTTACGATCGGACACGCGGCCTATGCAGGTCAGGTCAGCCTGATGCTGTTTGACTTTGTCAGAGGGAAGAAACTGCTCGATCTGAACCGGATTCTGGCGCTTCCGTTCGGCTCGCTGCATATGCCCAGGGACGCGGAGCGGGATCACGTTCTCTCCTATGATAAAAACGGTATCCGGATGTGCTTTGCCGTGAAGGGGGATGAGCGCACGCTCACCTGCAGCTGGGGGGAGGCGGAGGCAGAAATTCACCTTGTACGCTGCAACCCGGATTCACTGGTGGTTAACCTGCCGTTCGACGAGTCGCCGCGGGCGTTTTATTACAATCAGAAAATTAATTGTATGACGGCGGAGGGATATGTCCGCATCGGCAAAAAGAAGCGGCTCTTTGAGAAGGAACATTCTTTTGGCATTCTGGACTGGGGCAGAGGCGTCTGGCCGTTTCACAACGAATGGTACTGGAGTAACGGAGCCGGTTATCTGGAGGGAGAAATGTTCGGGTTTAATCTGGGCTGCGGGTTTGGAAATACTGATATGGCGAGCGAAAATATGCTTTTCTACCGGGGGAAAAGTCATAAACTGGGAAAGGTGGATATTGTTCCGGGGGAGGACTATATGCAGCCCTGGAAGATCAGGGACCGGGAGGGGCGTCTTGATCTGGTGCTGACGCCCTGTTATGACAGGACGACAAAAGTAAAGATGCTATGGGTTGATAACTGCTGCCATCAGATATTCGGAACATTCCGCGGGACGGCAGTGCCCGATGACGGAACGGTGTTAAATGTGCATGATATTGTGTCGTTCGCGGAACACGCAGTGAATAACTGGTAGGAATGGTTTTAAATCTGCTGGCAGTGAACAGGAAAAACAGGAGGAATCATGATGGATCGTTTTATAAAAGTTTATAGTCAGGGTATGGTCAACGTCGTTGAAGTCTGGGTTGATACCGAGACAGGCGTCAATTATGTGTTTCGTAAAGACGGGTATGCGGGAGGCCTCACGCCTCTGCTCGATAAAGATGGAAAGCCGGTCGTGACACCGTAATCCGTTCCGCCTGCAGAAGGGGTAAGCTGTATGTTTCAGGGACGCAGGGAAGCTTACCTGTTGCAGGCGGCATATCATTAATTTATAAATCTCCTGTTTCAGGCAGGGGTTCGTGTCTGCTTTTTCATACTGTTTAAGTATCCGCGGTTATTTTTTCACTACAGGTATCCACACTTCATATTGTGCATTTTGCGGGTCCGGATTTAAATACACCTCGACGTCAGGAGCATTTCCATACCCGTATCCTGAAGTCGGCAGCCATTCCGTTACGATGCGTCGCTCCAGATCCTGAATAGACTGATTTGTACCTTCTCCGGAAAATATTGCCCAGGTGGCCGCCGGCACAGTATAATATTCAAGGTCATTCGTTTCCTGTGAAGTAGACACCGCAATATAATACCTCCATGGTTCCGTGTCATTACAGGTGCTGACGCCGAGCACTCCCATGGGCGGTGTGTCCATCATACGAATCAGCCTCTGCAATGTTCCGTTTGCAGATATTTCCTGCCACTTTGCGGGTATGGCCGAAAAATTTTTTTCAATATCCTTATTCAGAGGTACGGATACCCCTGCAATACGGAAAGCGTCTTTTGTTTCAATTCGATAATTCATTTCTTCCACTC
>CAMSQM010000037.1 GCA_947062675.1 uncultured Roseburia sp.
ACCCCCTTTTTTCCTTTTCTTTTCCCTCACCCATATATCTTTCACCTCACTGTTTTACCGGTCCAGCTCCCCTTCGATCAGATTGACCGAGACAAGCGTCGAGATTCCTTTTTCCTGCATCGTGATGCCGTAGAGACGGTCCGCCGCCCCCATCGTGCCGCGCCGGTGCGTGATCACGATAAACTGCGTGTGTTCTGTCAGTTTATGTAAATATGCCGCAAATCTCCCGACATTTGAGTCGTCGAGCGCGGCTTCGATCTCATCCAGAAGGCAGAACGGGGAGGGCTTCAGATTCTGAATGGCAAACAAAAGTGCGATCGCCGTTAAGGACTTTTCCCCTCCGGACATCTGCATCATATTCTGAAGTTTTTTCCCGGGAGGCTGCGCGATAATGCGGACGCCGCACTCTAAGATATCCTCATCCTCCACCAGCTCCAGGGTACCTTTGCCGCCGCCAAAGAGCTCCTTGATGACTTTATCGAATTCCTGCTGGATCTCCGCAAATTTCTCCAGAAACTGTCTGCGCATTCCGGCATCGAGCTCCTCGATTATCCCGGTCAGCGTCTTCTCAGCCTCGACCAGATCATCGTGCTGCGATTTCAGAAATTCATAGCGCTCCGAGAGCTCGCGGTAATCCTCAATCGCGTTGACATTGACATCCCCGAGACTGCGTATCTCGTCGCGCAGCGCCGCTATCTGCTTTTTCAGCGCCGGAAGATCCTGATATGCCTCATTTTTAAGCTCCATCGCGGCGTGAAGGGTCAGTTCATATTCTTCCCACATATAGTTATTATGCTGATCGCGGGCCTCCGTGAGCTTCTCCTGGCGGGAGCCGAGACGAAACAGTTCCTTGTCGAGCTCAGCAATTTTTTCTGACAGTTCCTCACGTTTTTGGAAAAATCCCTTATAGTCCGCCTGCATCGTCTCCCGCAGTGCCGTCTTTTCCGTCAGCTGACCCTGCAGTTTTTCAAATGCTTCGTCGGATTCCCGGATGGTCTTTTGGAGCTTTTCAATTTCCTCCCGCTTCCCCGCGGCATCCTCCTTCGCGCCGTCCGCCTGTCTGATAATATTTTCACGCTCCGCCTCGTACCGGCTGATCTCTCCTTTCAGGCGCTTTAAGGTCACAAGGGTAAATTCCAGCTTCTGACCAAGCTGCGACTGCTCAAGCTGCAGGCCCGATACGGTTTTCTGTGCTTCCTGTTCTTTTGCTGTATGTTCTGCGAGCACCGTCTGGAATGACTCATTCTGCGCCTCAATCTCCCGCTCCCGCTCTCCGGCAGCCGCGATCTCCTGCGCAATCCGTTCCTTATTCTCAAGAATTTCCTTTAGCTGATTCTCAATTTCGTCGCTCTCTGCTTTCAGATCCGCAAATACATTCTCGCTCTCGTTTTTCTGCTCCCTGGCACGCTCCACATTCATTTTCGCCGTATTCTGCAGCAGAAACTGCTCCTGCAGAGCTGCCCGGTTCTTCCCGGCTTCCTCTTCCAGCAGACCTGCGGCCGTCCGGATATCCCCGATGTGTTTCCGCTCCTCCTCCGTCTCCTTCAGAAGCGCTGCCACGGAGCGCTCCAGCTCTTCGATCTCGCGCTTCCGGGCCAGAAGATTGCTGCTGTTGCGGAACGCGCCTCCGGTCATTGACCCGCCTGGGCTTAAATGTTCTCCCTCCAGCGTCACAATATTGAGGGAATAGCGGTATTTCTTTGCAAGCCGCGTCGCATCGTCGATGGTCTGCGCCACAACCGTACGGCCCAGGAGATATGAAAGGATCCCCTCATAGCGCGGGTCCGCGGCCACCAGAGCACTCGCCAGGCCGATTACACCGGGCTCTTTTAATGCTTCCGGGTACCGGAAGCCGCCCTTCCCGTTCACGCTTGTGAGCGGAAGAAATGTTGCCCGGCCGTAACGGTTCTGTTTCAGATAGGAGATCATGCGCTTTACCGTCTCCTCGTCCTCCGTCACAATGTTCTGAATGCTGCCTCCAAGCGCAGTCTCAATGGCGGTCTCATATTTTTTTTCCACCTGAATCAGGTCGGAGACAACGCCGGTCAGACCGGGCTCCCTGTGCTTCAGCTCCATCACGCGCCGAATACTGTTGCCATATCCGTCGTAGCGCTCCGCGATATTTCTGAGGGATTCAAGCCTTGACTGTTCCCTGTGATATCTGGTAATCAGCTGTTCCAGCTTCTGGTCAGCCTCCGCGGAGCTGCGCTTCCACGCACGGGCGCGCTCTTCCATCTCAGCGCCGCGATTCTTTAACTCTCCGATCACCTCACTGATACGGGCGAGCTCTTCCTCATAGCCTGAAAGTTCCTTCGCCAGCCCCTCCTCCTCACTTTTGCGGTCCAGGAGGCGCCTCGTCAGCCGGGATTTGCGGATATTCACCTGCTCCAGCATCGTGTCGTAGCGCTGCTGGCGTGCCCGGACGGAAGCCCTGTTGTTTAAAAGTTCTATGATCTCATTTTTTCCTTTTTCAATTCCCTGCGTACAGCGGGCGATCTCCCTCTGCAGAGCGGCAAGCTCCCCTGCGGCTGCGCCCTGTTCCGCCTCCACCGCGGAAAGCTGTTCCAGAAGCGCGGCATGTTCTTTCTCACAGTCCGCAAGCTCCCCTGCGCGCTCCCCGCTCTCGCTCCCGATCGACGCAAGGCGGCTCTTTAAATGCTCATCCGTCAGCTCTGCGGAACGAATCTGCTCTTTTAAGACGCTGATCTGTCCTTCCAGCTTCCCCTTTGTGACGGTGGTGCTGTTCAGGCGCTCCCTGATGTCATTCATCCCGGCATCCATCGCCGCAATGTCCTGCTCCATTTTTTCGTAGGCGGCGCGGGCGCTCTCGCAGACGGCGCTGGAATCTTTCAGTTCCCCCTCCACAATCGCACGGTTCTTCTCAACTTCTCCCAGCTCCTCCCCGATGCGCGCAAGCTCAAGCAGGAACATATTGACATCATAAGTCTTAAGCTCCTCTTTCTTTTTCAGATAGATGCGGGCTTTTTCCGCCTGACGCTCCAGAGGACCCACCTGACGCTCCAGCTCCAGGAGAATGTCCCTGACGCGGACCAGATTTTCCTGTTCGTTCTCCAGCTTTTTCTGCGCGGCCGCTTTCCGTTTTTTATATTTGACGATTCCGGCCGCCTCGTCAAAAAGCTCGCGGCGCTCCTCCGGCTTTCCGCTCAGAATGCGCTCTATCTGCCCCTGGCCGATGATAGAATAGCCCTCCTTGCCGATCCCGGTATCATAAAACAGTTCAGTCACATCCTTAAGCCTGCAGACGCCCCCGTTTATAAGATATTCGCTCTCGCCGGACCGGTATACCCGGCGGGCCACTGTGACCTCCTCGTAGTCAATCGCAAGCCTGTGGTCCCCATTGTCCATTGTGATGGCAACGAAAGCATAACTTAGCGGCCTGCGGTTCTCCGTCCCCGCAAAAATCACATCCTGCATGCTCGCCCCGCGCAGCTGCTTTGCGCTCTGTTCCCCGAGCACCCAGCGCACCGCATCCGCGACGTTACTCTTCCCGCTGCCGTTGGGTCCAACGATACCTGTTATTCCATTGTGAAAATCAAATGTGATCTTATTCGCAAAGGACTTGAATCCCTGAACCTCAATGCTCTTTAAATACATACGTTCCCCTTATATTCTATCCGACCGGCGCCATGGGCCGCAGCAGCAGAAGTCCCTCGTAAGCGGCCTCCTGCTCTGCCGCCTTTTTGGTGTGACCGCTCCCCCTGCCGATCACACGGTCGCCAACGCGCGCCTCGACGCGGAAAAACTTATCGTGATCCGGGCCTTCTTCCGACAGAAGCTCGTAATGGAGCGTCTCCCCATGTTCTCCCTGCACGATTTCCTGCAGAATGGTCTTACTGTCAAAAAACAGTTTTTTGTGCTCGATATCGGTCAGGATAAAATGCCGGATAAACTTTTTCGCCTCCTCAAAGCCGCCGTCCACATAAATAGCTCCGATCACAGCCTCCAGGGCATCCGAGAGAATGGAGCTGCGCTCACGGCCGCCCGTGCGGTCCTCCCCCTTTCCCAGAAACAGATACTTTCCAAGATCCATCTCTCTGGTGCAGAGCGCCAGCGTGGGCTCACACACAATGCTCGCCCGCAGCTTTGTCAGATCCCCCTCCGACAGATTCGGATAATTCAGGTACAAATACTCGCTGGAGACGACCTCCAGAACCGCATCTCCCAGAAATTCCAGCCGTTCGTTGTCCGAGTGCTTTTTCAGATGTTTTTCGTTTGCATAAGAGCTGTGGGTCAGAGCCTGACGCAGCAGCCCCTGGCGGCGAAACTCATATCCAATTGCTTTTTCCAGTTCATTAAATTGCAATACAAAATCCTCCCTCACATGTCAGGGCGTGCCCTTAAAATCATTCCCGCAAACCGTACACAGACTTTTGCAGCAACAATTTTTAAGGCACGCCCTGGATTCTTAACGCACGCCGGGCCAGACGGTCTGCCCGGCACCGCACATTAAGATGCATTTACCGCATTTTTGATCTCTTCCACCGCGTCGGAAACAGTCACGATATGTTCTGCCTCCTCATTTGCAATCTCAATGTCAAATTCCTCCTCGATTCCCATGATAATCTGAAAAATATCCAGGGAATCCGCCCCAAGATCGTCCACGAACGTAGTATCCATCGAAATCTCTTCCTCGTCCACATTCAGAACTTCCGCAATGATTTTTTTTAATTTTTCAAATTCCATTCCCGATTTCCTCCCCGTTTTTCTGAACTATAATATTTTTCTTAATCTTCCCGTTGATGTCCTGTTCCTTAAATGTCACACACTGATAAATGGAGTTGGTAATTTCCGTGGCTTTTGCACTCCCGTGTGTCTTTACCACGAGGCCGTTCAGACCCAGAAGCGGTGCACCGCCATACCGTGCGGCATCAAATGCCTTAAGAGTGGTTTTTAAAGCGGGAAGGGCGAGAGCCGCGCCGATTCTGCTCTTTAATGTGCTCATCATGCCCTTTCTGATCGCGCCGACAAGCGTTGCGCTCAGCCCCTCATACAGCTTTAAGATGACATTTCCAACAAATGCCTCGCACACAATGACATCCGCCTCCCCGTGCGGAATCTCCCGCGCCTCAATACTTCCCACAAAGTTGATATCCGCGCATTCCTTCAGCAGCGGAAAAGTCTCTTTCACGAGGGCGTTGCCCTTCTCCTCCTCCGCACCGATGTTGACGATCGCAACCCTTGGGCGCCGGATCCCCAGTACATTCTCCATGTAGATGGAACCCATCCTGGCAAACTGAACCAGATGAGAGGACCGCGCGTCCACATTGGCGCCGCAGTCGACCAGCAGGGAAACACCCTTTTCCGTCGGGATCAGCGGCGCCAGAGGAGGCCTCTCAATTCCCCGGATACGCCCCACGATCACCTGCCCGCCGACCAGAATGGCGCCGGAACTGCCCGCCGACACAAAGGCGTCCGCCTCTTTCTGCTTTACCATATTCATGCCCACCACAATGGAAGACTGCTTTTTCCTGCGGATGGCATTCACGGGAGGCTCCGCAGTCTCAATCACTTCCTCTGCATGCACCACCGAAATCTGCTCCCGCGGATAAGTATACTTTGCCAGCTCCGCATTGATGACCTCCTGCTGTCCCGCCAGAAATACCCTGATATCCTTTCTGGCCGTGACTGCATCCACTGCGCCTTTTACCTGCTCTGCCGGGGCATTATCCCCGCCCATCGCGTCGAGGACAACCCGCACCACATGCGGATCCTCCCGCTGCGCGCTGCCCTGCTGCTGACTGCTCTGATTCATATCCTGTCTCCATTCTGTCGCGTTTTCAGGTCTCCCCTTCACGTCTATTAAGAAATATACTATAAGTCCTTCTATAAATCAATACGAAAAAAATATCAGTTAAAATATTCACGGTTTCTCTCATCTTCCGCGGCGGCATCCTCCTCCGTCATGTATTTCCGGAAAATTTTTTCGATTATATGGTTTAAAACCAGCGTGTAAACTGCCGGAAAGATAACAATAAACGGCGGCACAATGTAGAGAATGAGCAGCGTCGCGACGTAAAGAACGATGATCACCAGCGTCCACCGCATGTTCGCGATAGCCATAAACGCCGAATTCTTCAGAACCCGCCTCAGCGAATTCTCAAAACGGGCGATATAAGCAAAGACATACCCGGACCAGACTGCGATCAGCACAAAGAAAATCAGAAACACAATGTAAAGCACCCCGGACTTCTCTCCTGCTCTCGCAAACTGGTACATCACATAACTGTCCACCAGCATAAGTACCTGCACTGCAAAAATAATCAGCCACGCCAGCGTGGACTGTTTGAAATTAACCCGGAACGCATGCCAGTATTCACTCCAGATATAGCCTCTGCCATGACGGATAACCTTGTTGACCGCATAGTACAGCGCGCTCGTCGCCGCTCCTGCCGTCACAAGCGGGATACAGCAGATCAGCCAGAGCATGCTTAAAGCCGCGCAGTCCACTCCCTTCCCGATTATCTGAAAAAATTTGTTGTCCAGATTAAAAAGTTCTCCCATATTTGTCCGGCTCCTTTCATGATCGTCGGTACACCAGGACCCATGTGCACAAAAAGGGAGTGTTTTTTCAAACACTCCCACTTCAGGGCAGACGGATTAGTCCTGCGGAATAATTTCTCTTTTGTTGTAGGAACCACAGCTCCTGCATACCCTGTGCGGCATCATCAGCTCACCGCATTTGCTGCACTTTACCAGCGTCGGAGCAGTCATTTTCCAGTTTGCTCTTCTTTTGTCTCTTCTCGCCTTGGAAGATTTATTCTTAGGACAAATTGACATTCCCTCTCACACCTCCTTAAATTTGTTAAAGATATCCTGAATGGCTGCCATCCTTGGATCGCGCTCTGTCTTCTCACAGCCGCAGTCCCCCTCATTGAGGTTCTGCCCGCAGACTCTGCAGATTCCCCTGCAGTCCTGTTTACACAGGACCTTCGCGGGCCAGTTCATCAGAAGCTCGCCATAAATCAGCCTGTCCGCATCCAGATTCCACCCGCTCAGATAAGAGATGTCTTCCATCTCCTCCTCCCGCACCGTGCCTTCCTCCAGGGAAAGCTCCCTGTCAGACACAAGGTGAATATCTGTCGGAACTTCCGTGAGACACCGGCCGCACGGAACTGCCACGCGCACATCTGTCACGCAATGGATCAGCAGCTTCCGGTTCTCCCTGTTCTCAAATGTAAACTCTGCCACCGGCCTGTTCAGAATGGGAAACGTGCCAAGCCTGGAATCAAACGATGTCAGCCCGACCGGAATCTGTTCGGTTCTCTCCCTGTTCTCACAGAACACAACATCTGAAATATCAGTCAGCATGATGTATCTCCCCCGGTTCCCATGGTCTCTTTAAAATATTCATACCCATTGATTATACCCGGATGTTTTTCATTTGTCAACCTGTTTTTCGCTTTATTTTACACGCTCCCGCATGTTTCTCCCGAAAATATGTTCCGCCGGAGCCGGGCCGCTGCGCGACCGGAATCTTTCCTCAGAAAATCCCCTTCTCTGACAGAATCCCAAGAATCTCTTCCAGCAGCTGATCCTCATTTCTGCTCCCGCGCTCAAGCCGGATGACATCCCGCTCTCTGGCAAACCAGGTCAGCTGCCTCTTTGCAAAATGTCTGGTATCCCGTTTGATCACGCGGACAGCCTCGTCAAGCGTCGTCTCTCCGCTCAGATAATCCAGTATCTGCCGGTATCCGAGTCCCTGCATGGAAACCATATCCCTGTGACAGCCCAGCTCCTTAAGAGCTTTTACCTCTTCCACAAGTCCGTTCTGCAGCATCAGATCCACCCTGCGGTCGATTTTTCGGTAAATTTCCTGCCGGTTGTCATCCAGGACAAAGTAGGCAAAATTGTAGGGGGATGTTTTCCGGCGCTCGTTTTCATTGTGCTCCGATATCTTTTTCCCTGTCAGATACCAGAATTCCAGCGCCCTTATAATGCGTCTGAGATTGTTCGGATGTATCGCTTCCGCGGACGCGGGATCCACGCGGCGCAGCATTTCATGCAGATACCCCGTCCCCCGCTCCCCGGCCAGCGCGGCCAGACGCCCGCGATATTCCTCATCGCATTTCTGTTCCGTAAAATCAATATTGTAAAGCAGTGCCTGGATGTAAAACCCGGTTCCGCCCACAATAACCGGCAGTTTTTTCTCAGCCCGGATTTTTTCCAGATGTTGCTTTGCCATTTCCACAAACCGCACCACATGAAATTCATCCCACGGCATCAGTTCGTCGATCAGATAATGCGGAACTCCCTTCATCTCTTCCCGCGTAATCTTAGCGGAACCGATATCCATATACTTATAGACCTGCATGGAATCGGCCGATATGACGGCACCGCCGATGCGCTTTGCGAGCTCAACGGAAAGGGCCGTCTTGCCCACGGCCGTCGGCCCCGTCAGGATAATCATCGGTTCTTTTTTTACTGGTTCTTTTTCCATGAATACCTCACACAATCCGCCTGAATTTTTTCTCTATCTCATTCCGGCTCATGGAGATGATCGTCGGCCTCCCGTGCGGGCAGTGGTACGGGTTTTCAAGTTCCAGAAGCCGGCCCAGCAGCTCCTCCATCTCCGCGCTGCTGAAATGCTGGCTGCCCTTTACCGCCGCCTTGCAGGACATCGACGCGACCTTTTCCAGAATCTGCTCCGGGGCGCTGTATCCGTTTAATCCGGTAAAATCGTCGAGCAGGCCGAGCAGCATCTGCTTTGTATCAATTTCCCCGAATTCCGCCGGAACCGCATTGACAGCATATTCTTTTCCGCCAAACGATTCAATTCCGTAGCCGAAAGCCCTGATCTGCTCCTCATATTTTTCCAGCACCTCCTGCTCCTCATGGCTTAAGGTCAGGATCACCGGCGGGCTGACCGACTGCGAGGCCATCGCCCTGCTGCGGATCCTTTTCATTGTATTTTCATAAAGTACCTTTTCGTGGGCCGCATGCTGGTCAATGAGAAACAGCCGGTCTTCATATTCGACGAGCCAGTACGTGTCAAAAAGCTGACCGATAATCCGGTGTTTCTTCGCCGCGGCAGGCGACAGGAAACCGCTCTCCTCCGAAAAAAATGACTGCTGTTCGTAAATCTGAGGCTGCGCAAATGCGGATCCCGCGTTTTCTTCCGCTCTTCCGGCCGACGCTTCCCCGTCCCCGCCATTCCCGGAAGGCGGTATGGATTCTGCCGCCGGTACCGCGCGCGCCGGACTCATATCCGCCCCGTTTTCCGGCTCACCCGCAGTAGCAGACGCCGCCGCAGATGCTTTCTTTGTACCGTAAAGATTCTCCTCCCTGACCGCGCTTCCCGGACCATCCCCCGACAGAAGCTTTTCAAAAACTCCCCTGTTCTCCGCCTGCGGCCGGATCTCCCGCTGCGCCTCCTCCCGCTGCTGCGGCAAAGCTCCTGCCCTGGACGATCCGGTCTCTGCCATCGTGCTGCGGATATCCGCGATCCTGCGCTTTTCAAAAGGTTCCGGGGGTGCTGCTTTCACCGGTTCTTTTTTTACCGCCTTCTTCTCTTCCGCCGGAACTTCCGGGATCAGCTCCCTGTGAGTGAGCACATCGCGGATCAGGCGCATAAGCGCCTGATAAATCTCCTCACTCCGGAAAAAGCGCAGCTCCATCTTGGCCGGATGCACATTAATATCCACCAGCTCCGAGTCGATCGTGATATACAGGACACAAAACGGATACTGATGCTGCATCAGATATCCTTTGTACGCATCCTCCACGGCTTTCGACAGCAGACTGCTCCGGATGTAGCGGCCGTTGATAAAAAAATTTTCAAAATTCCGGTTTCCGCGCGAGACGGTGGGTTTCGCAATATAGCCTTTCACGGAAAACAGCTCCGCTGCTGCATTTACGGGAAGGATCGCCGCCGTAATATCGCGGCCATAGATATGATAGATAATATCTTTCTCACTGGAATTGCCGGAGGTGTGCAGTTTTGTCTGTCCGTTGCTGATAAACCGGAAGGAAACATCCGGGTGGGACAGAGCGAGGCGCTCCATCAGATCACTGATGTAATTTCCCTCTGTCTGGGCCGTCTTTAAAAATTTACGTCTGGCCGGAGTATTGTAGAAAAGATTGCGGACGAGAAATGTCGCCCCGTCCGGCGCACCGATCTCCTCATTCTCCTTCTCGCGGGAACCTTCTATGACATAGCGTGTTCCGGTCAGATCGCCGGCCGTCTTTGTGATCAGCTCCACCTGTGCGACCGCCGCGATGCTCGAGAGCGCCTCCCCGCGGAATCCCAGGGAGGTAACTCCGATTAAATCATCCACGCTGCGGATTTTGCTGGTGGAATGGCGCAGAAAAGCTGTCGGAACCTGGGAGTGTGCGATGCCGCAGCCATTGTCCGTGATGCGTATCAGCGAAATGCCGCCCTCTTTAATCTCGACCGTGACGGCAGTCGCTTTCGCATCGATCGCGTTTTCCACAAGTTCCTTGACCACGGAGGACGGCCGCTCCACGACCTCCCCCGCCGCAATCTTATCAATCGTCTCCTGACTTAACAATGCTATTTCCGGCATCTGTCTTTCTCCCCTTCCCCTCCCGGCTTTACCAGCGGTTTTTCACTTTATTCTGCAGTTCATAGAGCCTGTTGAGCGCTTCGATCGGTGTGAAATTTCCGAGATCCATATCCCGCAGTTCCCCGATAATATCATCGTCTTTTAACGTGTCAGACAGCGTCATCTGGCTTAAATCCACCTCGTCCGGCTTCGGCTTTTTCTTTTTTCTGCCGCTGACGGAGATATTCCGCGCAACGCCGGTGATATCATTCGCGATCAGCTCCTCCACAATCTCCTTCGCGCGCGCGATCACGGAATCCGGAACACCGGCAAGCTTTGCCACCTGAATACCGTAGCTCTTATCGGCTCCGCCCTTTACAATTTTGCGCAGAAAAACAATATCGTCGCCCTTTTCCCTGACCGCGATGCAGTAATTGCTGACATTATTCAGCTTACCCTCCAGCTCCGTCAGCTCGTGATAATGCGTCGCGAAAAGTGTCCTTGCACCGAGCAGTTTCGGGCTGCTGATATGCTCGACGACCGCCCACGCAATGCTTAAGCCGTCGTAAGTACTCGTCCCGCGCCCGATTTCGTCCAGAACCAGCAGGGAATCGGACGTCGCGTTGCGCAGAATATTTGCGACCTCATTCATCTCCACCATAAAAGTACTCTGACCGCTGGCGAGATCGTCCGACGCTCCCACACGGGTAAAAATCCGGTCCACCAGGCCGATTTTCGCCGACGCTGCCGGCACATAGCTCCCGAGCTGTGCCAATAGCACAATCAGGGCCGTCTGGCGCATGTAGGTGGACTTTCCCGCCATGTTCGGTCCGGTGATAATGGCAATGCGGTTGTTTTTCCCGTCAAGGCAGGTGTCATTGGCGATAAACATATCGTTCGGAATCATTTTCTCGACGACCGGATGCCGGCCGTCGCGGATGTCGATCACCCCGTCCGTGGTGATTTCGGGGCGGCAGTAATTGTTCTGCTCCGCGACATATGCCAGGGACGCAAAGACATCGAGCGCGGCGACCGCCTTGGCCGTCTGCTGGATGCGCCCGACCTGGGCCGCGATCTGTTCCCGTACCTCACAGAACAGGTCATATTCAAGCGTGACAAGCCGCTCCTCCGCCCCTAAAATCATATCCTCCAGCTCTTTTAATTCCGGCGTGATATAGCGCTCTGCGTTGGCGAGTGTCTGTCTGCGCGTAAAATAATCCGGCACCAGATTCTTATAAGAATTGGTGACCTCCAGATAATAGCCGAATACCTTATTGTATTTTATTTTCAGGTTTTTGATACCTGTCTTCTCCCGCTCCTTCGCCTCCAGCTCCGCCAGCCAGGTCTTTCCCTCCGTTCTGGCGTTCCGGTAGCGGTCGACATCCTCGTGATACCCTTCCTTTATCAGACCCCCGTCGCGGACGCCGACCGGAGGATCTTCCATAATCGAGCGGCCGATCAGCTCATAAAGCTCGTCCAGAGTATCGATATCCCCGCGGATGCTTCTCAGCAGTTCACATTCGCATTCTTCCAGAAGTGAACAGATATGCGGCAGCATCCCGATCGAACTGCGAAACGCAATTAAATCCCTTGGATTGGCGGAAAGATAAGTGACACGGGTGATCAGGCGCTCCAGATCATACACCGGATTCAGATACTCTCTCAGCTCCTCCCGCGTGATCACGCGGCTTTTCAGCTCGCAGACCGCATCCTGACGCCTGCAGATCTCCTCCCGGTCAATCAGCGGCTGTTCCACATAAGAGCGCAGGAGCCTGGCCCCCATCGCGGTCTTTGTCTTATCGAGCACCCCGAGCAGGGAACCGCGCTTGTGCTTCTCTCGCAGCGTCTCCGTCAGCTCCAGGTTCCGCCTCGTGGAGCTGTCGATAATCATATATCTGCCGGTCGAATACGGGTGAATCGCACAAATCTGCCCGAGACTGTTTTTCTGTGTCTCATAGAGATATTTTAACAGCGCGCCTGCGGCGATCGTTCCGCACCCATAGTCCGCAAGCCCGAGTCCGTCGGGGCTCTTCACGTGAAAATGTCCCGTCAGCGTACTTTTGGCCAGCTCGTCATCAAAATACCAGTCCTCCAGCGCGTAAACCGTAATCCCCAGCCGGTGTTTAAGCTCCTCCATATCCGTGCCGCTCATCAGAAAACTCTCGTTGCAGATAATTTCGGACGGGGCAAACTTTGTAATCTCGTCGGAGAGCCTCCTCCTGCTGTCCACCTCCGTCACAAAATAATCGCCCGTCGAGACGTCCGCGATGGAGACGCCGAATTTGTCCGCAAGACAGACAATGCACATAATATAATTGTTTTTTGACTCATCCAGCGCCTGCATATCCATGTTGGTTCCGGGCGTCACTATGCGGATGACCTCGCGTTTTACAAGCCCTCTTGCCAGCTTCGGATCCTCGACCTGCTCGCAGATAGCCACTTTGTGCCCGTTTGCCACCAGCCTGTTTAAATATCCCTCCGCCGCGTGGTACGGAACGCCGCACATCGGCGCCCGCTCCTCCATCCCGCAGTTTTTTCCGGTCAGCGTCAGCTCCAGCTCCTTAGAGACAATCTGCGCGTCCTCAAAAAACATTTCGTAAAAGTCTCCCAGACGGTAAAACAGGATACAGTCCTTATATGCATCCTTGGTCTGCAGGTACTGCTGCATCATTGGTGTAAATTCTGCCACGTATTTTTCCTCTTTCCGCAAATAGAATACTGTTTTCCCGCTAAGTGTTTTTTAAAACCGCCTCCGCAACTTTCAGCCCGTCCATGGCTGCAGACATAATCCCGCCCGCATATCCGGCGCCCTCCCCGCAGGGATAAATCCCCCGGATATCCGCCATAAAGTCCCTGTTTCTTAGAATTCGCACCGGCGATGATGTTCTCGTCTCAACCCCGGAGAGGATCGCATCTTCCCTGTCAAATCCACGGAACTGACGGGCAAATGTATGCATCCCCTCGATAAACGCCGCCTCCAGGGGCTCCGGGAGAAGTCCCCGCAGACTGCACAGCTGCCGTGCCCCCTTCGTGCTGCTGGCGAAAGCGCCGTACCCCGTGGACGGCCTGTTCTCACAATAATCCCCGAAAAGCTGCTGCGGGATCTTCCCGCCCGCCAGCGCATAAGCCCGCTCCTCGAGTACCTGCTGGAACCGCACGCCGGAGAGAGCATCCGCCGTACCGGCCCCGCCATATGCGCGGAAATCTTCCGGCGTGACGGATACAATCACTGCGCTGTTGCCATTCTCTCCGTCCTGTCCGGAATAGCTCATGCCGTTGACCGCAAGCCTCCCGGCCTCCGAGGAGGCATTGACGACATAGCCTCCCGGACACATGCAGAACGAATAGACGCCGCGCCCGCCGCCCGCCTTCGCCGTCAGCTTGTAGGACGCCGCCGGAAGCTCCCCGGCATAAAGAGATCCGTACTGCCCCAGATTAATCTCCTCCTGCTTATGTTCCACGCGCAGCCCGACGGCAAACGCCTTCGCCTCCATGGAAAGCTGCCCTTTTTCCGCAAGCATCTCAAACGTATCCCGCGCACTGTGCCCGGTTGCAAGAATCAGCTCCGCAGCCGGCATCCTTACTTTGTGGTCAAGTTCAATCTCCACAAGTGCCCCGTCCCTGGCCTTATAGCCTGTCAGACAGGTCCCGAAACAGAATTCCGCACCTTCTTCTTCCATATAAAGACGCATATTCCGTATGATATCCGAGAGTACATCCGTCCCAATGTGCGGTCTGCTCTCGCAGAGGATCTCCTCCGGCGCTCCAAATCGCACAAATGTCTCCAGCACGTAGCGGTTCCTGCCATCCGGATCTTTTACCAGCGTATTCAGCTTCCCGTCCGAAAAGGTGCCAGCACCTCCTTCCCCGAACTGCACATTCGAGGAGGGGTCAAAAATCCCCTTCTCCCAGAACGCCTCCACATCGCGCATCCGCTCCTCCACACGCTTTCCGCGCTCCACTATGACGGGCGCCAGCCCGCGCTGCACCAGCGCGTAGGCACAAAAAAGGCCCGCAGGTCCCGCCCCGGCAATCACGGGGCGCGGATGTCTGTAGTTTGTTCCTGCATCACCGCACACGCCACCGCCGCTCTTTGCGCTGGCACGTTCCGGAATCTCATAAACCCTCTCTTTCACGGCCATGATATTCCGGTCGGAAATCTTTTTCAGAATCTTTTCCTCCCCCGCGATGGAAACATCCACGGTGAGGGAATAGAAAATCTCCGGCTTCCTGCGCGCGTCGATGGATTTTCTCACAATTCTGCTGGAAAATACCACGCCATCCCTAAGCTTTAACGCACGCTTTATTTTCTGTTCCAGCTGCTCCTGCGTGTAGCGGACCGGCAGCCTGATCTGACTGATGCGAATCATGTTTCTCCTGCTTTCTTTTTCTGTAAATCGTTATACTTCTGACCACTCCCCGGGTCCGGCTTCCCGCAGGCGCGCAGCGCCGCATGCCTGCCCGCCACATATCCGCTCGACCAGGCCCACTGCAGGTTGTAACCGCCGCACGCGCCGTCAATATCGACGACCTCACCCGCAAAATAAAGACCCGGAAGGAGCCTGGATTCCATCGTACCGGCGTAAAGCTCCGCCGTATCAACCCCTCCCGCGCAGGCCTGGGCCGACGAAAAGCCTTTTGTATTTACTATCTCCACGCGCAGATGCCTGATTTTCGCACAGAGCTTTCTCCGCTGCGCGGCGCCGACCTTTTCCGCGGGAAACGAACCCCCGATTCCCGCTTCTTTCAGCAGGACCGCATTTAACTTTCTGTCAAACAGACCTGTCATGGCCTCCGCGGAAGTCTTTCCGCGGGCATACCTGCCAAAACGCTGTCCGATCAGCTCATAAAGCTCCTCCTTAAGGGCCCACGGGGCAAAATTAATCTCCACGGACACCTGCTTCTTCTGCGCGAGAGCCCGCGCGGCATAGCGGCTGATCTGAAAAACCGGAATCCCCGATATTCCGTACTCCGTCAGCTGCAGCTCTCCCCTCTCTGGAAAGACATCCGCCACGTCTTCCCCCGGCGGGATTTGCAGCGTAAGCGACGCCTCTGTCCGCACTCCGGCCGCCCCCTTTAAAATCTTCTGACCTGTCTCCAGCTGAACCAGCGCCGGAACCACCTCCACAAAATGGTGCCCCAGCGAGGCAATCAGCGGAAACGCACTCCCGTCACTTCCTGTCTTCGGCGCTGCCAGAAGCCCCGTGGCAAAAATCACCGTTTTTGCAAAATACGCCGCACCGTCCGTCAGAATCTCAAATCCGTCCCGCCGTTTTCGGATGTGCCGTATCACACACGAAGTAACGATGGATACTTTCCGGTACCGCGCTTCCATGCAGAGCACTTCCGGTATGGAAGATGCCTGTCCGCTGGACGGGTAATAATATCCGTTCCGCTCTTTCGGCCGGATTCCCAGCTCCTGAAAAAATGCGAGCGTTTCCGGCAGACCGAACTGCGCAAAGACGGGCATGACAAATGCAGGGTCTTCCCCTCTGTAAAAGGAGACACCCTGCAGCGCGTTTGTGTAATTGCATTTTCCATTTCCAGTGGAAGGAAGCTTTCTGGCCACCCGGTCCATGTGCTCAATAACCAGAGTGGACGCACCGCTGCCCGCCGCTGTGATAGCCGCCATCAGCCCGGCGGCACCGCCTCCGATCACCGCGGTATCTGTCCGTATCATGATTCACCTGTAATGTCTGTGTATGATTGCTGCTGATCTCTATTTTAGCATACCATCCGGAAACAATCAACGGCTGAAAACAAATTAAATTCTAACTCTCTTCCGGGCCTGTGGACTGTCTGTCTTTTTCCTGTACCCGCCGGATCCGGATCGCCATATACTGTCTCCCGGGCAATTCAATCCGCGCACTCCCGCTGTGTCTTCCCGCAGGCGTAACCGTCATATTCCAGGTATCAATCACTTCCACATCATACAGAAGATCTTCCGGCAGATACAGCATTCTGTACGCAGGCTGTGTGATGCCCAGATAATGGATCTCATAGTCGCAGGTCCCCATTTCCCACATCGTCCGGTATCCCTCTTCCTCCCCGGAAACCGCGACGGTTTCATCAAACATCCCGGCCGTGCGTTTTAAATAATTTCCGGGCGTTTCCTCACAGATCTTCCGCAGGAAACGAAGGCGTTCCACGCTCTGTCCTTTCAGCACGCCTCCGTGCGACCACCATAAAATATCTTTTTCGTCCAGGTAAGTCTCCCCGTGCCCTGCGTGTCCGCCGCGCAGAAAAGCTTCCCAGAACCGGCGCACCAGCTCCTGCGCTGTGATATTACCCCAGCCCGTATGGATATTTCCCTCATAACAGATCTCATCCCACACCACAGGCTTCCCGTACTTATCCAGATATTCGTCCGTATATTCCGTCGTTTTGCAGAAATCCTGGCGCTGGATGGAAACATGTGTGATCCAGTCCCGTGAATAATCGTACAATTTCATGCAGTTGTGGATGGAGCGCAGATGATCATACGGATCCTTATCGCAGAGAATCGACGCATACCTCTCCCAGTCATCCGTGGTTTTGGACAAAATCAGGTCGTATTCGTTTGCCAGCGACCACCACACATTGCGGTACGCGCCGTAGCGCGCCGCCAGATAGCGGATGTAAAGATCGCAGCATTCCGCTTTCATGACATTCATTCCCCACCTGTCGTAAGGGTGCATCAGAATCAGATCCGCCTCAATCCCCAGATCGCGGAGCTGAGCGATCCGCCGGTCGATGCGCTTAAAATGCTCCGTGTTCAGCCGGTAATAATTAAAACCATAATCCATCTCCGCCGGCTCCGTCCCCGGATAGTTTTTCCGCTCACGCTCTGTCTTTTCCGCCAGCGCCCGGTCAAAACCCTCTCCATTCCCGCGCTCATAAGGATATGTCAGCGGCTCGCTGCGGTTAAATTCATAATATTTCGGATAAATACAAAAACGTATCTTGTTAAACGGCGCGGCCGCGAGGGTCTCTAATGTCTGATTCTGCAGCTCCTCATTCTGATGCACCCACGCGTAACAGGTGGTCCCGACGGAATAATACGGCGTGCCGTCCTCATAGCCGAGATACCGGCCGTCCACAACCTGTACCCTTCCGTGATTTCCCTCTGCCGCGGGCGTCACATCGAATTCCCCGCTGACTTCCCCGGAAAGAACATTTCCAGTGATCCGGTAGCGGTAATGTCCTTCGTAAGAAGGCATAAAACGCACCCTGTAGCAATCATCCCCGTCAAAAAAACCGTCCACGGTGATCTCCTCATGATCGCCCGTAAAAGTTCCCGTCACCACCGGTCCGGCAAACGGGTTTTCCACCGGTTCCCCCTTTACGGCTACTTCCATAAAATCCCACTTCTGTACCTTTGTCATCTTTCCCCTCATTTCTGCACCGCTCTCTTTTGGTACGCGGAGTCTGCAGATGCGGTGCGCACGCATATTTTATTCTGTGCTCCCTTGTCTGTATGTTCCGACTGTTTTCCCCGTTATTTAATATAAACACAAAAAAACAAAATTGGAAAGACAGTATCGGGTAAAATCGCGGACACTCTCCGCCATCCGCGTGCCGGAACAGTATGCAGCAAAACCCGGGCAGCCTTTATCAGTAAATCTGTCGACTTTTTTAAGAAAACCTAAAGAAAGAAACTATTGCGGAACATTGCCTGATGTGTGATAATAAAAACCATAAATAGTCTGACAAAGTTATCCAGATAAAGAGGGTTTAATCATATGAGTGATCATCAGAACCAGAACAGCACGGGGGAACAGATCAAAGGCGCGCTGACCGAAGCTCTGCAGAGCGGGGATTTCCGGCGGCTCAATTCCCTGGTATCCCAGACCGTGACGAACACTTTAAAGGAAGTCGGGATACATATTTCCCCCGGAAGCGGACAAAAGGTGCAGGACGGCGGAAACGACGTCCCCCCGCAGTACGGACAGCAGGACACAGGATGGCAGAACAGCGCACAGCAGACCGGCGCGGCGCCGGACCCGGGAGGACAGACCCCCGGCGGGGAATGGCGGCAGTACCGGCAGCAAACCGTATGGCAGAACCGGGACGTCAGCGCGCAGCGCAATGCGCCGCAGGCAGGCCCTGCGCAGTATGGCACACAGACACAGGATACACCCGGCAGCACAGCCACACAGCAGAGAGGATGGCACGCACAGATACACAGCCAGAAAGAACAACTCCGCCAGCAGCTCGGATGGCAGCTGAAAAGACAGCAGGAACAGCACGCCAGGCTCCGGCAGGAACGTCTGCAGAAACAGCAGATTTCGCAGCAGCAGCTTCAGTTCCGGCAGCAGCAGCTTCAGCAGCAACAGCTCCGCCAAGCACAGCTTCAGCAGGCGCAGCTGCGCCACGCACAGCTTCAGCAGGCGGGAACCGCAGATCTTTCCCTTATAAAAATGAAGAAAGTCGGCAGCGTCTCCAGCGTTCTGTATCAGGTATTCGGCGGGATTGGTCTGGGTATCACGGGTCTTGTGACCTTTATCCGGCTCATCGTCCTTTCCTCAGGTGAAACCACCCTGGCCGGATGGATTGTAAACCTGATTTTTCTCGCATTCTTCTTTGGCATGGTCCGCCTCGGAATCGGCCAGAAGCGGCGCTTAAGACGCGCCATCCGCTACGTCCGCCTCTGCGATTATAAAATGTACTGCGAAATCGAAATGATCGCAAAAAACACAGGAAAAGAAGATGCATATGTCGCCAGGGATATCGAAAAAATGCTGGAATCCGGCTTTTTTCCGGAAGGACACCTGGACGGGCAGAAGACCTGCTTTATGTTAAACGACGTGGTCTTCCGTCAGTACCTTGAGGCTGAGAACAGCCGCAGACAGCGGGAAGGAAAAGAGAGAACGCCGGAAAGAACAGATGCGGAACGGGCACAGGGCACGGAACGGAATGTGAAAGGACAGGCGGCGCCGGAAATGTCCGGCACGCAGGAGGCCGAGATGAACACCATGGTCTCCGAGGGAATGGAATGTATCCGCAGGCTTCGCGATCTGAATGACCGTATCTCCAGCGAGGACATTTCCAAACGGCTGTTCCGGCTTGAAAATCTGTTAAAAGACATCTTTGACAGTATCCGCGAGCACCCGGAACAGATGCACCGGATGCACAAACTGATGGACTATTACCTGCCCACCACCTTAAAACTGGTCGAGGCCTACGCGGAATTTGACCAGGTCAGTGCTCCGGGCGACGAGATCACGGCGGCAAAGGCAGAGATCGAAAACACGCTGGATACTATTAACAGAGCTTTCACGGAGCTTTTAAACAACCTGTTCCACGACGCTGTATTCGACGCGACCACGGACGCGCAGGTTTTAAAGACCATGCTTGCGAAGGAAGGCCTGACGCGGGAAATGGAATTTGCAGCCATGAGCCGCGAATCCTGAAAGGCTACACATAAATGAGATTCAGTCAGACAATCACGGGAAAACAGACAGATAGAGATTCAATGGAGGAAAAACAATGAGCAGTGAACTGGATGAAATGTTACAGGCAGCGCCGAAACCGACCCTGACCCTGGATCCCTTTCCGGAGATGGAGGAAAATGCCCCCGCGCAGCCCAGCGCACAGGCCGCAGCCGACGCGCAGCCAAAGGTACCCGAGGTCACACTGACCCCCGAAGAACAGAAAATGGTGGATGATTTTGCCGCACAGATTGATATCACTAACACACAGATGGTTATGCGCTACGGCGCCGGCAGCCAGAAAAAAATCGCAGATTTTTCTGAAAATGCCTTAAACAACGTACGCACCAAAGATATGGGCGAGATCGGGCAGATGCTCGCAGGCGTGGTTGCGGAGCTGAAGGGGTTTGAGGAGGAGGAGGAAAAAGGCTTTCTGGGATTTTTCAAAAAAAGCACCACAAAGCTGGAAAATCTCAAAATAAAATATGACAGGGCGGAGGCAAATGTCAATAAGATCTGCAAGGTCATGGAAAACCATCAGATCACACTTTTAAAAGACGCCGCCATGCTGGACAAGATGTACGACCTCAACCTCAATTATTTCAGGGAACTGTCCATGTATATCCTTGCCGGAAAAAAGAAGCTGGAACAGGCTCGCAGCACGGATCTCCCCGCTCTCTTAAAAAAGGCGGAACAAAGCGGTCTCCCGGAAGACACGCAGGCGGCCAACGATTTCGCTTCAATGTGCGAGCGCTTCGAGAAAAAAATATACGATCTGGAACTGACAAGGACGATTTCCATGCAGATGGCGCCGCAGATCCGGCTGATCCAGAGCAATGATACCGCCATGTCAGAAAAAATCCAGTCCACCCTCGTCAACACCATCCCTCTCTGGAAAAGCCAGATGGTCATCGCCATCGGCCTCAGCCACTCCAGCGAGGCTGCGAGAGCACAGCGGGAAGTGACGGATATGACCAATTCCCTGCTCCGTAAAAACGCGGAAGCGCTCAAAGTCGCTACCATCGAGACTGCCAAGGAAAGCGAGCGCGGCATCGTGGACATTGAAACCCTGACCGCCACAAACAAAACGCTGATCAGCACGCTCGATGAGGTGATGAAAATCCAGGAAGACGGACGCGCAAAGCGAAGAAGTGCGGAACAGGAACTCGTCCGGATCGAGGATGAGATGCGCCAGAAGCTGCTCGCAGTGAGCCGGGCTTCCGGAAAAATGTAACAAAAAACCTCTCTGATACCGTAACAGGTCAGAGAGGTTTTTTAATGTTGACAGTCGCACGGAAACAATATAATATATTTATATAACTAATTTATATAACTTGTTTTTATTGAAGGAGGGCTGTGAATGCCAAAACAGCGCATCACAAAAGATATGGTTGTCGAATCCGCGTTCGAAATTGCAAGGCAGGGAGGCATGGAGCAGGTTCTTGTCAGAAACATTGCCGCCAGAATCGGCTGTTCCGTTCAGCCGATCTACAGTTACTGCCGGAATATGGACGGCCTGCGGCGGGAGGTGACAGAGCAGACATCGGCCTTTATCCGGAAATACCTCGCGGCACACATTGACAAAAATGATCTCTTCCGCAGTACAGGGCAGAGCTGGATCCGGCTGGCGGAGGAAGAACCGCACTTATTTAAAATATTTGTCTTCCACCAGAGAGACGGCATCTCCTCCCTCGTGGACCTGTACCAGTCCGAAGCCGGCTCACAGACTGCCGGAGCGATCGCAAAGCAGCTGAACATCGCTGAAACACAGGCCAGACAGCTGCATCTGAACATGCTGATCTATACGGTCGGTATCGGCACTATTTTGTCTGTGACCACCCCTGGAATTCCGGCGGATGAGATACTTGCACAGCAGGAAACCGCATATCAGGCATTTCTGCAGCAGATCACGGGACCTGATTCCGGAAAAAATACAGAAACCACTTCAAAAGCGGGTACAGAAAGGATAACAGAATGAGCCCTGAAATGATCGTTATATACAAAAGCAGCACAGGATTCACGAAACGATATGCGGAAATGATCGCGGAAGAGATGGAATGCACAGCCGTTGATTTCCGCGCTGTGACAGCGGATATGCTGTCCGGATACGATCTGGCCGTATTTGGAAGCCGGGCGCACGCGGGCCGGATAGATGGTTTCCGGAGAGCACAGAAACTGCTTCAGAAAAGCGGAGTGGACCGCATGGTCCTGTTTGTGACAGGGGCGACTCCCCAGACTGCCGTCGAACTGACCGACACATTCTGGAAACAGAATCTCACAGAGGACGAACTCCGCAGTCTCCCACATTTTTATATGCAGAGCGGTCTCTGTTATGAAAAAATGTCCCTGACAGACAGGATGATGATGAAGGCAGCCCTGGCCGTCACGAAAAGAAAAAAGGAAAAAACCGCGTTTGACAGGGAATTCGAGCGCGCTGCAGCCTGTTCTTACGACTTCTCCTCCAGAAAATATATCAGCCCGCTGATCTCCTTTCTGAGATCTCTCTGATACCGGATGTCCGCCCGGCAGACTGCTCTGCCAGCGGTCCGCCTGCGCACATCGCATGGCCAGGGTCACACCGGCTTCCCACAGCCGGCCGTTTTTTCGCGGAGCGCCGTTTTCTCCCGGATAACCGCCACAGCCACGGCAGCCCCGGACACCAGCAGCGGCAGATAAAAGTTCATGACCCGGCTCACCAGCATGGAAGGGATCAGAAAACTTTTTGTAAAAATCCCCTCAAATGCAGACCGGTACACCAGCTCGGTAATCCCCTGCGCTCCCGGAACCGGAAGCATATCGACCGCGAGATACACTGCAGACTGGAGCGCCATGATTGTCATCACTCCGGTCTCCTGCAGGTGAAAACCACGGTAAACAACATATGTCAGAAAAAAGACACTGCACCGCTGTAGAAGCGTCACACCGATCACAACGGCCAGCTTTCCCCGGTGCGCCCGGATAAAATCCACCGCCCGCTGATAACTTCCGGCAAAACGGCAGATCTGATCCCTTCTGTCCTCTCTCTTTTTCAGCAGATGCATCCGCTCCAGCAGCCACGCGCCGCCGCTCATCAGACGGATCAGTAGCGCCGGATATACCATAAGCCCCCAGATTGCAAGCACAACGATCGTATTCAGAAAAATTCCCAGAACAATCAGGAAAAAATATCCTCCGAAATACTGCTTCAGCGGTCCATGCCAGACCGCCAGGACGGCAAGTCCGACCAGCACCAGGACCAGTTTGTAGGCGAGCGCAACTGTCATCAGAACCACCGAACAGTCCGACATCTCATTTCCGTCTTTTTTCATATAGTAGAGCTGGACCGGCTGTCCGCCAGTCGCCGAGGGCGTAATGCCGGAATAGAAAAAGCCGATAAACGAATACTGGATACAGCGCCAGACGTCACTTTTTCCACCCATCGCGGAGAGCAGATACCAGATCATAAATCCCTCGGCTGTGATAAAAAACAGTCCCAGAAACAGTGCACCCGCCAGCCCCGCCATGGATGTCTGCCGGACCGCTGCGAAAATCGCCCCGGCATCCTGCCCGTGAAACACCGCGTAAAAAGTCAGAAGCATGACCGCCAGAAAAAGAAGCGCCTGCGCCGTCCTCTTTTGTCTACTCATAGGACGCACCGCCAATCCACTGTCCCGCGCCGCTCTCCCCGATCAGTTCAGCCAGAGGCCCCTCAAACAGAACCTCTTTCTCCAGATCTTCATAAAAATCCTTCGGCGTCACCAGGGATGTGTGTTTTTTCCACTGGATAATTCCCGCATCCTGCATAATCTTCGCCAGATAAGAGGAACAGGTATAATGATAACTGCTCTGGAACGGGATCTGAAACAGAATCAGCGGAAGTTCCAGCACCGCATAGTGATACCGGAAGCGGTGTCTTAAGGCTTCCTGCAGTGTTTCCCGCAGATAGATCTTCTGCTCCCTGGTACAGCGCACGCGGCAGACCATATAATCCGCATGCGGAAATTTTCTGAAAACCTTATATTTATCTTCCTTTACAAACCCGGCAAAAAACGGGACCGCCGGATTTCGCCTCCCGACACTGTAAGTCTCCCCGAGTTCCGGATCCATGGCCATCACCACATGAATATACTTCTGACGGATCACACGACGGATAATACTGGCAAAAATACCCGGAGTATCCACAAACCCAATATAAATCTCACTCATCGCTTTCCCCTCCGCAAATCTTACTGAAACCGGTATAACTTCCGCGCGACACGGTATCCCGATATCGTGAGATATTCGCCCAGCCTGCCGGGAAGATACGTCAGACCGCTCAGCATGGTATAGCGCAGACGAAAATACAGGCTGCGATTGCGCTCCCGCACCTCCTGCCACAGCTCTTTGCGTTTCTGTCTCGCCTCGCCCGACCGGAACAAAAGCAGATGCACCGATGAGATCGCCATCATCACGGAGAGGTTCCTGCGCAGATACGCCGCAAGTTTCGGCGAAATCTGCTCTCCCCGCTCCGGTTCCACACAATCCGCAACCATCTTTGTAACCCGGATATGCTGGTCAATCCGCTTCATCAGAACCTTTTCGTTCACAGACTGATCATCCCTGCCGAGAAAATAGTGATAGAGATCCAGATCTGCATAATAAATATGCCTGACATGGACCAGCGGTTTGACTGCAAAAAGATTATCCACATAAAATGTGTGCTCAGGGAGCTTTAGCCCGGATTCCCGCAGAATGCCGGTCCGGTATACCAGCGCATGCATGACAAGATACTGCGCGGCCGAAAAATGACCCGTATCATCCCAGGAGCACATCCTGCCTGCCGGAAATACATTTTTGAAATCCACGGTATAAGTAGTCTTTTCATGGTAATGATCATACACATAATTACACACAAACAGGTCGGGCGCCGCATTCTCTCCCCAGTAAAAATCCCGGATTTTTTCAAGCAGACTCCGGTACGCCTCCGCGTCCAGCCAGTCGTCCGAATCAACTACCTTAAAATATTCCCCGGAAGCCAGCGCCAGCCCTGTGTTGACGGCGGAACCATGCCCACCGTTTTCCTTATGTACCACTTTTATAATATCAGGGTAATTCTGTCTGTATTCATCTGCAATGACACCGGTCCGGTCAGTGGAACCGTCATCCACAATGATAATCTCCACATCCCCGCCTCCCGCGAGCAGTGAATCAATGCACCTCTCCATATAATCTTCCGAATTAAAACATGGCACTGCCAGCGTTAAATATTTCATAATTTCTTTCATTCCTTTCCCGAAAGTTCCGTATTCCTGCTTTCTGTGTTACAGTATACAAAATGAATCCAAAAATTCCATTCAGAAAAAACAAAAGATTTTTTTAAGAAATTATGAATAAGATCCCGGAAATTTCGATTAGTTCTCCTTTCTCCTGCTCTCAAAATACACAAAACGCTCAATCGCATCCAGTATATCTTTAAAATCCTCCCGCGGCGCCAGATCAATATAGCGCCTGAGCAGCTCGTTCTCCTGCTCCCTGTACCGCCCGTAAAATATGTCAAAAAGATTATGTCCCCGCAGGTAAATGCGGATCTCCTCCATATGCGCCTGTATATCCTGCGGCCCGCAAAAATCCTTTCCGGTCACTTCCATCAGATGCTTTCCGCTGCTTAAGCGGTGCAGATATTCCTTCCATTTCAGAAACAGAATCTCATAGAAAGCCTCCACGGACTCCACTATGCCCAGCCGCGTCATCACTTCCGGATTCAGAAAATAATTTTCAAAAGAATAATACCTCAGGATCAGGACATTCTCCCTGCGCACTTTGGGCAGTTTATCCACATCCTCCAGATTGCGCTCCTCATAATATCTGCACAGCTGTCTTCCAAGCTCCGCGGCGTCCTTCCCGTCGCCGTCGCGAATCATCAGAAAACGGTCCTTCAGATACACCTGGTTAATGTATTTTAAGTTGGCGTAAGTCTTGATATTGGTACAGCTGTTCGTCGTGATAATCGCAATCCGGGAAAGCTTTCCCTCCTCGTCATATGTCTCCGAATAATATTTTTCTATCAGAAGCGGAAGCCGGCTCTTATCCTGCCTTCCCTCGACAATAAACACAAAATTTACATTCATCAGATCGTTCGCCGTATATCCAAGACTGTCCAGAATAGCGCTGATATCGGTTCGTTCGCGCACTGTCGTACAGCCTTCTGCGTCCGTCACCACCTGCCGGATCTGTCTGCTGTTGAAATTGGCGAGAAGATTCGGGGAATGCGTGGAAAAAATCACCTGATTTTTGCGTGAAAGCCGGTACAGGATATCTCCGGACACTTTCTGAAGCTTCGGGTGCAGAAAAATCTCCGGATCCTCGATCATAATAAGGCAGGGAATCCTCCTCTCATCCTGCACGAAAGCCTCAAAAAGCGAGAGCATATAGATACTGCGCATTCCCTTGCCCATGCGGTCTATGGGCTTTGCCTGGTGCCAGGACGGACTGCGGATCTCCGTCGTCACGGTAAGCATCTGCTCTACATTCCGGTTCATGGAATAGACAATCTCGTCCGTCCCCCCGTTCTTCCGGAAATTCGCATTCACCTTTCTGGCAAAGGAATCCAGACTGAGATGATAGAGCTTATAATCCAGAAGCTTTGCCGTCTCAAACGCATCCAGTTCCCGCGGGCTTTTCTGATTGATCAGCCCGATACAGGAAAAACAGTGACTGCACCGCTTCGCCTGATTAAACAGACAGGTATCCGCCCGCATCCGTTTCAGCAGCTCATCCTCCTGAAACACCAGAAAATCACGCTCCAGCTGCTCCAGATTCCGCTCGGCGCTCATATAGTAAATGCGCGGAAAAACCTCCGGAAGATACGTATTATTTTTACTGAAACCGTCCGGATAGCGCACCCGACCCTCTTTGTTGGCCGTCATGGTGTACTCCAGCCGGTGACCGGTAAACGAGGGGAGCTTTCTGGAAAAATCTTCCAGCCACGCCTCCCTTCGCTTGTACTGGCTCACAATCCCGTTCTGATGCATCCATTCCAGGTCGCCATCCGTTAATTCCAGCGACACTGAAATCTCAATATTAGCAAAATCTTCCCTGAAATCTTCCGGATGAATCCGGTACTCCCCCATCGCCGCACGGACTGCGTCCAGCACAGTCGTCTTCCCGGTATTATTCTGCCCTACCAGAATCAGGGCATTTTCGGTCTCACGCAGTGAAAGTTCCCGGACAGACTTAAAGTTGCGTATATGCAGACTGGTAATTTTCATCAGATTCCCCCTCTGTCTTTTCTCAAAAAGTATTCACACAGAAACAGACCAGCATCCCCGTCAGCGTTGGAATCAGAAACGCGAGCAGCGTAAGCCGGGCACTTTTTGTCTCTTTCCTGATCGTCAGCAGCGTCGTCGAGCACGGCCAGTGAAACAGCGAAAAAAGCATCACGCAGACTGCCTTTTTCAGATCCCAGCCTCTGGCAAGCAGCAGGGCATGGATCTGCGCCGCGCTGCCCTGCTCCTGCAGCTGCCCCTGTGCAAGATAACCCATCAGCGCAACCGGCAGCACAATCTCATTTGCCGGAAATCCAAGCAAAAAAGCAAGCAGAAGAACACCGTCAAGCCCCAGAAGCCTGGCAAAAGGATCCAGCAGCTGTGCCAGGCCGTTCAGAAGGCTCTGCCGCCCCACTGTCACATTAGCCATCAGCCAGATCAGCAGCCCGGCGGGCGCCGCCACCGCCATGGCCCTCGCCAGGATGAACAGCGTCCGGTCCAGCACGGAGCGCACCAGGATCTTTCCCACCTGCGGCCTCCGGTAAGGCGGAAGCTCCAGTGTGAATACACCGCCTTTCTCCCCGGGAAGAAACACCGAGAGAATCTTTGACCATAGAAATGTCATGCCGGCGCCCAGACAGATCATCCCTGTCAGCGCCAGCGCGGGCACCGCCGCCGCCATCACCCCTGTTCCGGCGAAAAACATCGAACTTAAAACAATCAGCATCGGAAAACGCCCGTTGCACGGCATAAAGCTGTTGGTCAGTATCGCGATTATCCGCTCTCTCCCCGTATCAATAATCCGGCACCCCGTCACCCCTGCGGCATTACAGCCCAGCCCCATGCACATCGTGAGCGCCTGCTTTCCGCAGGCACCGCATTTCTCAAACGGGCGGTCCATATTACAGGCTGCACGCGGAAGATATCCCAGGTCCTCCAGCAACGTAAACAGCGGAAAAAAGATTGCCATCGGGGGAAGCATCACCGACACCACCTGAAAAAGCACCCGCAGCATCCCGTGAATCAGCGCCTCCCGCAGAAACTCCGGCATCCGGATAAGCCCGGACAGCTCCCACAATCCGTCCTCCGCCCGGGAAAACAGCTTCGCCAGCAGACCGGACGGCACATTGGCTCCCACGATCGTAATCCAGAGAACCAGCGCCAGCAGAAGCAGCATCACCGCATACCCTGTCCGTTTTCCTGTGAGAATCCGGTCAATCGCCAGATCCCTGTTCAGATACCCGTTCTTCCGGAAACTCACCACTTCCCTGCAGATCTGCCCGGCAAGCTGAATATTCTCCCTGGTCTGTTTTTCCCGCTGCTCTTCCTGCGTGGTACAGGCGGCCATATCCGCCTCCGGTACTGACGATTCCCACAGATCTTTTTCAGCCTCCCCGTCCAGTTCTTCCATCCACCTGTCCAGATCGCACTCCAGCCGCCGCAGGTCTTCCTTCCTTCGGGCCACAATCCCGGTCACCGGCATTCCAAGCATCCCTGAGAGCTTTTCCACGTCAATCCTGATTCCTTTGCGCGCAGCCTCGTCCATCAGATTCAGACAGACCAGAACCGGGACACCCGTCGCACGGATCTGAAAGACAAGATTCAGATTCCTCTCCAGACACGACGCGTCGCATACAGCCAGAACACCGTCCGCCGCACCGGATTTCAGAAAATCCGCCGCCACAGCCTCCTCCGGGGAGCAGGCTGACAGGGAATAGATGCCCGGAAGATCTGTCACCGCATAGTGATACGCCTCCGTGTCCAGATATCCGCAGGCGCCTTCCACCGTCTTACCCGTCCAGTTTCCCGTGTGCTGCCGCATTCCGGTCAGCCCGTTAAATACCGTGCTCTTGCCGACATTCGGACTGCCTGCAAGGGCAATCTTTCTGGTCCGCCTTCCCGTGTAAGAACTCCTGTCCATGATCACCAGATCAGCGTCCTTTCTGCGGATTGCAAACATTGCCCCGCGGATCAGATAAGTTGAAAGTCCCCTGTCTGATTTTTTTCCCACGCAGGTCACCTTCGTTCCGCTCACAAGCCCGATACCGGAAAGACGCTGCTGTATCCTGCCCTCCCCCGCCACATGGTCCACGCGCGCCCGCTCACCCGGCTTTAACGCTCCCAGCGTCCACGCTTTCTCCATCCATCTTCCTCTCCCCCGTCTGCCGGCTTCACTTTCCAGGCTTTCCGGGGAAATGACATTCTTACTGCCATCTTATGAACACAGACGCGTCCGTGTTACACCAGACCGTTTCCGCCGCCTTCCCGGAAAGCCCGGATGGCGGAAAGCCTCTCCGCCACCTGCCTCTCCATCCCCTGATCCGACGGCTCGTAATACCGCCTGTCTGAGAGCGCGTCCGGCAGGCACTGCATTCTGGCGATTTTC
This sequence comes from uncultured Roseburia sp., assembly GCA_947062675.1. GTDB lineage: Bacteria > Bacillota > Clostridia > Lachnospirales > Lachnospiraceae > Roseburia. The sequence continues at coordinate 29,543 of CAMSQM010000037.1, forward strand.
TCCTCCGTGTCATGGGCATACACATACCCTTCCCCATAGTGCAGCTCTTTCATCAGTCCGGTTGGCGCATTGCAGATTACAGGAGGCACCGGCTGAGCGGCAAACCGGCGGATATCCTCCTTACAGCCCTCGCACGCGCGGTAAAGTGCGTTTGATCTGGGCGCCATCGCAAGGTAGACAACCGCCTGTGCCAGATTGATATCACACTCGGGCATCCCGATAAACTGACAGGCCTGATAAGCCGCCACGGCAATCCCCAGCGCCTGCGGGTCCGCCATCCCGACGTCCTCACTGGCAAACCGGATCAGCCTTCTGGCAATGTAGAGCGGTTCCTCCCCGCCGTCGAGCATCCTCTCCATCCAGTAAACCGCCGCGTCCGGATCGCTGTTGCGCATGGACTTGTGCAGCGCCGAGATCATATTGTAGTGCACCTCCCCGTTTTTGTCATAAAGCAGGGATCTGCGGTTCATGCACTGCGCCACAACCCCGCGGCTGACATACAGCCCGTCCTGCCGGATCTCTCCGTTCAGCACGGCCATCTCCAGCGTATTGAGCGCCGTTCTGGCGTCCCCGTTCGCAAACCGCGCGATCGCGGCCAGGTCTGCCTCCCCGATCTGTACGCGCTGGCTGCCAAACCCTTCCGGGCAGTTCAGCGCGCGGGAGAGAAGCTTTACGATCTCCGATTCTTCCAGCGCTTTGAGCACAAAAACCTTACACCTTGAGAGAAGCGCCGAATTAATCTCAAAAGACGGATTCTCCGTGGTGGCTCCCACAAGAATAATACTTCCCTTTTCCACAAAAGGCAGAAATGCATCCTGCTGTGCCTTGTTAAACCGGTGAATCTCGTCGATAAACAGCAGCGTGCGGATCCCTGTTCTCCGTCTGTTCTCCGCCTGCGCCATCACCTCACGGATCTCTTTTATCCCGCTCGTCACAGCTGAGAAATCGACAAAATCTGCCTTTGTCCTGTTCGCAATAATCCGCGCCAGCGTCGTCTTTCCCACTCCCGGCGGCCCCCAGAATATCATTGACGTAATCTGATCCTTTTCAATCAGCTGCCGCAGAATCATCCCCGGTCCCAGCAGGTGTGCCTGTCCCGCGTACCCGTCCAGTGTCCCCGGCCGGAGACGGCTTGCCAGCGGCGCACTGCTCTCCCTGTCATCAAATAAACTCATCTGTTCCATCCGGACTCCCCCTGTCATTTCTCAGCGCTGCTTTCTAAGCCCCTTCGGGTAATGATTCTTCATAATGCCGCCCGCAAGTCTGCCCCATCCAATACTGTATCCATCGACCGTGATCAGATACCAGCCCTTTTCCCCCTCCATCGGAAACGTCTCCCCGCCCAGGTAACCCGCCGCCGGAAGCTCCGCGGAAAAACGCACTTTCTCCGGCGAGAGGGTCAGCGCCAGCGCATGGGAGGGCTCAAACCGGTTCTTTTTAATCAGATCGGAAGAGCGTCGTGTAGGGAAAGAGTGTGGTACCTTGTGTA
>CAMSQM010000038.1 GCA_947062675.1 uncultured Roseburia sp.
CTGCGTGTGTGCGTCCTTAAGCTCCTGTTCCTTCCAGCCGAGCTGCGTGTTCGCGTCCTTAAGTTCCTGTTCCTTTAATGCAATATATTTAGTCTTCTCATTCATCTGGTATCTCATAAATGCTTCCAGCTGGATATGCTCAATCAGCTCCTCTTCAACCTCTCTGAGATCTGATGTGTGAATCCCCGGATTCATCCAGTATTCGCTTTTCCAGCATTTTAACTCTGATATATCATATTTCACTCCCAGTTTCCAGCAGACATAATTGAAGCTCAGCTGGTCTCTCCTGCTTTTTGTTTCGACTTCGTGCCACCATGCCTCCATTAATCTGACTACATCAGGGTCCATATGTTTTCTCACCAGAATGTTCGTGACAACAAGACCATTATCTGCCGGATAACCTTCTTTTCTATACTGCTCCATCTGCGAACTGATTATCCCTGGATCATCTTTTCCCAGTCTGATGCACTCTTCGCCCTCTTCATAGACACTTTCCCTGTCCGGATGCTTCAGACACAAAACCGGCTCCCTGTGCTGCTCTCTGCTGATGTATTCACGGAAATCTCCTGTGATTCGCACATTTCCATCAACATATACGCTCCATTCATATTCAGAAAGATACTGGTGCACCATAATTTTATGCCTGCGCTGCCACCGCGTACTATCTAACAGATTATTGTTATCATACCTGATCTGCCAGATGTCCGATTTCAAATCCGGATTGTCCGTAAAGCAGATATAATCACAATTGTCCATAACAAATTCAGGCTCTTTGAGATAGTCGTAATCCCCCATGATGACTGTATAAACAGCAATTTTCTTTTTATATATTTCGTGCAAACCAGCACCCTCCCTGTTATCACTCTGTGCCCCGTAAGTATACTTTTTGCTCAGCATACATCATATATCTTCAGAATATCACCTTTCACTATTTCCCAGTCTCTCTCTTTCGCCGTTTTTATTCCATTTTCATACAAATTATCCCTCAGCTCTTTATCATTTATAATCCGCTCAACTGCCGCAACCGCAGTCTGCAGATCCTCATGCCGGTAAAACAGACAGTTCACACCATCCCGCAGATATTCTGTATTTCCACCATTCGGGGCCACTACAACATATCCCCCTGTAGCCATCATTTCCAGTGGAGGATATGAAAAACTCTCAAGTATACTTGATTTAATCAGTATATCACACTGGCGGTAAACTTCCGGAACCTCTTCATATGGCACTTTATGAAAAAAACTGTCCACATAATAACCGTCTTTGGGTTTTCCGAGATAAGACATAAACCAGATCTCAAATTTTTCTTTATCCAGCAGATCTACGATTCGAAAACTCTCATCCACATTTTTATAATAGTCATTGCTATTGCCTTCCACCAGAATCCGGATTTTTCTTCCATACCACTCACGCTTCACCGGGAAAAAGCGATCTGTATAAATTCCATTCGGAGCAAAAGCAGCCTCTTTCCGATATTTTTCCCATAGCCAGTTCTGACACCATTTGGAGATAGTAATATATTTCAAAGGCAGAACAGAACTATAAGTCCGGTTTGCCTCGATCTTAAACCATTCTCCGGCCTCATAAAAATCCGTCTCAAAATTCTGGACATTGTAATACCGCTCTTTGATTTTTGCATACTCCTCCAGAAACCGTACAGTTGTCCACAATGTAGCGACTGCTTTATCTATAGTCACCGACACACTGACATCCCTGTAAGATACGACTCCTATCTGTGTTCCATCTTTCTCTATCCAGCAGTCCTTTTCGTCTCCCTGATTAATAATGGTCACGTCATAACCGGCCTGTTTTAAAATGACACAATGTTTTAACGCGACAAGGGCCCCTCCGCTTATCTGCAGCACAGGCAGCACAAACACTATATTGGGTTTCATGATACTGCGGATATACATCGCAAAAGATGCTGCCGTATATATGCTTGTACAATGTTCCCTGCAGTAATGGTACGCATTATTTCCTATCTGTCTCCGCAGCTGCGGGTCTTCAATCAGTTGTAAAAGCGCACTCTCCCACTCAGCCTCATCGTTACAGAGCATTCCCGTTTTACCATTTTCTATCATTCTCTTAAATGCCCCTACGTTCCCCGCTACCGTTGGAACTTTTACCAGTGCCGCTTCCACCCACTTATTCTCTGACTTTGCCTCATTAAATATACTCTGCTCCAATGGCGCAAGATTTATATCCACACCTGCGATCAGCTCCGGCAGCTTTCTCCAGTCCCCAAAAGGCAGCTTCTCAACACGGCCTGCATAATCAGCCAGTTCATCCGGCAGGGCAAGCTCCCCGCTTATTACCAGGACAATATTTTCATACCGATTCATTAATTTTATCAGCACCGGCAGGATCATTGCAAAGTCATCATTATGCGTAATACTTCCACTGAAATAGCCTATCCTGATTCTCCCGTCATTACTTCCGGTACCGGTTCTAAGGGCCTGATCTGAAAGCTTTAACATTTCCTCCGAGGCGACATTGCGATTGATATACACCTTCGAAACGTATTTTTTAAGCTCCTCCGCCATCCGCTCTGTTGTAGTAATGGCACCATTACACATCTTTAACAGTTTCTGATTCAGTTCAATGCCTTCATAATAAGATTCCAGCTCTTTATCTGACATTTTATCCAGATATCTGATCGTACTGGTATACGATTTATCAATCATCAGATCGTCAATATCGTACCACACTTCTTTTTGGTTTTCTCTCGCAGTTTCAATAAATCTTCCAATCAGATCCGTATACGGACACCTGAAAAATATAAATACTCTGTACATCCGGACCATCTCCGGTTTCAGATCTGTATAGAATACTTCATTGCTGGAAACATCCCCTGCCCACAGCTGTTCTCTCTGATGTGTAACACGATACCGGGAAGGATGTGGCAGATAGCATCCATTTATAAACAGCACATCACCAAACACCCTGTCAGGCCGGTTAACCATATCGCGCTGACCATTCCTGTGGCGTTGTCCCAAATATCTTTTTGCTTTTCTCACCACCATCCCGGGCCCTTCTTCTTTCAGCGTGTCAATCACTTTTTCTGTCAGCGTCCTGATTTCTCCCATATCCTGATTCCTCTTTCACTCTGCAGTATATATACGAATAATTTCATCATCAAAATTTTCCCACATGTATTTTTGTGCCGTATTCAGCCCGTTTCTGATCAGCAACTCTCTGTAACCAGTATCCTTTGCGATCTTTTTTATGGCTGCAGCTGCATCTGCATATTTTTCCGGCTCATATAAAACACAATTCCAGTTATCCTTCAGATAATCTGCATTGGATTCGTCTTTCATAACAACAGCCACCCCGCCTGCTGCCATCATCTCCAGCGATGCAGTCTGAAAGCATTCTGCCCTGTTCGTCTGCAACAGAATATCGCACTCCTGATACAGATTCCATACCTCGCTCTGAGTAATATCCTGACAGAGCCTGTCAAACTCATACTCTTCATGAGGAGCTCTGCCGTATGCATAAAAATATACCTCATACCTGTCGCGATCCAGTAAATCCGTTATTCTGAATGCCTCATTAAGATTATCCGCCTCGTTATTCCCATCTCCGGAGATAAGTATCCTGATCTTTTGGCCGGATTTTTTTACGTCTTCCCGCCTGCCACCGTGTATGCCGTTCGAAATCAGAACAGAATCCCTGTGAAACTTCTCATACAGCCATTGCTTACTCCACAATGTTGTGGTCAGATATCTGATGTCGGTATGTGGCGTAAACATCTGATTAGCCTGCAGTTTTGCCATATTTCCATCTTTACTGTATTCCGTCTCATATCCCTGCACCAGATAAAACCGCTTTCCAACATTTGTATAATTCTGCATCCACCTGGTGCTCTCCCAGCTCAGCGAGACAACCTGTTCCATGTACTGATACGAATATACCATGTCTCTTGATACCACTGGAAGTATAACCCCGTCATATTGAATATTTTCCTGATTCTTTCCCTGAACAATCAGCGTCACATCATAACCTTTGTTCTTCATGAGCGCCGCATGATGGCATGCAACCCAGTTCACCCCGCCCACATGCCGCTCTTTGACCAGAAATACAATATTGTGATTCATAATACTTCTGATATACTGTGCAAATCTGTCACCGGTATACAGCGTACAGTATTTTCCACGAACAGCCCTGTACGCCTGACTGCCTGCCTCCGGACATCCGTCCCCGTCGATAACATTCCGTCTCAGACACATCTCAAGTTCAGATTTATTCTTACATATAAATGCATGTTTTTCACTGATAAACGAATCATTCTCCGGACATTCCGTATAGATAATGCACGGCACTTTTACCAGTGATAAAGCTATCCACTTCTGTAATTCCGTGTCCTCTTTCCCCTGCTCATCACCTGGTATACTGATCACAGCATCCGTCTCCGAAAACAGGCGCAGTTTATCTTCCGGGTCAGCATTCTTTTTCAATATAATTCTGTCAGAAAAAGGCTTCATCTTCTCCGGAATTTCATGCTCATCACATTCCGCCACCAGAGTCACATTTCTTTTTTCTCTCATTATGTCTATGATGACATCCTGAATCTTTGTAAAACGCTTCTCTTTAAAACTGTCGCAGAAAAAACCAATTCTCTTCCCGTCCTCCAGCCTTTTTCTGCGCGCCGCCAGTGCTCTGTTATAATTAATCAGTTCATCTTCTGACATATGTTCCGGATTGCGAAAAGGTAAAATGTCCCTGTCATAAGTCGACCAGGCTGCATATTCCACCATGCGTTCCTCGACAGCCGGCGGATTATAAAAAATTTTACAGCCTCTTTTTTCAAAGTGCTCCATAATCCGTCTGTTCGAAACAATGATCCCGTCACACAATTCCGGATGATCGTTCAGAAGTTCTTCCTGCGAAGCAGAAGCTCCCTCCCTCTCCTCGCAGCCGCTAAAATCAAACAGAACCTTTTTATTATATTCTTTCACAAGGTATAAAAAATCTTTTATCCGTTCCGTATTGCCACACTGGACAAAAATAAATACACGATATAACTTAGCGATCTCCGGCGTCAGATCTTCATAATGAATTTCGTTTGTAGGTATAGCCCCGGCAAGCAGCTGTTCTCTCTGGCAGGTTACTCTCCAGTAGTATCCATTTTCATCATTGCCATAAATAAAAAGGACGTCCGATAAATTTCTTGGTGCATCAGATGCTTTATGCTTTTTATCTCCGGATTCTGCCACCGGATTAATGTATTTCTGATATTCGTCGCAAATCATCTTTGTCTCACCCAGCATCTTCAGCCGCCCTTTTTCGAGCCACACCACCCGGTTGCACATTTCCCGGATCTGGGCGATGCTGTGGGAAACAAATAAAACTGTCGTACCTCCCCCCATCAGTTCCAGCATCTTTCTCTTGCTTTTTCTCTGAAAAGCTTCATCTCCGACTGCCAGAATTTCATCCACAATCAGTATCTCCGGCTGAACAATGGTTGCTATCGCAAATGCCAGCCGCATAATCATACCGGACGAATAGTTTCTGATAGGTGTTTCAATAAATTCACCGAGCTCGGAGAACTCCACAATCTCATCATACTTTTCTTTCAGAAATGTCTCATCATAACCAAGAATCGATCCATTAAGAAAAATGTTTTCTCTTCCTGTCAGCTCAAAGTCAAAGCCTGAACCGAGCTCCAGCATCGGGACAACCCTGCCATTTAATACTACTTTTCCCGATGTAGGTGTAAGAATCCCGGATATAATCTTTAACATAGTGCTTTTTCCTGCACCGTTACGTCCTATGATCCCTACTACCTCCCCTTTCTTTACCTCAAAGCTGATTTCTTTAAATACCCAGAAATCTTTATACGCCAGTTTTTTCTTTGCGGTTGCAATAACAAATTCCTTAAGGCTCTGGACATTATCATTGTTCATCCGGAATTTCATTGATATATTTTCAACTTTTATCATACCATCCTCCACTATAAATAAAGTACAAACTTTTTCTGGGTACGGCTGAATATCAAAGCTCCCACCGCACAGATAATTACAGAAAAAGCTGTGCAATAAACGTACTCCGACATCTGCGGCGACGAGTAATTTAGTATTATATTCCTGAAGAACGATATATAATGATACATCGGATTAAAGTCCAGCACAAACCTGAACCGGTCAGGGATGATCGATTCAGGGTAGAACATCGGAGTTGCATACATCCACAGCAGACTGACAATTCCCCATAAAAATTGTACATCCCTGAAAAACACCATCAGAGACGACAGGATTAAAGCCATCCCCGTAGAAAAAACAATCAGGCAGATAAGAATATACGGGATCAGTAAATAAGCCCTGTTGATACGTTCGCCAGTAATCAGAATCACCGCAAGCAGCGGAACCAGCGAAATCACCAGGTTGACAGATGTTGAAAGAACTTTTGTTACAGGATAAATGTATTTTGGAACATAGACTTTTTTAATTAATGAAGCGTTTCCTACAATCGCCAGCAGCCCTCCGCCGACTGACTCCGTAAAAAAAGTAAACAAAATAGATGCGCTCAGCAAATATACCGGATAATTTTCTATATCCCCACGAAATATTGTGGAAAAAACCACATACTGAACCACCATAGTGAGAAGCGGATTCAGAAAACTCCAGAACATGCCCAGCACGGACCTCTTGTATTTTGTTTTAAAATCCCTGGAAACCAGCTGCTTTATCATAAACCGGTAAGTACTCAGGGTATTACATATATTGTGAAGGAATCCCTCCCGCTGTGTTTCCTCTTTTCTGCGCTGCCAGTAAAAAAATATTGTAAATGCCACAATCAGAATCAGCACATAGAACCAGTAAAACTTTCCATGATAATTTATCTTATCCCCGTAAATTCCCATCTCAAGTTCCGCTTCTGTACTCTCCCCGTTCACCCTCAGCATACCCTGATGTACAGATGAACCCATGGCACAGTACAATGTGACAGAATTATCCTCCGAACAGCCGTCACTTCGAATTTCCATGCAATAGCTGCTTTCTCCCGAATCCAGCTTCTTCTGCACAGGAAGAACCATAGGTTTATTATCTTCCAGCTGCTCTATATCTATCTGCCCTTTCCAGATAAGCACTTCATTTCGTGCATTCTTTAATGTGATATTCAGAATACCTGTATTTTTTCTCGCATACGTTCCGGCCATTATGCCTATTGTCTGAATATAGTCCCCATCATAGCGAAAATACTGCTCAATAACTTTTTCATCCGTAATTCCACCTGTATTTCCATCACCTGTGTTTTGTATCTGATCATACGTACGATAATGAATCTGATGAAACGCCGCAAAATAAAATACTGTACTCACAAGCAGACAGCCTGCAATCATTTTTATCCATAATGTACCCGTCAAATATTTCCCGTCCATTAGTATCCTCTGCACTTTCTTATGCTCTGGTATATTTTATTAAAAATGAAAAACGGCAGCCATTTGTTTAAAATCCGAACCAGCTTCGTCCGCCTCCCAATGTATCCATCCGGCAGAATATCATTAATTCCAGCGTGTTTCCGGTATAGCAGATATTTTTTCCGGTAAGGATGATCACTATTCCCAAACCAGGGCCTGATATACAATTCGTTTAAATAGTGAATGATCACCGGTGAATTCCTTGCTTTTTTTATCTCGCATTCTTCATAGTAATTATCCACATTGTACAGTTTTGATATCTGATCCGCATTCCACAAAATCATCACCGACATCAGATTGTATTCCGGCGGCAAAACCCTGATATGTTTCCCTGCGGCAAAATTGACTGTCTGTTCGCTCAGCATAAGGGGCTGTCCCCCTTTTTCCCTGATATACCTGAGACATTTTTCTTCCATTCCGTCTTTTCTCCAGGCATCCAGATTCAGCAGCATAACTCCGTCACACAGATAATCGGTTTCTGCGTCCAGCCCCATTTTTTCTTTTAATTTTACGGAATACGGCATCCTGACTCCTCCGATATAACAGTCTGTCATATCAGAATTCCATAAATCATTTAAAGAAGATACCACAATCGTATCACTATCCAGATACAAAATTTTACCATTGCTGCAGATTCTGCCCAAAAATATTTTTGCATATATCGTCCTTGGGTGATTTGCATCCCCCTTCAACGGAATATCTGACAATAATTCATCAATCGGTACTATCATCAGTTTCTGTCCGTACTGATTTACAAGATCTCTCAGACTATCCAGTCCGGACTGTTTTATATGATCTTCAACAAGGTATATTGCCACACTGTCTGCTTTATGATTTTCCAGGACTGAGACAACCGAAACTTTCGTTTGTTCTACATAATTATCATCACATGCATATGCTATATGAAATGTCATTGCGTCAGCTCCCTGTAAATACTACTCATATGCTCCATATATGTGTCGATATTTTTTAACTTATTCCTGTTATTTATAATATGGTTTTTGAATTCATCATAATATTTGCGATCTTTCAGTAACTTTATTGCCTTATCACAAATCTCCTGTTCACTGTCGCATAGCGCTTCCGGATACCTGCTCAGTACCGCTGTCAGGCCGCCCGCCCTGTATGCAATCACAGGAACATTTAATATCAGCGCCTCAACCGCTACCAGGCCGTATCCTTCCCAGTCCGAGGTTATCAGCAGCATCCGGGAATGTTTTATATAAGGATACGGATTCTCACAAAAACCAGCTAATGTTATGTTATTTTCAAGTCCTGACTCCTTTATCAGCTGCCGGCATTCACCCGCGAGATCACCCGCGCCTGCCATAACTGCCTTAACATCTGTTCCCTGCCTGCGGATTTCTCTGATGATCCGGATAAAACGCTGCGGATTTTTTTGTCTTGTAAGTCTTCCCAGAAATAGTATATCATAATTATCTGCTGCATATGATTCCGCCATCCTGCGTATATAAGCATCATCCACCGGATTGCCCATCAATACTATTTTCCTGTCCCGTTTGCCCAGAAAAACAGCTTCATTCTGAATCGCTTCTGAAACTAAAAGTATTCTGCTCAGTTTTGAACGGATCAGCAGATATAAAACCGACTTTATATTCCAGCGCATAATCCATGGCGGATTATTATGCAGGTGCGAAATAATCCGTGTTTTCCCTCCGCAGCAGACGCTGAGAACTGATGCGGAAAAATCATGTGCATGAATGATATCCGGACGGTATTCACGGACAATCTCTTTCAGTTCCGCGGCCGCAAACCTGCTCATAGGGTAATATCTGATCTGATTCTTATGAAGCCATTTCTCTATAGCCCCCTTTACGGACGCATATGCGAAGTCGTACTCCGTATTTAATTTTCTGCAAATGGTTATCACCACATTTTCCGCACCGGAAAAACTGTCTGATTTTAACACATGAAGCACTTTTTTTCTTTTAATCATAATTTTACCTATTGTATCACACAGATATTCCTTATGCAACAGCTTAAAATCTTATCATTTGTTATCGTTTGTTTCTAAATATCCCCGTATACTTCCTTCATCATACGGTGAACTGTCTCTGAATCAAATTTTTTTATAGTCTGCCTGTTTATTTCCCCCATTTTCTGCAATTTTTCAGGATTTTCTCTTTTAAATTTCTCCATTTTTTCGAAAGCATGTTTATACTCATCCACAGCAAGCGGTTCCACAAGATACCCTCCGGCACCATTTTCCACAAGGTCTTTATTCCCTCTGATTCCTGTGCAGACAACAGGCCTTCCTTCTGCCATTGCCTCCATTAACGCAACAGACAATCCCTCCCGCAGGGATGATAGCACAAAACAATCTGAAATCTGTAAAATATCACGTATATTACTGCAGTATCCGGCAAATTTTACCTGTCGGCCAAGATTCTGCTCTGACACATACTGTTCAAGCTGTCTCTTCTTTTCCCCTATTCCGCACATCAGGAAAAAAATATTATCATTTCGCATTTGCCTGACTGCCCGCAACACAGTAACCTGATTTTTATTTGGTGTAAATTCCGCAACATTTACAATAAGAAATGCTTCCTGTGGTATGCCCAGACGGGCTCTCAGCATTGCTTTTCCGGCATCATCCAGCAGCTTCCTGTTTATATCCACCCCGATTCCGGGTATATAACTCAGCTTTTTCATATGGAACTTCTTTTGTGCCAGTCTGTAGTCTTCCTGATTAATCACAATAAGCCTGTCCGTATAACGTGACAGGAATTTTTCAATCGGATAATATAACAGCCAGTTCTTTACAGGTGCCCCTTCATAAAAATGAAATCCATGCGCTGTATATATTGTATATATGCTGCAGCGAAATCCTGCCAGCCGGCCAATTACTCCTCCAATAGGACTGTGGCAGTGCAGCAGATCATATTTTTTTTTCCGGATCAGTTTCATCGCCTGCCTGTACGCGATCCAGTCTGCCCGGATATTCATCACATTTCTGTCAAAATCAATCTGATACCAGCCCACTTTCAGCTTCTTCAGCTCCTGTTTCAGCCGATCAATCTGATCATCAGAACATGTGTTCCCTGTTTTGAAGTTTGCTGCCACATCCACTTCGTATCCCAGTTCCCGGAGAATGCAGATATTTCCCATATTAAACTGCTGTATCATGGATGCTACCGATGCAATAATTAGCGCCTTTTTCATATCTGACCGCCTTCTGTAAATATCCATTCAGTACAAAAATTCATACATTTAAACATGTTGTCAGATTCTCTCAGAAAGCTTACTTCCCAACACAATCTTCTGAATAAAATGCCTGTTTTGCTCACAATCTGCTTCAATCAGTGGAAAAATACTATCCCTGCATTCTTACGACACTTTCCTCCAGGGAATATTTCCGGTATTCCCCTCCCCGGTACACGCTCATCCCTTTTTCATATACCAGGCTCCCGAACGCCTTTCTCACCAGACTGCCGTACTTTCCGGGCAGCACACCCGCGGCTGCAACCGCCGGGTTCAGCAGCTTTGTGCAGACAATCTTCTCCCCCCGCGCCCGCGCAATCAGACGCACCAGCCCGGATGTCGACACATATTCCCGGTTCTGCGGAAAGAAAAGCCCTTCGTCCTGATTTTCCACCAGAAGACACAGGAATTCACACAGGTTTTCAATGTAAAGCATACTGCGCCGGTTCGGGTAATCGGGAAATAGCGGCAGTTTTACCGCCAGCTTTTCGAGCGTCTGGTAATTGCCCCTGCAGCCCGGCCCGTAGACCATCGGCGGGCGCAGAATCGCCAGACGGGCGGCGGGCCGCCCCGCGAACAGCTTTCGCAGTCCCTCCTCCGCCTTCCATTTACTGTCCCCGTAAAAGCTGGTCGGCGCCGGCTTTGTCTGCCGTGTGATAATGACAGGTTTCCGGCTATCTGAACTGTCCCCATAGACAATAATGCTGCTGAAATAAATATACTGCCCCGCGCCGTCCGCAATCGCCTTTTTGGCCGCGCGGCAGGCGAGCCGGCAATTGACGTCGTAGTATTCCCGCTTTTCTTCAGGCGTCAGTGTGCCAGTGTCGGCGTGCGCCCTGCCGGTAACATTGATGATACTGTCATAGGCGGACCAGTCCGTGTGCTTCCAGTCATCGCCCCGCAGGCTCACGCTGTCCACAGACAGGTGGTCTTTTGCATATTTTTTTATATAATCCTGAAATGAGACGCCTATGTAACTGTTGGCGCCCAGCACCAGAATCCTTTTCCCGTCAATGTTTTTTTCCATTGCGCTTTCCTTTCATCCTGCCGGTTCCTCCCTCCACGACGCCGTCCGCTTTCGCCACGGCACCGAACGTGCCGAGGAAACATCTGGCGTCAAACCAGAACGACATCCGGCGCACATACTGTCCGTCCAGACGTGCCTTTACCGGGATTTCCAGCTCGTCGCGGCCGTTGATCTGCGCCCAGCCCGTAAGACCGGGAAGGACGTCATTGGCTCCGTAGCGCTCCCGCTCCGCCACCAGATCTTCCTGATTCCAGAGCGCGGGACGCGGACCGACAAAACTCATGTCGCCCTTTAAAATATTGAAAAGCTGACTGAGTTCATCCAGGGAAGTTTTCCGCAGAAATCTTCCGGTTCTGGTCAGAAACGCATCGGGATCCTTCAGCAGGTGTGTCGGCATGTCTTTCGGCGTGTCTGTCCGCATGGTGCGGAATTTGTAGATGGTAAAATAGGTTTTATGGATGCCCACGCGCTTCTGCCGGAAGAAGACAGGTCCCGGGGAATCCAGCCTGATCGCGATACTGATCCCGAGCAGAACCGGTGAGAGTATCACGGTCGCCGCGGACGCCATGCCCAGATCAAGAATTCTCTTTATTCTTATGTATTTCTGCTGACGCCTGGTCAGCACATGCTTTTTGATCGCCGCCATAATTTTCCTCTTTTCCGCACTGCTTTCCGTGCAAATTCATACAGCCTGCGGAGTCTGCGGATACAGTCGGACACAGACTCCGGCTTTCATTATTTTTCTTCTTTCGGGTGATAAGTGGGCACGATCCTCCGTATCCGGTCACGGATATCGTCGGGCTCTGTGACCACATAGTCCCTGAGCGCATCCAGCTCCTCAAGAAAGCGCTCCTCATCCAGCTCAATCGGGCGGCCGATATGGATCAGCTTATTGCCCGTCTCCTGCATGCCCTCCTCGCGCATCAGCATTTCCTCATAAAGCTTTTCGCCCGGACGCAGGCCGGTGAAAATAATGGGAATGTCCTCATCCGGCCTGTGTCCCGAGAGGAGAATCAGATTGCGCGCCAGGTCGAGAATGCGGACCGGCTCCCCCATGTCGAGGACGAAAATCTCCCCGCCTTTCGCGTACGCTCCCGCCTGAAGTACCAGGGAAACGGCCTCCGGTATCGTCATAAAATACCGGACAATATCGGGGTGCGTGACGGTCACAGGCCCTCCAAGCTCGATCTGGCGGCGGAAGAGCGGGATCACGCTCCCGTTGCTTCCCAGCACGTTCCCGAAGCGGACCGCCACGTATTCCGTTTCGGAGCGTTTGTTATAGGTCTGGATGATCATTTCACAGATGCGCTTGCTCGCGCCCATGATATTGGTCGGATTGACGGCTTTATCAGTCGAGATCATCACAAAACGCTTCACGTGATGGCGGTCTGCGGCCTGCACGATTTTTAAGGTGCCGAATACGTTATTTTTGATTGCCTCGTTCGGGCTGTCTTCCATCAGCGGAACATGCTTGTGAGCCGCCGCGTGGTATATAATTTCAGGCTGATATGTCCTGAAAATCTGCTCCATGCGGTTTGTGTTGCGCACAGAGGCAATCAGCACAACCAGATCAAGTTCCGGATAATTCATTTTCAACTCGTTCTGAATATCATATGTGGTATTTTCATAAATATCCACGATAATCAGCCGGTCCGGCTGATGGCTTGCAATCTGACGGCACAGTTCACTGCCGATGGAACCTCCCCCGCCGGTGACCATAACACGTTTACCCGAAACATACTCCATAATGGAACTCAGATCCACCGACACCGGCTCGCGCCCCAGAAGGTCATTGACATCGACATCCCGCAGCTTACTGATGCTGACCTCCCCGTTTACCAGCTGATAAATTCCCGGAAGACGCTTTAACTCACATCCCGTCTCCTTACAGACATCCAGAATCCCTTTCATCTGCTTCGGCGACGCGGACGGCATGGCGACAATGATCTCATGTACGTGCAGCTCCTGTGCTTTTTCCACAATGCAGCTGCGGTCCCCCACCACTTTGGCGCCATGAATATAATTCCCGACCTTGCCGTTGTCGTCATCTATGACGCCGACGACTTTTTTCCGGACATAGCGGCTGTTATTAATTTCACGGATCAGCTGGTTTCCCGCATCCCCGGCTCCGATGATTAGTACATTCCGCTGATACGCCCCGTTCTGATACATGGCTTTAACTGCCCTGATCCCGCGGTAAGAGTACCGGCAGCCCATGATAAGCATCACCAGAAAAATACCATACAGGACATAAAAACTTCTGGGAACCGCATATATGTCCCCCCCGTTTCTCACGAGAATCACCGCCGCAGCCGCAAAGGTGTCCAGGATACAGGCTGAAACAATATACATCATTTCCAGCGCCCCCGCATAACTCCAGAGACTGGAATAGAGCCGCAGTCCCCAGAAGACAGCCAGGGTGGCAAGCATCAGGTATGGCAGTGCCTTCCAGACCTCGTCCAGATAGCGGGGCGGTATACTGGTCAGATGAAAGTCGAACCGCACCAGCAGCGCCAGAATACTGGCGGAAAACACGGCTATCATATCATAACACATCAGAAAAATTCTGCGAATAAATAACTGTCTGTCCTTTATCAACTGTTTCATCGCTTTTTGCTACCTTCCATACGGAATCTGACATTTTTTACCGCAAACCATTGTACCATACCTGCCCCGGTAAGGCAAATCATAATGCTGTCTGATCTCTCTGCGGTATAACAATAGTATTTCCCCGATTACGGTTTTGTAAATCATAAAAATGCTGCGGAACATTTTTATATTACAGGGCGCAGCTCCCCGCGATACAAAAGCCGGCGCGCAGATTCCTTTCCGGATTCTGCGCGCCGGCCTTTGTATTTTTCAGGCTTTTACAGGCTGTTTATAATTCTCAAAAGTTTTGTCCCGTAATCCGGATCTGTCGCCCAGCCTTTTCCCGTGGGGTTTTTCGGAATGGCCAGCCACTCTACATACGGCGCGCTTCCCCGTGTCACATAGAAGAAACGGCTGTCAACACAGGGATTTTTCAGTGGTTCTCTGCTGGCGTAGGCTTTCAGATGCTGCACCTGCGCCCGCAGCCCAGTCCGGACATCCGGAAATACTTCTCCGGAAACGCCGTTTCCGGTTGCGCCGAGCCCTCCGAAATTGCACTGCCACGCCTGCACGTCGCCGCCGAACCGCAGTCCGCCCGTCTCGAGCATTACCTGCGCAAAGAGCACTTCCGCCTTCACGCCCTCCGCGTCCGCCTCTTCTTTCAGAATGGTAAAAAAGTTTTCCGCGGTTGCGGCTCCTTTTGAGGCGAAAATGTCAGACGGAAACTGATAATAGCTCTTGTAATAGGCCAGCATCTGAGCCGTCGTCACACTGCTTTTCCCCATAATCGCATGACCGGCCACCTGGCTTTTTACCGCAGACCAGGCGCCGTACACTTTCGTCCCGTCAGGCAGCAGTGCGTATGGCCGCACCTTATAATAATATGTCGTACCCAGCTGCACGGAAGTATGCGCATAGGAAAGTGTCTTTCCGTTCATCAGCGTCCGGTACTGATCCTTTTCCCTCAGTGCGCCGGAGAGCTGATACCCATCCGCATTTTTGACCTGCTTCCAGGTAATCTGCACAGCGTTGTGCTGCATTTCAGCAAACGTAATTTCCGAGCCGGAGAGCACCGGAATGCGAAGTGTCTCGCTGTAGCTTCCCCTGCCGGTGGTTTTTCCCTTGATTTTCGCCGTGGCGGCAACACGGTAATAGTATACTTTTCCCGCTTTGACGGATGTATCCGTGTAAGTTAAGGTACTTCCGGAACTGATGGTTTTCACGAGTTTAAACCCTGAAGCCGTTCCTGTGCTCCGGTATACTTTATACCCGGTTGCTTTTGCCGTTTTGTTCCAGCTGATGGTAATCTTACTGCTGCCGGAGAGCGAAACGTCCGCAATCTTAGCCTGCTTTAAAGTCCAGGCTTTCTGTACCGCGCTGAAAGTGGCAACGCCCTTCTTTTTGCCCGATTTCTTAAAGGCCCTGACTTTATAGTAGTAAGTTTTTCCGGCTTTTAACCCCGTATCTTTATAAGACGTCTCATCCGCGTCCGTTTCCGCAACCAGTTTGTAACCGCTGCCCGACATGGTACTGCGGTAAATCTGATAGCCGCCAGCACCTGTAACTTTGTTCCATTTCAGTTTCAGCGACGTACTGTTTACACCGCTTGCAGATGTAATTGTCGTTTTTGCCAGGGACATGCCCGATTTTGAGGCCGAGGCGTCGCTGTAGCTCTTCTTTCCGTCGTTGCTGTAAACAATCTCCACTTTATAGTAATACTTTTTACCAGCTGTCACGGAGGTGTCCTGCCAGGATGTTGTATTTTTTCCTTTGACCGTCTTAACCACCGCATAGCTGCCTTTCGAGGAAGTGCTCCGCCGGATCCGGTATCCCCAGGCTCCCGTCCGCTTCTCCCAGCCGATCTCTATGGCGCCGGTCTTTTTGGACATGACATAGCTCACCTTTGTCGCAACGGATATTCTCCCGCTGACCGCGGCCGAGGCTCCGCTTGTCCCTGTCTGACCGTTATCGCTGCGGTATGCCTCCACTTTGTAGTAATAAGTCTGGCCGACGCTGGCTTTTGCATCCGCATAACTGGTCGTATCCGAAGATTTTACAGTCTTAATTTTTTTGTATTTTCCGTTTTTCTCAGTACTTCTGGTGATAATATAGCCTTCCGCACCCTTTACCTTTTTCCAGGTTACCACGAGCGCTCCCTCATCATCCGCTTTCACGGAAGTGACCGATGCCTTCGCAATGGATCTGGCAGTCTGCTCTTCCGACGCCGCGCCCACGCCCTCGGCGCTGCCGCTGGTGTGATACGCCTGCACCCGGTAGCTGTATGCCTTATTATTGGATGATACGGTGTCCGTATGCGTCGTTTTATCCGCGGTAATCTTTGCAATCTCTTCATACTCCCCGTCAGAACCCTCGCTGCGCAGGATTTTGTAACCCCCCGCCCCGTTCACGCTCTTCCAGGATATTTCCAGCTTTTTGCTGCCGGTCGTCTTAACATATGTAAGCTCCGGCTGCTCCAGCACACGGCCCGCCATGGCGTCGGATGCCTCTCCGTGACCGCCGTTTGAAAAAATTGCCCAGACCCTGTAATAATACTGTTTTCCGGTTTTCGCGCTCTCGTCCGTGTATGTCGTTCCCTTCACCTTTGCAATCACATCGTAAGATGTATCGCGCTTTGTGCTCCGGTGTACCTCATAGGATACCGCGCCCTCCACGGCATTCCACTTTAATTTCAGGGACCCGTCTTCCTGCGACTTCGCGTAGGAAATCACGGGCTGCGCACCCCCGCCTTTTTTCAGGCCGTAATATTCCGCAATCGCTGTTGCGTCCGCGACGCCGAGCTTTTTTAATCCCTCATCCGTGCTGAGAAAGTTGTTGTAATCCGAGGTTCCACTGAGAAATGCATGCTCGATCAGCACCGCCGGAATCCCTTTTTCCTTGCTTCTGCGGATGACTGCGAGGTAATCCGCGGCGGAACCATCCGGATATTTATCATAAACAGCGTTGCGGATGAGGATGCCGCCCGCCCAGTCGGAGAGCCCGAGCGCGCGCAGTTTATAATAGATTGCGCTTGCAAGACCTTTTCCTATCTCCCCGAGATCCGGTCTGTAATTGCTGTTCGGATAATAGACGCCGACCCCGTTTGCGCTGCTGGATGTGCTCGCGTTTAAGTGAAAGCTGACATAAACATTCGCCCCCACCCCCGCCGCATATTCCACACGGTTGGCATTACACTGGGCCGCAGCTCCGGCCGGCAGCCCGTAAGGACAGCTCTCCGACTCGCGCACCATATATACTTTCACTCCGCCGTAAGTGACCAGCTCGTCACGGCAGTATTTCGCAATTTTCAGTACCAGCGTCTCTTCCGCACTGTTGTTGTAGCGCGCGCCTGCGTGTGTGCTGTCATGCCCCGGATCCAGCACCACCGTCAGCGGGCCGGCCCTCTTCAGGTCCGATCTGGCCTTGAGCGCGCCGTTGAGTCCGTTATTCAGGACATCCTCAACCTTCTTTTCGGAGGTCACGTTGCCCTGTCCGTCCAGGGTAATCACACTCGCATCGATTTCCGCCTGTGCAGCCTCCGCTGCCGCCTCATCGAATATCGTTACGTCCGGTTCCACGCTGACTTTTGTATTTACACCGAACTGTACATTAAGGCCCTGACTGTCAAAAGTCAGCGTTCCTTCTTTTCCGTCCAGCACATAAGAGATCCCTGTCAGCTCATAGACGCCGCTCTGGCTGCTGTCCGGAAACTGCAGCGTAAAAAGAAACAGATCCTCCGCCTGCGCCTCCGCTGCCGCTTCATACTGCTGCCCGCCTGTCCGGTTCCGGTATGCAAGCTTTACGCCTGTTGGAATCCTTCCCGTCTCTCCAAGGCTGGCCACAATCTGCTGCGTGCCGGGCGCTTCCACGTAATCAGAGCCCGCCATTACATAATTGAGCGAAAGCTTTCCTGCTTCCTCTGCATCTTCTGTATTTTCCAGCGACTTTATATCCCGTGATATCTCCGCAGCGTCACCTTCGGGAACCTCTTTTTCCGGAAGGCTCTTTTGTGTCTTCTCCGGCGCTTTCTCTTCCGTATCCTCTGAAGCAGCATTTTCTGTATCTTCCGGTATTTTCTCTTCCGTATCTGACCCGCTTCCAGCCGGACGGTCATCTTCTTCCGGTGTCCCGTCCGTCCCTGCACCTTCCGGCGTGACGGCGTCAGGCGTCGCAGCGTCAGACGTTGCGGGTTTCTGGCCCTCTGCGCCCGGCTGGACGGTATCCGGTGTCTCACTGTCCGGCTGGACAGTATCCGTCATCTCAGATCCCGGCTGCCCGGAATCCGGCGTTTCACTGTCCGGCTGGACAGTACCCGTCATCTCAGATCCCAGCTGCCCGGAATCCGGCGTTTCACTGTCCGGTGCGCCGGCGTCCGGACCGGGCTCTGTATCCACGTCTGTCCCGGCTCCCGGCTTCTGCCCGGTCTCTTCGTCCGGTGTTTCCGCATCTGCCCCGGCTTCTTCCTCCTGTCTGCGCTCTGTTCCAGCCTCCGTTCCTTCCGGGCCCGAAAGATCTCCCTGCGCATCTTCCGCCGTATCATCTGCCGTACCGTCCTCTGTCACGCCCTGTACCGCTGCCGGCAGCTCACCTGCGTACATCCTGGTGTCTGCCGGAAATGAGGTAAATGTCACGCACAGTGCTAACAGTGCTGTCAATATACGTCTCTTCATTTCCTTCCTTTCCTCTCTGAACTGTTTCCCTGAATCTTATCTTCTGCTGTTTCCGCCTTATTCTAGCACAGCTCTCCTGAACAGAAAACTGTAAATCTCTGTCATTGAAAGCTTCCGGTAACCGTGTACCTGGGTTATCGTACCATTGCATTCATTAAAATTCAATTAAGTTTCTCTTAAAAATCCGAGGGTCTGGTGCTAATAATAAAAAAACATGGGGAGAACGGCGACAATCTCCGCTCTCCCCATATGTATACTTCTTTCTTCTGCCTTTCGGCTTCTTCCCAGAAACAGACTGCATCATCCGGAGTGGTGAATCCGTAATCACAGCTATTTCAGGCCTACCTGTGCCTTCCCCGTCACGGAATCATTTGTAAACGTCACATTCGCATTCGAGCCTGCCACCCCGTCCCCGTACCAGGTGTATATTTCAATAGTAGTTCCGTTAGCAGTCACCGTGCTGGAAAGAGATCCCTGGGAGCCGATAATTTCCGTCACTTCTTCATAAGTCATTCCGTTGTCAATCTGATTATATTCTTCCATTGTGATATATTCTGATTTATCGGACACACCGGATACAGACTTCTGAACACTGTCATTCATATTCATCGCGATCGCAATGCCTCCGCAGGTCACAATGAAAAACATCAGGATTGTCATCAGACAACCGTGACCTTTCAGGGTGCGCTTACAGTTGGGGCAGACTTTTGCCTTTTTTGGTACTTCCGTGCGACAGTATTTGCACAGTTTTGTTTTTTCCATCACTTTATCTCCTTTTATATCTGTGTATTGTGATAGCGGTATTATATCACACCGGAAATTATTCCGCCACCCTTTTTTCTGCCCCGCGGCTGACACATTCACCCGGAAAACCCTGCTGAGCGCAGGGAGCCTTCATGGCGCCACGCGTTTCCACTGATACTTTTCCAGCCTGACACAGTCATCCTTAACCGGAATCCCTTCCGCCTCAAGGAGGAGCTTCTGCCGGTTCACCCCGCCAAAGGCGAACGCCTCCGAGAGCCTCCCCTCCCTGTTTACCACGCGGTGACACGGGATCTGTTCCGGATCCGGATTGACATGAAGGGCATAGCCGACCACGCGCGCCCATCTGCGGTTCCCCGCCAGCGCCGCCACCTGCCCGTAGGTCGCAACGCTGCCTCTGGGAATCTGTTTTACCACGTCATAGATTTTCTGATAAGAATTTTTCTGCTGCTCCATCCCGCCCTCTCAGATATTTTTGTCTCCTTTTTCTTTATCCCCGGCAATCAGATTCACAGCGTCGATTCCCGACACACTGATATTGCGGTTGACCTTTGCGTCATAGGACTCCGCATTGATAATATCCGCCAGATCAATCCCGGTCGCCTCCTTCATGCTCTCAAATACTTTTGCCATGACGACCGGGACATTGCCCGCGATCTGGTCCACGCCGTTGCCTCCTTCGCTCCCTCCGATGATCGTGATTTTGTCGATCGCCCCGAGCGGTTCCGCGATCTTTCCGGCGATATCCGGCAGCACTTTGATCATCATCTCGGCGACGGCCGCCCTGTTATACTTTG
The DNA here is from genome assembly GCA_947062675.1 of uncultured Roseburia sp. Lineage (GTDB taxonomy): Bacteria > Bacillota > Clostridia > Lachnospirales > Lachnospiraceae > Roseburia. Next base: position 20,485 of record CAMSQM010000038.1, read on the forward strand.
CGTAAGCCACGGCTTTTTTCTCCATGGCCTCCGCCTCGGCGATTCCCTTCGCCTGGATGGCAGAGGCCTCCGCCTCACCGACTGCACGGATTCCGGCCGCTTCCTGCTCTTTCGAGTATCGCTCCGCCTCCGCCTGCGCCTTCCTGGCCTCGGCCTCCCGCTGTGCCTCAAACTGCTTTGCCTCGGCATCTTTCTGGCGCTGGTAGAGCGCCGCGTCCGCGCGCTGCTGCGCGGCATATTTGTCGGCATCCGCCTGCTTTTTTATCTCTGCCTCGAGCGCCTTTTCTTTTACGGAAACTTCTTTTTGTTTCAGGTCAATTTCGCGCTCCTGCTTTGCGATATTGGCGTTGGCGGTTGTGATCTCAATGGTTTTCCGCTCCTCCTCCTTCTGAATCTGGTAGGCGGCATCCGCAATCGCCTTCTTGGTATCCGCCTCCCGCTGGAGTTCTGATTTTTTGATTGCGAGCTCATTCTGCTTCTTTGCAATCTCCGTCTGCGCTGCCACGGCCGCATCGTTGGATTCCTTATCAGCCGACGCCTGCGCCACCTTGATATCCCGCTCACTCTCCGCACGCGCGATCGCCGCGGCTTTTTTTATTTTCACGATATTGTCTATTCCGAGATTCTCAATCACTTCATTCCCGTCGACAAAGTTCTGCACATTAAAACTTATAATGTCCAGCCCCATCGCCATCAGATCCGGCTCTGCGTTCTCCTTCACCAGCGCCGCGAACTTCTGCCGGTCGGAGACCATCTCCTCCAGCTTCATCTTTCCCACGATCTCACGGACATTTCCCTCCAGAACCTCCCGCGCCACGCCGGCGATATACTCCGCATTCTTATTCAGAAAATTCTCGGCGGCAAGCCGCAGTGTGTCAGGGTCGTTGCTGATTTTGACATTGACCGTCGCGTCCACATTGATATTAATGTAATCAGCCGTCGGCACGGCGTTGCTCGTCTTTACGTCAATGGGAATCAGCCGGAGATTCAGTTTATCAAGACGCTCAAAAAACGGAATGCGGATACTCGCCCTCCCGATCACAATCCTGGACTTTTTCTTAAATCCGGAAATAATAAACGCCATGTCCGGCGGCGCCTTGACGTACCCCACGCCGAATAACAGAATAATCAGCACAATGACAATGCCTGTGACGATAAATGGTAACCATTTTTCCATTCCCGCACCCCTTTCTTTCGTAAAATACCGTGACATCTGTGACGATTTGATGATGCCATATTCTCACACTCCGGATATGGCCTGCGCCGGGATCGGCTTATCCGCGGTCCTGCGCGCATTATATCTTACTGATATTATAACACAGATCAGACGCATTGGGAATGTGCGGTCTGAATTTCCGATTTAACTATTGACAAATTTTCCCGGACGCAGTACTCTGATTATAATCAGTTTTGTTAATTTTTTATCAGGCATTCTTATGCACAATTCAGGAGGGTTCTTTAAAATGAGTGAATTCAAGAATTTAAAACTGGAAATCGCAGATCAGACTGCGGTTCTCGCGATCAGCAGACCGGCAGCGCTGAATGCGTTAAACAGCGAGACCCTGGACGAGCTGAACGTGGCTCTGACCGAAATCGAGGCGATGGATGACGTCAAAGTCGTCATTCTGACCGGCGGTCCGGATAAAAAGGGGAATGAGTTCAAATCTTTTGTGGCTGGCGCCGACATCTCGGAGATGGTGAATTTCTCTGCCGCAGAGGCACGGGCATTCGGCATGAAAGCTTCCGTTCCGTTCTTTAAATTACAGAATATGCGTCAGGTGACCATCGCAGCTGTCAACGGCTTTGCTCTCGGCGGCGGATGTGAGATCTCCATGGCCTGCGATATCCGAATCGCTTCCAGCAACGCGACATTTGCACAGCCGGAGTGCGGTCTCGGCATTATTCCGGGATTCGGCGGTACCCAGAGACTTGCCCGCCTGGTCGGCATGGGACGTGCAAAAGAGATGATCTTTACCTGTGACGCGATCAACGCGGAGGAGGCATACCGCATCGGTCTTGTGAACAAAGTCGTCGCTCCGGAAGAGCTTATGGCAACCGCAAAGGCAATGGCGGCAAAGATCATTTCCAAAGGCAGTTATGCGGTTTCCATTGCAAAGGCTGCAATCAACAACGGCTATGATATGGATATCCACAACGCGGTGGAGATGGAGGCAAATCTCTTTGGTGTAACCTGCTCCACAAACGATAAAAAAGAAGGAATGACGGCTTTTCTTGAGAAGAGAGCTGCAGACCTGACAGATTTCTGATCCGGTTTTACATACGCGAAGCCAGACAGGGCGGCATTTCAGCCGCCCTGTTTTTCATTCAGCCGGCTGAACACTGCCTTGACGTTTCCACCAAAAAGAGCTACTATTAGCAAAGGATTGCCATACATACTACAGGAAAGGTCAGGTTTTCATCTATGTTCGATAAAATCATCGGTTTTATTGGCGCAGGAAACATGGGCAGTGCCATGATCGGCGGCATTCTCAGTTCCTCGCTCGCCAACACAAGCCAGATTATCGCCAGCGCACAGTCAAAGGAGACACTGGAAAAAATACGCGCAAAGTACTCCATCGAGACAACACTTTCCAACGAAACCGTGACATCGCGGAGCGATATTCTGTTTCTGGCGGTAAAACCGGATAAGATGGACGACATCATTTCAGGCATCACGGGCTACCTGAAGCCGAACTGTGTCGTCGTCTCAGTCGCCGCTGGAAAAACTCTGTCCTCACTCCGGCAGGCATTTGGAAAAGAGGTCAAGCTGGTGCGCGCCATGCCCAACACACCCGCTCTCGTCGGGGAGGGAATGAGCGCCCTTTGCGCCAGCGATTCCGTCAATTCCAGGGATCTGTCCCAGATCCGGGATCTTTTCTCCTGTTTCGGACGGGCCGAGGTCGTGCCGGAGCGCCTGATGGACGCAGTCGTGGGCGTCTCCGGTTCCTCTCCCGCCTATGTCTATCTGTTTATCGAGGCCATGGCCGACGCGGCGGTCGCGGACGGCATGCCCCGGGCACAGGCTTACCGTTTTGCCGCACAGTCCGTATATGGGGCAGCCAGAATGGTTCTTGAAACAGGGGAGCATCCCGGCGTCTTAAAAGACGCCGTCTGCTCTCCGGGGGGGACCACCATCGCGGCGGTCGCCGCCCTTGAGCGCGGCGGTTTCCGCGATACCGTAATCACGGCACAGCGCGCCTGCTCTGCAAAATCATATGAAATGAGCATGGCATAACATTTTTACCGCACAGCGCTGTCGCAAAGCCGTTGTGCGGCGTAACAAATTTCACAACAGTACTCCGCATCCATTCCGCGCGCCCGCGCGGAATCAGGCACGGCGCAGTATTTCACAGAACAGGAGACATATTTTATGTGGGCTTATGAAAGCGTATTTTACCAGATCTATCCGCTCGGTTTCTGCGGTGCACCCTTTGAAAACGACGGTATTCCGGAACACCGGATCACAAAAGTGAATGACTGGATACCCCATATCCGCAGGCTCGGGGCGGACGCCATCTATTTTTCTCCGGTATTTGAGTCCGACACACATGGATACAATACAAGGGATTACAGCCGGATCGACACCCGTCTGGGAACGAATGAAGACTTTGCCGAGGTCTGTGCAAATCTCCACAAAGAAGGCATCCGCGTCGTCCTGGACGGAGTCTTTAATCACGTCGGCCGGGGATTCCACGCTTTTAAGGACGTCCTTGAAAAGCGCTGGGATTCCCCGTACAAAGACTGGTTTTTCCTCAATTTTGACGGAAATTCAAACTATAATGACGGACTCTGGTATGAGGGCTGGGAGGGAAATTATGATCTCGTAAAGATCAATCTGCGCAACGAGGAAGTCGTAGAACACATTTTCTCATGCATCAGGGGCTGGGTGGAGGAATTTGATATCGACGGGCTCCGCCTGGACGTCGCCTACTGCCTTGATCACGATTTTATCCGGCGGCTGCGCAGCTTCTGTGACAGCTTAAAACCGGACTTTTTCCTTGTCGGCGAGACACTCCACGGCGATTACAACCAGCTGATGAACGATACCATGCTTCACTCAGTGACCAACTACGAATGCTATAAAGGTCTGCATTCCAGCTTCAATTCCATGAATCTGTTTGAGATCATCCACTCCCTGCTGCGGCAGTTCGGCCCGGAGTACTGGACGCTTTACAAAGAGAAGCATCTGCTCTCTTTCGTTGACAACCACGATGTGACAAGAGTCGCAAGTATCCTTGACAATGAGCGCCACCTTCCGCTGATCTATGCCCTGGCTTTCGGGATGCCGGGAATTCCCTGTGTCTACTATGGAAGCGAATGGGGGGCCAGGGCACGCAAGGAAGAGGGGGATCCGGCCCTGCGCGCCTGCTTTGACGAACCGCAGTGGAACACGCTCACGGAATTTATCAGCCGGCTGGCCGCGGCAAAAAAGGCCTCCCCGGCTTTAAATTACGGCTCTTTCCGCTCTGTACTTCTGACGAACAGACAGTGCATTTTTGAGCGGAAATGTGACACCGAGCGCGTGCTTGTAGCCATCAACGCCGACGGGGAAGCTTTTGACGCGCATTTTGACGCCGGCTGCGGGACGGCGCTCGACCTGTTGACCGGTGAAATGCATGATTTCGGAGGCGGAAGCAGGCTTCCTGCCTGCTCGGCTGCTTTCTGGAAGATGGAAAAATAAACGCACATAAAACCGGCGTGATGTCTTCACGCCGGTTTTATGTTTTCTGTTCTCTTTTTCCCGCTTATATTTTCTTCCCAAGCTCCACCGGTAATGTCTGTTCAATATATTCCCCGTTGGAAGCCCGCATAATCGTCACATCCACTTTCGTTCCCGCCTTATAATACTGCAGTCTTGCGGAAAGTTCATCCATGGAAGATATGTCCTTCCCGTCAAATTTCGTCACAATATCCCCTTTCTGAATGCCGGCTTTCTGTGCCGCGGAGCCTTCCGTCACCTGGGCGACATAGATACCATACGGCATATTATAAGTGCCGGAAACATCATCCGTGACGTCGACACCTGCAATACCAAGGAACGCACTGTCCGCTTCATCGACTTTTTCTTTCGTGATCAGATCCTCGATAATCGGCATTGCCGTGGAAATCGGGATCGCATAACCGATTCCCTCCACAGAATTCCCCGAATATTTCACCGAGTTGATTCCGATCACTTCTCCGGCTGCATTTAACAGCGCACCGCCGCTGTTTCCGGGATTAATAGCCGCGTCAGTCTGAATCATTTCCGCCGTATAACTCGTATTGCTCGCCGAATCCGACACGGATACCTCGCGGTTCAGCGCACTGATACATCCGGTTGTAACCGACTGCCCGTAACCAAGCGCATTTCCGACTGCAATCGACGCCTCTCCCACACGGAGATTTTCTGATTTTCCCAAAGTGGCAACTCTGATATTATCCCTGGTCTCCCCCTCAATACTTTCGAGTGAGACCCGCAGAACCGCAAGATCCGTGGTCGGGTCTGTTCCCTTCACATTCGCGCTCACCGTGGAGGAATCGTCAAAAGTGACGGTCAGACTGGTCGCGCCCTCAACAACATGATTGTTGGTCACAATATACAGATACTGATTATCCTGGCTTACGATAATACCGGAACCGGCGCTCGTGTTCTCATAAGTCTGCGGTCTGCCGCCCCAGAAACTCCGGTATTCCATCTCGCTTACATTGGTAATCGCCACAATGGATGGCATCGCCGCCTCCACGATATCTGACACGTCCGTCCCGACATAGGTGGAGGAAACCGGAGTGGTCTTCACATCTCCTTCCTCTGCGGACTGGTTCAGGACGCCCTCCGGCGCTCCCTCTTCCGCCTCCGGCTGCCCGAACAGCTTTCCGGACGCCAGATGTACTCCCTCAAATACGGTCCCGCTCACAAGCCCGAACACCACCGCCAGCGCCGCGCACTTTGCCAGCTTCGTCCCAAACCCTCCGGGCTTACGCTCTCTCTTCTTTTTCTCTTTCTTCTTTACGCCTGTCTCCACCGTCTGGTAAGCTGTGTTCTGCTGATACCCGCCGCCGTAAGCTCCGTTCTGCTGGTACCCGCCGTAAGCTCCGTTCTGCGCATAACCATTGTACGCGTAAGAGCTCTGCTGATATGTGTCATTCTGCACGCTCTGCACATATTGATTCTGCGGATAGCCATTCTGCTGATACCCGGCCTGCGGATTCTGACTGTAGCCGGCAGGCTGACTGCCGGCCGGTACACCGCCTTCATTCTGACCGTAACCCGCGCCCGGCTGAACACTGTCTGTCACAGACGTATCGCCTCCCGGATTCTGCTCCTGCGCCGCTTTCTCCGCGTCCGGTGTGTCGCTCCCTGATGTGCCATTGTATAAGCTGAACTGATTGTCGTCCATAATCGTTTCCCCTTTCTGCTCTGGTTCCTTTGTCCTGATAGTACAGAGTCTAACGCCTAATTGTGTTCGATCTGTGAAAGAATCATCAAAAAAATATGTTTTTTCAAAACTTATCCGATATGCCCCGCAAACGCCGGTATCTGGATTACAAAATGAACCAGCCCCGCCACAATCATTCCCACATACACCCCGTATCTCACCCGCCGCTCACGCAGACCGAACGATAACGCCAGTATCACAAACAGATACAAAAGATCCGTCAGATAATACACTCTGGCACCGGAGGCGTACATTGTGGGCGAGAAAAACATTATCGCCTCGCTGGCAATACCGGCCAGATACGCGAGAATCAGCGTGACCTTCCTGCCCGGTACTCTCCACAGAAAAAACAGTGTAAACACCAGCGCCATGCCCCACCAGATCAGCGCCGCGACATTCGCCCCCGTCAGATCTTCCGGCGCGGGGACCTGCTCCACGCGTGCGGTGATATCCGTTATCTGCATTCCCATATCGGAAAGCACCGTAATCCCCGCAAAGGGCAGAAGCGCCGCAACAGCAAATACGGCTGCCAGCCCTGCGGCCGCCAGATCCGCCGGTGACCTTCGTTCACTCTGAAGCAGCAGAATACTTCCGACGACCCAGATTCCGCAGCAAAACAGCTTATTTTCATTTGCAAAGGATGAAAGCAGCCACTGCGCCGTGATAAAAAGGTGCCGTCCAGACGTCAGTGTCTCATATTCCGGCATCCACGTCGTAATCTCAGAAGCCACGCGCAGCTGATTTCCCGGCGCCGCAAACAATACCATAAATGCCGCAAGGATCAGAAAGGTCTGTATCAGGAGCGGCAGATTCACACGACGATCCCGCAGAAAACAGAACAGTATGGCAAGCGCTTCAAATACCAGAAGCACGGCACCCATCTGCTCGATGGACATGGAAGCGATAACGGCGCACGGGATGGCATAAAAATAGTTCCTGCCATCCGTCCCGCCGGTAAACACAAGATCCGCAGCCGGCATCAGGGCCCAGACGCCGCAGGTAAACGTCCATGTGTAAAATACAGACCCGTTGACCCAGATGGCCGCGTAGCCCAGCGTCGCAGCGGCCATCCACAGATACCCGGAAGCCGTGGCAGCCAGAGCCATAAGCTCCTCCGGACCCGTGACTGCCTGCCCGGCAGTCTCACATACCATGACGGACATCCTCTCCTGCCACTGCAGGAAGCCCCCGCGCACGGACCATGTCAGCCGCTTCTCCCGGCTCTGAATCCGTCCCTCCGGCACCCGGCCCGCCTTCCGGGCCAGTCTTAAAATCCCGACCGGCAGCAGTACCAGCATCAGCGCATTCACCACCCGCCAGAACGGAAGACCCAGGTGAAATGTGAGATACACCAGCGCTTCACCCGTCATCCTGCCCACCCAGGTCTCATAGCGCCATGCCAGATAAGGAAAAAATCCCATGCTGTTCGTGTAGTGAAAAAACCAGGCGTCATCCCCGTCGGAGTATCCCACCTGCGTCAGCACAAGAAATATGCCGAGAAACATCAGTGTCACAAAGCCCGCATAATAATATTTTCTCTTCATTCACTATCCTTCTTTTTCAGATCCCCAGAGCTTCCTCCAGTAATCCGGACTCATTGTAAATCGCAGAATCTGCTTTCTGGTGAGCTTTCTGTAATTCCTTCCCGCACAGTATCCTGCATATTTTCCGGCACACTGCCATACGAACACTGGCAACAGCCTCAGTCTGCCTGTACGACACAGATATTTTACGACGGCGAGCACCATTTTTTTCCCCTCCGCCCCGGAACTGACCCCCTTAAATATCCGCGGATGATCCTGCTGTGACACCGCCAGATCAAAGTTACGCTTAAACTGCTGCCCTGCCGTGTAATTGTGTGAGTGCACAACACGGGCGCCAGCCGCATACCAGACGGCATATCCCGCCTCAATGGCCTTTGCCGCAAAAATCATATCCTCATTAAAGATTGCCGGGGACTCAAATCCCCCAAGAGCCAGGAAGATATCCCTCCGGTATGCCGCACAGACATCCGAGCAGAAAAATGTCTTAATCCCAAGTTCCCCGAGATCCTCCTTTGTCTTCGCGCGCTCTCCATCCGGATAATTATACTGCCTCACGCAGCGCTCCGTCACGGAACAGTCTTTCCGGGGGAGCTGCCGCGCATATGCCACGGCCACCTCATAAGGGCTCTCTCCCGCCGCGGAAGACGTCTCCCCTGCCCGCCGCATTCCGCCTTCCGGGACAGCTTTCCACTGTTCCATGCTTCCAAACGGCTGCAGAAGGCGCTCCAGAAGCCGCGTGTCCGCCGGAACCGCATCCTGCGTCATAAAAACCATCACATCCGCCCGCGATTCCAGAGCCGCCTGCATACGCGTCCCGCCATGATCAAACGCCTCCTTCGGGATATGCGTCAGCATATAAGTGCAGGGAAGCCGCCGGAGCGCCTCCTCAATCGGATATCTGCGGACCGCCTCCCGCCAGTAAGCTTCCTCCGTGTTCAGCAGAATCACCCTGTGAACAGGAAAAGTCTGCCCCCGCAGTTTGCGCAGGAGCAGACAGAATGTTTCGTCCGGTTTGTACGTCGGAATAATAATATCTACTTTCATCAATAACCATCTCCCAGTTTATATCCGGTATCACTTATAATTTTTTCACTGCTGTTCTTCACCGTCGTTGTCGGGACATAATCATTATCATCATAGAGAAAAATGTGAAGCTGCGTCACGTTGGACTCAAGATCACACGGCACCACAACATCCCCCTTTGAGCCAAGCTTCTTTGTATTCTTTTCAAACGGAAATCCGGTCGTCTCACCCAGACTGTAATTAAACACTTTTGTCGCGAGCGCGATCAGATCAGTATTTGTAAAGCTCGTCTTCACATCGCCGAACACCTCGTCGATCAGACTGTTAATCGTCTTCAGATCAGACTTCTGGGCTTTTTTTATCATTGCAGTCAGCACTGCTCTCTGACGCTCCGTACGCTTGTAATCGTCGCCGGCCGTATATCGAATACGCGCAAAGGAGCATGCCTGCACGCCGTCCATGAGATACGTCCCCGCCCCCGGCAGGTAATCGGACTTTTTCTTTGTCAGCTTGGAAATCTCATCCATATATCCTCTCATCAGAACTGCCTCATCGTTCGTGACAGTCATTTCCACTCCGCCCAGCAGATCGACACATTCCACGATCGCATTAAAGTCCACCGTCACATAATCAGTGATATCCAGATCCAGATTTGTGTTGAGCATGGAAATTGCCTGCTCGGGTCCGCCCGCCGCATATGCCGAGTTGCATTTCTTATATGTATCGTTCCCGATATTCAGATAAGAATCGCGGTATACCGACACAAGCTTTACATCGTGCGTATCATTGTTGATGGATACAATCATAATCACATCGCTGTTTCCCCTGGAGAGATTGCCATTGGAGCGGTTGTCAAGACCAAACATCGCAATGGTCGTATAACCCTGCATCACCTCTTTTGTCTCTTCGGACAGCCCTTCGTTGACCTCAATTTTTTCCGGGTTGAATGTCACATCCTTCTCCACACGGGAAAACTTGACGACGACGAAAAGAACGACGGCCAGAATCAGAAGTACCAGAATCTCCACAACAAGAAGTAATACCTTTAATCTGGTATTCTTTTTCTTTGACGGCTGCTTTTTCGCT
>CAMSQM010000039.1 GCA_947062675.1 uncultured Roseburia sp.
GCCTGCGCTGTTTCGGTCCTGTGTGTTTCCTGCCATTACAGCCGGCTTCAGTTTGAGCTGGTAAATGCGATCTGCAGCGAAATGGTGGAGCGGGAGCCGGAAACAAAAAATATCATTTTTGCCGTGTTAAAGGAACATACGGGGGGAAATCCTGACAGCCCTGCAAAGGAGGATGTGCTGCCTGTACTGGGATATCGTATCTCTGATTTTTCAGGCCCTGTCTGCGGGCAGTATGTTTTGTTTACAGCGGCGGGCTTAATGACAGGTGTACTGCTTTTTCTGTTTACCTTTCTGTACCGCAATAAAATCGAAGGCCTGCGCATCCGGGCATTAGCGGAGTATCTGGAACAGGCGAACGCCGGAAAGGCGCCCATCCTGTCGGCGTCCGGGGAGGATGAATTTTCCAGGCTGGAAGATGAAATTTATAAGACGGTCACATTTCTGTACCGGACGAGGGATGTGGCGGTACAGGCCAGGGATGATTTTGCGGAAAATCTCTCCAACATTGCGCATCAGATTAAAACGCCGATCACCGCTATTTCGCTGTCTGTCCAGATGATCATGCAGGACATGAAGAATAAGCATCTGGAACAGATTAAGAAACAGCTTGTGCGGCTGACCCGGCTGGAGGAGGCCCTGCTGGTTTTATCCGGGATTGATGCCGGAACATTACCTCTACAGAGGAAAGAGGTGGATGTCTATACCCTTCTCGTCCTTGCGGCGGATAATCTGCAGGAGCTTTCCGCTGCCTCCGGAACTTCGATTGACATACCGGAATCGGGCGGGATGCTGGTGATCGCGGACCCCGACTGGACCATGGAGGCTGTGATGAATCTGATGAAAAACTGTATGGAACATGGTTCCGGGGGAGTGGTTCACTGCTCCTATGCCCGGAATCCGCTCTACACGGAAATTCTGATATGGGATGACGGAGAAGGATTTGCAGGGGAAGATATTCCGCATCTCTTTGAGCGGTTTTACCGGGGGCGCAATGCCAGCGAGGGCGGCATTGGCATCGGCCTGGCTTTGTCAAAAGAGCTGATCGGGCGGCAGAACGGAACCATACGGGCAGAAAACAGACCGGAAGGCGGCGCTCTTTTTGAAATCCGCTTCTACCGTCACTGAGGTGTAACTTTCGTCTGCTATACTGTTCATGAAGGGTATATTTTCCGGATACCCGGAAAGTACGGATATACAGAGGAAAGGAGAAAATAGCATGGAGATTGTAAAATGTGAGGGGGTCAGGAAGGTGTATGGCTCCGGCGGGAATCAGGTGACGGCGCTGGACGGGATTGATCTGTCTGTCAGCAGGGGGGAATTTGTGGCGGTTACCGGGACATCCGGTTCCGGCAAGTCCACCCTGCTGCACATTCTCGGCAGTGTGGATAAGCCCACGGAGGGCAGGGTTCTGATAGACGGGACAGACCTTTTGGGACTGAACCAGACGGAGGCGGCAATTTTCCGGCGCAGAAAAGTGGGGCTTGTATATCAGTTTTATAATCTGATTCCGACACTCACGGTTCGGAAAAATATCCTTATGCCTCTTGCCCTTGATAAGAAAAAGCCCGGTCAGGAATATTTTGAGAAGGTTGTTAATTCCCTTGGTATTGCGGACAGACTTGAGGCTTTGCCGAACCAGTTATCCGGAGGCCAGCAGCAGAGGGCCGCGATTGCGCGTTCCCTGATCTTTCGTCCGGCGCTGCTTCTGGCGGACGAACCTACCGGAAATCTGGATCAGAAAAATTCCAGGGAAATTATCGACATGCTCAGACTTTCGAACCGCAATCTGGATCAGACCATTTTACTGGTTACCCATGATGAAAAAGTTGCGCTGGAAGCAGACCGCATTATAACGGTTGAAGACGGGCGTATTGTCAGTGACGAGCGGAGGAGGTGAAACCGTGGGTATGTGGAGAGATTATCTGTCAGGTTATATTAAAAACAACCGGTCTTCCAGCCTGTCCGTCATGACCGCGGCATTTTTTTCGGCCCTGCTTTTATCCCTGCTGTCCGGACTGTTTTATAATGCATGGAAATATGAGGCTGAGAGAATTGAACAGGAGGAAGGCGGCTGGCACAGCCGGATTACCGGGGAATTTACGGAAGAAGACGTCGGAACCGTAAAAAATTTCGCCAATGTGAGAGATGCCGTGGTAACTGAAAAAGGAGCAGAAAGTGCGGAGCCGGCATTGGATATTTATTTTGACGACAGGGGGTCGGTTTTTACAGATACGCTCCGTATTGCGGAACAAATCGGAGCCGCGCCGGAAAGAATTGTTTATAATTATCAGCTTCTGGCGATGTATCTGGTCAGGGATTCCGGTGATACGGCTCCGAGACTGCTGCTTCCAATGTTTATCCTGGTAACATTTCTGGCCTCATTCTCCCTGATTGTGATCATTCACAATTCCTTTGCGGTATCCATGAACGCGCACATTTATCAGTTTGGTATTTTTTCGTCAATCGGAGCCACACCGGGGCAGATCCGGGCGTGTCTTTTGCAGGAAGCGGCGGCTCTCTGCGCGGTACCGGTGACTGCCGGGTATCTGTCAGGGATTGCGGGCAGTATGGGAATTCTGCAGCTGGTAAATGTTTTGTCAGGCGATATCGCGGGACGGCATAAAGCGGTTTTTGGCTATCATCCACTGATGCTGGTATTGACCTTGTCTGTGACGATTATCACGATATGGATATCCGCATGGCTGCCGGCCGTAAAATTAAGCAGGCTGACACCGCTGGAAGCGATCAGAAATACCGGCGAACTACAGTTAAAGCGCCGGAAGAACTCTTATCTGCTCACACGTCTGTCCGGAGTGGAAGGGGAGCTGGCCGGCAATGCGTTAAAAGCGCAGGGAAAAGCCCTGCGGACGGCATCTTTATCTTTTGTGTCGGCGTTCATGGCTTTTGCGGTTATGCAGTGTTTCTTTGCCCTTTCCGGAATCAGCACGAGGGAGAGCTATTTTGAAAGGTATCAGGGCGTGTGGGATATTATGGTTACCGTAAAAGATGCGGATGTGGATACTTTTGAAGAAACCGGTGCGATTCAGGGGATGAGCGGGCTTCGAAGCGCCGTTGTGTATCAGAAGGCAATGGCGGAGAGGCTCATTACAGAGGAAGAAATGAGCGGGGATATGAAATCCTTCGGCGGATTTTCCCATGCTTCCGGCGGCGTCACGCAGACGGAGGGGGGATGGCTGGTAAATGCCCCGGTTATTATACTGGATGACAACAGTTTTCAGGAATACTGTGAACAGATCGGGGCTGCGCCACGGTCTGACGGGGCGGTTCTATTAAACCGGATCCGGGATGTGACGAATCCGGATTTCAGGCATCCGGAGTTTATGCCTTATCTAAAGGAGCCTGACGCCGGAGAAAACATGGTAAGTGTCTTAAGAGCGTCAGGGAACGAAGAAATGAAAGCCGGGATTCCGGTCCTGGCGTATACGGAAAAAGTTCCTGAATTAAGGGAGGAATATGCAGCGCGCAATCATTATGAGCTGGTGCATTTTATCCCGGCATCGTTGTGGAAAGAGATCAGGGGGCAGATAGGAGGAGCAGAGGAAGACAGCTATATCCGTGTCCTGGGAAGAGAAAATGCGTCATTGGAAGAGCTGGATAAGATTCAGGGAAAAATTGGCCGCCTTGTCAGCGGAAAATATACAGTGGAATCTGAAAACCGTATCCGGGAATATGAAACAAATAACAGACAGATAAAAGGGCTGATGACTATATCCGGAGGTTTTTGTATTCTGCTCGCGCTGATTGGCACCGGCAATGTATTTTCCAGTACGCTGGGATTTGTGCGCCAGAGGAAAAGGGAATTTGCGAGATATATGTCGGTTGGAATGACGCCGGGGGAACTTAGGAAAATGTTCTGCATCGAGGCGCTGGTGATAGCCGGCAGACCGGTTCTGATCAGCCTTCCGCCTGTAATTATTGCCACAGGGTGCATGCTGCGGATGAGCTATGTTGAGGCGGGGGTATTTCTGGCGGAGGCGCCATATATTCCGGTTCTGCTGTTTATTCTGGGTGTTTCGGGCTCCGTGGCGCTGGCATATTACCTTGCGTGGCGGAATATACGAAAAATAAGTCTCTCTGAGGTTCTGAGAGATGACACAATGATGTAAAATGTGAAAAGGGGGAAAAGTATGATCCGCTATGCGAATGCAGATGATTTTGAATTATTGAGAGAATACGATAAACATATCAGCGGAACCGAATTAATGAATAGCATAAATGCGCAGCGGGTTCTGGTAATGTTCCTGAATGGCAGCCTGATCGGATGGCTGCGGTTTCATTTGTTCTGGGATCATATCCCGTTTATGAATATGTTATACTTTCTGGAAGACTACAGGGGAAAGGGGTATGGAAGGCAGCTGGCTGATTTCTGGGAAAAGGAAATGCTTAAAAATAATTACAGTATGGTTCTGACATCCACCCGGTCGGACGAGCAGGCACAGTTTTTTTACCGGAATAACGGATATGTGGATTGCGGCGCCCTGCTGCTGCCGGGGGAGCCGCTGGAAATAATCCTGTTAAAATATCTGCGCGGATAGAAAGAGAAATCAGATGCAGCTGCCGGCACCTTCAGTAAAATGAAAATTCAGCCCTGCGGAAAGATTCAGGTTTCATTTTTGTAGAGTGCATAAAAATCACATTCTAAATTTTCGGACATCCGTGTAAACCATATCTTTGCGTCGTCCAGGGCTTTATTATAGACAATGGGCGCCATTTTTTCTTCAAATAGTTCGATCAGCTGCATCCGTTCAATCATGCCGGCTTCTTCGCCGCGCACGTCAATATAGAACGCTTTTATTTCATCATTTAATTTTTCCCTCTGCGAATCGGATAACTGGATTTTTGAAAAATTATCTTTTTTTCTCATAGAATTACCTCCCTGGAATGAAAAAGGTGTATTTTCCGGCTGGCACCTGTTTCTTACTGATTCTATCGCCGCCCGTATGGAAATGCAAGGGGTATTTCTGCAATGAGCTGTCGGCGGAATTGCTGTTATCAGGAGCCGGCAGGGCTGTTTTCTCCATAAAATTTCACGGACAGGATAACGGCGGCAAATGCGCCGCACAATTTCCCGCACAGCAGGGCGGGAAGCATATCCGGTTCTACGCCGAGGACAAATCCGGTGTGGGCGGCCAGCAGGCTGGTGCCGCTTACCAGAAAGGCGCCTGCCGCGACTTTCCCTTTTTCATCCATATCGGAATACAGGGAAAAGACGGGGAGAGCACTCACAAGACCTGTCAGCATTGCGGTCAGACTGACAGGACTGATTCCGAGCCGTGTGCCAAGGCGGGTGAATGGGGCGTTCAGCAGGCGGCGCAGCAGTTCCGCAGCCGGAAGGCTTCCGAGCATGACGACGCCGATTGAGGATACCACTTCCATGGCATCCCTGATCGGGGCCATTTCTGGAAGAATACTCCATCCGCAGAGCGACTGTACGGCGGCGATCATCAGGCCTGCCGTGACCAGAAAACGGATGCAGGATGCAAGGGCGCAGAAGCCGGTCACCATTTTCCCGGGGATTTTCCAGAGTCCGAGAAGAAGCAGCAGCGCGGCTGAAAATACAGGGAGGTTCTGGCGAATACATTCCGCAAGTGAAAGCCCGCAGAGGAGTCCTCCGGCGAGCAGCCCCGCGGGCATGGCAGTCAGTCCCAGCATGATCCCGCGGGCAAAGAGCGGCCGGTCTTTTCTGCTTATCATTCCCATCCCCACGGGAATGGTGAATACCAGAGTACAGCCGAATATGGCCGAGACCACAATTCCCGCATAGCTGCCGGTCCGGCTGTCGGCTGCCAGCTCTTTTGCCAGCTGGTAGCCTCCCATGTCGATGGCGAGCAGGCTCCCGAACATGGCCGGATCAGTGCCGGTCAGCTGGCAGAAGGGGACCACGGTTTGTCTGAGAAAGTCTGCAATTATGGGCGTCAGGCAGATCATTCCCGTCATGGACAGGGCCATAGGGCCCAGGAGGCGGAACCCCTCCTCAAATTTATCGCCGTATCCATATTTATTTCCAAGCAGCCGGTCGGTTCCGCCCAGAAGAACTCCCGCCGATATTATGATCATCAGTATCTGATTCATGTCTCAGAAACACTCCTTTCACCGTTTGTCAGAAAGCCGTTTTTTATAATAATAGAAAGTCGCACTGCTGTCAAACCGGCATAAGTTCTGTCACAGTCATTTTTCTTTACATGGAGGACCAGGTGTGCTAAAATACCGGATTAACAAATGTGTACAGGAGAAACCCGGCTCTGGCTTAAAAGGGGGATACCGGTAAAAACTGAGAAAGTCTTCCGGCCTGTGCGGCAGAGGAGGACGCGCGGCCGGTGATGTGGCGGGGCAGGAGAGCGCACATAATCTTTAAATTCCGGAAAGGATGTTTCTGATATGGTTTCAATCTTACTTGCAGTGATTTATCTTGCGTTTATCAGTCTGGGGCTTCCCGATTCTCTTCTGGGGTCGGCGTGGCCGGTGATGTACCGGGAGCTGGAGATTCCGATTTCCTGCGCGGGAATTATCTCCATGATTATTTCCGGGGGAACGATGATTTCCAGCCTTTGTTCGGACAGGGTGACGAGGAAGATGGGCACGGGGCTGGTGACGGCAGTCAGTGTGGCTCTGACGGCGGGTGCGCTGGCCGGTTTTTCGGTTTCAGGATCATTTGCCGTGCTGTGCCTGTGTGCGATTCCCTATGGTCTGGGGGCGGGCGCCATCGACGCGGCGCTGAATAATTATGTGGCGCTGCACTACAATTCAAGGCAGATGAGCTGGCTCCACTGTTTCTGGGGCGTCGGGGCTTCGGTCAGTCCCTATATTATGGGATATGCGATCAGTGCGGGGCACGGGTGGAGAAACGGATACAGAATGGTTTCCGTTGTGCAGATGCTTCTGACCGTGGTTCTGTTTCTGGCGCTTCCGCTCTGGAAAAAGACGGCTGCCGCATCGCCGGAGGAGGAAGAAAAGGGAGCTCCGCTGAAATTTTCCGAAATCCTCAGATTAAGAGGCGTCGTTCCGGTACTGCTCGCATTTTTATCATACTGTGCGTTTGAATCGACGTGCGGTCTCTGGAGCAGCTCCTGGCTGGCAGGAGAGCGGGGGATGGATGGCGGGACGGCTGCGGCTGCGGCGTCCCTGTTTTACCTTGGGATTACGTCCGGGAGGTTTCTCAGCGGTTTTATTGCGGACAGGGCGGGGGATGTGCGGATGATCCGCGGCGGACTGCTTCTTGCGCTTTCCGGTGTTCTGCTGACGGCGCTTTCCGGCGGAAGCAGTCTGATGGCGCAGGCGGGGCTTCTGGCTGCAGGTCTTGGCGCGGCTCCGGTCTATCCATCTATCATTCATTCGACACCGCGGAACTTTGGGAGGGAGAATTCACAGGCGGTGATCGGAATGCAGATGGCAGTGGCTTATGTGGGCAGTACCCTGATGCCGCCGCTGTTCGGTCTGATTGCGGAGCGGATTACACTTGGAGTATATCCGGTATATCTGACGTTTTTCCTGGTCGCAGCGCTGTTGATGTCGGAAAGGGTCAATAAAAGTTCACGTCCGTAGCAGGCGGCACGCGGGCCTGCGGGCAGACCGGTTCAGGGAGAGCGGCGGATACGGCAGCGGAAGGGGCACAGCGCCTATAAAGCGGTGCAGAAACGGGGGAAAAGGATGACGATAGTAAAATTTTATGATACGGTGGACGACGCCCTGCTGCGGTTTGCGGTGATTATCGCGAAAACAGCGGGAAGATTTGTGCTCTGCAGACACAGGGAACGGAAGACTTTTGAGTTTCCCGGCGGTCACAGGGAAGAGGGGGAGGCGATTGAGGAAACCGCGGGACGGGAGCTTTATGAGGAGACCGGTGCGGTTACATATGAGATCAGGCCGGTCTGTGCGTATTCGGTTACACGAACGGATATTCCGGGAGATCAGGAGAGCTATGGCATGCTCTATTATGCGGAAGTCTCTGCATTTGAGGGCGAACTGCACAGTGAGATCGGGGAGACGATTGTGACGGACACGCTTTCCGTGGACTGGACTTATCCGGATATTCAGCCGGAACTGTTAAAGGAAGCTGCGAGGAGAAATCTTTTATAGCCTGCCGGCTGTCTGTCACAAAAGGGCGGAATCAATTTTGGAAAGTGTTTGCAAAGATTTCCATTGTGCCTTAGAATAGAAGAAAACCGCAATCAGAGCGGGACGGGGTTTTGAAGAGACAGGAAATCAGAAGGAGTGAAAAGTACAATGTATGGTTATCGGGAAGGAAACAGTGTGCCGCGCGTGGAGGCGGTGATCCGGGGGAAGTCTTATCGTTTTACGGTGCTGACCCCGTCGCTGATCAGGATGGAGTACAGCCGGGACGGTGTATTTGCCGACTGCGCGACACAGACGGTGGTGAACAGGGATTTTCCGCTGCCGGAATTTCAGGTGGAGGAGACGGAGGAGGAACTTTCGATCGTCACGGAGCGTCTGCGGCTGAAATACAATAAGAAAGAGTTTTCTCCGGCCGGTCTGTGCATCAGACTGACCGGTCGTTTTCACGCGTTTTCCTCCGTGTGGAATTACGGGGACAGGCCGAATGACCTTAAGGGGACGGCGCGGACGCTTGATCAGGCGGACGGGAGTATTCCGCTGGAGGGCGGCATCCTCTCCGCGGAGGGGTGGACGCTGCTGGACGATGGCGGTTCGCTGCTGGTCGCAGAGTCGGGCCGGATTGAGCAGCGAAAGGACACATCTGCCAGCGATCTCTACTTTTTCGGGTATGGAAGGGATTATATGGGGTGCCTTAAGGATTTTTACCGCCTGACGGGAAAGGTTCCGCTGCTGCCAAGGTATGCGTTTGGAAACTGGTGGAGCCGGTATTACCGGTATTCGGAGGAGTCTTATCTCGCCCTGATGGACCGTTTTTCGGAGGAGGATATTCCGTTTACCGTCGCGGTCATTGACATGGACTGGCATCTGACCGATGTGGCCCCGGAGTATGGAGCGGGCTGGACCGGCTACACATGGAATCCGGAGCTGTTTCCGGATCCGGTGCGCTTTCTGAGAGAGCTTCACGGGCGGAATCTGAAGGTGACGCTCAATGTACACCCCGCGGACGGGGTGCAGGCGTATGAGGACTGCTATCCGGCGTTTGCGGAGTATATGGGCGTGAATGCCGCGGCAAGGGAGCCCGTTCTGTTTGAGCCCGGGGATCCGAAGTTTATGGAGGGGTATTTTTCGTGCGTGCACCATCCGCTGGAGGAACAGGGGGTGGATTTCTGGTGGATAGACTGGCAGCAGGGGACAAATTCCGGCGTGGAGGGCCTTGATCCGCTCTGGATTCTGAACCACTGTCACTATCTGGATAACTGTCGCGGGGGAAAGCGGGGGCTGATCTTTTCAAGGTACGCAGGGCCCGGAAGCCACCGCTATCCGGTCGGCTTTTCGGGGGATACGGTGATTTCCTGGAAGAGCCTTGCGTTTCAGCCGTATTTTACGGCCAATGCCTCCAATATCGGGTACGGCTGGTGGAGTCACGATATCGGCGGGCACATGGACGGCATCAAGGACGATGAGCTGGCGGTGAGGTGGCTGCAGCTGGGGGTATTTTCACCAGTTCTGAGGCTTCACAGCACGAATAATGAATTCAACGGAAAAGAGCCCTGGAGGTACAACCGGATTGCGGAGGCGGTGATGAAGGACTTTCTGCGTCTGCGTCACCGGCTGATTCCGTATCTGTATACAATGAATCTGCGCGCCTGCGAGGAGGGAGTTCCGCTGGTGCAGCCGGTCTATTATCATCATCCTTTTGAGGCGGAAGCTTATCAGGTCCCGAATGAATATTATTTTGGCTCACAGCTTCTGGTCTGCCCCATGACGGAACAGGCGGACAGGGAGTCGGGCATGGCAGGATTTGGCGCGTGGCTTCCGGAAGGCGTGTGGACGGATGTGTTTACGGGTATGCGGTACGAGGGCGGACGGAGAGTGGATTTTTATCGTGAAATTGATAAGATACCGGTGCTTTTAAAGAGCGGCGGTATTCTTCCGCTGGACGGGCGGACGCAGGGGAATGCGTATGATCTGCCAGAATATCTGGAGCTGTGTCTGGCACCCGGAGAAGGCGAAGCGGGAGAATTTTGTCTGTGGGAGGACGACGGCGTGGCCGCGGAGTATGACGCAAAGAACTGGGCGGTGACGACATTTTGCTGGGAGCCGGGCGAAGTTCTGACGTTCACAATTCAGGCGGTGCGGGGAAATGCGTCGATTGTTCCGCCGGCGAGGAAGTATCGTCTGTCCATTCTGGGAATGGAGGCGGGGATAGAGCCCGCGGTGTACGCGGGAGATGTGCAGGTCGCGGGAGTCACCTGTTCTTATCAGGAGGAAACCGGCAGGACGGTGGTGGAGATTCCGGAGACGGAAACGGGAAAAACAGTGACGGTCCGGCTGCATGGCGCCGTGCCGCACAAAAATGGGAAAACGGAGCGGATTTTCGCTTTCCTGAACCGCGCACAGATGGAATTTAACGTAAAAACCAGGATTTACAATGTTGTGCGGCAGCTGGATGAGGGGAAAAGTCTCTTATTTGTGGTCGCACAGCTTCAGGGAATGGAGCTTCGGAGGGAAATCCTGGGGCCGGTGATGGAAGTGCTTTTGTCATGTGAATAAAATGGGCGGAGCAGAAAGGAATTGTGATCAGTATGGATTATGACGGATACACCCCGCCGCAGCAGAGCAGGCGGCGATCCCGGCAGATGGAATCGGCTGCGTTTATACTGGGGATTATCGCGATGATTCTCTCCTGTCTGGTATATCCCGCGCTGATCTGTGGAGCGCTCAGTATCGTTTTTGCGCTGCTGTCCCGGGGAGGGGAGCTCACATTTACCCCGAAGGCAAAGGCCGGACTTGTCATGGGGAGCGCCGGGCTTGTGATTGTCGCTGCCCTGACTATCTGGACGCTCATCGTCGCGCAGGTATATTACGGCGGTCTGGAAGAAATGATGCGGGAAATGTACGGGCAGCTGGGGCTGGATTATGATGCAATCTTCCGGTTTTCATCCGGACGCTGAGGAGAAATGGAAAAGAAGAAAACAGACGGGACAAATAAAATGTTGTTCAGCAGACAGGATCTGAAAAAACTGATTATACCCCTGATACTGGAACAGACGCTTGTGATTACGGTGGGAATGGCGGACACCATGATGATTTCCTCCGTGGGTGAGGCTGCGGTATCCGGTGTTTCGCTGGTGGATATGTTTAACAATCTGATTATCAGCATTCTGGCGGCCCTTGCGACAGGCGGGGCCGTGGTGGCTTCCCAGTATATCGGCGCGGGAAAGCAGGATGCGGCCTGCCGGTCGGCAAAACAGCTGATTTACACGGCCGGGATGATCACGATTCTGGTCGCCATTCTGGTGATTCTGCTGAACCGGCCGATTCTGAATCTGTTTTTCGGCAGGATAGAGGCGGATGTGATGGCGAATGCGGTGACATATCTGGTGATTTCCGCATTTTCATTTCCGTTTCTGGCAGTATACAATGCCAGCGCGGCTCTGTTCCGCTCGATGGGAAATTCAGGAATCACGTTAAAGGTGTCTGTTCTGATGAATGTAATTAATATCACAGGAAATGCGGTCTGTATTTACGGTCTGAAGATGGGGGTGGCGGGGGTGGCGGTTCCTTCGCTGGTCTCCCGCGCCGCGGCGGGGGTTGTTCTCTGCGCGCTGCTGCGCAATCCACGGAACATCATTTTTCTGACAGGAGGAAAGTTTCACTTTGAGTGGGAGGTCGTGAAACGGATTCTGTTTATCGGGATTCCGAGTGGAATTGAGAACGGTATTTTCCAGCTGGGCCGCGTGCTTGTGGTCAGTATTATCGCCGGTTTCGGCACGGTGCAGATTGCGGCGAACGGGGTCGCGAACAGTCTTGACAGCATGGGATGTATTGCCGGTCAGGCTATGAGTCTCGCGATGATCACGGTGATCGGGCGCTGTGTGGGGGCGGGCGATGAAAAGCAGGTCCGGTATTATACCGGAAAGCTGCTCCGGATTACTTATCTTCTCACCGCGGTGATCAACAGTGTGATTCTGCTCACGCTTCCGTGGATTTTGTCCATTTACGGGCTGGGGGAGGAGACGACCAGGCTGGCCTGGCTGCTGGTGATGATACATAACGGGACTGCGGTATTTCTCTGGCCGCTGTCTTTCGTTCTGCCGAATATGCTTCGCGCCTGCAATGATGTGCGCTATACGATGGTGGTCTCCATTTTTTCCATGATCGTATTCCGGATCGGGTTCAGCTTTTTCCTGGGGGTCCGCATGGAGCTGATGGCAGTCGGCGTGTGGATTGCAATGGTGCTCGACTGGATTTTCCGGGTGACCTGTTTTGCAGTGCGGTATTCCGGCGGCTGGTGGCGCAGGATGTGCCATCTGGAAGAGTGCAGGCCGGTATGATACAGAAAAGAAAAGGAGAGAGTTATGAATCGCTCAAAGTTTTCAACAAGAGACCTCGCGGAACTTGCACTGCTGACGGCTGTTATCCTTCTGCTGGCTTTTACGCCGCTCGGTTACATCCGGACGGCAGGGCTTGAGATCACGCTGATAGTCGTGCCGGTGGCGGTGGGAGCTGTGACTCTGGGACCTGCGGCAGGTGCTGTCCTGGGAGGAGTGTTCGGGATCACGAGCTTTATCCAGTGCTTCGGGGTGAGCACGCTTGGAACGGTTCTGCTCGGGGTGAACCCGGTGTTCACATTTCTCGTGTGTGTTCCGACGCGTATCCTGGACGGCTTTCTGACCGGCCTTATTTACCGGGGGCTGCGGAAAATAAGGATTTCCGGCGGCGTGTCCGCGACGGTGGCCAATGTCTGCTGCCCGCTGTTAAATACTGTATTTTTTATGGGAACGATGGTAACACTGTTTGCGGAGACGATGCGGCAGCAGTATGGCATGGAGGCGGTGCTTCCATTTATCGTGGCATCCGTCGGGGTGAACGGACTGGTGGAGGCGGCGGCATGTTTTATCGTGGGCACGGCGGTGACACTCGCGCTGGGAAAGGCGCTGCGCAGGAATGAGGACTGATGATATGGAACAAAGTGTAAAACAACAGAGCGGGTCATCTGTGGCGGCTTCTGCCGGGGAGAGCGTCTGCCGCAGGCTGGCGGACTATGAGACAGTCCGTCTGAGTGAGGCAGGTGACGCCGTTGAGATTATTGATCAGACAAAGCTTCCGGGCAGAATTGAGCTGGTATCCCTTCGGAGCGCGGAGGACATTTATGATGCGATTTACCGGCTCAGAGTCCGCGGGGCGCCCGCCATCGGAGTGGCGGCGGCGCTCGGGATTTATGTGCTTGCCGGGCAGATCGCAGCGAAGGATTACGGCACTTTTTACAGAGAATTTGTGCGGCGGAAAGAATATCTCGATTCTGCGCGGCCGACGGCAGTCAATTTAAGCTGGGCTTTAAACCGTATGCAGAATGTTGTGGAGTGCCATAAGGGAGAGAGCCCGGCTGCGGTTCTCGGTTTCCTGAAGCAGGAGGCGCTTGCCATCCGGCAGGAAGATGAGGAAGTCTGCCGCAGAATCGGGGAGCACGGCCTTATGCTGCTGAAGCCGGGGGACGGGATTCTGACGCACTGCAACGCGGGACGCCTTGCCACATGCAGGTACGGGACGGCGACGGCGCCCATATATCTGGGGCAGGAGCGGGGGTATCATTTCCGGGTGTTTGCGGACGAGACGCGTCCGCTTCTGCAGGGTGCACGGCTCACGGCCTGCGAGCTGCAGGCCGCAGGGGTGGATGTGACGCTTATCTGTGACAATATGTCGGCGTCCGTGATGCAGAAGGGCTGGGTAAACGCGGTGTTTGTGGGGTGTGACAGGGTCGCGGCGAACGGGGATACGGCGAACAAAATCGGGACTTCCGTCGTGGCGGCGGTGGCGCACTATTATGGCGTACCGGTATACGTCTGCGCGCCGACCTCAACGATTGACCTGAATACACCGGACGGGGCGGCCATCCGGATTGAACAGCGTCCGGAGGAGGAAGTGACAGAAATGTGGTACAGAGAGCGCATGGCGCCGGACGGGGTGAAGGTGTACAATCCGGCTTTTGATGTGACGGATCACACGCTGATCGATGCGATTATCACGGAGCACGGTGTCGCGCGGGCTCCGTACGAACAGACGCTCGCCGGGATCGCCGGAAAAAGAATGGCGGAGGAGTCGGAAAAGTAGTCTGGTCAGCCGTAAGAAAGACGGGAAGTGGAAGAATGAAAGAAAAGGAGGACAGGAAAATGCCGGAAAACAGTAATTGCAGCGGGGCGTCTGCCTGCTCAAAAGAGAGCTGCGAAGGGTGCCCCTCTAATCACGCGGGAAAGTCAGGGGGCGGAATTGCGAAGGAGCCGGCGAACGCGTATTCTCATATCGGGAAGGTGATCGCGGTCGTCAGCGGAAAGGGAGGCGTCGGGAAATCATTTGTCACGGCCTCCCTGGCCAGTGCAATGCAGAAGGCTGGGAAAAAAACAGGAATTATGGACGCCGATATCACAGGGCCGTCGATCCCGAAAATGTTCGGGGTGCACGGGAAGATCTGCGGGAGCGAACAGGGCATGCTGCCGATGGAGTCGGATAGTGGGATAAAGATGATTTCAGTCAATCTGCTTCTGGATCATGAGGAGGCGCCCGTCATCTGGAGAGGCCCGGTGATCGCCGGGGTTGTGAAACAGTTCTGGAACGAAACATTCTGGGGAGATCTCGATTATCTGTTTGTGGATATGCCTCCGGGGACGGGGGATGTGCCGCTGACGGTATTCCAGTCGCTTCCCGTGGACGGGATTCTTATTGTGACGTCCCCGCAGGAGCTGGTACAGATGATTGTCAGAAAAGCGTATAACATGGCTGAGATGATGCATATTCCGGTGCTGGGCGTCGTGGAAAATTTCAGTTATCTGAAGTGTCCGGATTGCGGACGGAAAATCAGTCTGTTTGGGGAGAGCCATATCGACGAGGCCGCTGCAGAGCTTGGGGTGCCGGTGCTCGGAAAGATTCCGCTGGATCCGGTCTATGCGCAGAAGGCGGACGAGGGCGCGTTTTCGGATGTGGAAAACCAGTACCTTTCCGCCGCGGCTGAGCGGATTGCCGGAATGGAGCAGAAGAATATCTGATCACATGTAAAGAGCGGCCGGGACCCGGGAACTTTTTCCGGATCCCGGCCGTTTTTCCGGAAAGACGGGGCCGGTAAAATGGCGCCGGACGGGGATTGTGTCAGGGGGAACCATAGTCGCGCACCGGAATGCGGTCAAGCTCACAGGTGCAGTCGAGGTAAAAAGTGACAAGCGTCTGGGTCATATAGGGCGCCGCCCAGAGGGAGGCAAGGCCGAGGGAGCAGACGATCAGGGCGCCGTAACCGGCGAAACCGGTCAGGAGGATAAGAAAACGTCCCTGATTGCCCTTCATCATTTTCCGGCATTCGCCGAATGCGCTCATCACCTTCATCTGTGGATAATCCAGCAGAAAGAACAGGACAAATGTGTAATTGAGCAGGAGCAGCAAAATCAGCGCTAGGGAGAGCAGACCGGACAACGCCAGGACACAGATGGAAAAAGGCGTTGTATCTGTCAGATAAAAATAAACGCTGCCCGATGTAAACGGCAGACAGCAGAGGATAAAAAGGACGCAGAGCAGAAAGGAAGCGCCGAAATAGCGGTCTGTGCCGGCGCGAAACGGATTAAAAATCTGCAGCAGATGAAATTCCTTTGCCCTTGTCATGTTCAGATGAACCTGTACGACGCCGGCTTTTAACACCTGGCTGATCAGCATAATCAGAAATTCCGCCAGCAGGGTGATCACAAGCTGCGGTACTGTCTGAAAATCATTTTCCGGGGACGAAAAGGGCAGGCGGATCACTGCGGTGATCAGGCCTGCGGCGACAAATGCTCCCATGGGTATACGGTACCGGTTGTTTAAAATGTCGCGGGAAATACGTCCCAGTTCCCTGGATGTCCTTTTCATGGTCTCTCATACTCCTTAAAATTTGTGAATATACAGCGGAAAGCCGCAGACGGCGCAGGAAATCTGCGGTCTGCGGCGCTGTTCCGGCGGCTGGGGATTGTCCACGGTCAGGTGGTGTAATCCGCATTCTGTCCCCTGAGCTGTATGGCGTCCTGCGCCTTTTTGTCCTGCTGGTAGGGATTGGACTCGTTGGAATAGCGGATGGTGGTGCTTGTCGTCCCGCCGGAGACATAGGTGCGTCCGCATTCCGGGCATACCGCCGTGTGAATGGATACAGAGGCGGAGATTACTTTGCCGTCATTTTCCGCCGCTTTGTCGTAGGCGTTTGCGACATGTTCGCTCTCGTGGGCCCGCACCGCGGAACCGGCCGCCTCCGGCGAAATATGCGCAGGCGATTTAAAGGAAACATTTTCATTGGAGCCATCCTGATATTTGCGCTCCTTACAGGTCTGGCATTCTTCAGGGGAGGACTGGCGCCCCGGTTTTTTTACGGAATCCTCACCGGACACATTCTGTCCGGATCCCTCCACTGCTTTGGCTGTGTCCGGAAAGCCGGAAAATGGAGAAGAACCGGTAATACCGCTGACTGACATCTGATACACCTCCGTTTACGTGATATTCTTTTTGTTATTATAGCGGAAAAAAGAGGGGCTGTAAAGCTTCCGGGAGAGGAATTCATATGGCCGGTGCCGCGGAGGATCTGCGATGGCCCGATCCTGCTGTTGCGCACACAAAACAGGCCGCGCTGCTCCCGGCCTGTCGGTATGTTTCATTTTGTAAAGATCTTCATTCCGGCGCGTTTGCGCGGCGGGATGCCATCATGGCTGTCTGTAATGCTCCGGCAACAGGCAGCTGCGTGAAAAAATCAGCTGTCAGGCTGGTTTTATCCCTGAATACCCTGGTTTGGTGACATCTCCTCCGGCTTTTTGCTCCGCACTTTCCTGCGCACAGGTGTCAGATCAAGCAGCTTGTGGATTGCAGGCTGCATATCCGGATGCTTCCGGTAGGCTTCAATCAGGATCCGCTCTGATCTGGTCACGCAGAAATCTTCTGTATCGGAGTAGCCGAAGGCGGACAGAATATCCGTGATATTGTATATTTCGCAGAGTGTCAGAAGCATATCGGCGCTCGGGCTCGCCTGGCCGCTCTCCCAGCCGTAAATCGTTTTGGGAGCGACGTCAACGGAACGGTCACGGAGCAGAATGGAAACATCGCTTACGCTGTAATGATTCCTCTTGCGATATTCTTTTAAAACTCTCGGAATATGTTCGTTTCTCATTTCGGTATACCTCGCAATTTATCACTTTATCATATCCGGTGCCCGGATGTGCGTCAAATTATTCTGGAAAAGTGAGAAAAATGTATTGCAATTTCCTGACTACACAGATAGAGTATATAGAAAAGGGCAAAGGGGTGCAGGAAAAATGGGAGACTCAAAAGTCACGGATTTTATGATCGGATATCTCAGGGAAAACGGTATTTCTGCGGAGTGGGTGGCGGCAGTCTGCGGTATTCCACAGGAAAAAATTATGGACGGTTACACGGAACCGCTCGCAACGGAAGAGTTTCTGACACTGTGTGTGAGGCTTCTGATAAGTCCGGAGGAGGTTGCGGATGCGATCCGCAGCGGTCAGGATGTGGCCTCTGCGCCCCGGACGGCTTCCGGGGAACCCGGTTTATAGCGCGCCGGAGAAGCCGGATGCAATGCCCGGAAAAACGGGATGCATAAAATAGCCTCTGGTACTCATACTAAAATACAAAAACAGCACAGAAAAAATAATACAGAAGCGAGGTCAGGTATGGAAGTACAGGTGGGTAAGCAGAGTCTGCAGTTTGCAAAAGCGCCCTACATTGTCAGCAGTGCAAACATTGTCGGGAAAAAGGAGGGCGAAGGCCCTCTGGGGAATTGTTTTGATGTGGTCGGGGAGGATGATAAATTCGGGCAGAATACCTGGGAGGAAGCGGAAAGCACGCTGCAGAAGGAGGCTTTTACGATGGCAGTGGGCCGCGCGGACTTAAAGCCGCAGGATATCCGGTATCTCTTTTCCGGGGACCTGCTGGGACAGAATATTGCGACGTCGTTCGGGCTGATGGACGCGGAGGTTCCGCTGTTCGGGCTCTACGGTGCGTGCAGCACCTGCGGGGAGGCGCTGGCCCTTGGGGCTATGTGTGTGGCGGCGGGTTATGCGGAGTATGTGGTTTCCATGACGTCGAGTCATTTTGCCAGCGCGGAAAAGCAGTTCCGGTTTCCGCTTGAATATGCGAATCAGAGACCGCTCTCGGCGACCTGGACAGTCACGGGAAGCGGCGCGTATGTTCTGGGAACGAAGCGCTCCAAAGCCAGGATTACCGGCATCACGGCTGGCAAAATCGTCGACTATGGCGTAAAGGATTCGATGAATATGGGGGCGGCGATGGCTCCGGCGGCCGCAGATACGATCTGCCGGAATCTGGAGGATTTTGGCCGGAAACCGGAGGATTATGACCGGATTGTTACTGGGGATCTGGGGACAGTCGGGCAGGAAATTCTTTTCGACCTGACCAGACAGCGCGGATTTGAGATCAGTGCCGTCCATGAGGACTGTGGAATTCTGATATTTGACAGCAAAAAACAGGGGACAGGTGCCGGCGGATCCGGGTGCGGATGTTCGGCGGTGACGCTTTCCGCCCATTTTCTGAAACAGGTGCAGGAGGGAAAACTAAAACGGATTCTGTTTGTGCCGACGGGAGCTCTTTTGTCCACGGTCTCGTTCAATGAAGGAAAGCCGGTTCCGGGGATTGCACATGCGGTGGTGATCGAACACGCGTCATAAGCGTGCGCGCAGAAAGGACACAGAAAGGAGATACGATGGATTACGTGAATGCATTCTGGGTGGGCGGACTGATCTGTGCGCTTGTCCAGATACTGATGGAAAAGACAAAGATGCTTCCGGGAAGAATTATGGTGATGCTGGTGTGTCTCGGGGTGGTTCTCGGGGCGGTGCAGCTTTATCAGCCTTTTCTGGAGTTTGCCGGCGCGGGTGCGGGCGTGCCGCTTCTGGGATTTGGAAATACGCTCTGGAAAGGGGTCAGGGAGGCCATCGACGAAAACGGGTTTCTCGGCATTTTTATGGGAGGGTTTAAGGCGAGCGCCGTCGGGATTTCGGCTGCGCTGGTGTTTGGCTACCTGGCCAGCCTTGTTTTTCAGCCCAAAATGAAAAAATAGGCCGGGATAATTGTAAAAACTGCGGGGCTGCCACGATTACGGCAGCCCCTGCGTGTGTCAGCCGGCAGGTGCGGATGCGGGAAACGCTCACTCGATGGGCCGGAAGTACTCCGGATGCTTTGAGACGACCTCGGTGCTGGAATTAAATCCGTCATAAATATGATGCGTGATGCACCTTGCGAGGTTGCCGTAATCCTTGTGCGAGATACATTCCCAGAGAATTTCGTGGCCGTGGTAGAGGCGGTCCAGATTTTTGCGTTCCCCGAGATTGAGGAAGGTGCGGAAGCGCTCGTACTGGGAATTAATACTCTGCCAGAATCCCATGACATTTTTCCTGCCGGCAAGTTCGTAGAGTGTGTTGTGGAAGGTGTTGTCACTGATGATAAATGCGCGGCTCAGCTCCTCCGGCGGCAGCGCGGAATCCAGCAGTTCTTTCTGCTTCTGCAGGATCAGGCGGATTCCGAATTCGTGGGACTTGTCATAGATGGAAGTCAGATCCCGGAAGACGGCCTGCTCCAGGACTTCGCGCATATACAGGATATCGGAAATCATGTTCAGATCAATCAGGGATACAAAGGTGCCGATGTGGGGCCGGATTTCCAGAAGACCGTCCCCTTCCAGCATTTTAAAGGCATCCCTGACGGGGGTTCTTGAAATCTGGTATTTTTCGGCGGTCTCAATTTCGCTGATGGCGGAACCCGGAGGAAGTTCCAGATGCAGGATCTGCTCTTTCAGTTTCTCGTAGACGGCTCTGGAAGTGCCGGTGCGTTTTTTTGAATCCATGGGATTTACCTCGTGGTGGCGGACATAGTGATGCGGGTTTTATTATCTTAATGTTAATATATAGCATTCTGGCAGAAATTACAAGCAGACATTCGCCGAACGAATCCGGGTGGCGCGCAGGCATGCCGGAGACGGGAGATGATAAGGAAATAAGTACCGGAAAACAGGACTTGTATACAAGCTGCGGACAAGAGAAAACAGGGTCAGAAAGAAAAAAATTGTGCAGGTTATACAAAAAAAGCCGGAGGAAATGTGCAAAACATAAAAAAGTATATGGGACATTGACTCTTGTATACAAGAGTGATATAGTTAATTTATATTATAATACTGGCAGGGGAGTCGCGCCCTGCATTTATGTATGCAAGCTGACGAACAAAATGGCGGGCTGTATAGGCAGCCGCCGGAATGGAGGAGAACATGAAATTATCATTTCGCTGGTATGGAGAAGATGACAAGGTGACCCTGGAGAATATCCGTCAGATTCCCGGGATGCATTCCATCGTGACCGCGGTGTACGACGTGCCGGTCGGTGAGGTGTGGAGCGAGGAGAGTATCGCACGGCTCAAAGCGCTGGTGGAGGATTCAGGGCTTCACTTTGAGGTTATCGAGAGCATACCGGTTCATGAAGATATCAAGCTTGGCAAACCGGACCGTGACCGCTATATCGAGAATTACTGCGAAAATATCCGCCGCGTCGCAAAGGCGGGCATCAAATGTATCTGCTACAATTTCATGCCGGTGTTCGACTGGACGAGAACCCAGCTGGATCATGTGCTGCCGGATGGCTCCACATCCCTGGTATACTATCAGGAGCAGGTGGACGCGGTTGATCCGTTAAAGAGCGACAGCGACCTGACGCTTCCGGGCTGGGATGCGAGTTACACAAGAGAAGAGCTTAAGAATGTTGTCGCGGAATACAATGCGATGTCAGAGGATGATCTGTGGAATAACCTGCAGTATTTTCTTCAGAAGATTATTCCGGTGGCGGCTGAGTGCGACGTGAACATGGCGATTCATGAGGACGATCCGTGCTGGAGTATCTTCGGTCTTCCGAGAATCATTACCTGTGAGGAGAACATCGACCGGTTCCTGAAGCTGGTGGACGATCCGCACAACGGTATTACGCTCTGTACGGGTTCCCTTGGCTGTTCCAATAAAAACAGCGTCGTGGATATGGCGAAAAAATATGCGGCCATGGGAAGAATTCATTTCGCGCACCTGAGAAATGTCGCGGTGCTTGAGAATGGTTTTGAGGAGAGAGCTCATCTTTCCTGCTGCGGTTCTCTTGATATGTATGAGATCGTCAGGGCCCTGCACGACAACGGCTTTACCGGATATGTGAGACCGGATCACGGCAGAATGATCTGGGGCGAGACGGGAAGAGCGGGCTATGGCCTCTATGACCGTGCGCTGGGTGCGACGTATATTAATGGATTGTGGGAGGCGGTTGAGAAATCGTCCGCGAAATAAGTTCCGGCAGAGGATGCTGTCCGGGCACAGGAATCAGAAAACATAAAACAGATTACGGGAGGTAGAATATTATTATGAAATTACCATTTCAGATTGACCTGAAAGACAAAGTGGTTGTGGTGACGGGCGCAGGCGGCGTCATCTGTTCCGTGCTTGCGGAAGCGCTGGCGATGAGCGGTGCAAAAGTGGCTCTTCTGGATCTCAATGAGGAGGCGGCGCAGAAGAATGCGGATGATATCGTGGCAAAAGGCTTTACCGCAAAGGGCTATAAGTGCAATGTTCTCGAGAAGGACAGCGTAAAAGCTGCAAGGGATAAAATTGCAGAGGACTTCGGTACCTGCGATATTCTTGTGAACGGTGCGGGCGGTAACAATCCGAAAGCGACCACGGATGATGAGTACTTTGTTCCGGAAGATCTGGGACAGATGAAGACATTCTTCGATCTGGACGCGGATGGCGTCTCTTTCGTGTTCAGCCTGAACTTTATGGGAACGCTGATCCCGACCCAGGTATTTGCGATGGATATGATTGACAAAAAAGGCACAAGCATTATCAATATCTCGTCGATGAACGCTTACACACCGCTGACAAAGATTCCGGCATATTCGGGAGCAAAGGCGGCGATCACAAACTTTACCGAGTGGCTGGCCGTTCATTTCTCAAAGGTGGGGATCCGCTGCAACGCGATTGCTCCGGGATTCTTCTCCACAATACAGAATGCGAAGCTTCTGTTCAATGAGGACGGCACGCCGACGGCGAGAACGGGAAAGATCTTAAACGGCACGCCGATGGGGCGTTTCGGGGAAGTCGAGGAGCTGATCGGATCGGTTCTGTTCCTTGCATGTGAGGAGGCAAGCGGTTTCGTGAACGGGGCATGCATCCCGATTGACGGAGCATTCGCATCCTATTCAGGCGTATAATCAGGGCCTCTTTATAGCGGGAAAGGGACAGTTATGGGATACTTTGATTTTGAGAAGAAGAGCGATTATGTGGTGTGCATCGATAGCGACGGCTGTGCGATGGACACAATGGAAGTAAAGCATCGCGAGTGTTTTGGTCCGCAGTGGATTAAAACCTATGGGCTGGATGCGCATTTTGACGAGTGTATGGAACTCTGGCTTTCCATCAATCTCTACACGATCACACGCGGGATCAACCGTTTTAAGGGCCTGGCGCTGGCACTTGAGGAAGTGGAGCGCAGAGGGCTGGCACATACGGAGGGGCTCGAAGAGTTTTCGGCGTGGACGAAAGATGCGAAGGAGCTTTCCAATCCGGCCCTGATGGCACTGACGCAGAAGTCTGAAAATCCCTGTTTTGAGCTTGCGCTGCTCTGGAGTATCCGGACGAACCGGGCAATTCACGGGCTTCCGGGGGATGACGCGCCGTTTGAGAATGTGAAGCGGGCGATGGACGAGATGTGCAGACAGTCGGATCTTGTCGCGGTCTCCTCCGCGAACAGCGAGGCAGTGGAGGCAGAGTGGACGAAACATCATCTCAAGGAGGACTGCCGCGTTCTGCTGACGCAGGAAGCGGGCTCCAAGGCGTTCTGCATCGGGGAGCTGCTGAGCGGACCGGGGTATGAGACGGCGAAGACACTGATGGTCGGCGACGCGCCGGGGGATAAGGATGCGGCCGCTAAAAATGGTGTCTGGTTTTATCCGATCCTTGCCGGGAAAGAAGGAGAAAGCTGGGCAAGGCTTCTGGATGAGGCGTTTCCAAAGCTCCTGGCGGGAACATTTGACGAGGAGTATCAGAAACAGCTGATTTCTGAATTTGAGAAAAATCTCGGGGTATAGACCGCGGATGGGGTCTGCGGGGGAGAAGGTATCAGGGGTAATAGAGAGATAGATCGCAATGCAGCGTCCTGTCTGCAGGGGGATGTTCTGCGGACAGGACATTTTAGTCTGGAAAATGAAAGGAGAGGAACACATGTTATATCCGGTTCTGACGCCGTCCCGCTTTCTGAGTGATTTAAGCGGAGTGTGGAATTTTAAACTGGACGACGGGAAAGGGTTTGAGGAGAAATGGTTCGAGGCTCCGCTTGACGATGCCATGACGATGCCGGTCCCCGCTTCTTACAATGATCTGAAAGAGGGCGTGGATTTTCGCGATCATTATGGGTGGGTTTTCTATCAGAGGACGTTTTCCGTGCCGGCCCTGATTTTAAGCCAGAGGCTTCTGCTTCGCTGTGACGCGGTATCGCATCACGCGAAAGTTTACCTGAACGGGGAGCTGATCTGTGAGCACAAATGCGGATTCCTTCCGTTTGAGACGGAGATTACAGATAAGGTTCAGCCGGGAGAGAATCTGCTCACCATCGCCGTGGATAATGTCATAGATTACACGACGCTTCCGGTTGGCGGTAAGGGCGGCATGATGGGCGGTATGTTTGGCAGTCTCGGGGATGCCGGGAAGCCGAAGCCGCAGAATCATCCGAATTTTGATTTTTTCAATTATTGTGGCATCAATCGTCCGGTCCGGCTTTACACGACGCCGAAGGATTACATCGCGGATATTACGGTGGTTCCTTCCGTGGATGGAAAGAACGCAAAGCTGGCTTATTCCGTGGATACGGTCGGAACCGGCGACTGTAAAGTGGAAGTGTTCGACCGGAAAGGAAATAAAGTTGCAGAGGCAGACGGGGCAGAAGGCGTTCTGGAAATTAAAGATGTTGTCCTGTGGCAGCCGCTTGCAGCATATCTATATGATATACGGGTGACATTCGGCGAGGATGTGTATACGCTGCCGTACGGTGTGCGCACCGTTCGCGTGGAGGGGACAAAATTCCTGATCAACGAAAGGCCGTTTTACTTCAAGGGGTATGGAAAGCATGAGGATACTTTCCCTGCGGGCCGCGGTATGAATCTTCCGATGAACACCAAAGATATCTCACTGATGAAGTGGCAGGGGGCGAATTCGTTCCGCACCAGTCATTATCCGTACAGCGAGGAAATGATGCGTCTCTGTGATGAGGAAGGAATCGTCGTAATCGATGAGACAACAGCGGTCGGCGTCAATCTGAGTTTCGGAGGCGGCGCGAATTTCCAGGGACAAAAGGTCGGCACCTTTGATAAAGAGCACGGGGTACAGACACAGGAACACCATAAAGACGTGATCCGCGATCTGATTGCGAGGGATAAAAATCATGCCTGCGTTGTGATGTGGAGTATTGCAAATGAGCCGGATTCCGGAGCGGAGGGGGCTTATGATTACTTTAAACCGCTTTATGACCTGGCAAGGGAGAAAGACCCGCAGCATCGTCCGTGCACACTGGTAAGCGTGCAGATGATGGATGCGCCGGACAGGGACTGCACGAAAGATCTGAGCGATGTCTTCTGTCTGAACCGCTATTACGGATGGTATGTGGGCGGACCTGATCTCGTCGGACCGGAGGGGGCGCTGCGGAGAGAGCTTGAGGGCTGGGCAAAATATAATAAGCCGGTAATATTCACCGAATACGGGGCGGATACCGTGGCCGGATTCCACGACACGACGCCGGTGATGTACACCGAAGAGTACCAGGTAGAGTACTATGAGATGAATCATAAAGTATTTGATGAATTTGACTGTGTAGCCGGAGAGCAGGCATGGAATTTTGCGGATTTTGCAACCAGTCAGAGTCTGCTTCGCATTCAGGGAAACAAAAAAGGAATCTTTACAAGAGACCGCAAGCCAAAGCTGGTAGCGCATTATTTCAGGAAGAGATGGCATGAGGTGCCGGATTTTGATTATAAGAAATAGTTTTTTTGAAAAAGTGAGGCTGCCATAAGAATATTCACACGGGAACGCTCGGCGTTTCCGTGTTGAAATATTATATTTTAAGGAAGAGGAGGAGTTTTGAATGGTTGATATGAAGGCAAGGCCGTTCAACCTGTCCGACGAGGACTGCAAATGGGTGGAGGAGACCATTGCAGGGATGTCGAAAGAGGAAAAGATCGGCCAGCTGTTTTTCAACATGGGTTCTTCGCGTGATGAGGATTATCTGAAAATGACAGTGAATCAGTATCACATCGGCGGGATCCGTTACAATCCTGCAACCGGTGCGGAAGTGCGCGAGCAGAACCGTATTTTGCAGGAAAACAGCAAAATTCCGCTGATCATCGCCTGCAATACCGAGAACGGTGGAAACGGCGCGTGTACAGACGGAACGCTGATCGGCCCGCAGACAAAGATCGGCGCGACGAAGGATGTAAAATATGCCTATGAGCTGGGCCGTCTGTCGAATAAGGAAGCGGCCAGCATCGGATGCAATCTGTCCTTTGCGCCGGTGAGCGATATCCTGTACAACTGGGAGAATCCGGTGATCGGACTGAGGACCTACGGCAATGATGTGGATCAGGTCTGTGCGATGACGAAAGCGTACATGGACGGTGCGCACACAAATGAAGGCTTCTGCTGCGCGGCAAAGCATTTCCCTGGCGACGGACTCGATTTCCGTGATCAGCATGTGGCCAACAGTGTCAATGACATGAGCTGTGAGGAATGGGACGCAAGTTTTGGAAAGGTCTACCAGAACTTAATCGACAACGGACTGGAAGCGATCATGGCAGGGCATATTATGCAGCCCGCGTACACGAGGCATTTCAATCCGGACATTAAGGATGAGGACATTATGCCGGCGACACTCTCGCCGGAGCTGATCGAGGGTCTTCTGCGCAAAAAGCTTGGCTTTAACGGTATGGTTCTGACCGACGCATCCCATATGGTGGGGCTGACCTGCTGTATGAAGCGGAGCGAGATGCTTCCCCGCACCATCGCCGCGGGCGTGGATATGTTCCTGTTCTTTAATGAGATGGATGAGGACTTTGCCAGCATGATGGCGGGCTATGAGAACGGCATTATCACGGAGGAGCGTCTGGACGACGCCCTGCACCGCATTCTCGCGCTGAAAGCCCATATGGGACTTCACAAAAAGGCGAAGACGGAGCTTGTTCCTCCGGTGGAAGTGATGCAGAATACGGTCGGCTGCGCGGAGCACAAAGCTGTCGCAAAAGAGATCTCGGACAAGGGAATCACGCTTGTGAAATATAAAGACGAGGATGTGCTCCCGATGATACCGGACCGCTATAAGAGAATTATGATCGTCTCGGTCAGCGGCCTTTCCGCGGGAACCGGTATGGCAAGCCTGATGAAGAGCCATCTGGGCGGCGGGAAGAAGAGTCCGGCAGAGCGTCTCTGCGATAAGCTGAAAGAAAAAGGTTTTGACGCGTTTATTTATGAGAGTCCGCTTGATAAGATGATGAAGCAGGCTGCAGACGGGAAGAAACCGGACATCAATCTTTATTTTGCGGGAAAGACCGAGATCAGGGAGTTTGTGGGAAATCAGGATCTGATTATCACGCTCGTGGATATCGCAGGTGGTTTCCAGCCGGTTGCAAGGCCCGGATTTGGAATGAGCAAGGGCGGCGGAGAGATTCCGTGGTATGTATTTGAGCTTCCGGTTGTTGTCGTCGGATGCGGGCAGCCGTTTGTGCTTGCAGATATCCCGCAGGCAAGGACTTATATCAATACTTATGACAGCGATGACCAGACGTTTGATGCGCTCGTTGAGAAGCTGATGGCCGGAAAAGATGCATTTAAAGGCACGGATCCGGTGGACGCTTACTGCGGGCTGTGGGATACACACCGCTGATGCGGCATCGCGCTGGAAACAGAAAAAGAAAGTGTCAGGTACTGCGGGAAGGAAACATTCCGGAGGACAGGGTGCTTGCGAAAGTGAAAGGAGAAACAAATTATGGCATCAAAACCACTTGAGGAAAAGGGCGTCCATCGCGCGAAACTTTGGGAAATTGCATTTTATGCCCTCAACAACACGTCGACCAATATTTACCTGATTATGCTGGGGTCTATTTCTTATTACCTTGTGGGTATCGTTGGTATCGGATCGGTTCTGGCGGGTTCCATTATGACGATCATGCGTATCTGGGACGGTGTCACGGATCCGTTCGTCGGTATGGTTGTGGATAATACGAATACAAAGATCGGAAAGAACAGACCGTTTATTATCGTTGGTCAGATCATTATGTTTGTGTCAACATTTGCAATGCTGCGATTTATTCAGCTGATTCCGC
>CAMSQM010000040.1 GCA_947062675.1 uncultured Roseburia sp.
CCAGAATTAGCCGAATTTATCCTCTCCCCGGATTTTTTTGTTCTTCCGTTCTTCTGACTCCGCAATCTGGTTCATCAGACAATCTGAAAAAGTCCCTTCAACCGGTGCAGCTTCTCCTGTTGTATAGTGGTCAGGAAGGACTATGTTATTACCCTTGTCAAAACAAAATATTTCATCACCATTCCCTATAATGGACAGGAATGAATTCCATAAACTATAACTCCACGACAGAACGACCAGAATGGACCTGTGTCATACTGTTCCCTCGTGGCCATATTTCTTCCTGAACCTCCATATAAAGACCGCCTAATGGGGAACATAGTAAACTCTCTGAATTCTTTATATCCTGTTCCGATGGTTCATTTCCCATACAGGCTGCAACCTGATAAATCTGCTTATCACCGCTTCCGATTTTCCAGTTTAACTTCCTTTTCCAGGTTATACATGGAAACATGAGATTTTTCCATTCTCAGACTATCTTTGTTTAGGTTTGGATGGCGCTGCCGCTTATCACGGAAACGCTGTCTTTCACCTATGAATAAATTGTCTCATTTTCAGCAACTTCCCTTTTTTGGGGTTAATTACTGACTACTTTTATAAGCACATCATCAACCGCTAAGTGCTATTTTGAATTTTGCATTACCTTTCTGCATTGTAACAAATAAACTTACATTTTATGAATGTGTGATTGCATTTTTATATAGAGAAAGCCGGCGTGAAAAACATTCCTGCTTTTTCCGCTGGCTTTCACCTTTGCTATCGCCCATAAGCAGCTGTATTCCAATAATGTTTTCCAATTATCTCCTTATGTGGTGGCACCTTTAGCTGCGTT
Source organism: uncultured Roseburia sp. (assembly GCA_947062675.1). Classification (GTDB taxonomy): domain Bacteria; phylum Bacillota; class Clostridia; order Lachnospirales; family Lachnospiraceae; genus Roseburia. The sequence goes on from CAMSQM010000040.1 coordinate 833, forward strand.
TCCTTTGCATTCCCACCACACATTCTGTGTGGGCTGTCCACGGAAACATATCTACCGCCTGTCCTTCCACCGCACGGTACCCCTTCTTCTTCAGTATCTTCAGATCCCTCGCCAGCGTCTCGGGATTGCACGACACATAAACCACCCGCTCAGGCCGGAGCATCGCTACCGCGTTCAGCAGCGTTTCCTCGCATCCGGCCCTTGGCGGATCCAGAAATATCACATCCACCCCCGATTTTCCCACGGCAGATTCCTGCGCTATCTGCTCCATAAATTCCGCGGCATCCGCATTGTAAAACCGCACATTTTTTATCTGATTCCGCTTTGCATTTGTCACTGCGTCGCGCACTGCACCCTGATTAAGTTCCACACCAATCACTTCCTTTGCATCTGCTGCCGCAATCAGCCCGATTGTTCCGATTCCGCAGTAAGCGTCAATCACGGTCTCCTTCCCGGTCAGGCAGGCACAGGATATCGCTTTCCGATAGAGAATCTCTGTCTGCACCGGATTTACCTGATAAAAAGAATCCGGTGAAATACGGAAGGTACACCCGCAGAGTGTATCCTCAATATACCCCCTGCCATACACCGTAATATTCCGCTCTCCCAGCACCATAGAGGTATCTTTCTCGTTGACATTGATAACAACCGTCGTGATCTCCGGGTGAAGTTTGCGGATCGCCTTCACAAAATTATTTTTTGACGGAAGTATCGGGGAAGCGAGCACCAGGACTACCATCACATCACCCGTGCCATATCCCCGCCGGACCAGGACATGGCGGAGCAGACCATAGCCGGTATCCTCGTCGTAGGTCTTGATTTTAAAGGAGCGCAAAAGCCCGCGGATGTCCCGTATAATCGCGGAGGAAAGCTCGTCCTCAATCAGGCAGCTGTCAATATTGATCACATCGTGCGTTCCCGCCGCATAGACGCCGGAAATCACGGTTCCGGGCGCTCCGTTTGCATTCCCACGGCCAAATTCTTTTTTTACAATATCAAACGCTGCATGTACTTTGTTTCTGTAATGGTACGGATTCTCCATTCCGATGATCGGGCTGAGCTCACAGAGATCACCGATACAATCCCTCACATATCTCTGCTTCTCCTTGAGCTGATCTGCATATTCCATCCCCAGATATTCACAACCGCCACATTTTTTCATATAAGGGCAGCATAAACCGGACTGATTTTCCTTCCTCGCCTTGCGAATCCGCTTTCTGCGCTGTATTTCCCTGATATCCTGCTCCTGTGTTTTCTGTTTTTCCACGGACTCATGCTTCACCCTGGCCAGGCTTCTCTGCTCCGCTGCACGATCCTCCCTGTTCCGGTAATCCGTCTCCGCACTGCGGCCCTTCATGCCTCCCCGGTTCCCCTCCGGCCCACGGCGGAATTCCCTTCTTTCACGGCTTTCGCTCCGCTCCCGTTTCCCCTCCGGTCCACGGCGGAATTCCCTTCTTTCACGGTCTTCATTCCGGCCCCGGTTCCCCTCCGGCCTCTGGCCCTCCATTTTTCCGCGTCTCTGCTCTCCCCTGCGTTCTCCTTCCGGGATCATCTGCCGCCTCCGGTCTCCCGTTCTGCCGCGCCCTGCTTCCGCAGCGTGCTCCCCGGCTCTTCCATAATGTTCTGCAGGTCTCCGGTCCCCTGTCCTTCCACAACGATCCTCCGGTCTCCGGTCCCCTGTCCTTCCATAACGATCCTCCGATCTCCGGTCCCCCATCCTTCCGTAACGCTCCTCCGGCTTCCGGTTTCCCCCATTCCGGCGGCGTTCCTCTCCGCCGCGCGGCTCTCTTTCCCCACGGTATGTCTCTGCCCTGCGCTCCCCGGCTCTTCCGCGGGATTCTGATTTTCCGCGGTCCCGGACTGCACCGCGCACTTCTGATTTTCCGCGGTCTTCACTCTTTTTCCTGTATGTCAGTGTTTCACGTTTTTCTCTTACTCTGTAATTACCCATTTTTCCCTCCATGCGGAGCATTTTTTCGAAAGCTGCGGTCCGCCGGATCCTGCCCCGCAATTCCGGGTTTGCGGCTCCGGCGCAAACCTGCGGTCTTCCTCTCATCTCTGCAATACTCTTTGTGCAAATTAATTTATGAACCTTTATGCCTCCATGTAATCACCTTTTTCATTCCCTCCGTACATCTTCTGCTTTTGCGATCTCCGCACACCGGATCTCTTCTTTTGTTCTCACTTTGTCGAATAATCGTTCTGTCTTTCGATTTTTGTAAGAATATGATAGAATGTTCCAGACAGGAAAATTAAATATATAATATTTAAATATTCCCGATCACAAACACCGTCAGGTAAAAAATGGAGATACCGGTATGAATGGAGTTCTGATTATATTTGTCTGTGTTATTGTCGCACTTATGCTGACAACACTTATTGCATTGCTGATATCCACTTATCCACCTTTCTTTCTCGTAAAAAGGCTCTATCGAAATCCTTTATACAGCATGGAAGAGTTTTATTTTTACTATAATAAAGCGACTGCTTACCGGATGCTGTTTACAGGATTCAGTGTTTTTGCAAATACGGTGCAGGTGCTGTCCATCGCCTCAACATTTATTACACTTTATATTGCCGTCAGCGACACAAAATATGTAATATTAGCCTCATTAATCTCCGCTACTTTCGAAGTGGGAAGGCTGATGCTGCAGCCTGAAAAATATATAAAAGCATTTTCCGATGCAGCCCTGATCATGGAATTCGCGTTACTTGAAATTCTGCCGGCCGACGAATTAAAAGAGAATCTTTTGCTCGCATATAAACAGGCGGAAGACAGAATCTCCGAGACAAAATAATGTTACCGCTCCTCACACACCTGAAAAATATAGAATTTCAGATAATAGCTCTCATCGGCCGCCCACAGGATCGGATGATCCGCCGCCTGCGTGCGGTATTCCACCTGCCGGAGCCTTCTGTGCACACTGGATGCCGCCTGATGAAGCATTCTGGTAAAAAGTTCATAGTCTATAAAATGCGAGCACGAACAGGTCGCCAGAAACCCGCCGGATTTCACGAGTTTCATCGCTCTCAGGTTAATCTCACGATAGCCCTTTACCGCGTTTTTCACGGAACTGCGGGATTTTGCGAACGCGGGCGGATCGAGAATGACAACGTCGAATCTTTCCCCGTCCTGCTCCAGCTGGGGCAGAAGGTCAAATACATCCGCGCATTGAAAACGGACAATCTCTTCCAGGCCGTTTAACTCTGCGTTTTTCCTGGCCCGCAGCAGAGCGGATTCCGACGCGTCCACGCCGAGCACGCTCTTTGCCCCCGCAATGCCGGCATTTAAGGCAAATGAGCCCGTGTGGGTAAAACAGTCCAGCACTTTTGCACCGCGGCAGAGCTTCTGCACCGCCAGCCGGTTGTATTTCTGATCCAGGAAAAATCCTGTTTTCTGGCCGTCTTTCACATCAACCAGATACCTGACACCGTTTTCCTCGATCGGGACATCGGTGTCAAATTCATCGCCGATAAAGCCCCTGAAGCGCTCCATCCCCTCATTCAGCCGCACTTTTGCGTCACTTCTCTCAAAAACACCGCGGATCCCGATCCCGTCCTCAGCCAGAATTTCTTTTAATATCCCGATGATTTCCAGCTTAAAACGGTCGATTCCGAGCGCGAGCGACTCAACGACCAGCACATCCGAAAACTTATCCACGACAAGTCCCGGCAGAAAATCGGCCTCCCCGAATATCACGCGGCAGCTTGCCGTATCCACCGTCTTTTTCCTGTATTCCCACGCATCGCGCACCCTTCCCGCCAGGAAATCGTGATCAATTTCCTGCTCCGCGCGGCGCGTCATCATACGTACCCGTATTCTGGACTTCGTGTTGATAAATCCACGCCCCATCGGATAACCATCGAAATCCCGTATAAGAATAACATCCCCGTCCGCGAAGTCTCCTTCCACCGCGTCAATTTCGTTGTCAAATATCCACATGCCGCCCGCCTTTATGGCACGGCCTTCCCCTTTTTTCAGTGTCGCGACTGCACTCATGATTTCCCTCCATGCACACCCGTATGTTCTGTCTCTCCTGCTCTCATTTTGCTATTGTAGCACAAAATTGCCGCAATTGCCACAGGGACTGTTCCAATACACTCGACACGCTGCACGGTATCCCCGGGCCCCGGCCAGCCGGCGGTCATTGCCTTTCATCCCCGGACCTGCGCGGCTGACCGCGAACCGGTTGACAGATGGAAATGAAACCTTTATCATGAAAAAAAGAACATATACGCGAAACAGTGTGGAAAAGAGAAAGAAAAGGAGAAATGACATGAAAAAGTACGCATTTGGTGTGGACATCGGCGGCACAACCTGCAAAATCGGTTTTTTTGAGACGGACGGACACCTGCTGGACAAGTGGGAGATCCGGACCAATACCGCGGAAAGCGGCGCCTCCATCCTCTCCGACGTCGCAAGAGCCATTGACAACAAGCTGGCCCAGGAAGGTATCTCAAAAGAGGAGGTGGAGGGCGTCGGCGTCGGCGTGCCGGGCCCTGTTACGAGCGACGGCGTGGTTAACCGCAGCGTAAATCTCGGCTGGGGGATCGTCGACGTCGAGGCGGATCTGGGCGCGCTCACCGGACTGCCCGTAAAAGCCGGCAACGATGCCAATGTGGCAGCTCTCGGCGAGATGTGGCAGGGCGGCGCCAGCGGCTGCCGTGATGTCGTGATGGTGACGCTCGGAACCGGCGTCGGCGGCGGCATTATCGTGGACGGAAAGGTTGTGGCCGGATATAACGGCGCCGGCGGCGAGATCGGTCATATCACGGTCAGCCACGACGAAATCGAGCCCTGTAACTGCGGACAGTACGGCTGTCTGGAACAGTATACCTCCGCGACCGGTATTGTGCGGGTTGCAAAAAGAAAGCTTGCCAAAACCTCTGAGGAGACGACGCTCCGCGCGCTCCCTGAGCTGACGGCAAAGGATATTTTCGACGCGGCAAAAGCCGGAGATGAAGTTGCGATCGGACTGGTGGACGAAGTCTGCGGGATTTTAGGCTCCGCACTCTCCAACATCGCCTGCGTGACCAACCCGGAAGTCATTGTCATCGGCGGCGGCGTTTCCAGGGCGGGGGATATCCTGATCGAGGCGATCCAGAAGCATTTTATGGAAACCGCATTTCACGCAACCAGGGACACCCGTTTCGCGCTCGCAGGTCTGGGCAATGACGCCGGCATGTACGGCTGTGTGAAACTGCTGCTCGGCTGACATCCCCAATAAAACGCGGAATACAGAAAGGTACACGTTATGAAAAAGAAGCGGACTTCCGCCGGACGACGGTCCTGCCGCAAAACATACACGGCAGGCGGAATTGCCGGCAGCATCCTCTCTCTTCTGCTCCTGCTGCTTCTGAACTTTCCTTCGCTCCTCCCGGCCGGACTGACCGGGCGGGCGGAACCGGCGGGAAGCGACGGCGGCCGCCTCACGGTTCATTACATTGATGTCGGACAGGGCGACTGTGCGCTGATCGAATGCGACGGTCACTATATGCTGATCGACGCAGGCAATAATCACAAGGGAGCTGCCGTTGAGGACTATCTGCAGTATCAGGGCGTCACCACGCTGGATTATGTGATCGGTACGCACCCTGACGCCGACCACATCGGCGGTCTGGATGTCGCCATCTGCAGCTTTGACTGCGGAACCATTTTTCTGCCGGACGTCGCCAATGATACCAGAACATATGAAGATGTCATCCGGGCTATCGACGAAAAAAATTATCAGATTACCGATCCTGTTGCCGGAGATACCTATGCGCTGGGCAGCGCATCTTTTACCATTATTGCCCCGAACAGAGATTACGGTTCTGAGTTAAACGACTGGTCTGTTGGAATCCTGTTGCAGAACGGGCGTAACCGGTTTCTCTTTACCGGCGACGCGGGAGAAGATGCGGAAGAAGATATTCTGGAAAACGGCATGGACATCTCTGCCGACGTCTATCAGGTGGCGCACCATGGAAGCCGTACCGGAACCGCGGAAGATTTTCTGAAAGCTGTGGATCCGGTTTATGCAGTAATCAGTGCGGGGGAAAACAATCAGTACGGACATCCTGCCTCCGAGGTGCTCAACCGCCTCCGGACGGAGGGCGTACAGGTCTTCCGGACAGATGAACAGGGAACGATTATCGCAGTGTCCGACGGCACGGATATCACATGGAACTGTTCTCCCTCCGTGACCTGGCAGGCCGGGGAGGCTTCACGATGATTCCCGCCCCTCAGGCTGATCCCGGTACCTCCGGCTGCTGTCCTGCATACCGCCGGGGCTTCACGATGATTCCCGCCCCTTTGGCTGATCCCGGCTTCCTGCCGTCTGGCAGGAAGCCATAAAAACTGTCAGAATGTTTCTTCATCCGTCACTCAGTCACCGCTCCCGGATAGTTTTTCCTCCATCTCCTCCAGAATGTGAATCAGATCCCGTATGGAACCCCCTTCTCTCAGAATCTCCTGCAGCCGGCGCTGAAGCTGCAGATAACTGATCCGCTCCGGCACCAGCCCCTCCACAGCTCCGGAATACTGCTCCTTAAAATGTTCCACTATCGTCTTTACAAGCTGCTTATTCAGAATATCCGCATAATGTTCCTGACAGAACCGCACGGCGCAGTCAATGATTGCGGTATATGCCTCTTCGCCCGCAGTTTCCAGATTTCCTTCCGCAACTGTTTTGTCATAGGAGCGGACGCGGTATGCGGTTTTATCCATTTTTGTGCTGTCCCGCAGACGGATCAGGGGCATAAGAATCCCTGTTTCCTGCACCAGCTCTTTTCGCTTCCGGTTCACATAATCCGTTTCGAGCCCTTTTATGACATGTGGAATTACCGCCTCCCCGAATTCAATCACCAGGGGCTCCGCAAACATATTGTTCCTGATTTCCTGCTCCATCACAGCATCATCATCCTCGGTCATCCTGTGATCACCGCAGCCCAGCAGGTAATTCGCACTTATCTGAAGAGTCGTGCAGATTCCCTCTATCAGGGAAATATCCGGTAGTCCGTTCCCTCTCTCCCACTTGCTCACAGCCTGCGGTGTGACACCCAGACGGGAAGCAAATTCCTCCTGCGTCATTTTCCGGTTCTGGCGGCTCTGGCAGATAATTTCACCGATCTTTTCTGTTCTCATCCTGTACCCTCCTGTCCTGTTGCCGGCTGATTGTCTTTGTCGCCGGCTGATTGTCTTATTTATCGTAGCACACCTTTCCGGAAATATGTAACAACATATGGTTGCGCCTGGCATAAACGAAAAACAGAGCGCATCACATTCCCTCTATCCGGAATGTAACGCGCTCCATGATCTGCCGTTTTTATTTCACATTTTCAGACCGGCACCGGTCTGTCCTTCTAGCACACGCCCTGCGCCAGCATCGCCTCCGCGACCTTTTCAAATCCTGCAATGTTCGAGCCTGCCACATAATTTCCTTCCATTCCGTAGCGCTTCGCCGCATCGTCGATATTGTGGTAAATATTGACCATGATCTGCTTCAGTTTGGAGTCGACCTCCTCGAATGTCCAGCTCAGCCGCTCGCTGTTCTGGGTCATTTCAAGTGCGGACGTCGCGACGCCGCCGGCATTTGCAGCCTTGCCGCAGATAAACCACACGCCGTTCTCCTGCAGATACTTTGTCGCATCCAGGGTTGTCGGCATGTTTGCGCCCTCGCAGACCGCCTTACAGCCGTTCGCCACAAGCTGTTTTGCGTCGTCGATCAGCAGCTCGTTCTGGGTCGCACACGGAAGTGCGATATCGCATTTCACCTGCCATACGCCGCGCCCCTCGTGGTACTGTGCGCCGGGCCTTGCAGCCGCATACTCTGTCAGGCGGGCGCGCTTTACTTCCTTGACCTCTTTTAACAGCGCCACATCAATTCCGTCCGGATCATAAATCCAGCCTGTGGAATCGGAGCATGTCACGACTCTGGCACCCATCTGCTGTGCCTTCTGGGTCGCATAGATCGCCACATTTCCGGCGCCTGAGACGACAACAGTTTTTCCCTCCATGGACTCGCCGTGACACTTCATCAGCTCCTCCGTGATATACAAAAGGCCGTATCCGGTCGCCTCGGTGCGCGCAAGCGAACCGCCGTAAGTCAGGCCTTTGCCTGTCAGCACTCCCTCGTAGGTTCCGCGGATCTTCTTGTACTGTCCGAACATGTAGCCGATCTCCCTTGCACCGGTTCCGATATCTCCGGCGGGCACATCCACATCCGCTCCGATGTACTTGCACAGTTCCGTCATAAAGCTCTGGCAGAAAGCCATCACTTCACGGTCCGATCTGCCCTTCGGGTCAAAGTCAGCGCCGCCCTTGCCGCCGCCGATCGGAAGCCCCGTCAGGGAGTTCTTGAAAATCTGCTCAAAACCAAGGAACTTGATAATACCGGTATTAACGGACGGGTGAAGGCGGAGTCCGCCCTTGTACGGTCCGATCGCATTATTAAACTGAACCCGGTAGCCGGTGTTCACCTGCACCTGTCCCTTGTCATCCACCCACGGCACGCGGAACTTAAACTGACGGTCCGGCTCCACCAGGCGCTCCAGCAGCGCCTCCCTGCGGTACACTGCCTCATTTGCGTCAATCACCGGTCTCAATGACTCCAGAACCTCCTCCGCAGCCTGTAAAAACTCCGGCTCGGAAGCATTTTTTTCGCGCACGCGCGCAAGTACTTCATCAACATATCCCATTTTTCCGATCTCCTTACTCTGTTATCTGTGCAATCTTCATATCGACGGCAGTCTGAACTCCGCCGACGTGCTTCCGGCAGTCCGCATTCCGCCGACGCCCGCATGATACAGAAAGCCTGAATGCCACCGGCTGTCTGCGTCTTTCCGGCATCCCTTATTTTAGTATAAAATATCGGGGAGCGCAATCTTTTTTTCTTTAATCCATTAAATTGTTAAAGCACTCTCTCACAAAAGCTCCTCAATATAGAGCATTTTCTGCTTTCCCAGATCCAGAAACGCGCCGCCCAGACTGATAATCGGCTGATAAACACAGTACTTATTAATCATGGCCACATGTCCGATTCTCCCGTCGTTTAAGCGCACGCTGCGCTGCAGCAGCGATTCCGCTGCATGCCGCATAAAAATCATAAGAATATGGGCGTCGAACCGGCGGTAACCGTTCAGCTCCATCTTTCGGAGCGCCTCAAACGCCATCAGTCTCTGCTCCCCAGGCTCTTCCATTGTCAGCGTATCATATACATCCGCGATCGCCACAATGCGCGATGTCATATTGATATTCGCATCCGTAACCTTCAGCGGATAGCCGCTTCCGTCCAGCCTTTCATGGTGCGTGAGCACTGCCTGCCTGACGGCGGGATGAATATCTGCCTCTTTTAACTGATTATGACCGCAGATCACATGCTGTTCATAGGTGTTCGTCTCGATCTCTCTGTGATAGGAAAATGTGCTGTTCTCACGCACGATTTCCAGAACGCCAATATCGTGCAGAAGACCGGCAGTCACGGCCATTTCCACCTCTTCCCCGCTGCATTTCAGCCACCGTGCCAGCAGCTGAGCCAGTATTGCGACATTTATCGTGTGTGAGTACAGGCTCTCAGACTGCCTCTTCATCCGCGAAAATATCCCCGACAGACCCGGGCGCTCCTCCAGGCTTCCCATCACCGCATTCAGGGTATCCAGCAGAGAGGAGATGCCGATATCTTTTCTCCCGCACACGATTTCCTTCAGGTTACCGGAAAGCATGGCCTCCGTGACGCACAGCTCCGGCTGCCGCCCCTGTTTTTCTCCCGAAGCCTGCAGTCCCGTCAGCCCCGCCGTTCCCCCAAACAGCCTGCTTCCATTCTTCTCCGATACTGCCATTACCTCCTCCACGAAATGTCTCGTCAGAAGGCGTATTATTTCTTTTGTAACGACCGTTCCCTCCCGCGCCAGCACGGTACCTGATTTGGCGTACACATCGCTCTTAATCACCATGCCTTCACGCAGACGATCCACAGAAACCCTCAGATTCACCATTGATTCCTTCTCTCCTGCCAGGTATTAGTAAATTTTTACTGATAGATGCAGCCATTATTATACTAAAAACTCCCGCAGGTGTAAAGTCTGTCTGAAAACTCCCGCGGCATCCGCCTTTTTTACGTATCCCCGATACCATACTCCGCCTGAAAGTAATCAGCCAGCTTCGCCAGCGCGTAAATTAAGACCGGCATTTCCTGTTCCGTGAGCTGCCCCTTCGCGCTGGCAATCATCTCGCGGTGAAACATCTCATGATGCGCATGTGCCGCCATCCCCTTTAAGGTCAGGGACACCTGCACGACACGTTTATCCTGGCGGCTCCTCTCCCGCACGACATATCCTTTGTCAGTCAGCGCATCCATCGCCTTTGTCAGCGTCCCCGTCGTGACGCGCATCAGCTTTGCAATCTCCGTCATGCTCCTGGGATTCCCTGTCCCGACCGCCTCAAGTATATGAAAATCATTGTAGCTGATGTCCTTAAACTCCTCTGTCACAAGACACCGCCCCTCGATTTCCATAATATCCTTAAATAGTCTCACCAGCAGTTCGTTTAACGTCTCGTCTGCCGTCATTTTTTTTCTGTTTTCCTGTATTTCTACCATACCAGCACCGTCGCCCCGCAGGTTAAACCGGCGCCGAAACCTGCCAGCACAATCCGGCTTCCCTCCTTTATTTTTCCCTGTTTCCTCACGTCATCCAGAAGGATGGGCACACTGGCCGCGGAAGTATTCCCGTATTCATCAAGATTCACGGGAAATTTCTCCATTGGCTGCTTTAAGCGTTTTGCAACCGACTCCAGGATACGCAGATTTGCCTGATGCAGCAGAAACAGATCAATATCAGCCATGGAAAATCCGGCCTGATCCACCGCCTCACGGATGGTTTCAGGCACCGTGCGGACCGCAAACCGGTAGACTTCCTGCCCGTCCATGGATACATAAGCGGGGGGCTCCTGCCTCTTCGCGTAAGGGTGATTCACCGGGCGGTTACGACAGCTTAAGACTCCCCCCCGTGCGCCGTCTGTTCTCTGAACCATGCCGCGGATTCCCCGCTTTTCACTGCCGGAAGGCTGTGCGCGCAGCACGGCCGCCCCGGCTCCGTCCCCGAACAGGACACAGGTGCTCCGGTCATTCCAGTCCATGATTTTTGAGAGTGTCTCCGCGCCGATGACAAGTGCCGTTCTGTCCGCCCCGTCAGGGGTCCGCTCACACAGATTTTTCAGATAAAGAGCTGCCGTATCCAGTGCAAACAGAAAGCCTGAGCATGCAGCGTTCACATCAAAGGCAACAGCCCCGGACGCGCCGAGCGCCCCCTGCACCTCGCAGGCCAGATTGGGCAGAAACTGATCCGGCGTCACAGTGGCCGCAAGAATCAGATCCAGATCCTCCGCTGCAATTCCTGCGTCAGCCAGCGCTTCCAGGGAAGCCCCGACCGCGAGCCCGGTCGTCGTCTCCTCCACGGCAAGACGGCGGTTCCTGATCCCTGTCCGGCTCTGTATCCACGCATCCGAGGTGTCCATCAGCCTGCCCAGATCATCATTTGTCACCAAAAGCTTCGGAACCGCGCTTCCGGTTCCACTGATTACCATATTCATAGATTCCCTCATTTCCGCCTCATTCCTTTACCGTCCGCCACGTTTCCCCCGGCGCCGGACTGCTGTTAAAACGCCCTGAACCGCGCATAGCGCTCCGCCGCGAGCTGCTCCCCGGTCTTTCCCCTCTGTTTTTCAAAAAATTCTTTCATGCGCCCCTTCAGGTAACGCGAGATGGATTCGCAGGCTTTTTCGTCCGCAAGTCCGTACTCCGGAATGATTTCCTCGACAATATGCAGTCCGTGCAGGTCCTGCGCCGTGATTTTCATGATTTCGCCCGCCTCTTTCGCCCGTTTTCCATCCTTCCAGAGTATTGAGGCAAAACCCTCGGGCGAGAGAACACTGTAGGTCGCATTTTCCATCATCCAGACTTCATTACCGACTGCGAGCGCCAGTGCCCCGCCGCTTCCGCCCTCCCCGATCATAACGCAGAGAATGGGTACCTTAAGCCCCGACATCTCCCAGAGATTGCGCGCGATGGCTTCCCCCTGCCCGCGCTCCTCCGCCTCCATGCCGCAGAATGCGCCCGATGTGTTGACAAACGTGATGACCGGGCGGCCAAACTTTTCGGCCTGTTTCATCAGCCGGAGCGCCTTGCGGTATCCTTCCGGGGACGGCATTCCGTAATTATGTTTCACACAGTCTTTTAAATCGCTTCCCTTGTGGACGCCGATCACCGTCACCGGCTGACCGTCCAGATACGCGATTCCTCCCACGATAGCCGGATCGTCCCGGAATTGCCGGTCCCCGTGCAGTTCCATAAAACTGTCAAAAATATTTTCCATATAATCCACGGAAGCGCAGCGCCCGACTCTTCGCGCCGCTTTCACCTTTTCCCAGGCAGACAGCGGTTTCGCCTTCGCCGCGCGCTCGCGCATAAGCTCTGTGGGCTCGTAGCAGTCGTCCATGCGCAGCGGGTCAAAATTTGCATATCCTTTTCTTCTTTTGTGGAGACGGATCAGATTGTAAAGGGTCATTTTCAGATCCTGCCGCTCCACCACCGCATCGACGAAACCATGTTCCAGCTGGAACTCCGCGCGCTGGAACCCCTCCGGCAGTTTCTGGCCGATCGTCTGCTCTATCACCCGCGGGCCCGCAAACCCGATCAGGGCTCCCGGCTCCGCAAGGATAATATCTCCCAGCATTGCAAAGCTTGCGGTTACGCCGCCCGTCGTCGGATCGGTCAGCACCGGAACATACATAAGCCCCGCGTCAGAATGGCGCTTCAGCGCCGCCGAGGTCTTGGCCATCTGCATCAGCGACACGATCCCCTCCTGCATTCTGGCCCCGCCGGAGCAGCAGAACAGGATCACCGGAAGCTTGCGCAGAACTGCCCGCTCCACTGCCAGCGCTATTTTTTCACCGACCACATGCCCCATGCTCCCCATCAGGAAACGGGCGTCGCAGACCCCGAGCACGGCTTCCTCGCCATAGATCCGGCAACGGCCGACCGTCACTGCTTCATTCAGCTTCGTCTTTTCCTTAACTTCGCGCACCTTTTCCTCGTATTCCGGGAACGCAAGCGGGTTTTCTGTTTTCATGTCGTCAAACCACGGCTCAAAGCTGCCGCTGTCCGCCACCATGCGGATGCGGTTTTTCGTCCGCACGCGGAAATACGCCCCGCATTCGTAGCAGACGTATTTATTTTTTTCCACAATTTTCCGGTTCAGCTCGCGGCCGCAGGATGGACAGACAATAGTGTCCGCCGATTTTTCCGGCACGGTTCTTTCTTCCCGGACAATCTTATCCACAGCTTCTTTTTCTTCCCTGGCCTCCCTGCGCTTTGCCGTCGTCCAAAACAGGCTCTGAGGCCTCTTTTTTCGTAATGCCGCCATAATTTTCTCCTTTTAACCGATTGCAAATGTCAGTTCAGCCGTGCACACAACTTTGCCGTCCACCCTGGCCGTCGCTTTTCCGACTCCCAGGGGACCTTTCTGCCGGATAATCTCCGTCTCCAGGCAAAGAACATCCCCTGGCGTGACCTTCTGCCGGAATTTTGCAGCGCTGATACCAGCAAAATAGGCCGTTTTCCCGCGGTTTTCCTCCACAGAGAGGATCGCCACCGCCCCGGTCTGCGCGAGAGCCTCGATGATCAGCACGCCCGGCATTACCGGCTCTCCCGGAAAATGCCCCGCAAAATAAGGCTCTCCGTAACTCACACATTTTTTTGCAGCTGCGCGTACCCCCGGCTCGAGCTCCTCCACAGTATCGATCAGAAGGAACGGATGGCGGTGCGGCAGAATCTCCATAATTTGTTTTGCTGTCAGAACCGGCATATTTTTCCCCTTTCCCATATCATTTTTGTGCAGGTTCAGTCCCCGCCATATTTTTTCAGAAGGAGACTGGCATTGTGTCCGCCGAATCCCAGCGAATTGCTCAGCGCATACGGCACCTCCGTCTCCACGGCGTCTCTGCAGTAATCGAGATCAAGCTCCTCGTCCGGCGTCGTATAGCCGACGGTAGCGTGGAGATATCCTTCCTGAATCTCTTTGACACAGGTCACAAACTCGATTGCTCCCGCCGCCCCCAAAAGATGGCCCACCATGGATTTTGTGGAATTAATCTTAAGCTTTCCGGCGTGCGCGCCGAACGCAAGTTTAATGGCTCTCGTCTCAAAAAGATCATTGTGGTGTGTGGCGGTTCCGTGAGCGTTAATATAAAAAATATCCTCTGCCCTTACCCCTGCGTCCTTGATCGCGTTTGTCATGGCTCTCGCCGCCCCCGCGCCGTCCTCGGCCGGGGAAGTGATGTGAAAAGCGTCCGCGGAACAGCCGTATCCCGCCACCTCGGCATAGATATGCGCGCCGCGGTTTAACGCATGTGTCAGTTCCTCCAGAATGACAACCGCCGCTCCCTCTCCCATCACAAAACCGCTGCGGTTTTTGTCAAAGGGGATAGAGCATTTTGCCGGATCGCTCTCGCCGGAAAGTGCGGTCAGCGCGGTAAAACCGGCGATGCCGAGCGGGCAGATGCTGCTCTCCGTGCCTCCCGCCGCCATCACGTCCGCTTCGCCGTACTGAATACTCCGGTACGCCTCGCCGATCGCGTTCGTTCCGCTGGCGCATGCCGTGACAACATTGATGTTTTTTCCTTTTAGTCCAAACTGTATCGAGACATTGCCCGCTGCCATGTTGGATATCATCATCGGCACCAGCATGGGGCTTACCCTTCCCGGCCCTTTTTCCAGAAGACGCACATATTCCCGCTCAATGGCCTGCAGACTTCCGACTCCGCTCGCAATGGAACATCCCGCCAGATACGGGTCCTCGCGCTCCATCACAAGGCCGGAGTCCGCGATGGCTTCCTTCGCCGCCGCGACGGCGAACTGGCAGAACGGCTCCATCCTTCTCGCCGTCTTCGCATCCATATACTGTTTTGCGTCAAACCCTTTTACCTCTGCCGCCAGATGGCATTTGTAGCCAGACGCATCAAAATGCGTAATTTCACCGAATCCGGTTTTTTTCTCCTTTACAGACTGCCAGAACGCCTCCACCGACAGGCCAATGGGCGTAACCGCCCCCATTCCCGTTACAACTACACGTCTGCTCATATTTTTCCTCCCGTTCACATGGTCATTCCGCCGTCCACGCAGATCACCTGGCCCGTCAGATAAGACGCGCCCTCCGACGCGAGAAATACCACCAGTTCCGCGACATCTTCCGGCTTTCCCGTGCGCTGCATTGGAATCTTCGCTCTTACCGCCTCTTTCGCGCTCTCCGGCATCGCGTCCGTCATTTCCGTCTCAATCAGTCCCGGAGCAACCGCATTGCAGGTAATCCCGCGGGAGGCGAGTTCCCGCGCCACGCTTTTGGTCAGGCCGATCACCCCCGCCTTACTAGCACTGTAATTCGCCTGTCCGGCGTTCCCCGCCACGCCGGAGACCGACGAAATGTTGATAATCCTGCCGCCGCGCTGTTTCAGAAAATAGCGCGAGGCGTGACGGATGGTGTTAAACGTCCCTCTCAGGTTTGTCGCCACCACCGCGTCAAAATCCTCCGCCCCCATTTTCATGATCAGCCCGTCACGCGTAATGCCGGCATTGTTGACCAGAATATCCAGATGTCCGTACTCTCCGGTAATATCCTGTATCATTTTTCCGCAGGCGTCAAAATCCGAGACATCGCAGCGGTACGCCACAGCTTTACCTGTACGGTTCAGCTCCTGCTCAAGCTCCTGCGCGCGCTCCCCAGAGCCGTTGTAATTGAGAATCACTGTGGCGCCTTCCCGCGCGAGCGCTTCCGCAATCGCTTTTCCGATTCCGCGGCCCGCCCCTGTCACCAGGGCTACTTTACTGGTCAGCATGTTTCTCCTCCATCTCCAGATACCGGTGAAAATCTTCCATTTTGTCAATACTGACAGCCCTGACATTCCGGTTAATCTTTTTCACAAAACCGGTCAGCGTGCGCCCCGGCCCGATCTCCACAAATTCGTCCACACCGTCGGCGATCATCCGCTCCACGGACTGCTGCCAGCGCACCGGCGAAGAAACCTGGAGGCGCAGCAGATCGCGCACCATCGACGCATCGCTCACATAGTCCGCGAGTACATTCGCCACATAGGGAGTCTGAACCGGATTCACCGCGACTGCCTCCAGTTCACTTCCAAGCTTCTCACCGGCCCCGCTTAACATCGGTGAGTGAAACGGTCCGCTGACTTTCAGCGGGATCACCCTCTTTGCGCCCGATTCCAGGCAGGCCGCGCCGGCTGCCTTTACTGCTGCCTCCTCCCCGGAAATCACAATCTGCCCCGGGCAGTTATAATTTGCCACCGCGACAATCCCTTCCGACTTTCTGCAGATATCCTCGATCACAGGCGCGTGCAGCCCCATCACCGCCGCCATCGCACCGCCCGCAGGGACAGCCTCCTGCATATAGATTCCTCTCTTTCGCACCAGGGAAAACGCGTCCCTCCAGTCAAATACGCCCGAGACAAGCAGCGCCCCGTACTCCCCGAGACTTAATCCCGCAGTCACGTCCGGCCGGATCCCTTCCTTCTCCAGTGCCTTAATTATTGCGGCCTCGGCGGTCAGCATACAGATCTGTGTGTACTCCGTAATATTGATTTTATCATTCTCCTCAAAGCAGAGAGCTGCGATGTCCAGCCCCGATGCCTCGGACGCCAGCGCAAAAATCCCGCGGCTTTCCGGCATCTGATCGTAAAACTCTTTTGCCATCCCGATATACTGCGCTCCCTGTCCGGGGAACACGAACGCTCTTTTTCCCACGTTTTCCACCTGTCCTTTCTATATCACAGTGCGCTCCGTACCCACGCGCTTACCGGATCCTCTGCACTGCGTCTCTGCAAAGCGCTTCCGCCCCCGTGACGACTTCCTCAATGATCTCACGGCAGGTCTGTTCTTTTTTCACAAGCCCCGCGCACTGCCCCGCCATCAGACTTCCGCCTGTCACATCCCCGTCGATCACGGCTTTCCGGAGAGATCCAAGGGTCATCTGCTCCAGCTCCTCAAATGATGCGCCCTCTTTTTCCAGCCTCCGGTATTCACGGCTCATCTGGTTGCGCAGTACACGGATCGGATGACCGGTGCTCATTCCGGTCACCTCAGAATCGATATCGCGCGCCCTGATTACACGGTCTTTATAATTCTGATGTACAATGGCCTCCTTCGCGACAAGAAAACGGGTACCCATCTGCACACCTGCGGCTCCCAGCATCAGTGCCGCAGCCATCCCGCGCGCGTCCGCGATTCCTCCGGCCGCAATCACCGGTATCCCGACGGCATCCACGACCTGCGGGACAAGCGTCATCGTCGTCGCCGCGCCGATATGTCCGCCGGACTCCATCCCCTCCGCCACGACCGCATCCGCACCGGCCCTCTCCATCATCTTTGCCATCGCGACGCTCGCCACAACCGGAATTACCGTCACGCCGGCCTGTTTCCAAGCCTCCATAAACTTTGCCGGACTTCCGGCTCCGGTAGTGACAACCGGAACCTCTTCCTCGATGACCACCTGCGCGACCTCCGCCGCGTTGGGATTTAACAGCATGACATTTACCCCGAACGGTTTATTCGTCCGCTTTTTTACCTCGCGGATCTGCTCCCGCACGATCTTAGCGGGCGCGCTCGCGGCGCCGATCAGACCAAGCCCTCCGGCTTCGGAAACCGCCGCCGCCAGGTGATACTCTGCAACCCAGGCCATACCGCCCTGGATCAGCGGATATTCCGTCTTAAGCAATTCGGTTAATCCTGTTTTCATTTCTCAACGCCTTTATCCTTTAAGTACTCAATCACATCACTTACTGTTGCTATGGACTCCAGATCTTCCGCCGGAATCTCCACCCCGAATTCCTCTTCGAGCGCCATCACCAGCTCAAATAAATCG
Organism: uncultured Roseburia sp.; assembly: GCA_947062675.1. Taxonomy (GTDB): domain Bacteria; phylum Bacillota; class Clostridia; order Lachnospirales; family Lachnospiraceae; genus Roseburia. The sequence goes on from CAMSQM010000040.1 coordinate 18,737, forward strand.
AGTGAATCCGCCCCCAGATCATCCTTGAAATTCGACTCCATGGTGACCTCTGACTCCTGCACATCAAGCTGCTCCGCAATAATTGATTTCATTTTCTCTAACATCGTTCGATCCCTTCCTTTTCTGCTCTCTGAAATTATAATTCTGATCCCTGCGCGCCTGATTATTTGATTATCAAATACTTTGACTCACAAATAATTAGCTTTTCAAAGTATATTCCTGTTGCCAGAATTTGTCAACACATAATTTGCGGTGCGGGGACGGCATCCCAGCGTCTCTGCTTTTCCACCATTTTTTTAAGTTCCATTCTTGTAAACTTTTCCCGGACGCGTTATAATGAAGGTATTGTACTAACATGGTATGACTGAGAATATGCTCGCAGAAGCAGTCAGTCTGACAGAGAGAGGAGACGGGACGTGAAACAATTTTATGGAAAAAGCCAGAACGGTAATCTGAGGGAAGCCGCAGGCGGACTGCGGAATCCGCAGCTGATCCTGCTGATGTCTAACAGTGACCAGTTTTCTGCACATGTGTCAGAACTGGAATCGCTGTTTCCGGGGGTCCCCAGCATCGGCTGTATCGGAATGTCCTATGACACTACTGTTGTGGAAAAAGGTGTGGGAATTGTCGCCTTCACTGATCACATAAACGCTGCGGCCGGCGTGATTGAACAGGTATCCACCATGCCGGTAAAATACATAAACCGCCTGAAGGAAGATGTACAGCGGCTCGGCGCACGGGCAGAAGACACTGTCTGCATCGACTTCTGCTCTGGCAATGACGCATGCGTACTCACCACCCTTTACAGTGTCCTCGGGCCAAAGAATATTCCCCTCGTGGGCGGCACGGGAGACGCCGGAAAGATATCTGTCAACGGGCGCATTTACGAGGACGCAGCGGCGTATGCTCTTGTAAAAAATCAGTCCGGGAGAGTCGGTGTCTACAAGGAAAATATTTACCGCCCCAGGCCCGGATGCCGCTTTATCGCCTCCGGAACTGACCGCAGCCGGTACATAATCGGGGCGCTCAACGGTAAGCCCGCAAAAAATGTCTACCAGGATCTTTTACATATCAGTGAAAAAGACATTACCACTCAGACCTTCAAAAATCCGTTTGGAAAAATGAACGGTCAGGACATCTGCATTATTTCCATCAAGGAAGTCGTCGGCAATTCCCTTGCCTGTTTCCGGCAGGTCAACGACTCTGACGTCCTGACTCTTCTGGAGCTGCAGGATTACCGCGCGATCGTGGCGGAGACCATTTCGGCCATCCAGCGCGATTTTCCGCGAAGATCCGGCGTCTTTTCGATCAACTGCCTGTTCCGCTACCTCCTGTTTTCACAGGAACATTACATGCAGGAATATCTGAAATCCATGAGCGCTCTCGGCAGCCACGCGGGACTTGTCGGCTACGGGGAGCACTGTAACAGCCAGTTTGTCAACCAGTCCATGACATGCGTTGTATTTGAATAAAAGGAGGCGTCTATGTTTTTATCCAGAAAAAAAGAAGTTCCGGCACAGACCATGCCAGTGAAAGAAACATCCGGTCTGTCTCCCATCCTCCACGTCTCGGAAAGCTTAAAGGGCTATCAGCACAAACTGGTCGTAAACGAGGTCAGCTCTCTAAATGAGCTGCAGGAGGTCCAGACCGCTTTCGACGCCGTGCTGGAAGAGAACGCGGATCTCAAGGAAAAGCTTCAGTCCCTCCACGATATTTTTCAGTGTGTCGGCGAGGCTTCCGGCCGTTTCTCCGATGTGAAAACAGACATCACGGATTCCGTGGAAAATGCCAGACAGCAGATGCAGGGTCTTAAGGGAAGCGCCTCGGAGGTACAGGAACATTTCGTGGAAATGAAAAATACATTTGCCGCCTTTCAGGAATCCGTCCGGGAGATCAAGGAATGTATGGGACAGATTATTTCCATCGCCAACCAGACAAACATGCTCGCCCTGAACGCGTCCATCGAAGCCGCCCGTGCCGGAGAGCAGGGAAGAGGCTTTGCCGTCGTTGCAGAGGAGGTTAAGACCCTTGCAAGCGGTATCAAAAGTCTCGTCGGTACCGTTGACGAAAGTATTCAGGATGTGGAGGCCGGCACCGAAAAGCTCAACGCCAGCATTCTGACCTCACAGGAGTCCATCCAGAAAAGTATTCTGGAGATGGACGCCGCCTATGAAGTATTTGATCAGATCACATCGGCTGCCGGCGGCGCGGACACGGTTCAGCGGCAGATCGCCGATACGCTGGAAGATTCGGAAGCCAGACTAAGCCGTGTCAGCGATTCCTTCTCCGCTGTGGAGAGCCAGCTGTCCGATGTGCTTACGCATATCCAGAATGCAAATGAGCTCGGAACCGCGAAAAGCTCTGTTTTCGAGGACATTGATCACATGCTGTCACAGATTCCTCCCGTGATCGCAGAACTAAAAGGGAACCGGCCGGCGTCCGGACAGGAATAAAAGAAAGTCCTTCTTGACAATGTTTCGCATACCTGCTATAGTCTGACTGGTAACAGAAACAGCAAAACTGAATATCCAATGCCAGGGGTGCAACTCATCCGCCGGATACGGGCGGATGGCGCTGAGAGATGATTTTCATCGACCCTCACTACTTGAACCGGGTAATACCGGCGTAAGGAGGCTTTTTTCTGATATAATAATCCCCTCTGGCTGCGTATATTCACCAGGGAGGTTTTTTTATGAATAATTTTTTTGCAACACCGGAAGGCGCCTGGGGCGACGGGTCAGCCCGCCTGACCACCGCGGGACTTCTGATTGTAACTGTCATCATCGCAGTGCTGCTGATCGCCACTGCCGTCATGCGACACCGCAGGGCGCGGGAAAAGCGGGCGCTCACCACAAAGCAGCTCGTCTATTCCGCCGCTGCAATTGCACTGGCCACAGTCTGCTCCATGATCAGGCTCTTTGAGATGCCCATGGGCGGTTCCGTCACTCTTTTGTCCATGCTTTTTATCGTGCTGATCGCTTACTGGTACGGCCCCTGCGCCGGCATTATGACTGCCGTCGCCTACGGACTCGTTCAGTTTGTCACGGAACCCGTCTTTTATACGATTCCGCAGATGCTGCTGGATTATCCGCTGGCATTCGGCGCGCTGGGACTGGCCGGATTTTTCCACAGGAAAAAGTACGGGCTGATTGCCGGATATATCGCCGGAGTCACCGGAAGATTTCTCTTCTCAACGCTCTCGGGTGTGATTTTCTTCGCATCCTACGCGCCGGAGGGAACGGCGCCGCTGGTATACTCGATCGGCTACCAGGCGTCCTATCTGCTTCCGGAAACCATCGTGACACTGGCGATTGTCAGTATTCCTCCGGTTGCACGCGCGCTTGCCCATGTAAAAAAACAGGCTGTGAATGATTAATCATCCGAATCATCCGCTTCCCCGGCTCCGTTCTCCAGTCCGTTCCATCCGGAGACTCCCTGATTTTCAAGATCCTCCGAAAGTTTCGCGTAGGGCAGAAAGTCAAGGGGCTCCAGCCCTTCATGGGCGCGCAGCATAAAGGACTGCCAGATACGTCCGGGGTATGTGCTGCCCATCAGACTGTCCATTTTTCTCGGCATATCATATCCAACCCAGACACTCGTCGTATAGTATCTGGTAAATCCCGCAAACCAGCCATCCTTATTGTCATTTGTCGTTCCTGTCTTACCGGCGCACGGCATATCGGAAAGCCCCAGCCCCATGGCGGTTCCCTGTGTCATGACGCCTTTGAGGACATCCGTCATCATTCTGGCCGCGTTCTGGCGGTAGACCGGTTTTTCCACCTTTTCCGGCGCATAGATTTCTTCCCCGGAAACATCCACGATTTTCAGAATGCAGGTCGGAACGCGGTATTCGCCGTCATTTTCGATCGCCGCATAGCCGGCCGCCATCTCCAGGGCAGACACGCCTCTTGTAAATCCCCCCAGCGCCGAGGCCGGCCGGTAGTCTTCCGGGTCAATTCTGGAAAAATTCATGCTGCGCAGATAAGAAAGTCCGCGCTCCGGCGTCAGTTCCTCATACAGCTTCCAGGCTACCGTGTTAATAGAGCGCTCCACCGCCTCCCGGACCGTCACATCGCCGGCATATCTACCGTTCGCATTCCTGGGTCCGTTCTCAATCGGTTCATCCCTCACCACGCTCTCAGGGGTATATGTTCTCTCAAAAGACGGGGTATAAACGGTCAGCGGTTTGATGGCGCTTCCCGGCTGGCGGAAGCTCTGGTAGGCGCGATTGAGCGTGTAGCCCGCAAAATTCTGCTTACGTCCGCCGACAATTGCCTTCACCAGCCCGTTCTCGTTCTCCAGACAGACCGCAGACGCCTGCAGGGCATATACGCCCTCCTCATTGACCTCCGTAAACTCCTGTAATGTTTCGTCGACAGCGCCCTGCAGCTCCTCCTGGAGTTTTAAGTCCAGCGACGTATATATCTGATATCCTGTGGTATACAGTTTTCTCTGGCATTCCGTGTACAGGGCTTCATACGCCGCATTATAAGCCGCCTCTTCTTCTTCCGACCCGAAATAATTCTGAAAGTGAAAGTCCTCATTTTCCATCAGGGCCCTGACCGCACAGTGATAAGCATAGGTCTCCACATAATCATTTTTCTGCACGGACGCCGGCCGTTCGAGCGTGATAACCTCTTCCACCGCGCTGCGGCACACGGATTCAGATATTTTTCCGTCCTCCTGCATCCGCCGCAAAATCCGGTTGCGCCGTCCCAGCGTATTTCCTATGTTTGTAACAGGATCATACAGTGTGGGATTATTGGGAATCGCGCACAGAAATGCCAGCTGCGAAAGGCCAAGCTCCCTCACATCACGGTTAAAATAACCGCGCGCCGCTGACTGAATCCCATAGTAACCGTTTCCGAAATAAATATTATTCATATAAAATTCCAGAATCTGATTCTTGGTGTACTTTTCCTCCATCTCCCACGCGATAAAGATCTCTTCCGCCTTTCTCTGCCAGGTCCGTTCCTGTGAGATAAAAACATTGCGCGCGAGCTGCATGGTAATCGTGCTTCCGCCCTGCGTTGCCTTCCCGTTTTCAATCATGACTTTCAGCGCCCGCAGCAGAGCTCTGTAATCGACGCCGTTATGGTGATAGAAGCGTTTGTCCTCAATGCTGATCATCGCGGCCAGAGCATTCACAGGGATGTCCCCGATTTCCAGATAATACGATTCTTTCCCGCTTTTGAGCGTGGAAATAACGGTCTGATCCGCAGCGTAGACGATGCTTGTCTGATTTCCCCGGAACGTATCCGGCCCCGACATGCTCACCAGCCGGTGCGCCTCACCCGAAAGCTCCTGAATCTCCTCCGCATATCCCCCGAAATAATACCAGGACAGCCCCGCGCCCGCGGCAAGAAGCAGGACAAGATGCAGTTTTACGACAAATCGTAAAAGACGATACCTCTTTTTCTTCTTTTTTCCAGCCACACCCGTCCTCCAGCTTTTCCTCTGTCACCATCTTATGTAACTCTTTTTCACACTTTGATCAGATCACGTATCACCTCGCCCGCGAGAAGAAGTCCCGCCACCGGCGGCACAAAAGCCACGCTCCCGGGCGCGCTTTTCCCGCTCTCCGCCGGCATGACTGCGTTCTCCTGCTGACGCGTCACAGGTTTTTCCCTGGAATAAACCACTTTCAGATGATCTGCATTCCGTCGTTTCAGTTCCCGCCTCATCACGCGGGCGAGCGGGCAGACACTGGTATCCTTCAGATACGCTACCTCAAACAGAGACGGATCCAGCTTATTTCCCGCTCCCATGCATGAGATCACCGGTACTTCCGCCGCCTGTGCCTGTAACACAAGCGCAATCTTCGCCGTCACCGTATCTACCGCATCCACCACATAATCATATTCCGAAAAATCAAACTGCGCCGACGTCTCCGGAAGGTAAAAGCACTCGCGGGCGTGCACAATGCACTCCGGACAGATCTCGAGAATGCGCTCTTTAAAAACCCCGACTTTTTTGCGCCCGACCGTTTTTACCGTGGCGATAATCTGACGGTTCAGGTCCGGCTCCGCCACCACGTCTTTATCGACAATCGTGATTTCCCCGATCCCGCTGCGGACGAGGGCTTCGACCGTATATCCCCCGACCCCGCCCACGCCGAACACGGCGACATGCGCATTCTTTAATTTTTCCAGATTTTCCTCACCGAGCAAAAGCCCGGTCCGGACAAATTTTTCTTCCATCTGTGTTTACCCCGTTTATGGCCGGACATCACTGCCTGTTGTAATAATCAATTCCCGCGTCCGGATAAAAATAGGTCCGGATATAACCGTCTGTCGATACAATGACAAATTCATTCGTCGCCTCCACATAATAGACGTCATCTCCGTCCTCTGCTTCCAGTTTATGCAGTGCATCCGGATTGTTTATCACCGCGCAGGCTGCCTCTTCATATTCCTCTGCGGATGAAAAACCCATATCCACACCATGTTTCTGATAGTGGCTCTCCAGAAGATCCGGGTTCCGGAATGTATATCCGGCTTCATCCGGAGCGTCCTGCTTCTCCGTCGAAGCGGCATCTGATTTCTTCTTCCACCCGTCCGGAACTTCCTGCTGCTCCAGTTCCATCTGGTAATCCCACTCTGTCCCCGCTTCTCCTCCGGGCAGCCCTTCCGCTTCCGGATCTGCGGACAGTTCCGAATCCGCCTCCCACTGCAGCTTCGTCTGTCCGTCATCCGCCGCATCCGCCGCAGTCTTTCCCTGACAGCCGCAGAAAAGCACACTCATCAGCAACAAAAGTACTCCCGCAAATTGTTTTCTCATCTTTCGTGTCATCTCTCTTTTCTCCTTTTCTGTAATCACCCTATGAAACCCCATTTCTGCGCACGCTTTTTGCGCAGGCACAAATCCCGGCTGTTCCGAAGCTCTTTGCGCTGAGGACGCGGGCAGAATTTCAGATTCTGCTCTGCGATCCTGACTGAACCTGTTCTGTTTGTTGAACGAAATTTGCTCATCAGAGAATTTATTCAGCCTTCACACTATCATAATCGGCTCTTCTCCACCGTTTTTCAACCTGCTCTGTTTCAAAAATCATGCCGTCCCGGCAAAAACCCCTCGCCCGTAAGGATTTTTACTGAAACGGCATCTGTGATCTTTCCCTACTGTTCCATCTGTCTTCCCAGAAAGCCGGCAGCCGCAGCCGCAAGCTTGCTCTCTGTCTCCCCCATCTTTTCCCTGTCATCCTTCGAATAGAGAATCACGGAACCGATGGCATCTCCCTCGCAGATAATCGTGCTGACGGCCTCCTGAACATATTCTCCGGGATCATCGGCCGTCACGCGGATAAAATCCGCCTCCTCCCCCGAAGCCAGAAAATTTCTGCGCGCCCCGATGGCCTCTTCCAGCTGCCTGCTGATCGGCTTTCCCTCAAAATCTTTTCTCCCGGCACCCGATGCGGCCACCACATGATCACAGTCTGTAATTAAAACGAGATGCCCTGTGGTCTGTGCAAGGCTCTCGGAATATTCCACCGCAAACTGGCTGAGTTCTCCAATCGGCGAATACTTTTTCAGTATAATCTCTCCTTCACGGTCCGTAAAGATTTCCAGCGGATCCCCCTCACGGATTCTCAATGTTCTCCTGATTTCCTTTGGCACCACAATTCTGCCAAGGTCGTCTATTCTCCGGACAATTCCAGTCGCTTTCATAAATTTCCTCCATTTACATTACTGATATCTTTTGTGGTACTAGTATCTGTAAATGAAGGCATTTTATACCTGGCTCACAGATCATGTTTTTTGCGCACTTTTCTGGAAATCAGCCACAGCACGAACAGCAGAACCACTGCAAGCACGATAAACAGGGGCTGTTCAAATGATTCCACAAGACTCTGCCCGAACAGCGCCAGCAGTGCGATCATCACCGCCTTGGCCGCGTAAATCGTCCGCAGATACTTTCTTCCGTCGAAATCGGAGACGCCAAACGCAAAATTCACAAATGCGGAGGGAGTAAACGGCATGATTACAATCAGAAAAAGCGCCGCCGGATCAAAGCGGTTGACCCACTCACGCGCCCGCCGCACTCTGTCGCTCTTTTTCTCCAGCCGGAAAAACAGCCTCCGCACCACTTTTCGAAAAAATATGAATACAACGGTACACCCCGCACAGGTTCCGGCCCAGCTGTACACGAAACCGAACACTGCGCCGTGCGCTGCGACATTCAGCGTCACGATTGCCACCAGCGGCAGCGCCGGAATCAGGGATTCCACCGCCGCCAGAAGAATCGGGGCAAGCGGGCCCAGAATCTGGAAAGAATCAAAACATTCCTCCCAGAATTCAAGCGTCACCAGTAATTTCAGCCATTCCCTCATCGCAACTCCTCACAGCCTCTCTCACTCTCCGGATCGCTCCGGCATAACCGCGCTCCCGGAAATCTCACAGATAGTTCCGGATCTCCTCCGGCCTCTCCGCAAATCTGCACGCTCC
>CAMSQM010000041.1 GCA_947062675.1 uncultured Roseburia sp.
AGGATATATGGAGCGTAAGGGCAGTGGACTGACGAAGATAATAAATGCATACAAGAATGCAAATAATTATGATGAAAGTAAAGCGCCACAGTTTATATCGTCAAGAGTGGAGTTCACAGTCATATTAAGAAATTTGAATTATGGGGAAAACAGAGACGGTAAAGGTCAAATAAATGGGTTTGCGCAAGGAGTTGAAGAATATGTCCAACGCACGGAAGAATTATTTCTGAATGCCTTGCGTAATAATCCGTATATTTCAGGAAAGGAATTGCCAAAGCTGTTAATGATTTCAGAAGATGGTGTCAAATATCAGCTGAAGAAATTGAAAAATAAAGAATTAATCGAGCATATAGGAGTTCCACGGGGAGTCTGTTGGGAAGTAAAATGATTTTGGATATTGTACCCCCAATTACCCCAAAAGTGTCCCGAAATTACCCCAAAATATCTGTGGTGTCTGAAATGGGGAGATAGGAGATAATAAAGGCATATAAGAATGCTAATAGCAATGGTTCCGTGATCCGTTCCCACAGCCATAATGGATACCGCACTTCATATCAGGTGCGGACTGCATTTTAAACATAGAAATGGATTTTTTTAGCCATAAGTGTTGAAAAAATGCCTGACCACTACAACCACAACAATCAGTGACTTTTTGGAACGGTATTAAGGGATATTTGAAGAAATATTTCCAAAGCATACTTTGTGCAGGCCGGGATCTGTGGTATACTTAGAATTCAGCAGTTGTATCTGCAAATGGGTAGAATCAAACATATAGCAGAGTTGTGTGGAGGGAATATGAGAATTGTGGAAGTCAGGGAGAGAACCCCGTTTCTGGTACAACAGTTATTAGAGATATGGGAAGGCTCTGTAAAGGCGACACATTTGTTTTTGATGGATGGCGAAATAGAAAACATCAAAGGATATGTTCCGCAGGCATTAAACGAGATAACACATCTGGTTATTGCGGAGGATGAAAACGGAGTCCCGGCGGCTTTTATGGGGATTGCCGGTCAAAAACTGGAAATGCTGTTCGTATCAGCCACGGAAAGAGGGAAAGGCCTTGGGAAAAGGCTGCTCCGATACGGGATGGAAACCTATCTGATCAATGAACTGGCTGTAAATGAGCAGAACCCGTCAGCCAGGGATTTTTATGAACATATGGGATTCTGTGTCTATAAAAGGACTGATCTGGATGAGCAGGGAAATCCATATCCGCTGTTATACATGAAACTGGAGTGACAGCTCCCTTCAAATGAATATCGGAACAGAGAGAGGTGACTGATATGGAAGCAAAATACCATATGACACGGGAAGAAAATATTTTTGTTGCAAAGAGGAATATCGTGGACTATATCTGGAAGAGCGCACGGCTGGAGGGTCTGGCTGTTACTTACCCGGACACGGAGGCCATCTATAACGGCATGAGCGTCCAGGGGGTAAAGGTATCTGACATTGTGGCGGTGAACAATCTGAAACACGCATGGCAGTTCGTGCTGGATACCCTGGATTATCCTACGGATTATCCGTTTGTCTGCAGGATCAACCAGTGTGTGGGCGGAGATAACCTGATCATCCGGGCCGGATATCTGCGGAATGTTCCGGTGAGCATCGGTGGTACAACATGGAAGCCGGACATGCCCATAGAATCCCGGATTAAAGAGGAAATGGCGGAAATCGGACAGATAGAGAACCCGACAGACCGGGCGCTGACTATGATGTTATATCTTGTGCGGAAGCAGATGTTTCTGGATGGCAACAAGAGGACATCCATGCTGGCAGGCAACCATGTGATGATTTCAAACGGGTGCGGTATCATTTCCGTTCCCATTGAATTGCAGCCAGCTTTTACAGGGCTGCTGATCCGGTTTTATGAATCCAATGATATGACAGAGATTAAACAGTTCCTGTATGCGAATTGCATTGACGGCATTGAGTTTACCCCTTTGCCGGAGCAGGAAGCAGAGCGCAGGCGGGAGGACCTGCAGGGATGGGAGCGGTAAAACAGAACAGCGGGAAGATTTCAGGGGAAGTATCGTGGGAAACCATGGTATTTCCCTTTTTCGCTTTTGGGGAGCGGAGCGGCCTCTGCCCCGCCGCCTGCGGTGGGGACACACGCTCAAAACCGGAGATTTTGAAGCCAGTCTCTGACTGGCTTTGTTAAGGCAGCAGGAATAGGTTTGTGAAACAAACCAAAGAAACACCGTGCAGGCAAAGCCTGTACTCTTGTTAAACGGGTATGGAACCTGTTAGAAAGCGGTGAAAGAGGAAAGGAGGGCGCCTGTGGCTAAATCCGCATCCCATTTCACAAACCGGAGCCAGTCAGCGGCACAGAGAAACCGGCATAACCTATGCCACGCCGGTTTTGCCGGAGATTTCATATATTTCCTTATGGGCTTCCGCCTAAAGCGGCATCCCTTTTCTGGCGCTGACGTCAAAAAAAGGTTTTTGCAGATAAACAAAACACAGACAAAATACACATAGTAGAAAATAATATCTGAAAAATCGAATCTTATAAGCAACTGATGCTTCTCAGAAGAAGTACAGGATGTAATTTTTCCCTGAATATGCTATAATGGATGCAGACTTATCAAAACTTTTCCGTCATGAAAGCAATCTGTTTATGCCTGAACAGCTTATGCGGAGGCTTTACAGCTCTTTCAGCTGCCCCGGAGCGCAGAACCATGAGAGGGATATGAATTGCCGGAAAGCCTGTAAATACAGGTGCTGCCGGTAAGAGCTTTTGATGAGATAATCAGAAAGTATAGTCTGATTTCTATTTTAAATACGACAGATTATGACAGAGGTGACCAGATGGATAGCAGAAATATCAGTTTTGAAGGAATAAGGAATGCACGTGACCTGGGAGGGCTGCATACAACGGACGGGCATATCATTGCTTCCGGGCGTCTGCTGCGCTCGGCAAATCTGGCAGACGCGACGGATGCGGACAGAGTGAGTCTGCATGAAAAGTGGCATCTTGCCAGAGTCATAGACCTGCGGACGGAGACAGAACGCAGCGAGCGGCCGGATGTGGTGCCGGAAAATGCGGCGTACCTTCCGGTTCCTGTTTTTGACGGGCAGGTGGGAGGCATTTCCCATGAGAAGAGTCAGGGGTTAAGTCAGATCGGAGTAATGATCCCGGAAATGGAAAGCTTATATCGTATGATGGTGACGGAGGAATCCTGCAGGAAAAATCTTGGCAGGGCGGCGGAATGTGTGATGGAACATGACTTTACAAAAGGAAGCGTGCTGTGGCACTGCACGGAGGGGAAGGACCGGTGCGGATTGATTACGGCTGTATTGCTTACGGCTCTGTGTGTGGACCGTCAGCAGATTGTGGAGGATTACATGCTGACAAACGAAGTAAACGGTCCAAGGGCAGAAGCATATTACCGGCAGATGCTCGCGGCAGGAAAAGCGGAGCCGGAGGCTGTCGCGGTAAAGAATGCTTTTCTTGCGAAAACGTCATACATAAGCGAGGCTTTTGCAGCCATGGATGAGCAGTATCCGGACATGGAGACCTGTCTTTGTGAGGGGCTGCACATTTCACATGAATCCATTGTAAAGTTTCGAAAAAGTGTGCTGTTATGATACTGCATCTGGATCTGGACAATACAATCATCTATTCCGCACGCCGCGGGATCGGAAGCCGGAAAAAATGTGTGGAGTACTATCAGGGACGCGGCGTTTCGTTTGTCACAGAGCGGACGGCGGAACTTTTCGGAAGTCTTCCGGAATCTGTTCTTGCTGTGCCGACGACGACGCGGACCATCGAACAGTACCGGAGGATTGATCTTATGACGGGACCGCTGCGGTATGCGCTTGTATGCAACGGCGGCGTACTGCTGAAGGACGGGGACGAGGATGCAGAGTGGTATGAAGAGTCGCTGCGTCTGGCTGCCGGGTCCGCTGCGGAGTGCGAACGGGCGCGGGAAATACTTCTGGCAGATGAGAACCGGATATTTGAGGTCCGGTACATTCAGAACTTATTTCTGTTTACAAAAAGTGCGGATTCCGGAAAAACAGTAGCTGCCCTGAGGGAAAAGCTGGATCCCGCACTGGTGGATGTATTTTTAAACGGTAATAAGGTCTATGTCATTCCCGCGAATCTGGACAAGGGGACCGCGGTGAGACGGTTCCGGAAACGGATTGCCGCTGAGCGGGGAGGCGGGGAGCCGGTGTTTGCCGCGGGGGACAGTGTGGCCGACCTCTCTATGCTGCGGGAGGCGGACGTGGGGATTGCGCCGCGGGAGCTGGCAGGCCTGCCGGGGCTGCGGAAGGATGCCGTGATTATGGATGGAACACATGTTTTTTCAGATGACCTGCTTGAATTTGTTCTGCGGAGCGCGGACTGTCGGAGGAATTCCCCGGAAGATCTGCGTGTCTGCACGGAGGGGAAATAATTGTGAGTGTGTATATTGATTCGGAAAAGGAGCTTGTCCGGATTGCAAAGAGGGAAAATAACAGCAAAAGGGGATATCTGATTGTAAATCCGCTGCAGGGAAAGCACGTTCCGGTCAGTCCGGGCGCGGCGTTTGCTCTTTTTGACCGGCTGGCAGCTGTCGTGGAGAGCGCGTATCCGGGGGAAACGCTGCTTCTGGCCGGGTTTGCCGAGACGGCGACGGCGATTGGCGCGTATCTTGCGGTAAGACTGTCTTCTCTCTATATCCAGACGACGCGGGAAGTGGTGGACGGGGCGGAATATCTGTATTTTACCGAGTCCCACAGTCACGCGACTGAACAGAAGCTTGTGCGCGACGAACTGGACGAGATGATCGGGCAGGCCGGAAGAATCGTATTTGTGGAAGATGAGGTGACGACCGGAAATACGATTCTGGGCATTATGGATCTGATGGAGAAGAGGTATCCTGGGCGGACAGCTTTTTCGGTTGCCTCCCTGCTCAACGGCATGGATGATGCGGCGCTGGCGCGTTACCGGGAACGGGAGACCGGTCTGCACTATCTGGTAAAAACCAGCCATCAGGGATATGAGAGGCAGGCAGAACAGGTACCGGAGAATGGTAGCTATTTTGAAAAAAATGTGAGCAGGCCCTCTGTGCGCGTGCAGACGGCCGTACTTGCCGGCTGCCCCGATGCCAGGAGGTGTCTGAGCGGCCCGCGCTATCTGGAAGCCTGTGAAGCCCTGTGGGAGAAAGTGCGGATGCGGAATGATTTTTCCGGTGCAGAGAGTGTGCTGGTGCTCGGGACAGAGGAATTTATGTTTCCGGCGATGTATATCGCGGAAAAAATTGAAAAGAGCGGCAGAAATGTCCGCTGTCACGCGACGACCAGAAGTCCGATTGCAGTGAGCTGTCTGGAAGGGTACCCGCTTTTTGCGCGGTATGCGCTGGAGAGTCTGTATGAGGAAGGCCGGAAGACATATATTTATAATTTAAAAAAATATGACTGTGTGCTCATATTTACGGATGCAAAAGAACCCCGGGAGGCCGGGGTCCGTTCACTGATCAACGCAGTGTCATCCTGCGGAAACCGGAGTATTTTTCTGTATGTGTGCCGTGAGAGCATTGCGCTCCGGAATGGAGATTCATGATGAAAAGTTCTTACAGAGAAGAAGATGTTATTTTACTGCTGAAAGATATCACAGGCCTGGTAGAACCGCAGCCGGCCATGGAGCGGGAGCGGCTGATCCAGTCGGGAAAGCATTACTGCGAGATGCTTCCGGTCGAATATGTGCCGACTGAGCGCTATATGGAAATCTACCGGGAGGCGCTGTTTCACTATGCGCCTCCCGTGGCACGGGCAATTGAAAGGCTCGCGGACAAGGTGATCGCCGCAAAAGGAAAGAACGTCGTTCTCGTGTCTCTGGCGCGTGCCGGTATTCCGATCGGGATTCTCTTAAAGCGATGCATACGGCGAAAATACGGTATTGATCCGGGGCATTATGCGGTTTCGATTATCCGTGGCAGGGGGATTGACAGAAACGCGATGAATTTTCTGCTGGAGCATTACAGGCCGCAGGATCTTCTTTTTGTCGACGGATGGATCGGAAAAGGGGCCATTTCAGAGGAGCTGAAGAAAGCCGTTGCGGCGTTTGACGGCGTCAGTGCACAGATCGCGGTGGCAGCCGATCCTGCAAATGTGACGGATCTGTGCGGCACGCACGAAGATATCCTGATTCCGAGCTCCTGCCTCAACAGCACGGTGTGCGGGCTGATCAGCAGGACGTTTCTGCGGGACGATATAATCGGGGAGAAGGATTACCACGGCGCTGTGTATTACGGAGATCTCAGTCACGCGGATCTGTCCTACGAATTTATAGAAGCGATCGAGGCGGCTTCCGGCGGTGACTGGCCCGAAGAGCCGGAGGCGGCTCCGGGAAAAGGGCTGGATGAAGTGAGAACGATTGCGGCACGGTTTCAGATCAGCGATATCAACCTGATCAAGCCGGGAATCGGGGAGACGACGCGAGTTCTCCTTCGCAGGGTTCCCTTTAAAATTCTGATAGATGAAAGATACCGGGATGATCCGTCCCTGGCGCATGTGCGAAGACTTGCAGAGGAAAAAGCGGTTCCCGTGGAACAATACCCTCTCGTGCATTATAAAACATGCGGGATTATCAGAAAACTGGCGGATATCTGAAGCGGCGGCGTCATCTGACGCCGTAGGCCTGTGAGAGAAGCAGAATCTTAGCCGCCCAGTTGCTGTGTGTTTTAAATTCGTTCATCCGCTCCCCGGCAGTGCTGCCGGAGACGAGCGAGTGATATCCGCTGTCCCAGTTTAAAATGGATTTTGCATCTTCCAGGTCCCGCCGTGACACCCGGTAAGCGGCGTTGACGAGATCGATCTGTTTTGGGTGAATCACGGTTTTTCCGATAAAACCGCAGAGCCTGTCCTCTTCCAGCTCTTTTCTAAGTCCGGTATCCCAGTTTTCTCCATTGTAATATTCCCACACCGGCCCGGACACGACGTAGTCCATGCCAAAGACAGTGACAATATCAGAGAGAATATCTGCAACCGGGCGGATACTGTGAATGGACTCGTTGCTGTGTCTGCGAAAGCCGAAGCGGTGGCAGAGGTCATTTCCCCCAACTCTTACATTCAGCACAAGATCACTGACGCGGTCCAGCTTTTCTTTCATGGTATAGAGAATATCTGCCCGTTCCTTCAGATGGATGATGGACGGACTTTCAAAAATAGGCATGATATAAACAGGTTCCGGGGAGGACTCGTTAGCCCGGACGGCAGCCCGGATGTAAGCGTCCGCATTGTCCGCAGAGAATTTGGGAAGGATAAATCCGGTAATCAGCTGGGAGGCGGATCCGGAGCGTGACAGGAGAGACGCAATCTGTTCATCCCGTCTGACACGGATAAAGATCCGGGGAATAAAAAAAGAACTGGCCGCGCGCGCCTGTTCAAGTTTGCGAAGGGACGCGATAAGGATTTCTTCCGCTTCCGCGACACGGTCATCCCTGATGGTATCTTCGAGACAGAGCGCCAGGGAGAACTGTTTCCCCAGTTTTTCGTTTACAATTGATGAAACAATGTTTGTGCTGTTCGCAGGACAGTAAAGCAGAGGGCCGACACTGTAACAGATCAGCTGATTTTTCATGAAAATTCTTCCTTTCGATTCAATGATACCGTTGACGGGCAGAGAATATTCTTCGGCAGACTTCCGTACGGATGCCATATCGCCGCGCAGCTTCCGGAGAATAAAGATATCCGGCGCTGAAAAAAACTTCGGTGCACTGCGCGTCCGCCATGACCGCGGAACTGCAGCGCACCGTTTCTGTCTCTGAAAACGGGTAAAGGTGTTAGTGGATGCGGAATTGGCGGATCAGCTGGTTGAGCGTTCCGGCCTGACGGGACAGTTCCCTGGAAACTGCCGCACTTTCTTCGGCAGCGTCGGAATTTGCCTGTATAACTCTTGAAACTTCTTTGATCCTGCTATCCACGGAAGCGATCATTTCCGACTGCTGGCTGCTGGCAAGCGCGATTTCGTCTATCTGCATTTTGACAGACTGAATGCACTCGCTGATGACCTGCATCGCGGAGATGGCATGGCTGGTGGATTCCATTCCGGTCTTTACGTCGTGAACAGACCGGCCGATGAGTGTGCCGGTGTTTCCGGCAGCTTTGGCGGATCTTGCGGCAAGGTTGCGGACTTCGTCTGAGACAACGGAAAATCCTTTTCCTGCGGCGCCGGCTCTCGAGGCCTCGATGGAAGCATTCAGCGCGAGAAGATTCGTCTGGAATGCGATATCTTCAATTGTTTTTATTATACTTCCGATTTCGGCTGAAGAACGGTCAATATTATTTGTGGCCGCGATCAGCTGTTCCATTTTGGTATCGGCCTCTGCCGCGTAGCCGGCAGCCCTGTCAACCAGATCGCTGGCA
Organism: uncultured Roseburia sp.; assembly: GCA_947062675.1. Lineage (GTDB taxonomy): Bacteria > Bacillota > Clostridia > Lachnospirales > Lachnospiraceae > Roseburia. Next base: position 8,356 of record CAMSQM010000041.1, read on the forward strand.
TCCCCGCAGCGGACGGTATTATTCTGAATCTGCGCGGTGATGTCTGAGATATTGGATACAAGGCCCTCGATGGATATTTTCTGCTGTATCGTCCCCTGCGAGAGCGCCTGGGCGCCTTCGGATACGTGGTTTGCACCGGTGTCCACCTGATTTGCAATCTGACTGATATCGTTCATGACGCTGGTCAGATGCGTGCGGATGCTTTTGAGACTTTCAGCCAGAACCCTGAAATCTCCGATATAATAGGATTCGTTCATTTCCACATCCACAGCGATATTTCCGTCTGCCATTTCTCCAAGGATCCGGCCTATGTCATCGATCGTCCTGCGCAGACAGTCGCAGACATGGTGAATTGTCTGTGCGATCATACCGATTTCGTCATTTCTTCCGTAAAATGATTCCAGATCACGGTCAGCAGACAGCTCCAGCTTTTCCAGGCGATGGATTGCGTGCTCCATAATCATAAGTTCCCGGCCTTCCCTGCGCAGGATCAGCAGAGTGATAAAAATAATCAGGACGGCCATGACGGCACAGAGTACCCCCACGGTAAGCCGCACAGCAGCTACCTTTCCGTAGACTTCCGAAGCGCTGTCGCGGACCATAAAAACCTGATTCCGCTCTTTCAGATATTTATAGACGACCAGCTGATTGACGCCGCTGTCATCCCGGTAAGAATATGTATCCGGCTCTGTGCCGCCGTCTGCCCGGATCCGGCGAAGGATTTCCAGATAACCGCTGTCATCTGTCTCCGTATTGAGCAGAGTCTCATCCTGATGATACAGATAAATACCGTTTTCCACACCCAGAAATATATATTCACTGTGTGGAAGCCCCTCGATTTTCAGATTCAGCAGCGCGTCCATCAGACGGCTGGCGTAAACGCCGGCGCCCACATAACCGATACATTCCGTGTCGTTAAAAAGCGGATAATACATGGAAAGAATCATGCTTCCGGTGCCCGGCGATTTCATGATTCCAAGGTTGGTAAGCTCCGGACCGGCGAGAATCGTATTCTGGAATTCGTCCAGTGAATCCCCCGTTCTGGTAGTGATCCCGATGGCATCCCGGGAAGTATGGGTCAGAACATGTGTGGAAGGAGTGGCGATATAGAGCCCTTCAAAGATTCCTTTGACTGCCGCAAAATCTTCCGTGTATTTCTGGGCTTTTTCAAGAAAGGCCGGATTATCCGGTTCGTTCAGGAGGTCACGAACCTCGCTGGCAAGTGCGAAGGCAGTCATATATTCTTCTGCCGAAGATACGTAGTCGTTAATGATGGAAGCCCTGGATTCGACAGCGTCTTTCATCTGATTGGTAATATTGTCTTCAACGGCAGAGGCAACCCGTGTGGACACGATAATCCAGAGCAACAGCATGCCCAGAAAAACAATTGCCGTGGAAATGATACCGATACGGGCGGCAAGTTTTTGATTAACCAGAAATTTCATAAGATCCTCCTGCGAAAAAGAATGTACTTCAGATTTGAATTCTGTTGATTTTTCACATTATTTTAACACAGGTAGTCCCTGTTTTCAAGTATGTGAATTATCATAGTAAGAAGCCGGGAACAGAATTCACTTGATGCGGCGGCTGGGGAAGCGTATAATAGCTTTTACAGAAAATAGTAAAATCAGGAGGAACAAAAGATGAACGACAAAGTGTCAGCTTTACTGAATGAGCAGGTCAACAAGGAGTTTTACTCGGCATATCTGTATCTGGATATGGCAAACTTCTATACGGGGAAGGGACTGGACGGCTTTGCAAACTGGTACGAAATTCAGGCGAAGGAAGAACAGGACCACGCCATGCTGATGTATCAGTACCTTCATAATAATGGTGAGAAAGTCACTCTTGAGGCGATTGCAAAACCGGATAAGGTATTCGGGACGCTGATGGATCCGCTTGCGGCGGGGCTCGAACATGAACGGTATGTGACATCCCTGATCAATACCATTTATGAGGCTGCCCAGGAGGCAAAAGATTTCCGCACCACACAGTTTCTGGACTGGTTTATCAAAGAACAGGGTGAGGAGGAGAAGAACTCCATGGATCTGATCACCAAAATGGAACTTTTCGGAAATGATCCGCGCAGCCTGTATCTGCTCAATAACGAGCTGGCAGCACGGACATATTCCGCTCCGTCCCTCGTACTCTGAACCGTAAAAATCCCCCCGGAACGGCCGCGAAAAACGGCATTCCGGGGGGATTTTTGTGCCTGCATGCCGGAATATTTCTGCAATTGATACCGAAAAAGGCGCAGAATGTCCTATCCGCTGTTATCGCGCACTTTTTTCTGCTAAATTAAGCAGGAAGGTTCCAGAGACCTGTCAGCAGAAAAAACGATAAATTGCAGGAGTGTGATCATGAAAAAATTGTGGGAATTTTATGAGGAACTGAATGAAATCGTGTATGTTGCGGATCCGGAAAGTTGTGAACTGATCTATCTGAACCGCAGGGCCTGTGAATTATACGGGATACGGTCAGCCGGAGCAGTCAGAGGGAAAAAATGTTATGAAGTGCTGATGAGGAGTTCCATCCCCTGCGCCGTCTGCAACAGAAAAAAACTGAAGACAGGGCGTTTTGCAGAGGAGGTGCGCTATAATCCGGTGATCCGCAGAAAGCTGGCGCTTAAAGATACCCTGGTGGAGGAAAACGGGAAGCATTACCGCTTTGAACTCGCTGTGGATCTGAGTGTGACAGAGCAGCAGAACAGAGGATATGAGGACAGCGAGGCGATGGTGAATGAAGGGCTTCGTATTTCGCTGGCGGCATCCACACCGGAGGGGTCCATTGAAGCGCTGCTGGAATATGTGGGACAGTTTCTGAGCAGCGGGAGAGTCTATCTTATCGAGCAGTCGGAGAGGAATATGCTGGATAATACATATGAATGGTGTGCAAACGGCGTAAAATCCCAGAAGGACTGCCTTCAGAATATTCCGCTTCAGGTTGTAAAACCCTGGTATGATAAGTTTCAGAAGGGTGAAAATATTGTTATTAAAGATGTAGAAAAACTCCGGGAGAGCGAGCCGGTGATTTATAAATATCTGGAGCCGCAGGAAATTCACTCTCTTGTGGTCAGTCCGCTGATGAATGACGGGAAAATCATCGGGTTCTACGGTGTGGACAATCCGCCGGAGGAATCCCTGCTGCACAGTATGACGCTGCTGCAGATTCTGGGACATTTTATCGTATCCCTGCTGCACAGGAGAAACCATGTGAGCCGCCTGGAAGAACTGTGCTTTCATGACCAGCTGACGGGGATCGGGAACCGGCATGCCATGAACGAATATCTGAATACGCTGCATCCGTGGCAGAGCATCGGGGTTGTGTACTGTGACGTTATGGGGCTTAAGCAGATGAATGACACGAAAGGGCACCGCGAGGGAGACCGGCTTCTGGTCCGTGCCAGCGAGTGTCTGCGGGAAACTTTCGGAAACTATGAACTGTTCCGCGTGGGAGGGGATGAATTTCTTGCCCTGTGTGTGGGCATCACGGAGGAAGAGCTGGTGGACAGAATGAAGCTGCTGAAGCGCAGAATGCAGGAGCGGAATTCGCTGATGGCGCTTGGAAGCGCCTTTTGCAGAGACGGCAGATGTGATACAGAACAGCTGATAAAAGACGCTGACAGCCGGATGTATGAGGAAAAACGGGCCTGGTATGACGCGATGCAGTATCGCCAGAGACACAGGGAATATTCTCAAAACGGGGAACGCGAAAAGTGCCGCAAAAAGTGCGATTTATGCCTCGAATCTTAAAAAATTATTTTTTGAGGTTATAATCATCCTGTTTGCTGTTATAATCAGCTCTATTCTGGCATCAGAGAGGGGACACTTATGAGGAAATTCTGGAAAAACGGATATACGCTGACGGAGATTGTCGTGGTACTGGTGATTCTTGCGATCGCTGCTGCGGCTGCGATTCCCTCCGCGATTGCCTACGGCAGACTATCAGAGTTCCGGAAGAATGAAGCGAATGCAAAAACCGCTTATCTTGCGGCGGAATCCGCGCTGACCTGGTACCGCGCATCCGGGGAGTGGGAAGCGTTCCGGAGGGAAGTACTCCACGACGGGGTGCGCAACGACACGTTCGGTGCGGGTGAGGAAAAGAAAAAGGACCGCATCTATGCGGTTACCTTAAACAGCAGCCGCGCCCAGGAACAGACGGCTTCCGGTGAGCTGGTGCGCCGGCTGCTCGCGGACAGTTCTTATGACAAAGATTTTTTAAACGCGGCGATAGCGATCGAGATTGATGTCTGGACCGGGCAGGTGTACTCCGTGTTTTACGGGACGCGCTGTCAGGGTCTCGCCTATGACGGGGCGGACGCGGACGGCATACTTAGTATCAGCGCGGCGTCGGACGGACGCGGCTATGAAAACAGGAGAGAGCGTCTTCTGGGCTACTACTCCATGGAAGATGTGACAAATGTGGCTGAGCTGAAACCAGCCCGCATGAAGGTTACGGAAATCCACCTTGTGAACAGTGAGACCCTGTCCTTAAACTGGTCGGGCAATTCCAGACACGGGAATCTGGATGTGGATTATGAAATCAGATTCTACAGGGACGAAGATGACGCAGAGCTTTTTTCCACAATAGTTAACTGGTATGATCTGCGCGCGGCCGGTGCGAATGAAAGTCAGACGGCCCGACTGGTATTAAAAGACGCCGATGGAAATATTCTGGGTGGAAATTCCGCGGTGTGGGCTTTTCCGTTTCAGTATCAGGCCACGGAAAGCGGAAACGGCAGATTTTCACTGGTACTGGACGCCATGATGTCCGCGCAGCTTTATGAGACACTTTCGGCGAAACAGGGGCAGCCTGCCGTTGCGAGAGAATATGATACCGGCATTACGCGTCTCGGGGATGTCGTTTCACCGCTTGCGGAGCCACAGGATATTTATGCCACGGTTCAGGCCAGGCCGACTTATGAAAATACAGAGGGAGATTTCCGGGAATACCGCTTAAGCAGCCCGCTGCGCTCAAATTCAGAAAATACACTGTTTGCCTCTGTGAAACAAACAGATTCCGTGACGGAAGCGGGGATTACACGTTTCCGCCATCTCTCCAATATCCGTCTGGCTGACGGGGCGCGGGAGACCGTCTTTGCGCTGACCGGAAGAAACATGGACTGGTCTTCGTCGGGGACAGGCTACTATGATCTGGCAGAAGAGGATGCGGACAGAAAGATTCTCAGATGGTGCGGGAGCGGGGAAACAGGAGCTGTGTTTCCTTCCATTCCCCTCCTTGCGCCCGCGCATACCTTACAGGGCGGCGGTTCGGGGACGGGAATTTCCAATCTGAAGCTCGGGGCGGCCTCGGCGGCCGGTGACGATCTGATAACTGTGCTTTATGGAAGCCAGTGGCGTCTGTCCTGTACGGAGTATCTGGGACTTTTCCGTGAAGTGGAAGGAACGGTGCAGAACCTGACGTTTAAGAGCCCGTCGTTTGTCCTCGACGCGGGAGAGGATTTTTCTCATCTGCGGGGGGCCGGGATCGTCTGCGGCAGAAGTCAGGGAATTATAAAAAATGTCTCCATCCGGGCCGCGGGCAGCGTGAATATTCTGGATGTGAAGTTTGCCCGCCGCGAGAGTGCGGAAGAAAAAGAACCCGCGGGGATCGGCGGTTTTGCGGGAGTGGTTGCGGGGAAGTCCGCGGACGGCAGCCTGTACCGGCTGACAGATCCGGATAAAACCATGATGGAAGGACTTGAGGCTGAGGGCACCGTTGCGGGACTTCTGCCTGTTCCGGAGGTATCCGGGGAGGATACTGAGGAACAGGCCGCGGATTACCCGTACGGGACAGGCGGAATCTTCGGCTATGCCTTTACGGGCGGCGGGGTAAAAATTGCGGACTGCAAAAACCACGCCGGCGTGAAAGGGAATCTGTTTACCGGAGGTATCGGCGGACGGATGACAGGAAGCTACGGGACCGTTTCCGGCACAGGGCCGGACGCAGGTGAGACAGCCGCGGCGGATCAGGCGGACAGCGGGATCACGGACTGTGAAAATGACGGCCTGATCCTGTGCACTGTGAACCGGAAAAAAGAAGAACAGCAGCTGGAGGGGCGGTATTTTGGCGGAATTCTGGGTTATGGGCAGAATGTGCAGATTGCCGGGGCCGTGAGCGCATCCGGGCGTTCGGAAAATTTCCGCTATACGGCGGAACAGAGAAACCTTCTGACCGGACAGTATGTGGGCGGAATTCTCGGGTATGGCAGCACCTGCCGGCTTGTCGGCTGCAGCACAAAAAAAGGCGGTTATATCCTTGGCTCCGATTATGTGGGCGGAATCGCCGGAGGCCTGTCAAACGACACCGACGAGGTCATCACCGGGACGGAGAGTGTCCGCGTCACCACAAATGCAGGCTATGTGATCGGAAACTGCTATGTGGGCGGGATTGTCGGAAAAAATGACGGGGAGGAAGCTATAGTCACGATCCGCAACTGTGTCAACAACGGTGTGGCGGCAGGCTACGGGCGCTATATCGGTGGAATCGCAGGCTATAACGGCGAAATGGGCGTTCTGTCCGACTGCGCGGGCTATCTGTCCGACTATGACGGTTCCGTCTACCGGATGATCGTCTCCGAATGGAAGGCCGCGGGGGACTGCGTGGGCGGTCTGGCCGGTTACAATAACGGCAGAATTGAGTCTGACAGCGAAAACCAGGATATCGCTGTCCGTTCGGTATCCAGCGTCGTCGCCGGAAGACATTATGTCGGAGGCGTTATCGGATTTAACGATACAGAGGGGGAGCTTGAAGTATCCTATCCCCTGATCGGCGGCCGGATCTATGCCAGCGGCAACGGCGCGGGCGGCTGTATCGGTCTGAATGCATCAGAAAAAGTCCTCGGTGAGGAGCTTGTGATCCGTCCGGGAAGTGTCCGGGGCAATTATTATGTGGGGGGCTGTATCGGCGCGAATGTGGTGGACATTGCACAGGATGTGACGATGGACGGCTTTCAGGCAGATAATATGCTTGGCAGCATCACGGGAAACGCGTTCACCGGAGGTCTGATCGGATACCACAGGACTTACACTTCCGGACAGCTGACGGGGGAGGATGGTAATGTGCGCCCTCTGCGGGAGTATCTGCTGCCCGGATCCGGCGACGCCTCAGGGACGGACGCCGGGGATGACAGTCTGTTTCCGGCACAGGATTCCACGTCCGGGGAGGATCAGAATGCCCTGTCCGGCAGCCTTCTTCTGCTGCCCGTGCCGGGGGATGGTAATATCCCCACACCGGTGATGGAATCCGCAAACAGACATCTGTTTACTGTCACAGACCGGAGAAATACGGACGGAAGCCTCGGCTTTTCCATCAGCAATATCCCGGTTTCCGCCGGACTTTATGCCGGAGGCATTGTCGGGTACTGCGAGACGGGCAGCCGTCTGCTTCTGAAAAACTGCCGGAATGCGGGAAATATTTCAAAGCTTTCCGGAGAGCTGGAAGATGTGGTGCTTTCTGAATATTTAAGCAGGGAGGGAATCGCTCCCGAAGGGGAGCCGGTGAATGCAAAGGTATCCTTTGCCGGCGGAATTATCGGTGTAAACCGGAAAAATCAGGTGATTGACCACTGCGCGAGTACCGGAAGCATGAATGGTTTTACCGGTCTGGGAGGGATTGTCGGTTTTAATACAGGAGGGATTTTTAACTGCAGCCTGGAAGATAATTACGGGAGTGCCGCCCCTGACTATACAGGAGGGATTGCAGGACTTAATTTTGCGGAGGATACACAGACACGGGCGTACACGGATGTCACCGGCAGGAACCGGCAGTTTACATCCGGCACGATCGCAGACTGCAGGACGCAGGCCGGCAGGACGATTTCCGGAAAAAATTATGTCGGCGGCATTGTGGGACTGAATATGGCAGGCGGCGTTCTGACGGACAACCGGAATGAGGCGGCGATTGTGGCCTCCGGAAATTATGCCGGAGGAATCGCGGGAGCAAATGCCGGAATCATTGAGGCCGCGGAGGACCAGAGTGCGGCAGTCCGAACGGTTTCGGGAATGAACGGGGAAGGTACCGGAGGAATTGCGGGCTGGAACCAGGCGCAGGGCGTGGTGACGGTGCGCGGAGCCGGGACAGGAGAGATTATCGCCACAGGACCGTCGGTCAGCATCGCAGGACGGGAGAAAGTGGGCGGCATTATCGGCATTCATGAGGGAAGCCTGCGGACGCTGGGCGGATATCTGACCGCGCAGGCATCATCCGTGCGCGCCCTTGACGGCTATGCAGGCGGGATTGCCGGGGAGGCAAAAGGGCCGGTTGAGCGTGCCAGAAACAGATGTGCGGCGGTGATGGCAGACCGCGGACCGGCCGGAGGGATCGTCGCGGTAAACGGAGCAGAGGTGACGCTTACAGAGTGCGAAAATCTCGGCGGGGTCAGCAGCGACCAGGGTTATGCCGGAGGAATTACCGCGGAAAATTACGGGATAGTCACAAACTGCACAGTGAAAGGAGAAAATGGCACTCAGGTGAGGATCCGCAGCCAAGGGGTGAAAGAGACCGGGGCTGTCTGTGCGGTGAATCACGGGAGCATTGAAGGGGGCGCGGTGTCCGGCGATACCGTGCTTTCCGGAGAGGCGGCAGTATTTGGCGGAATCGCCGGATGCAACCGGGGAACGATCGAAAAGGTACATACATTTTCAATGCCCGGGGTGGAAGCTGCGGGAAAGGATCTCTCGGTCGGTGGAATCGCCGGGGTCAATGAGGCGGTTATACGCGCTTCAGAGGCGGAAGGCCTGAAATTTGAAAAATTTTCCGGTTACCGTTACCTTGGGGGCATTGCGGGGGAGAACCGCGAACAGGCGGCAGTGGAAGACTGCAGTTTCCGGAAAGGTGTGATCGCGGAAGGGCGGAGCGCCGCCGGGAACTGTTACGGCGGGATTGCCGGGATCAATTCCGGCACACTCCTTGGGTGCAGTCTGGAGGAATTACAGATGGAAATCCGTGGCGTCTATACGGCCACCAGCACGGGCACGGCGGCACAGAAGGAATCGCTTTCCTCCCACGCGGGCGGAATCGCCGGAAAAAATGAGGAAAGCGGCAGCATTGTGCGCTGCTATATTTCCGGAAGGGCTGGAGGACGGCTCACAGCCGAGGCCGGTATGGCCGGAGGAATCACCGGATATAATAAGGGAACCATTACCCTGTCCGGCGATGAGGGTACGGACAATCTGATGACGGAGGCGGGCGAGCCGGTCACAGATGTAACAGTCCTGCAGCGGCGGGCTTCTGAGGCCGGATTCGCCGCAGACGACGGGTATGTCAGCTGGAGCAGCGCGAAGGAGCTGGAAGAGTTCCGCTACAGCACCGGCGGGAAAGTGAGCGGGGACCGGAGTTTTACGATGATTCTCTCCACAAACGGCAGCCTGGGCGGAATCACGGCGTATAATGCGCCGACCGGTTCCGTGAATCACTGTGCGACGGGAAACTGGTATCTGAACAACAAATCCGATGCGATCGGTGTCGGAACGGGCGGAATCATCGGCATGAATGAATCGCAAATGGATCTTTCTTTCCTTGTAAACCGTGCTTTTGTCGGAAGACAGCTCAAAAAACCGGACACAAACCGTTTTGCGGGAGGGATTATCGGCAATCAGAACAATACGACAGCGCGGGGATTTTCTATCCGCGGGTGTATCAATTACGGCACGGTATACTGTCTGGGAACCCACTATTCGGGCGGCATTCTCGGACAGTGGACAGGCGTCGGAGGAAGTATTTTAAAATGCCGCAATTACGGGAATCTTCAGACCACATACGGGACAGGCTGGGTGGGAGCGTCGGGCGGCATTGTGGCGCAGCTCTACCACGCTTACGGAGGAAATGAATACAATATCATCAGCTGCGGTAATTACGGAAATATTTACGGGCGCGAAGGAAAGAAAAGCGCGGACTGCGCCAATGACAGCGCGGGGATTCTGGGCAATATTACGGCCTATGAGGCAGGAGCGGACAGCGCGCAGAATTTTACCGTGCAGCTGCTCGACTGCGTGAATGGCTCCGGCGTGGAGATTTACTCCGCGTCCATGGCTTCCGGTATTGTGGGATTTTTATCCTGTGACAATCCGAAAAATCAGGGACAGATTGCAAATGCGACGGGAAACATCCGTCTGCGCATTGAGCGCTGCCGCAATTTTGCCTCTGTTCTGGCAGGAGGGGGAGGAAACCTGTTTGTCGGCGGAATCTTCGGAGAACGGTACGGCGAGAGAGGCGCGCGCAACACAGTGATCCGGAACTGCTATTCCGTAAACCCGATACAGACGGGAAATTACCGCAACCGGAATTACCCGATTATTTCTTACACGGCAAATTCAGGAAATGCGGCCCTGATCGATGCGGGAGAAAATTATTTTCTCTGTGACCAGGCCAGCGGGGGAAATGGAAATCAGGTCAATGGATACAATGGATTTGATCTGCTCACCAGCAGGACTTACACTGTCACCTCGTCAGATCACCTCCTGCGGGCCGGTGCGGCAGCCGTTTACCGGATTGACTGCGGCGGAGAATCCTATGTGGCCGCCATTCAGAACGGTAAAATAACGGATACGGGAGCACTTCGCGTGGAAAGAGACAGCGTGTACAGTGGAAACAACCGGATAGGCTCCGTTCTCTTTCCGATCAGACAGGATATTGAGCTCGGGGCTCTCTACAACAATCTTGGCGCAGTCATCGGGACAGGGGGAAAGTTTGATGAACATGCCCGCGCTTCCTATTATAAAGTGGAAGACCGCGCGTATTCCCTGCAGGAGGGAACGGGTGAAGCACAGATGCGGGAGCCGGATCATGTAGCGCTGACGACAAAAGATGGGCGGCTTTCGATCAGCGTCACGCCTGCGTCGGGAACAGATCCGTTTGCGTATGTGGCCGATCTGTATCTGAAAAAAGCGGACGGGACTGCGGAGACGGTGATGGAAAATATAACATTTTATACAGAAGAATACAGCACGGAACTGCCGCAGGCGGGGGAAGGAGGGGACTATTATCTGGTGCTGCGCGCACAGAGTATGTTTGAGGAGATTCTTCCGTCGGAGGCCGTGATTTCGTCGGACGGACCGGATGAACGGGAACTTCTGCCGGATCCGCAGATTGTGCTGGAGCTGGATAAAAACGGGGATGACGATTATCTGTACCGTCTCAGACTGGTCAATGCCGCGGATTTTGCGGATTGTGAAAACCCCGAAATCTGTGTGAAATTTATGAATGGGATTCCGCAGGTGCGCGGTGCGGTGGACACGGACGGTTATTTCGGCACCCTGCAGCTGACGGGACCTTCTTTACAGCAGCTGACGGTTCAGGCAGTCAGTACCGACAGCCGGTGGCTTCCTTCCGCAGAGATTTCTGTTCCTGTGTATCTGCCGGCATATGAGCCGGCCGTCACGCTTGCGGAACAGCCCGGTGCCGGAAAAGCAGTGCCGCATGCCGGAGTGTCAGGGACAAGTCTCAGAGATCTCAGCATCACGGCCACCTTGGACGCATCCGGATCCGGAAATGTGACAACTCCGACTGTGTACCGGGCAGATCTCACCGGAACCATTGAAAAGGACGGAAAAACCGTGGAAGCTGTCCTGGAGAGCGCGGATATTCTGACCGCTTCGGGCGGTGCGGCTTCAGTGACCTTTGATAACCTGCCGGAATATATCACCGGCGCCGGAGATCTGAAAATACGCGTCTGGTATGCAATGTCAGGGCTGGGACCCGTATACACATACTATCCGGCGGCGGAAGACGCGGCAAATATACGGATTCTGTCGTTGAACGAAACGATTATCGGGGAGGAAACGGAATCATTCGCCGGACCGGACGGGTTTTCCTGGGAATATGCCTACAGCCCGGTTCTGGAAGGAGGAAGACTTTCCAGCTGTGTATATACATCCGGCGTGCTGTTTCAGTGGCTGCCGCGACCGGTTCTGATGGCGGCAGAGAACGGACTGGAACCGGAGTATGATGAGAATCAGCATCTGAGCTATACTTTCGGCTGGGATCAGGACGACGGGGCTTATCAGGAGGGAAATGAGTATCTCGTATCCCTGACGGGAATACGCGGAGCGGACCGGATATCCCTGGTGACGGACCGGCCTGTGAGTGGAAATACACTGACGGTGGATGCGGAAAACTGGTCTTACGAGACCGTGGAGCTTTCCGTAACGCGGAAAGGAGATGCCGCGGCGGGCAGAATCGGGCTTACGTCTGTGCAGAAATATCCGGTCGGACAGAGGCTTCCCGTGCCTGCGCAGCCTTCCGTGGAAAACAGGGATGTCAATGAGCTCTGTTATACCGTTACATTCGGGCCTGTGAGTCCGGAGACGGGCTGTGTGTCCTACGGAATCTTTTTACAGCCTTACGGAGCGGACGGGACACCGGAGGTTCCGGTGCTGCTTGAGACGGCGGCGGTGGATGAGAAAACGGAAAACGGCGTTTATGAGAAAACGCTGAATCTGGAAGAATACGAGGGAAGGAGGGTACAGATTTATATTGTGGCGCAGGCCGCGGAGCAGGACAGACAGTATGTCAGCAGCAGAAACGGCGTGACATACGAGCTGACGATTCCCACGCGCATCCGGACACCGGAGGCCGGATGGAGAAAATCCTGGGAGTATGATACCGGACAGCCTGTAACTGTATCCGGCTTTGAGGCCATGGATGGCGTTGGAGGCAGCCTGACCATTCAGGTGGTACCGCAAAATCCGGAGAGTATTCCGCCGGGTGACAGCAGCTATCTGCTGAAAGCATATATTTTTGAGACAAAAGAGCAGGCCTTGGCCGCAAAAAGCGTTATGGATCCGGGAACCGTATTTACAGCGGAAGAACAGACTGGGCAGAATGAGGCATCCGGTGTGGCGGCGGACGGGCCGGATATGTCGGAAATGTCTTTCAGCCGCGCTCAGTCAGTGTCTGAAACCGGACAGATTACAGAAGAAGCCGGGCTGGTCACGGAAGAAGCAGAGGACACCCGGACGGAAGTGATGACTGATACCGGACAGAGTACGGAGGAAAATGCCGGCAGCCCGGAGCAGGCAGGCTGGACCGTGGCCGGCAGGGCGGCAGCGCCGGACGGACTTCTGGCGGTATATCCCGCGGCAGACGCGGAAGGAATACAGATGCCGGTGCAGATGGGAGCTGACGGAAGCGGCGGCTACAGCCACACGCTTGCGGGTCTTTCCGTCCGGTTCGCGGGTAAATGGATTCTGTGTTATACCAGAATCTCTTCCGGAAACGGGCAGATCAGTTCAAAATGGGTTGCAAATGAAGAGATCTGGCGTCTTCCTTATGTGAGGCTGCAGAATCCGGCCGTGTCCATGGATAATGAAGAGCGGCCGTGCACGGTGACGGGCGGCGCCAATCCGGATCTGCCGCAGGAAGAGACATGGATGGCTGACCGCATTGTGCTCAGATGGAACGGCACACAGCCGGCGGATGCGTATGAAGTAAGGCTGACGCCGAAAGACGGACAGCAGAGTGTTAAGACTTACCGGATTGTGGAGGATGCCGGCACGGGAAGTGTCCGGATATTCCTCAGAACACAGACTGCGGACGGCACTTTACTGCTCGAAGAGCAGGCGGGTACCGTGGAGGATGGAAAAACGATATTTGAACTTCCGGATTATGGCGCCATGCACCAGGGTTCCTACACACTGGCGGGAATATCCTATTTTTACCAGGTGGATTTAAATGCCCGTCTGGAGGTTACGTGGGAGGAAAACACAGGATTTTCCTATGCGCTTGTTCTGCCCGATGCGGAAAGCCTTACCACGGCAAACGGCGTCGTGCTCTCCGACGCGGCATGGCGGGTCACAGCGTCCGCGGGATTTTGCGCGGATGTCACGGAAAATGCGCCGGATGGCAGCGCGGTCAGCGAAGCTTATCTGCGCTCAGAGGAGACTGTTCTGCTTCCGGGCGACTGAACAGACAAAGATCCGGGGAGGAGGGGAGGACTATTGAGGAGGTTATCGATTTTATGAATCAGTACAGGGAGGGGGGATCCCCCTCAGACAATGATCCGGGAGAAGCCGCCCGGGGAGAAACAGGGGGATGCTCCCCGGGGACATCCATTGTCATAGTGACCTGTATTTCTGCACTGATACTGGCATTTGCGCTCGCGCTGACGCACCTGTCCGGTCTGCTCTTAGCCCGTGCCGGACAAAAAATTGCACAGGAACGGAGCCGCCAGCTGGCGGAAAGTTTTGCGGGCGTGCTGGACCGGGAGCTGAAGCTGTATGAGATTCCGGGAAGTGCTCCGGGAGATAGTTTTTACCGGTATGCCTGTCAGTTTCTGGAGGGACGGTACGGGGAATATGATCCGGATCAGCCGGATGCGACGGTCTTTCATTATACGGCAGCTTCCCCCTCCGTATCCGCAGATTCCTATGGGCAGATCCGGGTGGCCATTTACAAAGAGGCGGGCGAAGAGCAGGAGGATGCGATGACAGGGGAAATTTCCGCTGATCAGGCAGACTGGGCGGTCAGCAACCGGTTTCAGCGTTATCTGTTTACAGTGGAAGTCACGGCGGAGGCGGACGGGGTTTCCTGGCGCTGCCGCACGGAGTACCGGCAGATGGCATCTTATGATGTGATATTCCGGCATGGCGGGCAGAGAATCGTGTGGGACGCTGCGGGGGGAACATTCAGGCTGTACAGTCTGACAGGAGAACCTTATACCGTGCCGGACGGGGAGATGATCCGGTATGAATACCGGACGGACAGCGACGGGATTACCGGCTGCAGATTTGAGGAAGCCGTCTGGGAAGGAGGTGAAACATGAAACGTGAGATTCTGCATTCCCGTTCGGGGGAAACACTGACAGAGGTCACAGCTGCCATGGTGATTTTTCTGATAGTTGCGGCAGTGCTTCAGGGCGCCGTCACATTCGGTGTCAGTGCCATGAAAAAAAGTGAAGAAATCCGTCAGAGAAACACACAGATCTGCAGGGATCTGCAGTCCGCGGCTTACACGGACAGCGGAAGCGGGGCGGAATTTTCCTTCAGGGCAATTTCCGCCGACGGAAGTGAGAGCGGCACCGCGGTTCTTTTCCGTGTGAATACCGGACTTGGGCACAGGGATGTGTCCTACACGGATGAGAATGGGAATGAAAAGACCGTGACCTTTTACGTGTACGGGGAAGCGGGGGGTGAAGGCCCATGAAAAGAAACAGACACAGATCCGGAACCACCCTGACAGAGCTGATCGTTGCACTGCTGTTATCCGCTATCCTGCTGACGATGACGGCCGGGATCATAAGCCCGGCGGCAAAGCTTTTTACACGGCTCTACAGACTCTGGTCGGCACAGCTGATTCTGGACAACACGGTGCAGGAACTCCGCAGCATCACCGCGGACGCGTCAGGTTATGTAAAGCTCTATGATACCTGCGGGCCGGATCAGACGACGGCGGACCGGACGGGGGAGGACAGCGGCGCCGCGCTCGAATTCGGCAATGCGGACGGCTATGTGGTGCTGGTCTCCGCAGAGGGGTGTCCGGACACGGAAATCTGTCTTGGAAGCGTCAAAATTGATGAAACTGCTTCCGCTGACATATCGCCCGGAAGTCTCCTTGTCCGGTATTATGCCAGGGAGGCGGGAAAACAGTACCTGTGCGAAAATGCGGCGGGAAAGGCAAGAGCCCGCGCTGTGCGCCAGGCATTTGCAGACCCTTACTACATGGGGAATTATCTGGAAATGACGTTTTCCTATCCGGCAGGAACCGGCCAGGGGGATGAATTTCACTACCTGAATACAGCGGTCCGTCTCTACAGCGATGAGGAAAAAACACAGCTGATCGCACAGGATGAGGTGATTCTCTCATTCCGTTACCGGG
The DNA here is from genome assembly GCA_947062675.1 of uncultured Roseburia sp. Taxonomy (GTDB): domain Bacteria; phylum Bacillota; class Clostridia; order Lachnospirales; family Lachnospiraceae; genus Roseburia. The sequence goes on from CAMSQM010000041.1 coordinate 24,169, forward strand.
TGATACGGGAAAATGCAGTTACCGCAATCCGGGAACCGCCGGAGGGATCTCCCTGAGGCGGCAAAATTAAAAACAAACATTATACAGAAAAGAGGAAAAATTATGAAAAAATTATTAAAAGAAAAGAAATTCAAAGCTGAAAAAGGCGGATTTACACTCGTGGAACTGATTGTGGTGCTGGTGATCCTGGCCATTCTGGCGGCGCTGCTGATTCCGGCACTGACGGGATATATTGATAAAGCGCGGGAAAAACAGGTGATTGCGGAGGCGAGACAGGCCGTGATGGCGACTCAGACGCTGGCAGACGAAGCATATGCCGCTAATCCGGGCGGAACCATCACACTGACATCCGCGGATATCACGGCGCTGGCCGAGGTGAAAGGAACCGTGGATGTCACGACTGCCGGAATGACTTTTAATGCAAAAGGTGTTCTGCAGACACTGACTTATACGGCTGCAAACGGAAAAATCTGTGTCTATAAGGCAAATCCGGCCGCCGGCGAGGAGACCTATACGATTACAAACTGACAGGATGACAGCCGCATAAACTGCGGGGAAGGAGGTGCGCAGATGGAAACAGCGGTTGCAGACGGAATTCTGTGGCTGTTCCGCTTTGTGGCGGGAGCCAGTATTTTCAGCTTTGTGAATGTGGTGGTATACCGTTTTCCCAGGGGAATCAGCGTGGTGTCCGGCCGCAGCCACTGTCCGGCCTGCGGCCGGACCCTTGGTGCGGCGGAGCTTATTCCCTGTGTCAGTTATCTTCTGCTGCGGGGAAAATGTTCCGGCTGCGGGGGAAAGATTCTGTTCCGGTATTTTCTGACGGAATGTCTGGGCGGCGTGCTTTTCTGTGCATGCTGCGTCCGGTTCGGATGCGGGCAGACCGGAATTTTATCCGCCAGAGGACTGACTGCGTTTCTTTATCTGGCGATACTCACCGCAGTTGCACAGATTGACCGGGATACCAGACTGATTTATGACCGGTTTCATGTGGGGACGGCCCTTCTGGGCGTGGCATCGCAGGTACTGTTTCCGGAGCACTCCCTGACGGACCGTCTTGTGGGAACGCTCGTGGTGGCACTGCCGATGCTGGCGCTTACCGTGCTGGTGAAAGGCGCGTTCGGCGGAGGAGATATCAAGCTGATGGCAGTCAGCGGTTTTCTGCTGGGAACGCGTGCGATTATCACAGCCATGTTTGTGGGAATTCTCACAGGAGGGGTGTACGCGATTGTGATGCTTTTAAGGAAACGCCTGGGACGCAGGGATTCTTTTGCTTTCGGGCCGTTTCTCGCGTTCGGGCTGGGGCTTTCTTTTTTTTACGGAGATGAAATCGCGAACTGGTATCTGTCAATCCTGGGGATCTGAGAGAAAGGAGGAACACAATGGCAGCGTTCCGGTATGTGGCAAAAAGTATGGAAGGAAAAATGAGGCGTGGGACAATGGAGGCAGCCGGAATCAGCGGCCTGCAGCAGACACTGCGGGAACAGGGCTTCTGCCTGATCCGGGCGAAAGAGGTGCGCGCCGCGGAAAAGAAGCGAAAGCTTTCCCCCGCGAAGCTCCAGGCTTTCTGCCGGGAGCTGTCCGCGCTGCTGTCCTCTGGTATCAGCATTGTGCGCGGTCTGGAAATTATCGCGGAGGGAGAGGGGCTCTCTGCGACCGAGCGCACCATCTATTCCGCGGTTCTGGCAGAGCTGAAAAAGGGGGCATCCCTGTCGGAGGCGATGACTGCGCAGAACTGTTTTCCGGAGCTGATGCTTGGCATGGTGTATGCCGGGGAGGAGAGCGGCGGCATGGATGTGGTGATGGAGCGCCTTTTTGTACATTATCAGAAAGAATATCATCTGGGGCAGCAGGTAAAGTCAGCGATGATTTATCCGATGGTCCTTCTGGCGATGTGTATCGGGGTGGTCCTTCTGATTGTGGCGTTTATCCTGCCACAGTTTGAAGAATTATTTTCAGAAATGGAAAGTCTGCCCGCACCGACTGAATTCCTGATGACAGCTTCTGATTTTCTGATACATAAATGGTTTCTGCTCCTGTGTATCGTGCCGGCCGCCGGCGTATTTTTTACACTGGCGGGAAAAATCCGTCAGGTGCGCCGGATAACCGGCTATTTAAAACTGCATCTGCCGGTGGTTGGAAGACTGAACCGTGTTATTTGCACGGCGCGTTTTTCCAGGACACTGAGCAGTCTGTATTCCAGCGGAATGACGATTGTCGCATCTCTGCAGACAGCCGCGGGGACAGTCGGAAACTGTTATATTGAGGAACAGTCCGGGAAGGTGGCTGCCATGATCAGAAGCGGGGTTCCGCTCTCGGCGGCGCTAAAGGAAGTGGATGGATTAGATCGGAAGAGCACACGTCTGAACTCCAGTCACATGGCATGATCT
>CAMSQM010000042.1 GCA_947062675.1 uncultured Roseburia sp.
TATTTAGAATATCACATCATCTAAGAGCAGGAGTATGACAAGGCAGAGTATTTCAGGTGCTCTGCCTTGTTTGACAGAATAATATAGGGCTATTATAAGAGTTATATTTTTAACCCCATGGGAGGCAGGCGGCTTCCATGGGGTATTTTCGAGACTATGAACAAAAGTCTGTAAATGAAGAGCTTTCTATGTCTCTCAGGGAGGATACAATGATACTTGTTACAGGAGCAAAGGGATTTGCAGGTCATAAAATAATGGAGATGTGTGGGAACACAGTTGCCGCTCCATCGCTTCGCAATGCATCACAGGAAGAGATAAAGCGCATAATTGATGGGAGTGACCCGGATGTCATTATTCATACCGCGGCCATCTCTGATATGGGAGCATGTCAGGCCGACCCGGATGCTTCTTATTATGCAAATGTACAGATTCCGGTTTTTATCGCAAAGGCTTCAAAGGGAAGGAAATTAATCTGTTTTAGTTCCGATCAGGTATATAACGGGTGCGGCGAAGAAGGACCGTACCGGGAGGATACGGGAAAACCGGGTAATATATATGCTGAACATAAGTTTGAAATGGAACAGAGGGTTTTGGAAATTAATCCGGATGCAGTGATGCTGCGTGCTGAATGGATGTATGATTATTATTTGAAGAAATCAAATTACTTTATGAATATTTTGAACGCAAAAGAACGTGTTTCGTTTAGCTCCGGACAGTTCCGGGGGATTACATATTTGAAAGAAGTGGCAGAAAATATGGAAAAAGTTATCACTTTACCGGGAGGCATATATAATTTTGGGAGTGAGACAACAAAATCAATGTATGATATAACGCAGGAATTCATTGCCTTATTGGGAAAAAAAGTGAAAGTAGAAGATATTCCTGCGGGACATAACTTGTGGATGAACTGCGATAAAGCAAAAAAGTATGGTGTAACATTTCGTACGGTTATGGATGGACTGATTCAATGTGCGGAAGATTATAATCTGATTGAAATACAGAATAGATAGATCGTGTCGCATGGCACAGATGCTTTCGGAATTTTCTGCGAAACCCTGTTGAAATAATATCCGGGTCAGGCGGGAGCCCCGGGCAGTGGAATGGGCAGTCAGAAAAAGCAGAAAGAGGGAGGAAAATGACGGACAGATTAAAAACGATTTTGAATAATTTACACAAGTATAATGTAAAGGGTCTGGCAAAAATCAATTTCGGATTGACGGATGAGATGGTCTATGACGCGCTGGTTGTCGCTCCATCCTACAGCCCGGATAAAATATTAATCGACGGTAGTTTTCAGTGTAAGCAACTGGGTTCAAAAAGTTATTGTCAGGGATTTCTGGTGGAGAAAGATGGCCTGAAGATTGCATGGATTAAAACGGCGGCGGGGGGCTGTAATATGCTCGATTATCTGCTGATCTGCGGTGAACTGCAATTCCGGAAACTGATATTTGCGGGGGCGGTGGGAGCATTGAAAAGGAACTTTGACATTAGAGATGTGTGTACGCCCGCCTTTTCTATGGCGGGAACACTGGCCAATACATATCTGAAAGAGAGTATCCGGGATTATGTCCCGTTTGAGAGGATATACCCTGACAAAGAATTTGTGACACAAGTACTGAAAATGGCGGCAGAAAATGGTTATTCCATTCCACTTTTTACGCCATTGCTAAAATTATGGACGTCCCTGCGATAGCACTGCTGGTGGTTTCCGATAATTCTTCGACAGGAGTCCCGCTGGCGGGAAGAAGCGGCGGGATACAGAGAAGATATGATTATTCCAGGTGCCGGATTCTGCCGGATCTGATTTATAAGATTGCGCGGCGCCTGTAGCGGATCATTGTACCCGGAAAACGGCTCCGCTTATTGTAATTTCCCGGAACATTGTGTATGATAGAATTTAATAGTGTCAGAGAGCAGGCTGGCGGACGCCTGAGATCAATACCTGAATCACTGATTTACATAAAAGCGGAATTGCGTGGGAGATGCGTACTATGAGATTAAAAAACATTTTAATCGTTGTTAAGGATATTGAAAAATCGAGACAATTTTATCATGATCTGTTTGGACTTGATATGGTATTAGACAATGATGGAAACATGATTTTAACGGAGGGCCTTGTGCTTCAGGACGAAAAAATCTGGAAAGGATTTTTGGGAAAGGATATCATTCCGGAAAATAATTCCTGTGAACTGTATTTCGAAGAGCAGGACATGGAAGCTTTTATTGAACATCTGGAGAAAGTGTATCCCTCGGTTCAGTATGTCAATCCGCTTATGACGCACGCCTGGGGGCAGAAAGTAGTTCGTTTTTACGATCCGGATGGCAATCTGATCGAAGTGGGAACGCCGGTAAGTGCCCGATAGCCGGGTTTCGGACAGTGCGGACAGACATATGAATTACTGATTGTATTGAGTTTCGGGCTGGTGTATTACCGCGTCTGTGTGACGGAGGAGAAGGGGGGGTTCCGCCGGCAGGCAGCCTGCACTGCCGGCAGCCCTGGGAATGGCGATTGCCGGTTTTTTTGCAGGTCTGTCCATAGAAGCCGCATCCTGCACCCTGCTGGCGGCGCTCTTTTTCTTTGCAGTGTGGAGCGTTCGTCAAAAGCGGCGGTTCCGCGGCTGGGAAATAACGGGAATGCTGGGAGCGCGGGCAGGTTTTTGTGTCCTGATGCTTGCGCCGGGGAATTTTTCACGATATTCCTATGTTGCCGGAAATGATGTTCAGAGAAGCATTTTCCTGGAGTATATGTATCGTATTTTCAGAGAAACATACTATGCATTTTATTATCTGACATTACCGGCAGGAGTATGCATTGCATTAATTCTGCTGACGCCGAAAACTCTGAAAAAAAGAATTCTGCTTTTTCCGGGACTTGCGTTTGTCAGTGTGTATGTTATGACCTTCTCAAACGGATTTGCCACAAGAATATTTCTGACACCTCTTGTGCTGCTTACGATTGGAATCGGACTGGCTGTTTCATGATATGCCGGTATCACAGGGCATCATGCCATAGTAACGGCCCCGTGGAATATGTTTGTGAATAATACTATCCCGGAGCAGGACTGCGTCATTATCAGTAAAAATGCAGGAGCGCAGGACAGGTGGAAAGACAGAATACATTTTTTGCCGGATAAGGCGGAAAATGGCTTCCCGTGCTTGAATTCATACTCATTTAATAGTATAATCATAGAACACTATGTTAAGGAGGTCGGAATCAGTTATGATTACCTGGAACAATTTAGATACGGTTTCTGCATATCAGAAGCTGCAGAAGGCGGCGGCTGTAAATCTTGCGGAGACAATGGCCGGGGAGAACGGCGCGGACCGTGTGAAAAAGTATAATGTCCCCATGGCGGCAGGACTTGCATTCAATTACGCCGCGAAGCAGGTGGACGATGAGGTCCTGAAGATTCTTGCAGAATTAGCGGAGGAGATGCAGCTTGCAGAAAAATTCGAAGCCCTTTACAACGGTGAGGTGATCAACACCGGCGAAAAGCGCATGGTGCTTCACCATATGACCCGCGGGCAGCTGGGGAACGCAGTTGTGGCCGACGGTGTGGACAAGCGCAGTTTCTACGCGGAGCAGCAGAAGAAGATTGCAGAGCTGGCAGATAAGGTACACAGCGGCGAAATTACGAATGCGGCAGGCGAGAAGTTTACCACGGTGGTACAGATCGGCATCGGCGGCAGCGACCTTGGTCCCCGCGCAATGTATCTTGCGCTTGAGAACTGGGCTAAGGTGAACCATACATTTAAAATGGAAGCCAGATTTATCAGCAATGTGGATCCGGATGACGCGGCGGCAGTATTAAATACCATTGACGTGGAGCATTCTCTCTTTGTGCTGGTATCCAAATCCGGCACGACTCTGGAGACTTTAACGAATGAGTCTTTCGTAAAAGACGCGTTAAAGAATGCAGGGCTGGATCCCTCCAGACATATGATTGCCGTTACCAGCGAGACGTCGCCTCTGGCAGCGAGCGACGATTATCTGGCGGCGTTTTTTATGGACGACTACATTGGAGGCCGTTTCTCCTCAACATCCGGCGTGGGCGGTGCGGTATTATCGCTGGCGTTCGGCCCCGAAGTATTCGCACAGTTCCTCGACGGAGCGGCGGAGGAGGACAGGCTCGCGCAGAACAGGGATATACTGGCAAATCCCGCTATGCTGGACGCGCTGATCGGGATTTATGAGAGAAATGTCCTGGGGTACCGGAATACTGCCGTGCTTCCTTATTCGCAGGCGCTGAGCCGTTTCCCTGCGCATTTACAGCAGCTGGATATGGAGTCCAACGGCAAGTCCGTAAACCGTTTCGGTGAGCCGGTCAGTTATCCCACGGGTCCGGTTATTTTCGGCGAGCCGGGCACCAATGGACAGCACTCCTTCTATCAGCTCCTGCATCAGGGGACGGATATTATTCCGCTCCAGTTTGTCGGATTCCGGAACAGCCAGATGGGCACGGATGTTGTGATTCAGGACAGCACGAGCCAGCAGAAGCTCTGTGCGAATGTCGTGGCACAGATTGTGGCGTTTGCGTGCGGCAAAGCGGACGAAGACCGCAATAAAAACTTTGAGGGCGGGCGTCCTTCCAGCATTATTGCGGGAGATCAGCTGACACCGCAGGCGCTGGGCGCACTTTTGTCTCACTTCGAGAACAAAGTTATGTACCAGGGCTTTGTGTGGAACATTAACAGCTTTGACCAGGAAGGCGTGCAGCTGGGGAAGGTTCTGGCAAAGAGAGTACTTGCGCACGATACGGACGGCGCGCTGAAGGCATATAGTGATCTGCTGAATATTTAAGTTCCGAAAAAAAGGCTGTAGCGCCGGGAGACCGGTGCTACAGCCTTTTTCTGACTATCCGGATGATCTGAGGGCTGCTGATTCAGATGTCATTCTGATATCAGAACAGCCTCGATCAGAAGTCTTCTGGTTTCCTCATCCGGATAACAGGTGGACAGCGTAAGGATTCTGTCCGACTCTGTCACTTTCATATCTTCACGGATGTTTCCATCACTTTTCTTTATATCCTCAAGATACCTCTGCATTCCGTCCGGTATGGAGAAATCATATTCGTAGGGAATCAGATCGTCGGAAAAACTGACCGCGGCAAATATCTCATAAGTAAGGGTGCATTCCGGCGTGTCAATGATAATCAGCCGGTTCTGATCAAAAAAATCCCTGTCCTCAAAGGAATGGAGGGAGGCGAACATGCTCCCGTCCTTCATATTGTGGCCGTACAGGACAGTGACGGGGTCCGTGAAATCAGTTGCACTGACAGGCTGGGAGTAGACTGCCCCGGGATATCCTTCTGCATGATCTGCCGTGTGGTCCAGATAGTAGTTATCATATGGATCTAAAGAATCTGTTTTCTGAAGAACCGGATAATTTACGGCGGTTCCCGGAACGGATATCCATGCGTAGATATCCCCGTTTAGTTCCCGCAGGGAATGAAAATCGACTTCCGTATTTCCGGAAGCCTCCGTGGATTCTGCCGTCAGGGCAGAATCCATGGGAATCCGGGAAGAAACTTCTGTGGAGTCCTCCGGTACAAAATCTCCGCTTAAACGGACGGCCAGGGCGATGATCACACAGAATGCGGTGACCAGGGCAGCCGAAAAGATTCTTTTTTTGTCAGGTTTCATGATTTATTCTCCGGTTTTCGGACTTTTTGGTTTCTGGTTTCCGGCCGGTTTTGCGGAGGAACTTTCTCCGGCTGTTCCGGTCTGCGTTGCGTCATATGACGGTGCAGGATCATCCGCTGCTGTGGCCGGGGTTTCATCTGCTTTTGCAATCATGGCCTCGCTGCTTCCGTTGTCCGGCAGGGAGTCTTCATGAATCAGATCTGTCAGACCGCTGTTTCCGCCGGACATCATTTCGACGGACCGGACACCATTTTCAATGACAATCACATAATCGGACGCGTGAGAGAATGTCAGGCTGGTGGTGCCGTCCTCCGCGATCTGACCGGAATTGATGAATACAAGCTTTCCGGTGCTGTCATAGTAATACAGGTTGCCTGTTTCGCCGCTGTGTTCGCTGCCAAGATTCACCGAGAGGCTTGCCTGGAATCCGAAATCCCCGTTGTGCGTCAGGGAGAGCTGCGTCGCCGGGTTGTCGCCTGCAAGGGACTGGACGAGACTTGTGGGTATCGCGTCTGTATCGATTTTTACTTCGAGGTCAATGTCCTTTAACTGTGTCGCGGCGACATCCATGCCGTTGAGCGTCCAGCTGTATTCTCCCATATTCAGGACGATTGTGACAGACCTGTCGCGTATGGTCTCAAGGACTTCTTTGGGAATCACGGTTGCCTTTTTCATGTCAATATTAATTGTGGTGCCGTCCGTCGCGTTCAGGATCTGGTTCGTAATTTCAGCCACTTTTTCATCCGGAAGCCTGTTTGTGTCTGTCTGGTCACCGGAAGAACCGTTATCATCCCCGTCATCCCCGTCGCCGGAAGAACCGTTGTCATCCCCGTCACTGGAAGAACCGTTATCATCCCCGTCATCCCCGTCGCCGGAAGAATCGTTGTCATCCCAAAGCTTCGCGTCTTCCACGGTGAGGATCATATCTTCCGTGACAGTGATGGTTGCGCCTTTTTCGTAGCCTTTCCAGATGATCTCTTTGTATTTATCTGTTTCTGTGGGCAGCGTATACGTTGCGCCTTTGTCCACAAACTTATATTCACATGCATCGTCCGGATACCGGAGTGTCAAAAGGCGGTTGTGATAAACAGCTTCATATTCGACCACTTTATAGCGCGGCAGATCGTCCTTAATATCTGCTGTCCATTCGGATAATTTTAGTCCGCTAAAATGTTTTACATCCTTGAAAGCTTCTGCCGCCCCGCCTTTGATCTCGGCGGCTGTCAGATCTTCACCGTCGAGCAGGATCAGGGAGTGTTCTGTTACTACTTCAGCGTCAGCGTTGCGGTAAGTGTACACGGATTCCACAGTTGTTTTTCCGCTGTAGGCCGCGATCGCGTCAAACTTTGTCACGCTTTCGGAAAGAACGTCCTCAGTGGAAACGCCGGATAAAAGCCATTTGTCGAACGCTGCGCCTTTTATGTCCGGCGGCGTGCCAAGGTCGGATAAGACCGACGATAATTTTGTATCCGCAGGGTAGGACTGCGTGAACTGCTCACTGGCAGTGAAACCGTACGGATCAATGTATTTTTTCGTGCATATCACCTGACAGCTGTTGTAGACGGCCTTCACGGAAATCCCAGACAGATCGCCGACCGTGGAATTCTCATTGTGGGATTCGTCTGTGTACGCCAGAGAGAATCCGCCAAAATCGTCGGATCTCGCGTCCTCCGGCAGCGTCAGAAGATCCAGGACATCCTGATAGGAGGCTTCTTTTTCGACGACTTTAGTGATGACTGTGGTCTTTTCATCGCCGTCTTTTGTGATGTAGGAGAGCGAGATGGTTGCACAGCCTTTGTCATAAACCGCAGTGAAAGAATAATACTGCGGTCGTTTTAGCAGATTAGGGAAGTAAAGCTGTGTGTTTTCATCTGCGACGGTATTATTGTAGCTGTATGTCCAGTGGACAGGGTACCCCTCCGCAATCTGCGGGATACTGAGCTTCAGGTCCTTCATGCTGGCGCGTCTTCCCACCTTTTCGACAGTCTGTGTGTGAAGAAGCGTAACGTCCGGACTGAGCGTGCCGTCCTCCAGCTTTTCACGTCCGAGAAACCTGAAGGTAATATCGTTGACTTCCTCTGCGTATTTAGTTCCGGATATTACTTTGAAATACCACGGATAGGTGGAACTGTAGTTCGGAAAGGCATCCACAATATATGTCTTATGTCCGATGGTATCCTCCAGATACAGATAAGTCAGATCCCATTCACACGGATAGGTATTCTCTGTTATTTGAATTTGTCCCGTATATTCTCCTGTCCCAGCGTCAAAGGTCAGGCGGGTTGAATTATAGGGTACGGATACATTCGAGATCATTGGGTCAAAACGTACATTTCCATAAGCAGCAGGGTTCTCTTCCTTTACTTTGATGGAGATATTGACGACATCCCCGGCCTGTACAAATTCCCCGTTTTTATCAATGATAATACTTTCGACTTCCGGTCTGGCGGTATCATATCCTTCCTGAACAACTATAAAAGACACATCTCTGCCTGCCGGCGTAATCGAAGCCGATCCTGGATAAAAATTATACCTTTTATTGGATTTAGTATATACTGAGATATAATCAGGGTACCAGCTGTGGGGGTAAGTATCCTCCGTAATAGAGAATGTTCCCGTCAGCATCGAGGTTTCAGGGTTATAATTCATGTCTACATACTGGGTATTTGCATAACCGTTTGATGTAACATACATACGCAGAATTGCATACGAGACCGATTCTCCGTCAGAGGTCACGTCTAACGTATAAGTGACAGAATCCCCGGTACTTAATTGCCCGTCTCCGTCTGTGTCATTTTTCTGTATCTGAAGATTTGATACTGCTACTTTATTATCCTGTCCGCCTCCGCTGGAGCCTCCGGTACTGGCCCGGTCTGCAGTGAACCGGTAGAGATACTGATTTTGATCGTCCGTTACATCCAGATCAGTATAATTTCCGGCATTATCGAGTACACGGACCTGACTGATATAAAAGCTGGTTCCGGTGAGCTGGCTGCAGGGATATTCTGCGGTGTAGAGATTTTTTTCTGCACTTTTTTTACAGGATACCCTGTATGCTTTCCAGCTGCTGGCATTAATAAGAATCTCAATACTCTTTATTCCGCTGTCCACGTCATAAGCCATTATATTAAAATGAAGCGTATCGTCTGATTTCAGATCCTGTCCGTTTTCCGCGAATTCAAAGCTCTCAATGACCGGATGATCGATATCGTAACTATCCGCCAGCGGCACAATACCGTCGGCTGCATTCCGCGCCTGGACGGCGGAATCCTGCGCGGGACTGTCTTCCGTCTGTACAGACAGGGAATCCTGTCCGCCCTCCGGTGCGCTTGCGTCCGGCGACGGCGTCTCGTCGCTCTTATGCTCCGGTGCTTCCGGGAGAGTGTCTCCGCGCGCAGGGATGTCTGCGTCAGCCGCGCCGCTCCCGGACTCCGGCACTATTTCCACGTTCTGTCTGCCGTCGCCGGCGGCATTCTCACTGGCCTCTGTAGCCATACTCTGTGTCGGGGATACTGCGGTAACTGTCATAGACACTGCTAAGAATAGCCCCAACATTTTTCTGTTAAATTTCTTCAACATTTTTCTTCCCTTTCTACAAAATAAGTTTTACAAATACATTATAATTGTAGAAAGAATGTTTGTCAATCGACATTTTTCGCGGTATTCTGATTTATTCTTCCGGTCGGTTTTTCCGCCGCATTCCGATTTCCCGGTAAAGTTCAGACACATTTTCAGGAGTTCCGTCATAAAGAAAGTAGTAATCAATCTGTGCTGTCCCGTCCGCATACAGATAGGGACCGTAAGCCGGAATATTGCAGCAGAGCACGTTCCATCCGGCCGCGGCCCCGATTCCATATCCGTATCCGGAGAGAAGCAGCGGCATCCGCGGTGTTTTTCCGCCAAAACTGATATAGGCCGCTTTCTGATCCATTCGCAGAAATTCGTCTGCAAGAATCCCTTTTGCTTTCAGCTTTTCTTTCCGCGGCCAGTCAAAATAGACCCATGTCTCCCGCGTTGCGGTGTCAATCTGGCGGGGCTGTTCTGCGCGCTCGGCGAGCAGCAGCTGTCCGTTCCGGTTCAGAAACTGAAGCGCTCCCGTTTTTTTGTCAATACGGACGGTGATTTTTTCGGTTGATATTTCTACCAGGTTTTTTCCTTCTTTTGCGTTCCAGGCCGGAGACTGCTGCGGCCGGTAATTCCACTGGCCGGATTCCGGCTCCCCTGCAGTGTCCCGGGTGAACTGAACGCGCAGAATGGAGGGGGAGAGAGGGGTGAGGCGGAGGACTCCGTACCGGCTGGTCAGTTCCACGTGTTTTCTGGTCTTTTTTACGATGCGGACGGAACTGTCGATGCGGCTGTGTCCGCGCGGCCGCAGGCTGCCGTTCTCCGGAATTTCGCCAAAGCGGCGGGAGAGGGGAGAGTCCGCGGCGATGCCCGGATTATCCGGCATGCACACGGCAGATTTATTTTCCGCTGCAGTCTGCCGGATTGCGATCGGTCTCGGGCCCAGGCTTTCACGGTCTGAGCGCTCCCGCTCACCGGTCTGCGCCCGCAGGCGTTCCTGTTCCCTGGTGGTTCTTTCTTTTCTGGCATAGCGCTTTGTTTTTTCAGGCACTTCGTTTTCCAGGGAACGCATGCGTTTTTCCTCTGACACCGGCGCTGCAATCAGCCCGGTCAGATCGCCCAGGTGGAGAACGGCAAGCTCGTGCAGCGCTCGTGTGGCTGCGACGTACAATTGTTTTACGCATGCGTCTTCCTCCGGCCAGGAGGAAGCGGAAGGATTGAAGAGAAGCACGGCGTCAAATTCCAGCCCCTTTGTAAAAGCGACCGGCAGTACCATAATTCCGCTTCCAAATTCGGCTGTTTCCGGATCGCTGTCGGCGAGCGTCAGGTATCTGCCGAGACTGCGGCTCACCGCGGCTGCCTCGTTTTCATCGCGGCAGATAATGGCGATGGTTTCCCGACCGCCCCCAAGCCATTCCCTGACGGTGCGCACCGTTTCCGCAAGCAGGGAGGCTTCGTCTGCGCAGGCGGTTACCCGCACCGGATTTCCATGGCGGCAGACCGGTTCCACAGGATAGATGGAAAAGTTTCCGTGGCGCAGAATTTCCGTGGCAAAGCCGGCGATCTCTATGGTATTCCGGTAACTTTTTTTCAGGAGGCCGAATGTATCAAATGTTCCGGTCAGCATCAGCTCCTGCAGTTCTTTCCAGTCCTCCAGGCCGTAACCGTGGTAAATATTCTGGGACACGTCGCCCATGATTGTGTAGGTACAGCCTTTCAGACAGTAGGCGAGCGCTCCGTATACCATCATGCCAAAGTCCTGCGCCTCGTCAATAATCACATGGCGTGCCTCCTGTACCGGCTCTGTCTCGCCGATTCGCTTATACAGATAGGCCATCGCGGCCAGATCATACACGTCGTATGCATGATCCGGGAATGATACGCACTTTCCGGCTTTGGCCTGTGTCTGCAGGAATTCCCGGTATACGTCTGCCACAGAGCCTTTCCATTCTTTTTTTCCGAAATAATGGCGGTATCTGCGCCGCAGTTCTTTCTTTTTTTCTTCGGAGAAGGAGACGTATTTTCCGGACAGTTGGTTTTCGAGTCTGGCCAGGAGCATTTCGTTCAGCATGAGTATCTTGTTCTGCATGGAGACGGCCCTGTTTTCGCGCAGATAGCGCTGAATGGATGTCTTTTCAAAAATAAGGGTTCCGGATTCTTCCAGACAGACGTCTTCCTGTGGGATTCTGGCGTCCTCATAAGCGGCGCAGAACATTTCAAGGTCATGAAACCATGCGAAAGTCCCGCGGATGACGGCCTGCCGGTCTGTTTTATCCAGAGGGGCGATCGTGTCGCGCCCGTTATCCCAGGCTTCATAGAGAAGCCTGACAAACAATTGCTCCATTGTCATCTGTGAGACGCCGTACACATCCAGATCCGGAAGCACGCTGGTGATATAATTTAAAAGGATGCGGTTGCTTCCGATAATGTAAAAATCTTCCGGGTGGAATTCGTCCCCATAATTATAGAGAATATAGGAAATACGGTGCATTGCCACCGTGGTTTTTCCCGATCCGGCCACTCCCTGCACGATCATACTGGTCTTTGGAGACCTGCGGATAAGCTCATTTTGTTCTTTCTGAATCGTGGCGATAATCTCTCCCAGGACTGCGCCCTTGTTTTTTGCGAGATATTGTGTCAGAAGTTCATCGTTTGCCACCACGTCGGAATCATAAAAATCAATCAGCCGGTCGTCCGCGATTTCATAGGTGCGTTTGCGCCTCAGATTGATTTCACAGATCCCTTCGTCTTTTACCACATAGCTGCAGGGGCCCGCGGTACTCTCATAATAGACGGACGCCGCGGGGGCTCTCCAGTCGATGACGAGCGGCGCCTCGCCCGGCAGTGAGATTCCCACACGTCCCACATAATAGGATTCCTCAAAAGGAAGTTTTGCGTCCCGGAAATCAATCCGCCCGAAATAGGGCTTTTTCCGCGCTTTCTGACGGCGCAGCAGATCGCGCTCATATTCTTTAAGCTGCGACTGTGTGTTGTGCAGAAGCGAGAGAGCTTCCTTATCCTTCGGCCCGTATTTTTCCATCAGGTCGTATAGTTCGCCGGACAGTTCACTGATATGTGCCGTGGTCCGCACAAGATTCATCTGTGCCACGCCGATTATCTCTGCGAGCTGTTTTTCCTCTTCCTCCCGGCTTATCCCCGGAACGGGGCGGTGTGTCTCTGCTTTTTTTCTCATTCCGATCCTCCTGTTCTTAAAATGCTGCGCGGACAGGTGCTGCGGACTGTCTGGTATGATCAGGAACACGGCGCAGGATTCCTCCTGCGCCGTGTTCCTGATGGCAGTACCGCTTTCTATTCCTGCCGTATTTTATATGGTCACATTAAACAGATTTCTCAGCTGATTGGAAATATCATCGCTGGTGGCATTCAGCGCCGCCGCCTCGTTAATGTCGGAGAGGCGGTTCAGCTCCCCGTTTTCATCATTGTAATTATAGCCGATTGTATAGACGGGCACCCGCATTCCTGAGACAATGGGCGTCACTCTTTTGAGACTGTATCCCTCATTCTGTTCCCCGTCGGAGAGGACAAAGAGCATCAGCTTTGCCTCGGGAACTTCTTTTGCCTTTTCGGCCAGCATGTTCAGCGCCACAAGCACAGCGTCATAGGTTGCCGTGCTGCCGCCCTCCGCCAGACCTTTTACTTCCCCCGAAAAGTAAGCTTTCTGCGTCGCGTCAAACTGTTCAACCGGCAGATTAACCGTGACATTTCCGGAATAGCTGACCAGCCCGATATAGTGCTCGGAACCGATATAGGAGGACGCGCCGATCAGCGACGATTTCAGTGCGCTCAGCGGTTCTCCTCTCATGGAACCGGAAATATCGGCGACAAACACGGCGATAATCGGCCTTCCGCCGTTTTTATTCTGTTTCCAGACTTTCTGTGCGGTGAGATATCCTGTTCCGTCGAGCCCCGGGTCTTCCGGGACGTATTCATCGTGGCGGTTAAAACCTTTTTCCGTCGCCAGATTCTGGTTCTCCTCCGTCAGGCAGTAGTCCACAAACAGCTTTGCCGCGTCTTTCTGCTCCTGCGTGCAGTAGTCGAAAGTGTAAACAGGGTGGTCATGACGGATTCCGGCCGGGATATAGGTATAATTGATGAGCTCCGGGGTATTGATATAGGCCTGTTCCTCCATCACCATGGCGTTGATAATTCCCTTGGAAGCCTGACTGCGGAGCACCGCGGTGGTGTAGGCGACGGGCGGGGAGGATTTCTGGTATTCGAGAAGCTTTTGCTGCGCCGTGTCGGACAGCGGATTCGCCGCGTCAAAGGAGCTTAGCATCGCGGTCAGGATATTTAATCCCGTGCTGGACGTATAGGGATTCGTGTAGGCGAATGTGAGATCTTTTGCCAGTGTGGCATCTAAAACATTTGCCAGCGTGGGTTCTTTGTATTTTTCAATGAAGGAATCATATACATCTTTTTTGATCAGAATACCGGCTGTATTTCCCGCAATGCGCTCCGCAATCTTTTCCACGCCGATTCCGGAAGACTTAAGCATCATTCCCCAGGCGTCGTTGGACGGGATAAATAGCTGCGGCTGGTAAGCTCCGGCTTTCATATATGTGACGACTTCGCCGGAAGTGATTTTGCGGACGGAGACGGTTACGCGCCTGTCGCCGACGGTATAACCTGCTTTGTTGAATTCCTGCGCCACCATATTGATCCAGTCGTCCGGTGCCTCGGCGGAAAGCTCCGTCGCGGCGGCGATCTCAAGAATGATATCCCCGTCTCCGGTGACGGTGACCGGAAAAGTGGAAAGATCCGCCAGCGTTTCCGCTTCGGAGAGATCTTCCGAATAAATGTCCAGAACCGGTTCGGACACATGGGTGACACTGATTTCATTTAACATTGCGGCAATTTCTGCCTCCGCGTCCTCGTAGCTGAGGGATCCTTCATTCCGCTCTGTTCTCGCGCCGCTGCAGCCGCCCGGCAGGGCCACCAGGAGCAGCGCTGCCAGAAACAGGGACAGACGGGAGAAAAACAGGTTCTTTTTCTTTGGTTTTTTCATGTTTCTGATTCCTTTCTCTGGTCATCCTCAATGGATGACAAAATCGTGGATTTATAAATATCCAGCAGCTCCATGCTGTTGTCGTCCTCCCCCTGCCTGTTCAGGAAGTCTGCCAGCGCAAAGAGGAATTCCTGAACCTGTGTGAGCTGCCGTTTTCCCTCCTCATGACAGGCGTCGAGCCTGTCTCTGACCGGACGGGTGTCTCCGGCCGGGTCGGCCACATCCAGATAGTTGAGCGCTTTGCGGACA
Source organism: uncultured Roseburia sp. (assembly GCA_947062675.1). Taxonomy (GTDB): domain Bacteria; phylum Bacillota; class Clostridia; order Lachnospirales; family Lachnospiraceae; genus Roseburia. The sequence goes on from CAMSQM010000042.1 coordinate 14,483, forward strand.
TTTTTGCACAGATACTGTTCCACACGGTCCAGAATATCCTCGGTGCTCTCCAGGGCGTCGGCCCCGTTGATATCGAGAAGATGGGAGAGCCTGTCCTGGTGTTCGTCCATGATATCCAGCTGTATTTTCAGCTGTAGCAGGGAATCTGAGAGCATATTCCATTTTCCTGCGGCGTACTCTGTCAGCAGTTCCCGGATTTTTCCGGAATCCATTTTTCTGGACACCGACAGGATTTCCCTGCGCCGTTCCTTTTCCTCGAGGACTTCCCTGCGGTCCGCCTCGTCCCGCGCGATCGCCTCGTCCCTCGCATTCTGCCACTTTCTCTGCTGCAAAAGATCCGCTGTATATAAAATAACAGCGATAAAACCGGCCGCTCCGCCGGCCGTAAATACGATATTGCGCAGACTGCGGTAGAAGCGTATCCCGAAATGAATAATAACCGCATCTGACTGAAAGTGAAGAATAATGCATGCCAGGGCGGACAGCCCGGCCACTGGTATCACGTGAATCAGTTTGATTTTTTGTTTTCTTTCCGGCATTGATCCAGTTCTCCTCTCAATGTATTCGCGAGCCGGATTACTCCGGCAGCATCATCCAGTTCTGCCGAAGCTTTCAGCCGGGCGCTGACCGAACCGGAATGTGCAAGAAACTCTGTAAGAAAAGCCTCTTTCTGTTTTAATATCAGAAGATTCTGCTTTATCATCTCCAGGGTGACGGCCGTGCCTGCTGCGTGTTCTCCGGATTCCGGCGTTTCGGTCCGGACAAGCGCGTCGGAGACTGTCCGGAGCCTGCATGCCAGACGTCTGCAGCGTTCCAGCTGAATACGGCACTGCATGTCAAACAGCTCCGTGGGAGCTGTCCCGTACGCGTCGACAATGTATTTTCCTATGTCGGCGGTGATCTCCAGCAGCTCGTCCGTGCAGGATGCGGCCTGCCGCTGAAGCTTTCTGATGGTGTTGTCTGTGCTCATGGTCTGTTCCCCGTTCTGAGAAGGATCTGTCTTCTGTTTTTCTTTCCTTATATTATATCGCGGGAGCTGTTTCTGTCAACAAGGAAGGTTTTCCCGGGGCCCCGGGTCTTCTGATAGAAAAAATTTCTATTTTTTTAAAATAACTGTTGCATTTTCCCGGAATTCGTATATAATAGCATTTGTGACAGGGAAACCCGTCAGACAGTGGTCCGTGCCGCAGGGTCGGTACACATTGCCGGAGCGGATATTTTTATGTCAGCAGGACAGGCCGATATGGCTCAGTTGGTAGAGCAACGCATTCGTAATGCGTAGGTCGTCGGTTCGAGTCCGACTATCGGCTTTGAAAGTGAAACTCCCAGTATTTCTGCTGGGAGTTTCGCTTTTCAGGGACAGTATCGTCCCGTCAGCAATACATACAGGAGGGAAAATTTATGAAAAAGAGAGTGATCAGCTTACTGATGGCAGCGGCTGTGACCGCTTCCCTGTTTGCAGGCTGCGGCAACGGCGACGCGGGGAAAGACAACAGTGCGGAGCAGAACGCAGATGCGGGCAATGACAGCAACGCAGACCAGAATGCCGGCGCAGATCAGGGGGATGATGCCGGCGCGGCGGATGCAGGCAATGCGGTGGACGGCACCGAGGCGCCCGCGGACAATGGCGCAGGCAGCGCGGACGGCGCGGAGTTAGCGCTTGTGATTGACGTCGGTACAATTGATGACAAGTCTTTCAACCAGGGTTCCTGGGAGGGAATTCAGCAGTACGCGGAGGAGAATGGCGTCAGCTCCAAATATTACAAGTCCGCTGAGGCGACCACGGATGCTTTTGTCGAGACGATCGAGCTCGCGATTGAGGGCGGCGCAAAGACGATTGTCTGCCCGGGATTCCTGTTTGAGGAGCCGATATTCAAGGTGCAGGGCCAGTATCCGGACGTGCACTTTGTTCTGGTAGACGGCGAGCCGCACGATGCGGATTATAATTATGAGACGGCGCAGAACACCATGCCGATTCTCTATCAGGAGGACGAGGCTGGTTTTCTCGCAGGTTACGCTGCAGTGAAGGATGGCTACACAAAGCTTGGTTTTATGGGCGGTATGGCGCTTCCGGCCGTGATCCGTTATGGATACGGTTTCCTGGCAGGTGCGGATTACGCGGCGACAGAGATGGGCGTTGACGGCGTGGAAGTTACCTATTATTATACAGGTTCTTTTGACGCGACACCGGAGGCACAGACGATGGCGGCTTCCTGGTATCAGGCAGGCACGGAAGTAATCTTTGCGTGCGGCGGTTCGGTTGGCAATTCAGTTATGGCGGCAGCCGAGGCGGCAGACAATGCGAAAGTGATCGGCGTCGACGTGGATCAGTCTTCCGAGTCCGACACAGTGATTACCTCCGCGATGAAGATGTTATCCAATTCCGTGTATGATGCGGTAAAGTCTGTGTATGACGGTTCCTTCAAGGGCGGCGAGACGGCAGTCTTTAACGCGTCCAACGACGGCGTGGGTCTTCCGATGGCGGGTTCCAAATTCCAGACTTTTACACAGGCGGATTATGACGCTGTTTTCGCAAAGATTGTTTCCGGAGAGATCAAAATCAATAATGATGTAGAGAAGGAAGTGTCAGATCTCGGACTTACGAAAGTGACTGTCAAGGAAGTCCAGTAAGCGGGACAGAACAGTAACGGGAACAAAAACGAAAAAATTGCATAAGAAAACGAAAAGGGATGCTTGTACAGGCATCCCTTTTGTATTACAATAAAAAGGGATTTTACGGAATCATCCAGGAAAAATCATGTCAGGAGAAGGCAGAAATGGAGGCACGGATGGATTACATTATCGAAATGCTGGACATCACAAAGGAATTTCCGGGGATCATTGCGAATGACCACATCACACTTCAGCTGAAAAAAGGAGAGATTCACGCGCTGCTGGGTGAGAATGGTGCCGGAAAGTCCACTCTGATGAGTGTGCTGTTCGGTCTGTACCAGCCGGAGGGCGGCTGTATCAGGGTGCGGGGGAAAGAGGTAAAGATCAATAACCCGCTGGATGCCAATGCACTCGGGATCGGTATGGTACACCAGCATTTTAAGCTGGTGCACAATTTTACGGTACTGCAGAACATCGTACTGGGAAAAGAGGACACAAAGAACGGACTTCTGGAAATGAAGGCGGCGAGGAAAAAGGTGATGGAGCTGAGTGAAAAATATCACCTCTCCGTGGAGCCGGACGCCGTCATCTCGGACATCACGGTCGGGATGCAGCAGAGGGTAGAGATCTTAAAAATGCTCTACCGTGATAACGATATCCTGATTTTTGATGAGCCCACGGCGGTGCTGACGCCGCAGGAGATTGACGAGCTGATGAACATTATGAGGGAGCTCGTCAGCGAGGGGAAGTCGATTATATTTATCACGCACAAGCTGAATGAGATTAAGGCGGTTGCAAACCGCTGTTCGGTGCTGCGCCGCGGAAGGTATATCGGTACGGTCGATGTGGCGGGCACGGACAGGGAAGCACTCTCGGAGATGATGGTGGGGCACAAAGTGCAGCTCACGGTCGAAAAGGAGGAGGCGAAGCCCTCCGGCGTGGTGCTTGCGGTGAACGGACTTGTCGTGAAAAGTAAAAAGCAGGGACATACACGCGATATTATCCGCAATGTCACGTTTCAGGTGCAGAGAGGAGAGATTGTCTGCATTGCCGGGATAGACGGCAACGGGCAGACGGAGCTGGTGGAGGCCGTGACCGGCATGATTAAGGCGGATGGCGGCAGTATTTCCGTAAAAGGGGAGGATATCACGAAAAAATCTATCCGCTACCGCAACACGCACGGGATGTCGCATATTCCGGAGGACCGGCACAAACACGGTCTGGTCCTGGATTATTCGCTGGAGGAGAATCTGGTACTTCAGGATTATTTTGAGCCGCAGTTTCAGAGCCGTGGATTTATCCGGCGGGATGCGGTGCACAGTTATGCGGAAAAGCTGATTCAGAAGTTTGATATCCGCAGCGGGCAGGGGACGGCCACAAAGGCGCGGAGCATGTCCGGCGGCAATCAGCAGAAAGCGATTATCGCGCGGGAGCTGACCAAAAAGCATGAACTTCTGGTCGCGGTTCAGCCGACGCGCGGTCTGGACGTCGGGGCGATCGAGTTTATTCACAAAGAGATCATAAAGGAGCGGGATGCGGGGGCGGCGGTGCTTCTGGTATCGCTGGAACTTGAGGAGGTCATGAATTTAAGCGACCGCATTCTGGTTCTCTACGAGGGAGAAATCGTCGGACAGCTGGATCCGAAGAAGACGACGGTGCAGGAGCTCGGCCTTTATATGGCTGGTTCCAGGAGAGGGGAGGCAGGCTGACATGAAGAAAAAAAGAGACAGTATCGGGTTTTTATCCTCCCTGTTTGCGATTGTTGTGGGACTTCTGGTCGGTCTTGTGATTCTGCTCATCAGCAATCCGTCGCAGGCCGCAGCCGGGTTTATCACGATTCTCACGGGTCCCCTGACGCACGGGAGCAAGGGCGTGGGACAGGTTTTTTATTATGCGACGCCGATTATTCTGACGGGGCTCTCCGTCGGCTTTGCGTTTAAGACGGGGCTGTTTAATATCGGCGCCCCCGGCCAGTTTATCGTCGGGGCGTTCGCGGCGGTGGTCGTCGGCATCAAATGCGGGTTCCTGGGCGGAATCCACTGGCTGGTGGCGCTTCTGGCCGCCATGATCGCGGGAGCGCTCTGGGGCGCGATTCCCGGGCTTGTGAAAGCATATTTTAATGTGAATGAGGTCATTGCCTGTATTATGACGAATTATATCGGCATGTATATGGTGAATTACCTGATATCGACGAATAAATCGCTCTACGATAAGATCTACAATTATTCAAAAAATGTTGCGGGTACGGCGAATATTCCGAAGATGGGACTGGATGTGATTTTTGAGGGATCCAGCGTCAACGGCGGCTTTTTTATCGCGGTGGCCGCGGCGGCGGTGATTTTTATTCTGCTGGAAAAGACGACGTTCGGGTATGAGCTGAAGGCGGCGGGGTTTAACAAGGATGCCAGCAGGTATGCGGGGATGAATGAGAAGCGCAATATTATTCTCTCGATGGCGATCGCGGGCGCTCTCTCGGGAATCGCGGGCGCTCTGCTGTATCTGGCGGGCTCCGGAAAGCATATCGAGATTGCGGACGTGCTTGCGGGTGAGGGTTTTACCGGTATTTCCGTGGCACTTCTGGGGCTTTCGAACCCGGTCGGGGTGCTTCTGGCGGGAATCTTTATCGCATATATCACGGCGGGCGGATTTTATCTGCAGCTTCTGAATTTTTCGACGGAGATTATTGACGTGATTATCGCGGTGATTATCTATTTCTCGGCGTTCTCGCTGTTTGTCCGGGTATTTATCTCGGGACTGCGGAGGAAGCGGGAAGAGCATGCAGCCGGAGGAAAAGGGGAAGGGGGTAAAAAAGAATGAGTACATTATACCTGGTATTTCAGCAGACGATGTTTTTTACCATTCCGCTGCTTCTGGTCGCCCTGGGCGGCATGTTTTCAGAGCACTCCGGTATCATTAATATCGCGCTGGAGGGCATTATGATTATGGGGGCGTTCACGAGTATCCTGTTTATCAATCTGACGCAGGATTCGCTGAACGGACAGGTGCAGCTGTTTCTCGCGATTCTGATTGCGGCGGGGACGGGGATTTTGTTTGCGCTGTTTCACGCGTTTGCCGCGGTCAATATGAAAGCGGATCAGACGATCAGCGGCACGGCCCTGAATATGTTTGCGCCGGCATTTGCAATTTTTGTCGCGCGGCGTATCGGCGGGACACAGCAGGTACAGTTTAAGAATACATTCCGCATTGAGTCGGTTCCGCTGCTCGGGGATATTCCCGTGATCGGCAGCCTGTTTTTCCGCAACACCTATATCACGACGTATATCGGCTTTGCGATCCTGATCCTCTCTGTGATCGTTCTCTACCGCACGCGGTTCGGGCTGCGTCTGCGGGCGTGCGGGGAGCATCCGCAGGCGGCAGATTCCGTCGGCATCAATGTCTACCGGATGCAGTATGCGGGCGTGATGATATCCGGAGCGCTCGGCGGACTCGGCGGTCTGGTGTTTGTGGTTCCCACCTCGACGAATTTCAATGCGTCTGTGGCCGGTTACGGATTCCTGGCGCTGGCAGTCCTGATCTTCGGACAGTGGCATCCGGTGAAGATACTCGGGGCGGCGTTTTTCTTTGGTCTGATGAAAACAGTCGCGGCGTCTTACTCCGCGATTCCGTTCCTCGCGACAAGCGGGATACCGAGTTATATTTATAAAATGGTGCCATATATCGCGACGCTGATTGTACTGATATTCACCTCAAAGAACTCGCAGGCGCCGAAGGCAGAGGGAATTCCGTACGATAAAGGTGCACGTTAAAAAAGGGACAATGGAGGGAAATATGTTAAAAACAGAATATTTTGATCACACAATATTAAAGGCGGAGGCGACGGAGGCACAGGTGGCAAAGCTCTGTGAGGAGGCGCTGGCAAACGGGTTTGCGTCGGTGTGCGTCAATCAGTACTATACCGGATTTGTAGCGGAACGGCTGAAGGGCTCCGCGGTGAAGGTCTGTACTGTGGTGGGTTTTCCGCTCGGGATGTCTGACACCAGGGTCAAGGCATATGAGACGAAGCTCGCGGTCGCGGACGGGGCGCAGGAAGTGGATATGGTGATCAACGTCGGAGCGCTTAAGGACGGAAAGACCGGCTATGTCAGGGACGAGATCCGGGCGCTGAAAGAAGCCTGCGGGCCGGATGTTGTTCTGAAGGTGATTATCGAGACCTGTCTTCTGACAGAGGAGGAAAAGAAAACGGCGTGCCTTCTGGCAAAGGAAGCGGGAGCTGATTTCGTGAAGACTTCGACAGGCTTTTCCACAGGCGGGGCGAAGGCGGAGGATGTCGCCCTGATGCGCAGTGTTGTCGGGGACGCGCTCGGCGTCAAGGCGTCCGGCGGAATTCACACGGCAGAGGAAGCGCAGGCAATGATCAACGCAGGGGCTGACCGTCTCGGAACGAGCGCGACACTTGCGATTATCGGGAAAGTGTGAGAGGAACAGATGAATACCATTCTGATAGGGATTGCGGGCGGTACGGGGAGCGGAAAAACGACGCTTGCGGACAGGCTTGTGGAGAATTTCGGCAGCCATGAGGTAAGTATCCTGCGCCATGACAATTATTATAAACAACATGATGAAATGAGTTATGAAGAGCGCACGACGTTAAATTATGATCATCCGGACGCGTTTGACACGGAGCTGCTCTGCGGTCACATCCGCGCGCTGAAATCCGGGCAGGAGATTGCGATGCCGGTCTATGATTATGCGGTGCACAACCGGTCGGAGAGGACGGTCGCGGTAGCTCCTGCGCCGGTGATCGTGCTGGAGGGGATTCTGATTTTTGCGGAACAGGAGCTCTGCGGGCTGATGGATATCCGGGTATTTGTGGACACGGACGCGGATGTCCGCATTCTGCGCAGGATTATCCGGGATGTGAAGGAGCGCGGGCGCTCCCTGGACAGCGTGATTGAACAGTATCTGACGACGGTAAAGCCGATGCATGAGCAGTTCGTCGAGCCTGGAAAGCGGAGGGCAGATATTATTATCCCGCAGGGCGGCAATAATCCGGTGGCGCTGGAAATGCTGATCCAGCGGGTGAGAAAACATCTGCACGGCGGATGAGTCCGGGAAAATTGAGCGGTATGGATCTGACGGAAGGAAACATCACGGCAAAGCTGCTGCTGTTTGCGCTCCCCCTGATGGCGGGAAACCTGCTGCAGCAGCTCTACAATATTGCAGATACACTGATTGTGGGACGTTTTCTGGGCGAGGAGGCGCTCGCCGCCGTCGGTTCCTCCTATACGCTGATGGTGTTTGTGACGTCCATTCTGACCGGGCTTTGTATGGGAAGCAGCGCGTTTTTTTCCATCCAGTACGGAAATGGAGGAACGGAGCGGATGAAACAGGGATTTTTCCTGGCGTTTGTCCTGATCGGCGGACTCGCTCTGGTGCTCAATGCGGCTGTGTATGCCGGTGCCGGCGGGATTATCCGGTTTCTGCGGGTGCCCCGGGAGGTGGAAGGACTGATGCGGGAGTATCTGCTCTGGATTTTTGCAGGGATTCCCGCGACGTTTCTCTACAATTTTTTTGCAAATCTGCTGCGCTCCGTCGGGAATTCCGCGGTTCCGCTGTATTTTCTGGCGGTATCCGCCATACTGAACGTCGGGCTGGATCTGCTGTTTATCCTGGCATTTCAGTGGGGTGTCGGGGGCGCAGCCTCGGCGACAGTGCTGTCGCAGTATGTCTCCGGTATCGGGATTCTGCTGTATTACAGGTTCCGCTGTCCGGAGCTTATGGTAAGACGGCGGCATTTCCGCTGGGACGGGGAGATTGTGCGGGAGCTGGCCGGACTGTCGGTGCTGACCTGTATGCAGCAGTCGATCATGAACTTTGGCATTCTTCTGGTGCAGGGGCTCGTCAACAGTTTCGGGACGGTGGTGATGGCGGCGTTTGCCGCGGCAGTGAAGATTGATTCGTTCGCCTACTCCCCGGTACAGGATTTCGGAAATGCATTTTCGACCTATACCGCGCAGAATTATGGTGCGGGGAAGACGGAGCGGATACGGACAGGGATGAAGCGGGCTGTGCTGACGGTTTTCCTGTTCTGTCTGGCGGTCAGCTCTCTGGTCTGTATATTTGCCGGGCCGCTGATGCGGCTGTTTATCGACGCGTCTTCCACGGAGACGATCGCTGTGGGGACCGGTTATCTGCGGATTGAGGCGTCGTTTTATTTCGGGATCGGAGTGCTGTTTCTGTTTTACGGGTATTTCAGGGCTGTCAGACGCCCCGGGGTGTCCGTGATTCTGACAGTGATTTCCCTCGGGACGCGTGTCCTGTTTGCCTATACCTTCTCGGCGGTTCCGGCCATCGGTGTGACCGGAATCTGGCTGGCGGTTCCGGCCGGCTGGCTGCTGGCGGATCTGGCCGGCGGATTTTTTCTGCTGTCCGGGCGAAAAGAGGGCAGTCCGCGCGCGGACGCGGGCCGGGCTGTGGGAGACCGGAAACGGGCGGATAAGAGGAGATAAGTTTTTCGCAACAGGTTTGTGCCTGCGCGCACCTGGCACAAACACGTTATGCGCAAAAGATGTGTGCAGAAATGAGGTCTATAATGATTTTGCCAATATTGTCCTGGAAAAAAACAAAGGAGTCCGCGCACACGTTTGACCCTGAAACACAGAAAGCGGTGATAAAGTGCAGTATCTGTACGGGGGAGCAGGTTGCCGGTTTTAAGGATATACATACGGGAAAATTTGACGAGGTAATGCTGATACGGGGGGAGAAAGATCTGGAAATGTTCCGCCGGATGTACGGCGTTGCGGATGTGACAAAAGAATACTGACCTGCAAAATATGTATAAGGGCAGCCTGTGCCCGTGACGTTTTCCGACTTGCCGGAGAGGAGGGAATCGCCACGGGCATCGCTTTGTCAGGATGCCGCAGGAATCACTTATGCAGTATATTTTTCAACCAGGGCATTGAGCCTGTCCCGGTTTCCGGTAATCCAGTCTGCGTAGGTGGTATTTTCGGAGGACACCATCCTGCCCAGTTCAATGAGGAAGGAGGGGATTTCCTCCGCAGTCATCGCCTTCCCGGTGTCGGCGATGACCTCCCTGTCCTGCAGGGCGCAGCCGCCGGTAAAGATGGCAAAAGCCGGTTTGGGGCCGTCGGGTGTCTGCTTTACGGCGCCGCGGAAGCCGATGTCCGCAGTCTGGTGCGCCGCACAGGAGGACGGGCAGCCGGAAATGTGAATTTTCGGGAGAACGCCGTCGGCGAAATTTTCTTCGCGGACAGCTTTCACGCAGGCATCCAGCAGAGCCTGGGAATCACCGACGCCGACCTGGCAGACAGAATTGCCGATGCAGGCCACGGAAGTTTCAAACAGGGTTTTTGCCCCGTCTCCGGTCAGTTCGAGGAGCTCTTTTGCCTCGCCGGCGTTACAGTTGATGAGATAGAGGCCCTCCTCCGCGGTGATGCGGATTTCCACGGCTTCCATATCTTTTATCTTATCATAAAGCTGCTCCGCCATCCCGGGCGTGAGATTTCCGCCGACGGGCTGATAAAAGACGGCATAGAGCCCGTCCTGTTTCTGCGGGATGACGCGTTTATCCTGAATTGCGGACCCGTCGCCGGCTTTGGTGACAGAGGAGAGCTCCGGTGTGATATCGAGCTGTTCCGCGGCCATGACTTCGTTCAGTTTTTCCAGGTACGCGCGGACGAAGCCTTCCGTGCCGAGTGTCTCCTGCATAAAACGGGTTCTGGCCCGCCCGCGGTTTTCATAATTTCCGTAAGTGATGAAAGTATTGACCATCGCTTTGATATAGTAGAGAATTTTTTCAGGCGCGATGTGTTCTGCGACGCGGACGCCCATGGACGGCCTGTTTCCGAGCCCTCCGGCTGCATAGACGTCGAAAGTATTGTCAGGGTTTGCGGTGAAACCGAGATCACGGAAAGTCGCGTGCGGTTCGTTGGAGGGTGAGCTGGAAAAACCGACTTTTAATTTGCGCGGGAATTTTACCGCTTTGATAAAGCCCATCATATATTCACCCGCTTCCTCTGCATAGGGAAGGACATCGAAATATTCGCCTGTCTGCACGCCCGAGAGCGGCGATGCCATCACATTGCGCGGAAAGTCGCCGCCGCCTCCGCGGGAGATCATCCCCGCTTTCCAGGCGGCCTCCATGATGTCGCACAGATCCTCCGCGTCTAAACGGTGAAGCTGCACGGACTGGCAGGTTGTGAGCTTTAAGCGCTCCACATGGTATTTTCTGCAGATTTCCGTGATAAATTTCAGCCGGTCTTTTGTGAGCCGTCCGCCCGCCATGCGCAGGCGCAGCATATGGGTGGCTCCCCCGCGCTCTGCATAACTTCCGAAGCCACCGGAAAATCCTTTGTACTGTGGGACTGTCATCTCTTTGTTGTGAAATTTCATGGTTTTTTCACGAAATTCTTCCAGATCGGGAAGAAATTCCGTCAGGTAATCTCTGGACAAGACTGTTCCCCCTTTACTATTTTGGATATTTAATTTCCGGAGGTATTATAACACAGGGACAGAGGGACTGCAACAGGGTGCAGGGCCGCCGTTTTATCTGTCAGCCAGAGGAAATTCCCGGAAGAAATTCCCTGAAACTGATTGACAAAAAGGGAACATGGTGTATAGTTAAAGTAGCGGAATTTTTGAATTTGCTGCCTATATTCTTAATATTAAGGAGGAATTGTATTCATGTCAACGAAAGCTTATTATCCAATCAGCGAGATTGGCGCCGGAAAAGTCGGATTTTCCAAAACGCGTTCCATCATCGAGGCGGCTTTTTACGGCAACAATGTTGTGAAAGTCAACACGCTGAAAGAAGCTTATGAGTTAGCGAAGAACTCGCCGGGAACCATTGTGACGGATATGCCGGTTAAGGACGGCGAGACATTCGGCCTTGAGAAGGATGCAAAAGTGCTGCTGTTTAACGACGGTGCGGGTACCGGGCGTTACGCGGCTGCGCGCCGTATCAAAGGTGAGCCGG
>CAMSQM010000043.1 GCA_947062675.1 uncultured Roseburia sp.
AGATCATGCCATGTGACTGGAGTTCAGACGTGTGCTCTTCCGATCTGGAGGACGCCCGCGAGATCACAGAGACGCTTTTAAATAACCGTACCGTTGTTCTCAACGTCGAGGGACTGGATGTGGAGATTGCACAGCGCATTATCGACTTCACATCCGGTTCCTGTTTTGCAATCAGCGGAAATCTCCAGAAGATTTCCAATTACATATTTATCATTACACCGGCTTCCGTGGACATCTCGGGAGATTTCTTAAGTTTAATGGACAACTTCGAGGCGAGAGGATTACAGACTGAGTTCTGATGGCAGCGATATGAACGAACAGGAACTTTGCAGAAAAAAACTGATTGATTTATCAAAACAGGCGGACAGAAAAGGGATCGTGCTCTTCAGCAGTTTCCTGAATCTGGACGAACAGAATATTTATCACCAGGCACGGAATGTTTTTGCGACGAAAACGGAGAGTTCCGGCGGTGTTCCCGGTGCAGAGCGTCAGATGATTGCATTTATCCCTGATGCTCTTTCTTATGAGTGGGAATATCCCGTCACGGCGCTTCGGATTACGCCTGCCGCGCCAAAGTTTGCAGAGCAGCTCGGACACAGGGATATTCTGGGCGCTCTGATGACGCTCGGTGTGGACCGTGGCAGAATCGGAGATATTATTGTGGGCGAAGACGGGTATTACTTCCTCTGCGAATCAGGCCTTGCATCTTATTTTGAGGATCATCTCGACAGGATCCGGCATACGGCCGTCCGGACGGAAGCGGTTCCGCTGTCCGGGATTCAGATTCAGCAGTCTCTGGCTGAAAAAGAGGGGATCGTCACATCGGACCGCCTGGACGCCGTTCTCGCCTGCGTCCACAGGCTGTCCCGCAGCCAGGCGTCCTCGCTGCTGAAAGCTGAAAAAGTCGCCGTGAACGGCAGGACGATTACCAGTCCGTCGTTTTCCTGCCATGAAAACGATATTGTTTCCGTGCGGGGATACGGGCGCTTTCAGTATCTGAACATATATGGCGAGACGAAGAAAGGGCGGCTGAAAATGAAGTATCTGCTGTATCAGTAGCGGCAGGATTACAGGAAGGAGCGGCATTCAGGAATGGCAGAATCCATACCGGTAACTGCAAAAGGACAGTTACTTTACACGATTGAACTGACGGAAGGCTTCGAGGCGCTTCCGGCGATAATGACAGAACTCGGATACGGCGGAAAGCAGAAGCTTTGTATTGTGACGGATTCCAATGTGGCCGCGCTCTATGCCGGGGAAGTGCAGCGGACGCTTGCATCCTGCTTTCAGACCGTTCTGATTCACAGTTTTCCGGCGGGAGAAGCACACAAAAACCTGGAGACGGTGCAGCATCTGTATGAGAAGCTGATTCTGAACCATTTTGACCGCGGGGATGTCCTCGTGGCGCTCGGCGGAGGTGTCGTCGGCGATCTGACGGGATTTGCCGCGGCGACTTACCTGCGCGGTATTGATTTTATTCAGGTTCCGACCACCCTTTTATCCCAGGTGGACAGCAGTATCGGCGGAAAAACGGGAGTGGACTTTCTGCGGTACAAAAACATGATCGGCGCGTTTTACCAGCCAAAGCTGGTCTATATGAATCTGCGCGTCCTGCATTCCCTGCCGTCGGAGCAGATCGTATCCGGGATGGGAGAGATTATCAAACACGGGCTGATAAAGGATATTTCCTATTATCAGTGGCTGAAACGGAACAGGGAGGAGATCCTGCGTCTGGACGCTGCGGCTGTGGAAGAAATGATTTCTGTGAGCTGCCGTATCAAGCGTGAGGTTGTTGAGCGGGACCCGAACGAACAGGGTGAACGCGCGCTCCTGAACTTCGGTCACACCGTCGGACATGCCATCGAAAAGCTCTCGGATTTTTCGATGTATCACGGCCAATGCGTTGGTATCGGGATGGTCGCGGCCGCATATATTTCCGCGCAGCTGAAAAATATCCGTCCGCAGGAGCTTGCGGACGTGGAAGAGTGCCTGCGGGAGTTCGGCCTCGCCACATCTGTGACCGGTTTTTCCCCGGAGGAAGTCCTCCGGGCGACCAGATCGGACAAGAAGATGGCCGGAGGAAAAGTAAAGTTTATTCTCCTGTCCGCCCCGGGCAGTGCATATATATGGAAAGAACTGACAGACGAACAGATTCTGGAGGGAATCCGCTATGTATTGCGCTGACAGAAAAAAGAATCATAGTCCGGCTCTCCGCAAAGGAGTGGCCGGCGCGCTCGCAGCGCTCCTGCTGATTGTGGCCGACCAGCTGACCAAGCGGCTGGCAGTGAGCCGGTTAAAAGACGGCTCTCCGTTTGTTCTCTGGGATGGCGTCTTTGAGCTGCGCTATCTGGAAAACCGCGGTATGGCCTTTGGCATTTTCCAGAATCAGCGGTGGATTTTTGTCGCCATGACTGTTGTGGTTCTGGCGGCGGTTCTCCTGCTGTATTTCCGGAAAATACCACCTGAGCGGCGGTATTTTATGCTGAATCTGATCGCAGTCCTGTTCTTTGCAGGCGCGGTCGGGAATCTGATCGACCGGGTCCGGTGCGGCTATGTGGTGGATTTTTTTTATTTCCGTCTGATTGATTTCCCGATTTTTAATATGGCAGACATTTATGTGACAGTGGGAGCATTCCTTCTCATTCTGCTGAGTATTTTCTATTATAAAGAGGAAGATTTTGACCGGATTCTCGGGTAAATTATGGAAATGGTCCGCAACAGATCCGTGTGAAGTGAATGCCGTGGAAAGGAGTACATTTTGGGGGAGGCAGATCGTCGCGTGACCTGTTTTATATATGATAAAAAGGATGGGGAGCGGCTGGACAGGTATTTAAGCAACGCAGCTTCACAGGGAGTCCTGCGGCATGCGGACGAGGCGCAGCGCACGGAAGGAGCCTCGCAGCAGTCGCGCTCGTTTCTCCAGAAGCTCATCCGGGAAGGAAACATTACAGTCAACGGCACAGCACAGAAAGCCGGTTACCGTCTGAAGCAGAACGATGAGGTGCGGATTGTCATTCCCGAAGCGGCGGAGACCGCGATTCTCCCGGAAAATATCCCACTCGATATTCTCTATGAGGACGACGACCTTCTTGTTGTGAACAAGCCGAAGGGAATGGTTGTCCACCCGGCGGCAGGTCATTCCTCGGGCACTCTGGTCAATGCCGTCCTGTATCACTGCAGGGACAGTCTGTCCGGAATCAACGGCATGATCCGGCCCGGAATTGTACACCGGATTGACCGGGACACAACCGGGTCTCTGATTGTCTGTAAAAACGATGAAAGCCATGTCTCCATCGCGGAGCAGATCCGGGTTCACTCCGTCACGCGGCGTTACCGCGGGATTGTCTGCGGAAATATGCCGGAGGATACGGGTACAATCGATATCCCGGTCGGAAGGCATCCCGTGGACCGGAAAAAAATGGCGGTAAACGTCCGCGGCGGAAAAAATGCCGTCACACACTACAGGGTGCTGGAGCGTTTCGGGCGATATACTTATATGGAATTTGAACTGGAGACCGGGCGGACCCATCAGATACGCGTCCATATGGCTCACATGGGTCATCCGCTTCTCGGAGATACCCTGTATTCCGGCGGGAAGAGTCCCTGGCGGCTGGAAGGACAGACACTGCACGCGATGACGATCGGATTTCTTCATCCCCGAACGGGAGAATCGGTTGAAATTACAGCCCCTCTGCCGGAATATTTTGAAAAATTACTGAAAATTCTGTCCCAGGGAAACAAATAGCTGGAAAAAAATCTTTACTTTCCCTGCGCAGATGGTTTATAATAAATATACGGATTTTTAGTAATTGCAAAGGGGGTTTTAAAATGGGAAACAGGATATATACAATCGGACGCGAATTCGGCAGCGGTGGTAAGGATGTGGGGGACCGGCTGGCAGAACGACTCGGCGTAAAGCTGTATGACAAGGAGCTGCTTCAGCACGCGGCGAAGGAAAGCGGATTCTGTGAGGAGATTTTCGAAAATCATGATGAGAGACCGACCAACAGCTTTCTTTATTCGCTCGTGATGGATACATATTCGACAAACGGTTACACCTCGGCACCTTTTCTGGATATGCCTCTGAATCACAAGGTATTTCTCGCACAGTTCGATACCATCAAAAAAATCGGTGCAAAGGAATCCTGCGTGATTGTCGGCCGATGCGCGGACTATGCGCTGGCGGATAATCCGGATTGTCTGAACATCTTTATTCATTCATCCATGGAGAACCGCATTAAGATGGTCAGCAGACGCGGAAACATGACAGAGAACAAAGCCAAGGATATGATTATCAAAAACGATAAACAGCGCGCAAGCTATTACAATTATTACACCAGCAAAAAATGGGGGGACGCCTGCAGTTACCACCTGACGCTCGACTGCGGAAAGCTCGGCGTGGACGGATGTGTGGACGTAATCCTGAAATTCCGCGAAGTCATGGATGCACGGAACGCTTCCGGGAATGCTCCCGATAAATTAAAGTTCTGATGAGGTTCTGACTCCGGCAAATAATTCTGGTCTGAACTGTTTATCAGGAAAGAACGAAATCCCGGGCTTACAAGGCTTACAGCGCGGGATTTCGTTCTTTCCTTTTATCAGATACCATAAACTATTCGTTAAACTTGTGTTTCGCGAATAGTTTGTTGCATACCTGTATCTGTTGTGCTATACTATTCTCCATACCAGAGTGTCTATGCCGAAGCGTTTTTCACGCATGGCACAAAGCCGGTTCACGCATGGGCACAAAGCCGGATGTCGACCGGCCCGGGCTGGGTGTCAACCAGCCGGATGTCAGACCGGTTCTGCGTGTGTTCTTAACAGTTTTTAACAGTACAGTTCGTCGGAATCCAGCACAATGGTAAACGGTCCGTCGTTTAACAGCGACAGTTTCATGTCAGCTCCAAATATTCCCTGTTCCACAATGGGTACCTGCTGGCGGCACAGCTGAATGATATATTCATAGAGACGTTTTGCCGTTTCCGGGTTGCCAGCCTTTGTGAAGGACGGACGGTTGCCCCTGCGGCAGTCGGCATACAGCGTAAACTGGGAAATCAGAAGCAGGCTCCCGTTTACATCTTTCAGGGACAGGTTGGTCCTGCCGCCGGAATCCTCGAAAATGCGCAGGGCAATCAGCTTCTTTACCATTTTATCCGCGAGCTCTTCATTGTCGGTGTCCGCAATCCCGATCAGCACCAGAAACCCCTGTTCGATGGAACCGGTGACATGGTCATCCACCGTGCAGGAAGCGTTGCGGACGCGCTGAATTACAAATTTCATGAATTGGCTACTCCTTTGTTAAATTTTTCACATAAACAGTTTTATTATACGGTTTCCCACACTGTTTTGCAATCATTTTCGAAACAAACCTTAAATAAAATGGAGGTTTTTATGGAACTACAGAGACTTTTAAGCTATACCCGCCGCGCTGTCGACGACTATGAGATGATTGACGACGGCGATTATATCGCGGTAGGCATATCCGGTGGAAAAGACTCTCTCGCCCTGCTTTATGCCTTAAAACATCTGCAGCGCTTTTATCCAAAGCACTTTGAGCTGCTCGCCGTCACGGCGGATCTCGGTTTCGATGGCTTCGATCTCTCTCCCGTCCGGGCGCTGTGTGATGAGCTCGGGGTTCCCTACCAGGTGGTCCGCACAGATATCGCGGAAATTATCTTTGAGAGGCGCAAAGAGACATCCCCCTGCTCTCTCTGCGCGAAGATGCGCAAGGGAGCCCTGAATACCGCGGTAAAAGAGGCCGGCTGTAATAAAGTGGCATATGCCCATCATCAGGACGACATCATCGAGACGATGCTGCTCTCCCTGATCTATGAAGGCCGTTTTCACTCTTTCTCTCCCAGGTCTTATCTGGACCGGATGGAGCTGACGGTGATCCGCCCCCTGATGTACGTCACAGAGGCCGAAATCCGTGGATTTCAGAACAGGTACACGCTTCCCGTTGTGAAAAATCCCTGTCCGGCGGACGGTGTGACCAGACGGGAATATGCCAAAAACCTGCTGTGGCAGATTCAGCTCGAAAATCCGGGCGCAAAGGCGAGGATGTTCCGGGCGATCACGGAGGGAAAGATTCCGGGATGGCCGCCGCGGCGTGCGGCTGCAGAATAAGTGAATTTCAGAAAGGAGCGACCACATGAAAGAAAAAGCCTACCATGAAAAGGTTAATGTCAAAAATGAAGTAAAACTGCGCAGACTTCTGGATGAGCTTCCCGCTTTCTGCAGGCAGTTTTTTATCGGGATCGAGGCGACGACCGCCTCCCGCACACGGCTGGCGTACGCCTATGATATCGGCTGCTTTTTTGAGTATCTCCAGACCGTCAATCCCGTCTGCCGAAAGATGCCGCTGCGCGAGATTCCCATTTCCATTCTGAACGAGATTACGCCAATGGATATCGAGGAGTATCTCTCCTATCTGAAATATTATGAAAAAGACGGTGTGGAATATACGAACGATGAGCGCGGCATCAAGCGCAAACTCGCGTCTCTGCGCTCCTTTTACCGCTATTATTTTAAAAATGAGCTGATCGAGGACGATCCTGCCGTGAAAGTGGATATGCCGAAAATACATGAGAAAAATATTATCCGGCTCGATATCGACGAGGTAGCCAGACTTCTGGATGAGGTTGATTCCGGAGAGAATCTCACCGCACGCCAGCAGAAATACCACGACAAGACCAGAGTGCGCGATCTCGCAATGCTGACACTGCTCCTGGGAACCGGTATCCGCGTGTCCGAATGTGTGGGGCTTGATCTTATGGATGTTGATTTCCGCAACAACGGGATCAAAATCCACCGCAAAGGCGGGACGGAAACAGTTGTCTACTTTGGGGAGGAAGTCCGCTCCGCCCTGATTTCCTATTATGAGGAACGGCAGAAAATAACGGCAAAGGACGGTAGCGTCAATGCCCTGTTTCTCTCCATGCAGAATAAGCGCATCAATGTCCGCTCCGTCGAAAATCTCGTCAAAAAGTATGCCAGACTTGTCACCAGCGTAAAGCACATCACGCCCCACAAGCTCCGGAGCACCTACGGCACCTCCCTCTACCAGGAAACGGGCGACATTTATCTGGTTGCGGACGTGCTGGGACACTCGGATGTCAACACGACCAGAAAGCATTACGCTGCGATTGAGGAGAACCGCAGGCGCACCGCAGCCGGATATGTAAAACTGCGGGAAGTGTAATCATTTTCACGAATGCGTGGCCCCCGGTGCGCCTGTATTCAGGACCTCATGTATTTTTTCCTGAATGCGACCGCGCACCAGCCCGGCAATCTCCTGTGTTTTCAGGCCGCCGTATTCTTCATAAAGAATCGGTTTCAGATAATGAACCTGTGTGGTCACGGGTCCGAAATGAAAGCTGTTGAATACCTTATAGGAATCAATCAGGGTGACGGGGACAATGGGCGCCTTCGTTTTCAGCGCGATCTTAAAACTTCCCGCCTTAAAAGCGCAGACATTGTTCTTATTATTAAATTCATAACCGCCCTCGGGGAAGAGAATATAGCGTTTTCCCTGTTTTACCTCTCCCGCCACCTCATTGATTATTCTGATCGCCTGGCGCACATCTTTCTTGTCCAGCCGCTTTCCCTGAACCAGATCCACGAATTCCCGCACAAGAATGGTATTGGACTTCGCCCGGTCCATAACGAGTGAGCACGGATTCCGGTGCGTGTGGATGATTCCGAGCGCGTCATATTTGCCCTGATGGTTCGGGTACATCATATAGCCGCCCTCCGCGGGCAGGTTCTCCGTTCCGTAGGCTCTGGTGCGGATACCTCCGGTCAGCTTCATCAGCCGTATAACATGCCTTGCGAGCTCATAGCGCTCTGCCTCGGAATATCTCTCCGGATGGTCTGCTTCCCTGCGCATTTTTGAAATCATATAGGGCGCACGGAACAGATTCATGATTATCACATAAATAAGCTTTATCATCGCAGATGATCCCCTCCGTTTTATCCTGTGCTGTGTCCATTATAGCGCATCAGGCGCGGAAAGACAACCGGACGGAATCCCTGAAAAGTTCATATAACCTCTGGTTCAGCTCCCGGATGACCCTGGGATCCGGCTTTAACACGCTGCGGTCATAAGTCATAATCCCGTTGATTTCCTCCTCAATATCGCTGACCTGGGTATAGATCGCCGCCGAAAGTCCTTTTTCGATACAGGGAAACAATTTTTCCTCCTGAAACCTGCGATAGCACCCGGTCAGCTCTTCGCCGGTAGCACAATGCCGGTAGCCGAACTGCCTGCGGCAGGCGGTATGTCCGCTGACCGGATATGCAAAACCCCCGTATTCCGTGAGGGCCAGCACACGTTCCGTCTCCGGCTCCATATTCAGATGGCGTCCATAACTGTGAATGCTGTGCATATCACCGCCCTTCTGGTCAAACCAGCCGCAGGCCTCATTGATCAGTCTGCCCTGATCCAGCTTCCGGAGCTTTGACGACACTGCCCGCGCGTCAAACTGCCCCCACCCCTCGTTAAATGGCGTCCACGCCACAATGCAGGGATGATTATACAGCTGCTTTACCATCCCGTTGAGATCGCGGTAATACTGTCTCCTGCCCTCCGCGTCAGCTCTCCGGAATCTGCCGTACTGATGATCCGGCGTCTCCCGCGCAAAACGCTCACAGAGATTTGGCAGATAGGTCACAAACAGCATGTCGTAATCGCCGCCCCCGTTGGGCATATCCTGCCACACAAACATTCCAAGCCTGTCACAGTGATAATAGAAACGCTCCGGCTCTATTTTTACGTGCTTGCGGATGGTATTATAGCCGAGTTTTTTAAGCATTCTGATGTCATACTGCAGCGCCTCATCGCACGGCGGCGTCATCAGTCCCTCCGGCCAGTACCCCTGGTCCAGCAGACCGTTGAAAAAACACGGCTCATTGTTCAGGAAAAACCGCGGAATCCCGCGTCCATCCCGCCCGACTGACACTTTGCGCATTCCGAAATAAGACGATACCTGATCCTTCCCGAACGACAGCCGCACATCATAAAGATAAGGATCTTCCGGAGTCCACGGGTGAACCTCCTTCAGCGCCATGACAAAATCCCGCCCCGGAAGAATATCCGCTTCCGCAACGGTCTGTCCCTGACCAGAGATCCTCACGTGAACCTTTCTTTCCGGCACGCCGGTCTCCCCGCACGCGAAAACGGCTTTTGCCCGCAGCCGCACGGCATTTTCATCGAACAGCGGGGTGATTTTTACCCAATCGAGATAAGGATCTTCCACGCTCTCCATCCAGACAGTCTGCCAGATTCCGCTCTGTGGCGTATAAAAGATGGAGGACATCATCCCTTTTTTTAACAGCTTCTGTTTCCCGCGTGCGTGAGGGCGCTTTTCCGTCCAGTCCGTCACCAGAAGCGTCAGTGTATTCTCCTCCCGCAGCACATCCGTCACATCAAAATGAAAAGACAGGTAGCCGCCTTTGTGCACGCCGAGCAGGACTCCGTTGAGAGATACCCTGCATTCCTGATCCACAGCGCCGAAATGCAGCAGCACCCTCTTCTTCCGGAAGCCGTCCGGAAGCCGGAAATATTTCCGGTAATGGAGATACTGCCCAGGTCCCAGTATCTCTCCGGCGCCGGAGAGGTCCGCTTCCGGTGAGAAGGGAACCAGAATCCGGCCGTCATACCGCGGTGTATCCGCGGATGCGCTGATGCAGTAATCCCATTCCCCGTTCAGATTCAGATAACTGTCTCTCACAAAATTCGGGCGGGGATATTCCTGCCATACATTCTGCCGGTCCGGAATACGGCCCCACCGGGTCCTCAACTGCTTCATGGTAATTCACCCCGTTTCTGTTTTTTGTTTCGTGATATTATTCTACCACAGACACACAGACAATACTATTTTATTTTCATCCCCGGAATCTTCCAGCCGGGACTATATCTTTTTCCGGGAGATTGTGTTATACTGAATGTAATTTCAGTCTTCCGGCAATTCTGTTTCAGAATGAATCGGAAAGGACATATCCGGAAAAGCTGTCAATGGAGGATACAATTATGAAACTAAACTACAGACGAACTGTCTTTATCGGCATGGCTTTTCTGTCCATTTCCGCCTTCTGGCAGATGTATGACAACATCATACCAATGATCCTGAAGAACTCATTTGATCTCGGGGAAACCGTGACCGGGGTCATTATGGCGGCAGATAATATTCTGGCGCTGTTTCTGCTCCCGTTTTTCGGAGCTCTCTCCGACCGGACCGACACGCGCATCGGAAAGAGGATGCCCTTTATCCTGACAGGAACTGTTCTTGCGACCGGGTTTCTGCTGCTGCTGCCCGTCGCGGACAACAGACGGAATCTTCCGCTGTTTATCGCAGTCCTGTTCATGGTACTTCTCTCGATGGGTCTGTACCGCTCTCCCTCGGTGGCGCTGATGCCGGATCTCACCCCCGGCCCTCTGCGCAGCAAGGGAAATGCCGTGATCAATCTGATGGGCGCCGTGGGCGGCGTGTACTCCCTGATTATGATCCGGCTGCTGGTGGGGGCCGGGACGACGCCGGACTATTTTCCGCTGTTTCTCTCCATCGGCCTTCTGATGATACTGTGCGTCGCGATTCTCTTCTTTACCGTGAGGGAAAAAGAACTGCTCCGCGAAATGGCGCCTGAGGAGGGATCCGGCGCAGCAGACGCAGCCGGAGCCGGAAGCAAAGCGCTCCCGCCTGAGGTAAAACGAAGTCTGATTTTTATGCTGCTCTCCATCGCGCTGTGGTTTATCGCCTACAACGCCGTCACGACCGCGTTTTCCCGGTATGCGACCCATGTCTGGGGACTGGAAAACGGCGGTTATGCAAACTGTCTGATGGTCGCCACGGTGGCAGCAATCGTCAGCTATATCCCGATCGGAATACTATCCAGCCACATCGGCCGGAAAAAGACGATTCTCATCGGCGTCGCGATTCTGACATTCTGCTACCTGTGCGCCGCCTTTTACAGCGCATATCACGTGACCATGAACCTGTTCTTCGGTATCATCGGCTTTGCATGGGCGGCGATCAATGTCAACTCCTTTCCGATGGTGGTGGAGATTTCCGCAGCCGGGGACGTGGGAAAATATACCGGGTATTATTACACCTTTTCGATGGCGGCCCAGGTTATCACACCGATTCTCTCCGGATATATGCTTGAGCACATCTCCTACCGGACGCTGTTTCCGTATGCTGTATTCTTCTCAGCGCTGGCATTTCTGACAATGCTGATGGTAAAACACGGGGATTCCAGGCCGGAAAAAAGACAGAGTATGCTGGAAAATTTTGATGTGGACGACTGAGATTACTGTACATGAAGTTATAGAATTTGAAATGGAGTAAGGTAGAATAAAATGACAAAATCTGTACGGACATTACTGTCACTCATTCCCTGTATCGGGGGATATCTGTTTCTGGTGGCCCCGCGTATGACCCACAGACCGGACCGCACTCCGTTCTGCGGCGTCTTTTACGCACACCGTGGGCTGTTTGATAATCATTCCGACGCCCCGGAGAATTCCATCCCGGCTTTCCGCAGGGCCGTGGAGGCCGGTTACGGAATCGAGCTGGACGTACAGCTCTCAAAAGACGGGATTCCCGTGGTGTTTCACGACGCAGGGCTAAAGCGCATGTGCGGCGTGGACGGAAACGTCTGGGAATATACCCTGGAGGAGCTTCAGAATCTGCGTCTTGCAGGTTCCGCGGCCAGAATACCGACATTTGCAGACGTTCTTGCCGCAGTGGACGGAAAAGTACCTCTGATCGTCGAGTATAAGCTCGACGTCGTCAGCACGAAGGTATGTGAGCTTGGAAATGAACTGCTGAAAGATTACCGCGGACCCTACTGTATAGAGAGCTTTCATCCTCTGGCGCTGCGCTGGTACCGCAGACACCGGCCTGAAATTATGCGCGGACAGCTCGGCATGGACTTCTGGAAAGAGAAGGAATACCGCGGGAAAACGCAGTACCTGCTCCTCTCTTTCCTTCTCACCAATTTTCTCACACGACCGGATTTCATCGCTTTCAACCATACCGATGCCCGCAATCTTTCGAGAAGAGTGTGCAGGGGTCTCGGCGCTCTGTCGGCGGCGTGGACGATCCGGAGCCGGAAGCAGTATGAACGTGTAAAGGATGAGTTTGATCTGTTTATCTTTGACAGTTTCCGGATGTGACAGAGCGGTCAGTGCCGCCCGTTTTGTAAATCACTGCCACCAGCGCCGCGGCTGTAAGCAGCATTCCGGCTGTAAACCCAATCCCGGCCACAGTCTTCTGATAGGAGAAGTAAAGCCACCCAGTCTCCTGACGGATCACCGCCACGGTATTTGCCGCGATATGCCCCAGCACTGCGGCGGAAAGCCGTCCTGTCTGTTCCAGACAAAATGCCAGAAGAAGACCGAGAATGCCGGCATAGAGAAACTGTACCAGATTGGCATGGACGAGTCCGAAGATCAGCGCCGAAAACACGAGTGAAAAGCGCAGGGGCATAAACATGCGCAGTCTCCCATACACGACGCCGCGGAATAAGAGCTCCTCAGCCATCGGAATCAGGAGGCAGGAACCCAGCAGTTCATAGATCAGCTGCCCGCCAAAAAAGGCCTTATTTGCCTCCGAAAATCCCCGGGACATCTGCATCAGCGGCGTCATTGCCAGGATATTGTTGACCGCAATCCCGAGCGCTGCCGCTGCGGATGCCGGCAGGAGGATCTCTGTCAGAACACTGCTGCCGACTGCTGAACGACGGACACTCTCTCCCCTCATTTTCCGGTCCTGCATGTAAAAAGACAGAATAAAAGGAATAGTAGCGGACGAGCAGATCAGCTGCCGCAGCATATAGGTTTCCTGTGCTGTCCCGATCATATATTCCAGCGCAAAATACATCAGGCTGGATACCACATAGTAGATTCCGACCGGATAAAACACCTGCCAGATTTTATAAGAGACTGTTGTTTTCAAGATAACTCTCCACTTCCCTGATTTCTGCACACACTGCTTCTGCTCCCGCAGCAAGCAGTTCCTCTTTTGTTCCAAATCCGTAGCTGACGCCGATGCAGCGGATTCCCGCTGCCTTTGCCCCGGCTGCATCATATTTCGTGTCTCCGATCAGGCACATTTCATTTCTGGAAATATCCTCTCCCAGCCTCCCGAAGAGCTCGTTTAAGACCTCCTGCTTGGTGCTGACGGAGCCGTCCAGCGTGGAGCCGGCGATCTCATCGAACAGCACATCCAGCCCGAAATGAGCGAGAATCCGTCTGCATGCGGGCTCCGGTTTGGAAGATGCAAGGGCGAGCATATACCCTTTTTCCCGCAGGCTGCAAAGCGTCTCTCTGACGCCGTCGTACAGACAGCACTCAAAGGCGCCTTTTGCGTCGAACCTTTCGCGGTATTTTAAGACGGACTGCCAGGCTTCCTCCTCCGTCATGCCGTATTTTTCCTGAAAAACCGGTTCCAGGGGAGGGCCGATAAAGCATTTCAGTTTTTCTGTATCCGGCTCCTCAATTCCGTGGGCGCGAAGGGCATACTGAACACATTTTGTGATGCCCTCTTCCGAATTAATGATAGTGCCGTCCAGATCCCAGATAATCACGTTCATTCCAAATGCT
Source organism: uncultured Roseburia sp. (assembly GCA_947062675.1). Classification (GTDB taxonomy): domain Bacteria; phylum Bacillota; class Clostridia; order Lachnospirales; family Lachnospiraceae; genus Roseburia. Next base: position 13,604 of record CAMSQM010000043.1, read on the forward strand.
CCTTTCAAAATGCTCTCTACGCCCGCTTTGTTCCCCTGGTATCCCGGCTGCCTGTGCGCAGACGGTGAAGAGCCACCTCTTTTCCGCCTGTCATGACACTGCGGCTCTCCTCCTCCCCCAGCAGATACACTGCGGTGAGTGTGTCCTCCCCGCCCAGTTTCATGCCGCGGACGCCGACGGCGCTTTTCTTCTTTTCAGGCACTGAGGAGGCCGGAATCCGGAGAAAAAAATTATTTTCCGACTGCATTATAATCGTCTCATTTCCGGTCAGGCGCTCCACCAGAAGCACTTCATCTCCCGCCGCAAGCTTTGTGGCCGCCGTCGTGCGCTTTGCGACGTCAAATTCGGCGCCGTCCACTATTTTGAGCATTGCGGTCTTTGTTCCGAAGAGCAGTTTTATCCCGGTGATTTCCTGCAGATCCGCGACAAAGATAAAGGTCTCCTCACTGCTGTTATAGTTGCTGATATTATCGATCGGTTTTCCCTTGTCACGGAATTTTCCAAACGGCAGATCCTGCACTTTCAGCAGGTGAAGCTGCCCGCGGTTTGTGAACACACAGATTTTTCCGGTATTTTTACAGGCAAGCACATAGCGGTTTTCGGCGTCCGCAGCCTCCTTATTGCGCTCGTAGGCGGCCACGTCGATGGTTTTTGCGTAGCCGAAGCGGTCCATGAGGAAGATCACATCCATTTCCCCGATCTTTTTTTCCTGCACGATGATCTCCCCAAGATTCTCGAGCGCAGTCCGCCTTGGACGCCCGTATTCTTTTCTGCAGGCCTCCAGTTCGCGGATAATTACTTTTGCCATCGACGCCCTGCTGCCAAGAATATCCTCATATTTCGCGATACTGGCGAGCGTTTTCTCATGGTCCTTCATCAGCGCCTCAATTTCCAGGCCGATCAGGCGGTACAGGCGCATCTCAAGTATGGCCTCCGCCTGGCGTTCCGTAAACCGGAGTTTTGCCGCTTCTTTTTTCGACTTTGCCGTCCTGAAACGGATATCCCCCGTATCTCCGGTCGTCAGACAGGCCTTAGCCTCCTTTATGTTCCGGCTGCCGCGCAGGATTTCGATGATCAGATCGATGACGTTGCAGGCCGCGATCAGTCCTTCCTGGATTTCTTTTTTCTCCAGCTCGCGCGCCAGCAGAGTATTGTATTTTCTGGTCGCCAGCTCATACTGAAAGTGCACATGATGGCGGATAATGGGAACAATCCCCATCGTCTCCGGTTTTCCGTCCACGACAGCCAGCATATTGACACCGAAAGTGTCCTCCAGCTTTGTCTTTTTAAAGAGCAGATTCTTTAAATTCTCCACATCGGCTCCTTTTCGCAGCTCCAGCACAATGCGGATTCCCTCTTTGGAAGACTGATTTGTGATATCCACGATATCGTTCGTTTTTTTCGTCTCGACGAGACTGTAAACATCATTCAGAAACTTCCCGATATTTGCCCCGATCATGGTGTAGGGAATTTCGGTGATCACAAGACGGTCTTTTCCGCCTTTTCCGTGTTCGGTTTCCACCTTTCCCCGCACTTTGATTTTGCCCGTTCCCGTGGAATAAATCGCCGTCAGGTCATCCCTGTTCGCGACAATGCCGCCTGTCGGAAAATCAGGTCCCGGAATGTATTTCATCATCTGCGCCGTATTGATATCGGGGTTTTTCATATATGCGATCACACCGTCGATTACCTCGGAAAAATTGTGCGGGGGAATACTGGTCGTCATCCCGACTGCGATCCCCTCCGCGCCGTTAATCAGCAGATTGGGCACCCTGACCGGAAGCACGGCCGGTTCTTTCTCCGTCTCGTCAAAATTCGGAACAAAGTCCACGACATCTTTGTCCAGGTCAGCCAGATAGAATTCCTGGGTGATTTTCTCAAGGCGCGCCTCCGTGTAACGCATGGCCGCCGCGCCGTCCCCCTCGATTGAGCCGAAATTTCCGTGCCCGTCCACAAGGGGCAGCCCTTTTTTGAAATCCTGGGCCATCACGACCAGAGCCTCATAGATGGAACTGTCGCCGTGCGGATGATATTTACCCATGGTATCGCCCACAATACGCGCGCACTTCCGGTAAGGCCTGTCGTAGCGGATGCCAAGCTCATACATGTCATAGAGCGTCCGCCGCTGCACCGGTTTTAAGCCGTCCCGCACATCCGGCAGAGCCCGGGCCATAATGACGCTCATCGCATAATCGATAAAAGATTTCTGCATCAGTTCTGAATATTCCGTGCGGATAATCCGTTCTTCCTGTCTCATAAATTCTTCCGGCCCTTTCTGAAAGTTTTAAAAAGCGGTATACTGCCCGGTCAGATATCCAGCTCTGCGTCCTGCGCGTGTTCATAGATAAACATTTTCCGCGGCGGCACGTCATTTCCCATCAGAAGCTCCGTGATATCGGAGGCCATGCGCCCGTCCTCGATCTCAACGCGTTTTAAAATGCGGGTCGCCGGATCAAGCGTCGTCTCCCAGAGCTGTTCCGCGTCCATTTCCCCGAGTCCTTTATAGCGCTGAAGTGTAAAGCTGCCCCTGTGGGACTTGCGGTAGCGTTCCAGCGCGGCATCATCGTACAGGTACTCCTCCTCCCCGCGCGACGGAATCGCCTTATAGAGCGGCGGCATCGCCACGTAGACATGCCCTTCATAGATCAGCTCAGGCATAAAACGGTAAAACAGCGTCAGCAGCAACGTGGAGATATGCGCCCCGTCCACATCGGCATCCGCCATAATAATAATTTTGTCATAGCGAAGCTTTGTGATATCAAAATCATTTCCATATCCTTCTGAGAAGCCGCAGCCAAATGCGTTGATCATGGTCCGGATCTCCGCATTCGCCAGAATCTTGTCGATACTCGCTTTCTCCACATTCAGGATCTTGCCGCGAATCGGCAGGATAGCCTGAAAACTCCGGTCCCGCGCAGTCTTCGCCGAACCGCCCGCAGAGTCTCCCTCGACGATAAAAATCTCACAGACAGAGGCGTCCCTGCTCTCACAGTTGGCCAGTTTTCCGTTGGAATCAAATGAAAATTTCTGTTTTGCCAGAAGGCTGGTCTTTGCCCGCTCCTCCGATTTGCGGATTTTTGCGGCCTTTTCAGCACAGGATATGACTGTTTTTAAAGTTTCCAGATTTTTATCAAAAAACAGCTGAATCTCGTCCCCCGTGATCTTTGCCGTCGCCCTGGACGCATCCTGATTGTCCAGCTTTGTCTTGGTCTGTCCCTCGAACCTGGGATCCGGATGCTTGACGGACACAATCGCCGTCATACCGTTGCGCACATCCGCGCCCGTAAAATTGGCATCCTTTTCCTTCAGAATGCCGAGCTCCCTGGCGTAAGAATTGATCACCGTCGTAAAAACCGTCTTGAAACCCGTGATATGGGTCCCGCCCTCAGCGTTAAAGATATTATTGCAGAAACCAAGAATATTTTCGTGAAATTCATTGGTATACTGAAATGCGGCTTCCACCGTAATCCCTTCTGCCTCGCCCCTGAAATAGACTACATCGTGCAGAACTTCGCTGTTTTTATTTACATCCCTGACGAATCCGCGGATTCCTTCTTCCTCGTGATAGACGATATGCTCCGCCGGCTCGCAGCGCCTGTCCTCGTAGATGATTGTGAGCGACGGGTTTAAGTACGCTGTCTCATGCATGCGGCTTTTGACTTCATCTTCCTTGAAGCGTGTCTTTTCAAAAATCTCAGGATCCGGCAGGAAATTCACTTTTGTTCCGGTCTTACTGGTCTTTCCTGTTTTCGGGAGCAGCCCGCCCACGAGTCCGACGACTGGGACGCCGCGCTCGTAGCGGTCGTGATGCACATAGCCGTCCCTGCTGATCTCCACATCCAGATAGGTGGAAAGCGCGTTCACGACAGAAGAGCCGACGCCGTGCAGCCCTCCGCTTGTCCTGTACGCGGAATTGTCGAATTTGCCGCCGGCGTGCAGCGTTGTATAGACGATCCGCGCAGCCGAAACTCCTTTTGCATGCATCCCGACGGGAACTCCCCGTCCGTTATCCGTCACTGTACAGGAACCGTCCGCCTCCAGCGTGACGCAGATCGTGTCGCAGACCCCGGCAAGATGTTCATCGACCGCGTTGTCCACTATTTCATAGATCAGATGATTTAAGCCCTTGCGCGAAACACTGCCGATGTACATTCCGGGGCGTTTTCTGACCGCCTCCAGTCCTTCGAGCACGGATATACTGTTTTCGTCATACGATGTATTTTTTGCCATACGAAAAAACCTCTGTCCGATTTATTTCTTACTGTCCGTTCTGATAGTTCATATGTGCGAGTACCATCATCGCAATTTTAAAGGTCATCGCATCGTCAAATTTGCGGATGTCCAGCCCGATCGTCTTTTCCAGCCGTTCCAGCCGGTAAACAAGCGTATTCCGATGAACATAGAGCTGTCTGGCCGTCTCCGAAATATTCAGGTTATTCTCAAAAAACTTCTGTATCGTAGAGGTGATCTCATCGTTGAAGACATCGGGCACTTCGTCCCCGAACACTTCATGGATAAACATCTCGCACAGCGACATGGGCAGCTGATAGATCAGGCGGCCGATTCCGAGATAGCGGTAGGCAATAGTATCCCTGTCCACATAGAAAATCCGTCCGACCTCGAGCGCCATCCGGGCTTCCTGATAGGACTTCGCGATATCCTGCAGATTATTTACACGGCTTCCGTAGCCGACGCGCACGCGCATCATGGCCTCTGTCTGTACATTATCCACAATCATCGAAGCCATGCCGGCCAGCATCTCCTCGTCCGGCAGTTCCCTGGTATCCTTGATCAGAATAATGCTCTGCTCATCCACTTCCGTGACAAAATCCTTCGCCTTTGTCACAAACAGGTTTTTCACAAGCTCCATCGCCGTGGTATCCTTTTTCCGCTCCAGATCAATCACAAAAACGACGCGCTCCGCCTGCTCAATATGCAGTTTCTGGGCTTTATTGTACATATCCACAACCAGCATATTTCCGAGCAGAATATTCTGCATAAAGTTATTGCGGTCAAACTGTTCCATGTAAGCTGCGGCGAGATTGCGCACCTGACAGACGGCAAGACGACCGATCATGTAGGCATCCTCCACCTGTGAGTGGGTTAAAAGAACGTATTCCAGCTCCCCCTCCACAAAGACCTTAAAAAAGTGACAGCCGGCCAGCATCTGACTCTCCGCCATCGAATCTGCAAAGGAGGTCACCGCAGGTTCCATGTCCCCCTCCGGTGTAAACGTGGATGCCACCGGCTTGCCCTTTTCTGTGTAGAGCGCCAGATCAATCCGGGAAATCTCTTTTATCTCATCAAGTGCCGTCTGGATTTTATGGTTTGAAATCATGTTAATCCCCCTTCTCTCCGCCATTTCTGTCTGAACTGCTGCGAAAACAGCGGTACAAACGTATAAAAACCGGGTACATCGGATGCACCCAGTTTTTATATGTCTGCTGCTGTTTAATTTTACCGGATTAATTGGTGATTGTCAATTCGGTTTCTTTATCAAATACGTGAATCTTTTCGGGATCAATCGCTAACCGGATGCGGTCGCCCATGCGCGCTGTCGTGGAGGAATTCACCTTTGCGGTCATGCTGGAACCAGCTACCGTGTAGTATAAGAGAACCTCGGAACCTAACAGCTCGTATCCTGTCACACTCGTCTCAAATACGCAGTCCTTGCGTGCATCCAGTTCCATCTGGGTGTCGCCGATATCCTCCGGACGGATACCCATGACAACTGTCTTGCCATTGTAACCGCCAGCCACTAACTTCTTGGCTTTTGCAGCCGGAAGCACGATGTTGGTGTTCTCGAATGAGAGGATCGCACGATCGCCCTCAATCCTGCATTTCACATCGATGAAGTTCATCTGCGGTGAACCGATGAACCCTGCAACGAATAAATTGTTCGGCTGATTGTAAAGCTTCTGCGGGGAATCCACCTGCATGATCACGCCGTCTTTTAATACGACGATTCTCGTACCAAGTGTCATAGCCTCTGTCTGATCATGTGTTACGTAAATGATCGTAGCTTTCAGTCTGTTATGTAAGGAAGCGATCTCGGCACGCATCTGCACACGCAGTTTTGCATCGAGGTTGGACAGCGGCTCATCCATCAGGAATACTTTCGGATTACGCACAATGGCACGTCCCATGGCAACACGCTGTCTCTGTCCACCGGATAACGCCTTCGGCTTACGGTCTAACAGCTTCTCAAGGTCAAGAATCTTTGCAGCCTCTTCCACTTTCTTCTGAATCTCATCCTTCGGCACTTTGCGCAGCTTCAGACCGAACGCCATGTTGTCAAATACCGTCATATGCGGATACAGAGCGTAGTTCTGGAATACCATCGCGATATCGCGGTCCTTCGGCTCAACGTCATTCATAAGCTTGCCGTCGATTTTAAACTCACCGGAAGAAATCTCCTCAAGCCCTGCAATCATACGGAGCGTTGTGGACTTACCGCAGCCGGACGGTCCGACGAATATGATAAACTCCTGATCAGCCACCTCAAGGTTGAAATCCTTCACAGCTTCAAAGCCGTTCGGATATTTTTTGCAAATGTTCTTTAATGATAAACTCGCCATTATCAGGCCCTCCTAAAAATGTTTAATTTTTATTACGCTTGCTTGATATCTTTACTATACAGAAAAAATCAAAAAAACGCCATATGCCGCCTCCACAAAGTTTTCTCTGCTTCCTTGTATGATGTCACAGCGTTTTTTCCCGTTTTTTTCACCCTTCGTCATTGTGACGGTTTTCATGTCCGCAAACCGTCACTATGACGAAAGACGATAAACCGTCACAATGACAGACGGCAAACCGTCACTATGAGAGACGGTTTACTGTCACAATGGCAAAAGACGGCAAACCGTCACTATGAGAGACGGTTCTCAGAGCTTTGAATAGCCGAAGCTGTTCACCATGGCCTCAATTTTCTGGCCTTTTTTGCAGAACGGACAGTCCTCCGCCGAATAGGCCACATACCCGGGCAGATCATCCGCGGTAAATACCGAGATGACGGGCATATTGTCCACATGATCCACCGTGCTGAAAACGGACGCCACGGACTCCACGATGCCGCCGTAATACCGGATCCCCTCCAGACTTCTGCGGATCGTCTTTCCTGTCGTGGTGGACGCGGAGAGAAGCACGACGTGTTTTCCCTCAATACTCGGCCGGATATTGTCCCGGAACATCATCTGATTAAGACTGTTGACTTCCGGTTCAACCACATAGATGGTCTCGTGACGGTTCGTGGAGACAAAACTCCCCTTCTCATACTCTTCCGCCAGAAATGCGCCGATAATCTCCGTGCCGTCCATGCAGACAATCGTGTCAGTATACGCAAGCTGACCGATCCTGCTGTAAAGCACGCGCGCAATCTCCTTCGCCTCACGCACTCTCGTCTTTAAACTGGTGATATCAATATAGTAATTGATATGTGAGTGGCTCGTCGCGAAATGCCCCGGCATCGCGTGAATCGCCGCCATATTGCTCTCTTTTGAGTAGAATTTCAACATTCTGCTTTCCATCTGTAATTTACCCCTTTCCTGAAATCCGGGTGACTCATGTCTGATTTACGGGCGAAGCCCCATTCCGCCTTCCAGCGTGATCGTCTCTCCCGACATATATTTGAAATCGGGGGAAGCCAGCTGCAGACAGACACGACCGATCTCAAGCTCCGCATCGCCGTAGTGCCCCATCGGAGGCATATGAACATTCTGCTTAAACGCTTCCGGATATGCTTCCTGAAAATTCTCCAGCTGTGCGGTCCATGCCAGCGGACACACGACGTTGACATTGATCCCGTCTTTTCCCCACTCATTTGCAACAACGCGCGTCAGACCACGGATTCCCTCCTTGGCCGCAGCATACGCACACTGTCCGAAATTGCCAAACAGACCGGCCCCGGAGGCGAAATTGATCACGGAACCCTTTGTCTCCTTCAGATAAGGATAGCAGGCTTTCATATAGTAGAACGCCGCATACAGTCCGGAATACACCGCCAGATCAAACTGCTCCGTCGTGTGGTCCGCGAGCGTCACGCCAGACGCGGACGCCTGGGCATTGTTGATCAGAACATCGATTCTGCCAAACTTCTCCACTGCCGCCGACACAACATTGTTTACGACGCTTTCGTTATCCGCTCCGGCGCTGACGTCCGCGCGGACCGGAAGGACCTGGACGCCGTACAGCCGTTCCAGCTCTTCTTTTGCGTCCTCCAGTTTCTGCACATTGCGGCCCGTGATCACCAGATTCGCGCCCTCTTTCGCGTAAGCAGTCGCGATCCCGTATCCGATCGAGCCGCATTTGCCGTCCTTAAGAACCGCCCGGCCGCCGCCCGTGAGAATCAGGGTCCTGCCTGTCATAATACCCATAATATTCTTTCTCCTCTCAAATCATTGTCTGCAATCTTGTTTCAGCCTCATTATATAGAACTCTGCTGCAAATTACAATCCCGGATTTTAGCGGGTATCGGGGATCCTCTCCTGAAACTCCGCGGCTTTTACTCTGATAGTCTTCCCGCCTCTCTGAACAATCGTATGCTGCCCCTTCTCAGATAATTCCCTCTGCGCCCGATACCGCCCGGATCGGATAGTCTGTGTTTAATTCCCCTCCCGGTTTTCAGTGTTAAATCCTGCCCTGGCAGAAATCGCGATAAACATTCCGGCTGTAACCGGCACCAGGACTTCTCCTAATTCCTTTTTCTGTTATCTTCTGTCATACCGTGATAAAATTTGTCTGGGCATGTGCCGTTACTTAAAATATTCCTCCCATTCTTTCCGGTATCCGATCTTGCAGCCGGGATTTTGCACTTTAATCAATTCAGACAATGTATTCAGGTCTGTATACCGGCAGTCTCCCTGCAGGCGTTCTCCATGATACAGATGTACCCGGAGAATTGTATTTGTCTGTATCATATTGCTGGTCATCAGTGTTGTGTCAGTCATCGCCATGCTTTGTTCTATTTTGTAAATCCAGGCGATCTCCCGCAGGCGGACGTAATGGAAGTTGGGAAGATACGTCAGTTTTTTGCACTTTTTGCGCAATTGCCGCATGTTCCCATAAAGATATGTTCCATTAAAGCAAATCCGTTTTTTCGGCTGATAAGAGGCAGCGATCTGAAAAAGCTCATCCTGCTCCCGCCCTGACAGTGCTTTATATGACGCCTCCATTTCTTTGCATTGCTTAAAATGCGCAATAATCATTTCAAGCATATAAAGCGCTATCCCCATCAGCAAAAGGCATAAAAATGATATAAACAATAAAACCCCGGGGGGCTCCGATACAAATATTACCGCAATCGCAACAACTGTAATACACAAAAAGGCTGCCAGATAAGCAACAAAAATAAAAAGCAGTATTTCCATGACGGGCGCTCTGCCATACAAACGCTTTAACACACTGTTTCTTTTTCTGTCAGTCATAACCCCTCCATATGTAATGTATTGCATTTTTCTGCACAGCAACTATTTTTCCTTAATCTCAATCCTGTCCAGAATTCCCTGCACGCTTATATTCCGGTGCGTCAGAAACATTCTCGTCACATCTTCAACAAATGTTTTGTCCGCGCCCGTTGCCCGCCCGATGTCCTCCAGCGTATAACCCTTATCTATATATTTCATAATCTTTTTTACAAGCCGGAAAATATCCCCGGACTGTCCGGATTCTTTTTTCGGCGTCCTCCGCCCACTGCTTAATTCCGCCGCTTTCGCATGGCCGTAGTACACCCTGACGGGGTCTCGCGCCAGCAATTTATCCCAGCTGTCCCCAATCTGCGTCCCTCTGTGAATCTCCAGTTCATACAGAGGATTGAGATCACCCACAAACAGCACCCCTTCATCCAGGCATAAAGAAATGCTGTCTCCGCTGTGTCCGGGCGTATGAACCACTTCCCCTGCAATCCCGCATTCTTCCAGAAGCTGACGACTCTCCCCGCAGGAAATGACGAGGACGTCCTCATCCACAATCGGCAGATAAAGGCGGTTCCCCTCCTTTGCATATACTCCGTCCGCATCATGAATATGCATCCGCTGCACGTCAGCCGCCACGATCCTCACACCGCAGCCGGCAATCTCCTGCGCGATTCCCATGTGGTCCGGATGGAAATGGGAAATAAACAGGTACCGGACTTCCTGCACTGTCGCCCCTGCCCGGCCAAGCGCCCTGCAGAACTGCGGGAAAGAGCCCGCCCATCCCGTATCAAAAAGGATGCTGCCATTCGTTCCACGGATGAGGTATGTGTTTGTGCCGGAGTACTTTAGTTCTATTACCATCTTACCGCTCCTTTTACAAAAGGTCCATCTGCTTCGACATGATAACACCGCTAAGCCTGCGCCATAGAAAAAAGTGTCATGCGAAAGCCTTCCCAGGAAAGCCGCATCCCTGCACAGATGAACCATAACCATTCTAACATCTTCCGTGCCCGCACACCACCTTTTTTTCTGGGATGATTATTTCCCCGTGGAATTTCCGGTTTCAACTAATACATGAATCCTTAACTGTTTTCCTTAATCTTTGGAACTTTGTAAAATCATATAGCTGAATTCTGATACCATTTATTAACATTCCTGCTCCATACCGCCCATCTTTCTTCTGATAAATTCCTTTTGGAAGTTCCCTGTCTTTTAAATCTTTTGGCATAATACTCATTTTTAACTCACTAAATTGCTTTTTTCATCTTGTTTCCACTGATAGAATCAATCCACTTATACAATAAATTTTATTTACATAGAAACGCCCATCCAACAATAATTTTTATTTCAGCATTTCCATTCTTCTCCTTAATTCTGACAGGCAGAACAATACACGCTGCTCCTACCGCCGATAACCGTACGACACAATGTATTTCCGCAATTCGGGCAGGGTTCGCCGGCGTGACCGTACACTTGCAGAAACGGAGTGTTGCGGTAGTCCTGACCTTTTGTTAACAGGTAATTCTGTCACATCTTCACAAAACTCATCTGCTGTCGGATGTGCAATGACCTCCGGTCGGTTGACAAGCACATTTTCAATCGCAAGCCCCTGTATCTGCGGCGCGACTACATTTTTGATTGTTTCTATTTCAGGTAATTCAGGCATTATTTTCACCACCTTTTCCTGTAATTCTGCGTCAGAATTTTCCCAATAGCTGCTGTCACCCCGGTTATAAATCAAATTACAGCATCCTTTTGCCTGTCCAATAATCACTTTTACGTCAGTAATCGCCTGGAAAAACCTTTATCACATCCAAATCACGCATAATTTTGATATAATGCTTTTTGCCACAATTTCTTTTATAATCATTTCCATCTCCCAAAACGGATTTGTTTCTCTATATCAGGATTATATTGCTCTAACAGCAGTTCTTCGGGATCTGCGCAGCCAATCATTTTTGCCCTAATGTAGTTGGGTAAGGTCTGGGCATATTCAGATACCTGTCAGCATCAAATTTATCTGCAATAGCTCTGGCTTCGGAAAAAGCATATTCTTTTTCTTCATCCGTTCCTAAAACGATAAACTGCCAGTTACGATTATGATCCCAGGCGGAAGCTTTGTTTCCTGCTTCCAAAATTCTGCATTATTTTCCTTTTCAAACGGCTCCGTAACATCCTTTTCCCGATATATCCATGCATAATATTTTCCTAATACTACCAACTCATCCTGAACATCCTTTTTATTGAAAGCATCTATAAATCCTTCTATTGTTTGAAAACGTGCAAAAGG
>CAMSQM010000044.1 GCA_947062675.1 uncultured Roseburia sp.
GCATTTTGAGGGAAATATTTTATGAGATATTTTTACTTCAATCCTCCCGTTTCGGGGAAGGTCTGCGGATGGTGCAGGAAGAGCTCGACAGCAGGAATTTCTACGCGTGCAATCCGGAATTCGATCCGAATTGTGGTAAATAGAATCCGGCTTGGAGAGGGCAGGAGATTAAGCGGTCGTACCGATGCCTGAATGGCACCGGTACGACCGTTTTCTGTGGTCACGCTAGCTGTCTTTCCGCTCATAGATTGTGTAATGATGCTTTTTTAACAGGCTTACGGCGGAATTGAGGGCATTTTCATCATACATTTCCAGGCGAAGAACACCCTGTTCGAATTCTCGGTTGTGGATAATGCCGATATTTTTTATATTCAGATTATTGCTGGCCAGGATGGTTGCGACAGTGGCGATCCCGCCGGCCTCATCGAGCAGATCCAGATACAGCTCATATACATTTTTCAGGGCACCGTTGCGCGGGGTGATTGCGATGGAATCGCGGTAATCCTTCGCCGCGGCGAAGGCGTCAAGCAGCGCCCGGCTGTCGGCCTGTTCAATGTCAGTTCTGGTGCGCGTGAGAACAGCGATATAAGCGTTGATCAGCTTTAAGAGCTGTTCCCGGTTTGAGAGGCAGATGTTTTCCCACATCACGGGGGAGGAAGAGGCAATCCTGGTGATGTCCTTGAATCCTCCGGCGGCGATCATTTTCATCGTTTCGTTTTCATCGTCGGATTCCCGCACGAGATTCACAAGGCCGTAGGCGATGATATGCGGCAGGTGACTGATCGCGGCGGTGGCATAGTCGTGCGCCTCGTAGTCCAGCACGAGGGGAATGGCGCCCAGCGAACGCACAAGCCGGCGGAACGCTCCGATTGCTTCCGCTGTGGATGCCCGGGTCGGCGTAATGATATAGTAGGCATTTTCCAGAAGATATTCGCTGGCGCCTGAGAGTCCTGTTTTTTCGGAACCGGCCATCGGGTGGCCGCCGATAAACTGTGCTTCCATGCCGAGCGCTTCAACCTCGCGGTGAATATCGGTTTTTACGCTCCCCACGTCTGTGACGATGCAGTCTTTCCGGATGATTTCTTTAAGCTGCCGCAGATATTCGATATTTTTGCGGACAGGCGTGCAGAGGAATATGTAATCGCAGTCGCGGAAATCTTCCATGCCACAGAGCGTGCGGTTTGCAATCAGATTTTCGTTCCAGGCCTGTTCGATGGTAGAGAGGTGTCCGGCCGTCGCGATGATGGTGAGATCCGGATAAAGTGATTTTAAGCGCTTCGCGATGGAACCGCCGATAAGTCCGAGTCCGATAAATCCGATTTTTTCAAATGGCATATGAAATCCTCCGTATCCGTGTTTTCTTTCCAGATTATCATAGACATTCCGCTTCCAAAAGTCAATACATTGAAATAAGGCCGGCTGCATGTTAATATAGAAGAATAAACGGATTACAGAAATTGAGAAAGGGACGGCTGGAATGTCGGTATATGAATTTTACTGGGAGCGCGCAGGGGACGGTGTCCGGCTGCTGCGTGCACACGGCACTGTGGAGGAGGCAGTGCTGCCGGAGCAGATTGCCGGGCTGCCGCTCAGGGAGATAGGCCCGTACTGTTTTGCGGGCAGCTGCCATCTGCCGGAGCATTATGAGAGAATTACCGTCGGGGAGGATACGGCGGGAACGTGTCTGCACGAACTATCCGGACGGTGGCTTAAGACGCTGTCTCTTCCGGATACTGTCGGACGGACCGGAAATCTGGCGTTTATGAACTGCACGGAGCTGACGGCGCTTACCGTCGGGAGCAGGATGGAGGAGCCTGGCAGCGACGCATTTATGAACTGCCGGAAACTCCGCCATCTGACAGTGCGCTGTGGAATCGGGGAAAAGAGCGGACTCCGCCAGATTTTAAGCCGGATTTCACAGGATCTTCTGGTGACATTTCAAAAGGACGGGGAGCCGGAGGCGGAGCTGTATTTTCCGGAGTATTATGAAAGTTATGATGAGATTGCGCCGGCGCATCTGTTCGGGCGCAGTATCGTGGGGGAGGGGTTCCGTGCCAGACAGTGTTTCCTCGAGGGGATTGCGGACCTGACGCAGTATGACAGGATTTTTCCGAAGGCCTGTGCAGAGGAGTCCGTGGAAACACTCTGCCGCATCGCGCTCTGCCGTCTCCGCTCTCCGGCACAGCCGGAGAGCGGGGCGGCCGCCCTGTATGAGACGTATCTTTGCTCACATGCCGCGGAGGTCTGCCGGAACGCCGTGCGCGGCAGGGATACCGGACTGGTGCGTTTTCTGTGTTCGCGCGGCCTTGCCGGCAGGGAGCATGTAAAACAGTGCGTTCTGATGGCGGGAGAGACGGGGTGGGCGGAGGGCGCGGCCTCTTTTCTGCGGATACAGGATGAGTTTTTTCCGCGGAAGACTGCGGCGGAGCGCTATTCATTTGATGATTTTTGAGAAGAAAGAAGGAATGTTTACTAATGCCGCATAGACAGACACAGGAGGAATGGGAGACGGAAATGGCGGTGAAAATCCTCTCGTTTATCCGGAATGAAATTTATCTGGATCTCCGCTTTTTAAAAGTGGCTCTGGGTGCGCTGGCGCCGGAGAGCGACTTTGCCGTACAGACGTTTGCGACCGACGGGAAAGCGCTCCGTTTTCTGCCGGAGCGGGTGACGGTTGCGTTTGAGAAAAATCCACGGTTTCTGGACCGGCTGTATCTGCACACAGTTCTGCACTGTGTATTTTCACATCTGTGGATTGCGCCGCGGGAGGTGTCTGATGAGGCGGCCGGAGGGAGGCTGGAGGCAGGGGCTCTGCCCGGAGGCGCTGCCGCTATCCCCGGAAAAGAGGCAGGAGGCGCACCGGATAGCAGAGAGAGGGGAGATGCCGGGAATACGGTCGGGGTCCGTGAGCGGGATGGCACGGCGGATTACAGGCGTCTGTGGAATCTCGCCTGCGATATCGCGGTGGAGTACGCGATTGACGGGATGGATAAGCCCTGCACGAGGCGGATTTTAAGCTGGTCCAGGCAGAAAATGTATGAGCGGCTCAGGAAACAGGGAAGCGGGGTATCGGCGGCTGTTATTTACCGGCTGCTGAAAGACTTTCCGGCGGAGGAGACGGGGCAGCTGGCAAAGGAATTTTACACGGATGATCACAGGTACTGGCCGCGCCGTGAGGACAGTGCCACGCGGCAGCAGGCTGCTGCGGCAAACAGGAAAATGTGGAATAAAATCGCTAGGCAGACACAGCTGGAGAGGGAAATGCGCGGGGATGAGACTGTGGACGGGGAGGAGATTCTGAGTGCGCAGCTCGCCGCCGCCCAAAGCCGCCGGACTTACCGTGAGTTTCTGCAGAAGTTTGCCGTTCTGCGGGAGGAACTGCGCTGCGATCCGGATGAATTTGACCTGAATTATTACACCTACGGGCTTAAGGTTTACGGGAATATGCCGCTGATTGAGCTGGCTGAGAGCCGCGAGAGCAGAAAAATCAGGGAATTTATGATTGTCATTGACACCAGTTATTCCACCAGCGGAGATCTGGTGGAAGGATTTTTAAGAGAGACGGTTGGGATCTTAAGGCAGAGCGACAGTTTTTTTTCAGATTCTGTTATACGGATTCTGCAGTGTGACAATGCGGTGCGAAGTGATACCTGTATTCGCGGGGAGGAGGAATTTCAGGCATTTCTGAAAAATTTCAGGCTGGCAGGCGGGGGCGGGACGGATTTCAGGCCTGCTTTTTCCTATGTGGAAGAGCTGCTGCGGGCGGGGAAATGCCGGAATCTGTGCGGACTGCTTTATTTCACGGACGGAAAGGGGATTTACCCGAAGAAGCGGCCGGACTACAAAGCGGCTTTTGTTTTTCTGGATGATTATGAGGAGGAAGCGGTCCCGGTGTGGGCGGTGCGTCACCGGTTCCGCCCGGAAGAAGCAGGCCGGGGATTACGCGCTGACTGATGTCGTCTGTCTGAATATATCGGAAATTAATTTTTGCCATTTTCCGCGGGATATGATAGAGTAATACCGTATCACGGGAAAGGTGAAGAAAAAATGCAGCAGAGGAATTTTCATTTTAGTGAAAAAAAACGGGTGGTTGTCAAAATCGGCTCTTCTTCCCTGAATTATGAGAAGACCGGCCGTCTGAATTTAACAAAACTGGAGCATCTTGTGAGGGAACTGTGCAATATCAGGAACCGCGGCATGGACGTATGTCTGGTGAGTTCAGGGGCGATTGCGGCGGGCAGGCAGTCGCTGGGACTTGCGGAGCGCCCGAAGGATATTTCCACAAAACAGGCCTGCGCGGCAGTCGGACAGGCAGGACTGATGATGGTCTATCAGAAGCTGTTCGCCGAGTATAACCAGGTGGCGGGGCAGGTTCTGATGACAAAAAATACAATGGTCAATCCGGTGTCCAGGGAGAATGCCCGGAATACGTTTGAGGAGCTGTTCCGGCTCGGTGTAATACCGATTGTCAATGAGAACGATACGGTGTCCACCTATGAGATGCAGTTCGGGGACAATGACACGCTCTCCGCGATTGTGGCTTCCCTGACAGGGGCGGATCTTCTGATTCTTTTGTCCGATATTGACGGGCTGTTTACGGACGATCCGCATAAGAATCCGGATGCGCGGCTGATCGAAGTGGTGGAGCGGATGGATTCCGCCGTATACGGGATGGCGAAGGGCTCCACCGGAAGTGATCTGGGAACCGGGGGGATGACGACAAAACTGACGGCGGCGAAGATCGCCACACTCTCCGGCGCCGATATGATCATCGCAAACGGGAAGGATGTCTGCATTCTCCACCATATTTTTGACGATTCATTCACAGGGACGATATTTAAGGCGGATAAAAAGGATTCATTCCGGATTGCAGATTTTATTCTGGAAACGATCGGCTGAAAGAGCGGGGAGGGGCACAGAGATGAAACAGGAACAGATCAACAGGATCAATGAGCTTTATCACAAGTCAAAGGCGGAGGGCCTGACGGAGGCTGAGAAGCAGGAGCAGGCGCTTTTGCGCAGCCAGTTTATCGCGGATGTGCGCGGCAGTCTTGCGTCCCAGCTGAATCAGATTGACGTGGTCAATCCGGACGGCACCGTGGAAAATCTCGGGGAGAAGTATGGGAACAGAAAAAGAGGTTCTTAGCAGGCGGCAGCAATTGCGGGAGCGGCACCGGATACTGCGGGAGGAAATGTCTGAGACAGAGGTGCGAAAGAAGAGCGGACGGATCTGCGAAAAGCTGCTGGCCTCGGACTGGTACGCGGCCTGCGATGTGCTGTACGCCTATTATCCGCTGGGGAAAGAGCCGGACAGTCTGCCGGTGATAGAACGGGCTCTTGCGGACGGGAAGACAGTGGCCCTTCCCAGGACCGGGGAGGGGAGCGCGATGGAATTTTACCGGATTACATCGGCAAAACAGGTTGCGGAAGGACGGTTTCACGTGATGGAACCTCTTTTTTCCTGTCCGCGGATACGCGCCGCACAGGCGCTGGTGCTCGTTCCCGGAGTGGTATTTGACGCGCAGGGCGGGCGTTACGGCTATGGAAAAGGATATTATGACCGTTACTTTGCCCGGTTTCCCAGGCTGCGCCGTGTGGCTTTTGCATATGAAAATCAGATGGAGCCAGAGCTGGACGCGCTGAAGACAGACGTGCGGATGGAGCGTATTTATACGGAGGAGGCAGTCTTTTATATCGCGGGGGACAGTTTTGTGATACAGGACGCCGGGCGGGAGCGCTCTGTGGCGGATCGGATCTGAATGCCCTGCAGCGTCAGGACGGCTCCGGAGAAATGGGAGGGAAAATGGAACTGACAGAAATCTGCCGGAAGGCGAAAGAGACCAGCAGACAGACCGGGAAGCTGGATACCGAAACGAAAAACAGGGCGCTTCTCGCGGCTGCGGACGCGCTTGTACAGGAAGCAGGATATCTGACTGCGGAAAATGAAAAGGATCTTTTGCGCGCGAGGGAAAACAGGATGCCGGAGGGGCTGTACGACCGTCTTCTGCTAAATGAGGAACGCGTGGGGCAGATGGCGGAGGGTCTGCGTCAGGTGGCGGAACTCCCGGATCCCGTGGGCGAGGTGCTGTCCATGAAAAAACGCCCGAACGGGCTTTTGATCGGACTCAGGAGGGTTCCGCTCGGGGTTGTCGGCATAATCTATGAGGCGCGTCCCAATGTGACGGTGGATGCGTTCGGTCTCTGTTTTAAGACGGGAAACGCCGTGGTCTTAAAAGGCGGGAGCGATGCCGTTTCCTCCAACAAAGCGATTGTTTCTGTTCTCAGAAGTGCGCTCGCTCTGCAGGGGATATCCGGGGAAGCCGTCTCACTGATTGAGGATACTTCCAGGGAGACCGCCGCGGAGTTTATGAAAATGAACCGGTATGTGGATGTGCTGATTCCGCGGGGCGGGGCAGGGCTGATCCGCGCTGTGGTAAATCAGGCTACGATTCCTGTGATCGAGACGGGAACCGGAAACTGTCATATTTATGTGGACAAAACGGCGGATTATGAGATGGCTGCAAAGATTATCCGGAATGCAAAGACCCAGCGGATCGGCGTCTGCAACGCCTGCGAATCCCTGCTGATTCATGAATCCGTCGTGGAGGCGTTTATGCCTTATCTGGCCCGGGTGCTGCTGGAACACGGGGTGGAGCTGCGCGCGGATGAAACGATTTTTGCGGCTGCGCAAGAGTTATTTGCCGAACATCCGCAGCTGCTGAAACGGGCCGCGGAAGAGGACTGGGGGACGGAATATCTGGATTATATTATCTCCGCAAAAACAGTCTCCTCCCTGGAAGAGGCGGTCAGCCATATCAACCGCTACGGAACAGGGCACTCGGAGGCAATTATCACGGAATCTTACAGGCATGCGCAGCAGTTTCTGGATGAGGTCGACGCCGCCTGCGTCTATGTGAATGCCTCCACCCGTTTTTCAGACGGATCTGAGTTTGGGTTTGGCGCGGAAATCGGCATCAGTACCCAGAAACTTCACGCGAGGGGGCCGATGGGACTTTCTGCGCTCACGGGCAGCAAATATATTATTTATGGAAACGGGCAGGTGCGGCCGTAAAAACAGCCCGGCGGGAAAGCTTAAGCAGAAGAGCTGCGGAAAACAGACCTTTTCAGGCGGGCAGACAGGTTCCGGCAAATCATTTTTAAGGAGATGTGGTATGAGAAAAAACCCGAATGATATGCAGAGGGAGCGGCACATATTATGCAAAAAGAGATACAAAGGTCTGCGCTGGGTGGTCTGCGCGATACTCTGCATCCTTCTGCCGGTATTCTGCTCAGGATGTGGCAGTCCGTCGGAGAATCCGATGGCCGGTATTTATTACGATGATGAGAAACTGGCCAGCAATTACAGTTCTTACAGTATGGAGGACGCGGAGCAGGTGATCGACGGCAGAAGCATGACAGGGACTTTCCGTGGACTGAACGGAATGGTAATGTTCTGGACCTGTGAGCCGGACGAAGATACAGTGGCGGATATCCGCTATCTGCTCAGGGTCACGGGAGGAAAAGTAAAGCTTATTTTTGTGGACGGCAAAAACAGAATTGAAACACTTGCAGAGCTGACAAAACACACTCAGATGGAGGAGGCGGAGACAGTCACGCTTTCGGTCAGGGACGGGTACAACCGCCTGAAGCTGGTCGGAACGGAAGATGCCGTCGTATCGTTTGAGATCAGCGCGAGCAAAAGCAGTTTTATCAGCGTCAGGGATTAGAAATAATTAAAGCCGTTTTCCTGTTTAACAGCGATAAGGCAGAAGGGAAATAAGTCAGGAAAAATGTACGATAAAACAGATTTAAACACGATAGATTTAAGCCTGGAACCGCCTCTGGAGGAACCCGCCAGACAATATTACTTCATGGCAAAATGCAGGGAGTGGGTGCTGGGTTTTGAGCGAAAGTCCGGACGCAGGCCCACATCAAAGGTTGTGAATTTCGGGTGTCAGATGAACGCGCGCGATTCGGAGAAGCTGGCCGGAATTCTGGAGAAAACAGGTTTTATGCGCGCGGATACGGAGGAAGCCGATTTTGTCATTTACAACACCTGTACCGTCCGCGAAAATGCGGACAACAAAGTATTCGGGCGGCTCGGCACACTGCAGCAGCTGAAAAAGAAAAACCCGCATATGGTGATAGCGCTCTGCGGCTGCATGATGCAGGAGAAGCCGGTCGTGGAAAAAATTAAGGCTTCGTACAGGTTTGTCGATCTGATTTTTGGAACGCACAATCTGTACCGTTTTGCGGAGCTGGCGGCCAGAGTGCTTGACTCGGATACGATGGTTACTGAAATGTGGGAGGATACGGACCGGATCGTGGAAGAACTTCCAGTCCGGCGGAAATATGCTTTCAAATCCGGTGTCAATATTATGTCAGGCTGTGATAATTTCTGCAGTTACTGTATTGTTCCGTATGTCCGTGGCAGGGAGCGAAGCAGAGAACCCGAAGAAATATTAAAAGAGATCCGGCGGCTGGCCGCGGACGGTGTCATTGAGGTTATGCTCCTGGGACAGAATGTGAATTCTTACGGAAAGAATTTAAAGGAGCCTGTGACATTTGCGGCGCTTCTGCGCGAAGTTGAGAAAATCGAAGGGATACAGCGGATCCGTTTTATGACCTCTCATCCAAAAGATCTTTCAGATGAGCTGATCGGTGTTATGGCGGATTCCCGGAAAATATGCAGACATCTGCATCTGCCCCTGCAGTCGGGGAGCAGCCGCATTTTAAAAATAATGAACCGCAGATATGATAAGGAGCGCTACCTTGAGCTGGTGGAGAAGCTTAGGAATGCAGTGCCGGATATTGCGCTCACGACAGATATTATCGTGGGATTTCCAGGGGAAACAGAGGAAGATTTCGAGGAAACCATGGATGTGGTTCGAAGGGTCCGTTTTGACAGCGCCTTTACATTTCTCTATTCAAAGCGGACGGGAACTCCGGCGGCGGTGATGGATGATCAGGTGCCGCCTGATATTGCAAAAGAGCGTTTTGGCCGCCTGTTAAGAGAGGTGCAGCAGGCAGGCGCTGAAAAGGCCGCCATGCTGCAGGGAAAAACGCTTCCGGTACTGGCGGAGCAGATCAATGAGCGGGACGGCCGGCTGCTGACGGGGCGTCTTGACAATAATTCGGTCGTACATTTTCCGGGAACACCGGATATGATCGGAAAAATATGGAACGTACAACTTTCAGAGTGTAAGGGATTTTATTACCTTGGAACATTGAATGAGCCGGTATGAAATTAGGAAGAGAGCGGATCGGCTCTCTTTCTGGCGGTCAGCTCTGTTTCCTGGTCATGTGCCTTATAAGAGGACGAAAAAATCCGGAGTTCTGCCAGCCGGCTTCAGTGACTGCATTGCCCGCAACGCCGGGCAGCCTGTGGTCGCCGCGGCAATGACAGCTCCGGTCCGGCGGCGCCACAGGGGCGGTAGTGCCGGATCTGCCGGTTTTTTACTAATTTTCTTTTAAATACTATTTTTCTCTAAGTTCTTCACAGGATTGTGGTCGCAGCGGATTCCCGCTCTGTTTCCTGATAATTCAATAGACTTTATACCCTGGGCGTGATATAATTTTTTTACCAGAAAACAGGTTAGTCAGAGAAGGAGCGTGAACTTATGACAGATAACGAACTTCTGCTTGCCATAGCCGATATTATGGACAGGAAAATGGATGCCAGATTCAGACCGGTTGAAAATGGTATGCAGACGATACAGAGCGAAATCTGTATCATGAAAGAGGATATCCGGACAATGCAGGGTGAGATGCAGGGCATGAAAGGGGATATCCGGGCAATACAGGGTGAGATGCAGGACATGAAAGAGGATATCCGGACAATACAAAGTGAGATGCAGGACATGAAAGAGGATATCCGGGCAATACAGGATGAGATGCAGGTCATGCACAACGAGATTCACAATACGAAATTATTTCAGGAAAATATTCTGCTCCCACGTCTGAATACAATTGAATCCTGTTATACAGATACCTATGAGCGGTACAAAAAAGGTGCGGACAGGATGGAGGCGACTTTTGTGGATACCGAACTGCTGAAAAGAGTCGTGTCTGAGCACAGCGAAAAGCTGAAAAAAATCTCATAGAACATTTATAAAGATATCACGCCGGAAGGGTGTAAAGTCTGTTGAGTAATCAGAGACTTTGCACTTTTTTTGTGTCCCGGTGAATGGTCTGAAGGAAGCGGCAGACTGCATGGTGATGAAAATTCACAGGAAAATAGTGTCATACGGCAGTGATATGTGTTATAATCGGTTCTGGTGTAAATATATTCAGGAGGTATCAGATTATGTCATGGTATGATGAGGCAGTTTTTTATCACATTTACCCGCTCGGGCTGACCGGCGCGCCAAAGCAGAATCCCTACGGGGAACCGGAGCACCGTTTAAATACCCTGATTCCGTGGATTTCACACGTGAAGGAGACCGGGTGCAATGCGATCTATATTGGTCCGCTTTTTGAGTCGGTCGGGCACGGGTATGAGACGACGGATTACAGGAAGCTGGACAGCCGTCTGGGGACAAATGCAGACCTGACGGCGTTCGTGGCAGAGTGCCACAGCCAGGGAATCCGCGTGATTCTGGACGGGGTGTTTAATCACACCGGGCGTGATTTCTTTGCATTTGAGGATATCAAGAAAAACAGAGAGAATTCCCAGTACAAAGACTGGTACTGCAATGTGAATTTCCGGGGAAATAATGAATATAACGATGGTTTTACTTATGAAAACTGGGGCGGTTATAATCTTCTGGTGAAACTGAATCAGCACAATCCCGCAGTGCGCGACTATATTTGTGATGTGGTTCGTTTCTGGGTCAGCGAATTTGATATTGACGGTATCCGTCTCGACGCTGCGGATGTGCTTGATTTTGATTATATGCGCGCGCTGCGCCGCGTGGCAGACGAGGTGAAACCGGAGTTCTGGCTGATGGGTGAGGTGATTCACGGCGATTATACCCGCTGGGTTAATGAGGGGACGCTGCATTCTGTCACCAACTATCATCTTCACAAGGCTCTGTATTCCGGGCACAACGATCATAATTATTTTGAGATCGCGCACACAGTAAAAAGACTTTACGGTATGGGAGGTAACCGTCCGGACGGTTTAAAGCTTTACAATTTTGTGGATAATCATGACGTTGAGCGGATATACACAAAGCTCACGAATAAGGCGCACTTTGCACCGGTTCACATTCTGCTTTACACGCTTCCGGGAGTGCCTTCGATTTACTATGGATCCGAGTTCGGGCTGGAGGGAAGGAAAGAGCGTTTTTCCGATGACTCTCTGCGCCCGGCCCTCAGGCTTTCGGATTATGCGGATGCGGCAGAAAAGAATCCGTTTACCCGTCTGATTGCGGCGCTCGGAAAAGTACGGCAGAAGGTGAAAGCGCTTTCCTATGGTAGTTATAATGAACTTCTGCTCTCCAACCGCCAGTACGCGTTTGCCAGGGAGTATAACGGACAGAGCGTCATTGTCACGGTAAACAATGATGACAGCGATTTTGTTATGACACTTCATGCCGGGAATACAGCGGAATATGTCGGTGCGCTGTCCGGACAGCGTGTATCTGTAAGTGGCGGAAATATCGCAGTAAATGTGAAAGCCAACGGGGGAGAGATCTGGATCCCTGCGGAGAGCGTAACAGGGATGGATGAAGATATCGTGTCCGTTCTTCCGGATGCCGTGGAAATTTCCGGGAAGGCAGCCGCCGGATCACGGGAGACGGTAAAGGTGGCAGAGGCATCGCAGGAGGCAGGAGCGTCAGCGCAGGCGGGGACGGCGGGAAAAGCGAATTCGACTGGCACGGCGAGAACAGCGGAAACAGCGGCTAAGGCAGCGGAGACGGCGGTGAAAATGGCAGAGGCGGTGGCCGGAACCGCGGTAAAGGTGGCAGAGGCAGTGGCGGAAACAGCGGTCAAAGCAGTGGAAGCGGTGGCTGGAAGCGCAGTGAAAACAGCGGAAGCGAAGGCAAAGACAGCGGCGCACGAACCGGAATCCGGACTTTCAGAAGACCGTGTAACGGAGACGCCGGATGCATGCCAGGAAGCGTTCGAGAAAGGAAAGATCGCAGGGCTTCAGGAGGCGATTCTTGCGATTATGGAGAAGAACGGACCCGTGACAGATCAGATGCGCAGGGATGTGACAGAGAATGTGTATCACGATTCACTGATTAACTGGGTAAAGAGTTTCCGGTAAACACAACCGAAGAATAGCAGTAACTGCCGCGCACAGGATGGCAGCCGCAGGATACGGATCCTGCAGGTCTGTTACCGGTGCGGCAGTCTGCTTTTCAGATAGCCGGAATCTCATGGCAGTCTGCGTCAGAAGAATCCGTTTCTGTCATCCAAGTCCCATAATCGCATCCACTGGCAGTGAGAGTGCAAGTCCGTGGGCGGGTGTGGTCACACCGTGATTTTTGCTGATCGCAGTCATGATTTCGGTGCGCTTTTCTTTCGGAACTACAATCATAAGTATATCCTGTTCTTCCTGTACCGGGATGCCGAACCGCGTGGCGATCTCTTCAGGGGAACATTTTAAGCCTTTTATGATGGTACCGCCTGTGGCCCCGGCATTTCTGGCGGTATACATAACATCGTCGCTGTAGCCCTGGCTGATGGTGACCAGAATCATTGCATGTGTAATGGTTTCACTCATTTTTTTCACTTCCCTTTCTGATTCCTCCAGAATCCGTTCCTGTACATTGGCATCGAGGAGCTTGTAGAGCCAGCCCTGCAGGCCGTTTACCGGTATGCTGATCGCGATGCCGGTTCCGCGCTTGTGAAGCGCGAGTGCGTGGTTCATCTCCGCGAGCAGCATCCGCGTGCGTTCTCTTGGCACAAAACACAGCGTGATGCTTTTGTGGGGGTCGCCGAGGCCAAACATATACAGGAAATCCGAGCTGACTGTCCCGACGCCGTGCATCTGATAGTAAATCGGAATGCCGGAGTCTGTCAGAAATTCAGTGACCCGGTTCCGGATGTTGTAATCGACAATAATGATAATACAGCGGAAGGCAAGTTTTTTTGTTAAGTCCTGCATAAATTATTCCTCCTCAAATTCCACAATCTCGTCGTCGTCGATGTCAAGCAGAATCGCAGACAGAGAGATGGATTTTTTCAGCTTGATATTGTAGCGGAAGCCCATGAGCTGGACGGCGATCAGGGGAGCCATTGCGACCATCGCCACGACACCGAACGCGTCCGTGACGACGTTGCCGCCGATCGCGGTACACGCGCCCATCGCGAGCGGCAGGAGGAAGGTCGAAGTCATTGGCCCGCTCGCGACACCGCCGGAGTCGAATGCGATGCCGACAAATACTTTCGGCACAAATTTTGTCAGAACCAGCGCGGTGACATAACCCGGGATCAGGAGCCAGTAAATGCTGATTCCGGTCAGCACACGCAGAAGCGCGAGCGAGACAGAGACAGAAACGCCGATCGAGAGGCAAAGGTTCATCGAGGAGCGGGAAATAGATCCGTTCGTGACATCCTCGACCTGCTGGTTTAAAACCTGGACCGCGGGCTCTGCCTTCACAATATAATATCCGATCAGGGCCCCGATGGGAACCAGAAGCCATTTCCACGACTGCGCGGCAAGACTGCTTCCAAGGAGGCTGCCGACGGGGGCGAAACCGACGTTGGCGCCGGTCAGGAAGAGAATCAGCCCGATGATCGTGTAGAGGAACCCGACCAGCATCTTGATGATCTGATTCCTGTGGTAGCGCTTTGAAACCAGCTGAAACAGCAGAAAAACGGCGAGTACCGGAAAAATAGAAGATAGTACCTCCTTCCCGTAGTCGGGAAACATATGTACAAATTCGCGCATGACATCCTGCATGGTGATCACATCCGGAACCGGTGTGGCCGCATAAGCCGCGTCGGACGGGTGGAAGAAGATTCCGAGAAGAAGTACCATTATGATCGGGCCGATACTGCAGAATGCGATCAGACCAAAACTATCGCTGGCGCCGTTTTTATCGCTCCGGGTTGCAGAGAGACCGATACCGACTGCCATGATAAAGGGGACCGTCATCGGACCTGTGGTCACACCGCCGGAGTCAAAGGCCACTGCGATAAAATCTGCGGGGGCGGCGAAGGAAAGCAGAATCAGGCCTGCATACAGAATACACAGAAGCAGCGGCAGACTGACGCGGAACAGGATACGCAGTACGGCGACAACCAGAAATACGCCGACGCCCACGGCGACCGTCCAGATCAGGGTGGCGCTGGGAATCGAGGAGACCTGGCTGGCCAGCACCTGTAAATCCGGCTCTGCGATTGTGATAATAATTCCCATGACAAAACAGACGAGAATCAGGACGGGCAGCCGTCTGGACTTCATAATATGAGAACCGACGCCCTCGCCGAGCGGAGTCATCGACATTTCAGCACCCAGCTGGAAGAAAGCCATTCCGATGATCAGAAGAAACGCACCGACTAAAAAAAGTGCGATCGTTCCGGTTTCCATGGGCACGACAAAAATACTTAAAATCAGCATGATCACGGAAATCGGAATGACGGCACTTATGGATTCGTCAATTTTCTCTTTCAGTTTTTTGTTCAGGATTACATCCAGTTTTCTGAGCAAATCACATCACATCCCTTTTTGAAAAATTATAGTTTACAAATCAACTATTATTCTAGCGGTTCTCAGGGATGGTGTCAATCCTGTTCCATGTAATTCACAGGACCTGAATAGAAATTTAGCAGTTTCTTTATTGACAATTCAGAAAGGCCGGGATAAAGTCTCATATGGATGGTTTACAGATCAGACACACAGACGGGGCTTACGGGAGAACCGGATTATAGAGAATAAAATATGATGCTGGAAAATTTTATGGAACATTATTTTAAGATTGAGAAGGCATACCGGAAATATTTTCAGGCGGAAATGGAAGAGTATCAGATCACTCCGAATGAGATTCTGGTGCTGCTGTTTCTCTGCCGGAATGATTCATCCGCCAACACGGCAAAGGATATTGCACAGAACGTGGGTGTGTCAAAGGGGCTGATTGCGCGTTCTGTTGAACACCTGGCCGGGCGCGGCTATCTGCGTGCGGAGCGCGATGCTGCAGACAGGCGCGTTGTCCATCTGTACCTGACGGACGCGGCAGGGGAGCCGGCAGAAAAGATTTTTCTGAGACACGAAAGTTTTATCGCAAGGCTGGGACAGGGGATTCCGGAAGAAAAATTGCGTGTGACCATGCAGACGATCCGGAACTTTGTGGAAAATATATCTTCCGCGGATTTCTGAGACAGAAACCGTGTAACCGGCCGGCTTTGGCGGAGCGGATACCGGGGCGGCATGTCTTTGAATGTGAGCGTGCGAACGGACAGGGAAACAGAAGAAATCAGACCGCGGGACCTGGGGGTCTGACATGAGGCGGCGCCTCTGGTGGCGGGGGTGGCGCTACGGGAATCTGCGGAATCGGAATAGTGGAAACGGGTTTCCAAAATCAGGAATCTGTGTTAAGATACTTCGTGAAGTCAGAAGCCGTGTCAGAGCGGCAGAATGGAGGAAAGAATGGCAAGATTTACGTTACCAAGAGATCTGTATCACGGAAAAGGTGCGCTTGAGGCTTTAAAGAGCTTTGAGGGCAGGAAAGCAATGATCTGCGTGGGGGGCGGTTCCATGAAGCGCTTCGGGTTTCTGGACCGCGCAAA
Organism: uncultured Roseburia sp.; assembly: GCA_947062675.1. Lineage (GTDB taxonomy): Bacteria > Bacillota > Clostridia > Lachnospirales > Lachnospiraceae > Roseburia. The sequence goes on from CAMSQM010000044.1 coordinate 15,682, forward strand.
ACAGTACCTGGAGGAAGCAGGTATGGAGGTGCAGCTGTTTGAGGGCATCGAGCCGGATCCGTCCGTGGAGACAGTAATGAAAGGCGCGGAGGCAATGGCGGCTTTTGAGCCGGACTGGATTATCGCGATGGGAGGCGGCTCGCCGATCGACGCGGCAAAAGCAATGTGGATCAAATACGAATATCCGGATATTACGTTTGAAGATATGTGCAAAGTGTTCGGTATCCCGAAACTGAGGAAAAAGGCACAGTTCTGTGCAATTTCCTCCACATCCGGGACGGCGACCGAAGTGACGGCATTTTCCATTATCACGGACTACCAGAAAGGGGTTAAATATCCGATCGCAGACTTCGAGATCACACCGGATGTGGCGATTGTGGATCCGGACCTCGCGGAGACGATGCCGCAGAAACTGGTGGCGCACACCGGAATGGATGCGATGACTCATGCGGTGGAGGCTTATGTGTCCACGGCAAACTGTGATTTTACGGATCCGCTCGCACTGCATGCGATAAAGATGATTCAGAGCGACCTCGTGGCTTCATACAATGGCGATATGACCAGGAGGGCGTCCATGCACAACGCACAGTGTCTGGCCGGTATGGCGTTTTCAAATGCACTGCTCGGTATTGTGCACTCAATGGCGCACAAAACGGGGGCGGCGTTTGCGGACCACGGCGCACATATTATTCACGGCGCGGCGAACGCGATGTATCTTCCGAAAGTGATCGCATATAACGCGAAGGATGAGACCGCGAAAAAGCGCTACGGCGAGATCGCTGATTTTATGAAGCTGGGCGGCGGGACACCGGAAGAGAAGGTGGAACTTCTGATCGCATATCTGCGCAAAATGAACGACGATCTGAATATTCCGCACTGTATTAAAAATTACGGCGCTGACAGCTATCCGGCGGAGCAGGGCTTTGTGCCGGAGGAAGTATTCCTTCAGAGGCTGCCTGAAATTGCCGCGAATGCACTTCTGGATGCCTGCACCGGTTCCAATCCGCGTCAGCCGGATCAGGAGGAAATGGAAAAACTCCTGAAATGCTGTTATTATGATACAGAAGTGGACTTCTGAGATCGTGAAAATAAGGGAAAGTCTGCTTCTGAGTGAAAATAATATTTGTGGCAGATCATAGCCAGGGATACATAATACTGAATGGATACAGGCCTCCCGGAATATAGTTCCGGGAGGCCTGTATACGGTTCTGGTGCGTTTTTCGGTAATATATCCGGCATTTTTGTGTTTTACCGGGCGCCGGGTATCTTTTCCGGGTGCCCGTGCATTTGCGCCGGGACTCATGCGCGTGCGGCAGGGTGAAGTGTTTTCAGGTTCCGGCAGCGTCTGTGCGGCAGGCGCTGCATCCGGAGGGGGTAGCCGCGCAGCCGCCGAGAGCGGTTTCGCGGAGTTCATACGGGATCCGTTTTCCCACCTGGTACATGGTATCGATCATCTCGTCGAGGGAGATCAGCTGGCGTATGCCGGAGAGAGCGGTCTCCGCGGCAGTCAGCGCGACAGCGACGCCCGAGGCATTACGGTTCTGGCAGGGATACTCGACGAGGCCTCTCACGGGATCGCAGACGAGGCCGAGCAGATTCATCAGGACTGTGGAGGCGGCATCAAGGCTCTGCTGCGGTGTCCCGCCCATGAGTTCCACTGCTGCCGAGGCAGCCATCGCTGCTGCGACCCCGGTCTCCGCCTGACATCCGCCGACCGCTCCTGCCACGGTGGCGTTGCGCATTGCCAGATATCCGACTGCCCCTGCGTTAAAGAGAGCGTCGGTCACCTGTGCATCCGACAGGCTATTGTCCTGCTGCAGGGCCAGAAGCAGTCCCGGAACAATCCCGGAAGCCCCCGCGGTCGGCGCCGCCACAATGACGCCCATGGAGGCATTGACCTCAAGCACAGCCATTGCATAAGTGATTCCAAGGCTCAGGACATCACCGCAGATCGCACGGTGATTCCTGCGGTGGGCACTCAGCTTTTCCGCTTCCCCGCCGATGAGTCCGCCCATTGATTTCACCGGTGATTTCAGGGCGGAGGAGACAGCCTGTTTCATAATTTCCAGGGCGCGCTCCATCCGGCGCACGGTCTGTTCCATGGAGACTTCCCCCAGGTCACATTCCCGCCGCTTCATCACGTCTGAGATAAGCCACTGGTGATCCTGACACAGAGTAAGCAGTTCCTTTGCAGTTTTAAAATCAGTCATTTCCCGTTCCTCATTATCTTTCAGTCATTCTGGATGATCATTGCGTCCTGAACATTCGGGTTTGCCAGCAGCTGGTCTTTTAATCCGGCGGGAAGCCGGTCGTCCGATTCGACAATCGTGTAGGCATTATCCCCCTTTGTCTCCCGGAAAATGCGCATAAACGCAATGTTTATATTTTTCTCGCTGAGACACCGGGTGATGTGGGCCGCTACCCCGGGCTTGTCTTTCTGAATAATGATAATCGCGTTATACTCACCTGTAAAATCGATCCGTACATGATTGAGACGGACAATTTTTATTTTTCCGCCGCCGACGGACTCGCCCCTGACGGTGAGGGTGCTGCCGTTATCACTGGTCATCCGGATATCCACCGTGTTCGGATGTATATCGGTCTCAGTGCTGTCCGGGGTAAAGGAAAATTCGATGCCGCGCTCCTCTGCAATCCGGAAAGAATCGCGGATCCGGATATCGTCCGTGGAAAATCCCATGATACCGCCCAGAAGGGCGCGGTCCGTTCCGTGCCCGCGGTATGTTCTGGCAAAGGAGCCGTAAAGTGTGAATTCCACTTTTTTCAGTACCCCGATGTTCATTTTCTGTGCAAGAAACGCGATGGCGCAGGCTCCGGCGGTGTGTGAGCTTGATGGCCCGACCATATTCGGGCCGATTACGTCGAATACGCTGATAAATGGCATCTCTGTCCTCCTGTGATTCTCTGAATATACCGAATATATCACAAAGTGAATAAAATTTCCATTTGAATTTCGAAAGGTTCTTTTGTCCGTCCGGCACGACTCCGGAAGCTGCGTGGATGAATAAGGAAAATTGCGCATGGGACAGCCGGGAAAATGATATATTGATAGAGAGAAAATAATTTTCCGGGTTTGAGAGTATGAAAAAAGAGATAAGGAACGGAATCTGCCTGCTTTTCTTTTTTGCCCTGATGTTTTTTTCAGGGCGGGGAGTGGCACAACTGCGGGTGGAGAAAACAATGGAGATTCTTTCGGTCAGGGCGGAGGCGGACAACTGGGGGCTGGGCTTCGGGGCGGAAGGGACACAGCCGACGGGAAATGTGTCCGCGGATGAGCTGAAAAAGTATGACGCCTATTATGTCGGGGACCCGTCGGAAAAGGTATTGTACCTGACTTTTGACTGCGGATATGAAAACGGCAATACTGAGCCGATTCTGGACGCGCTGAAAAAACATGGTGCGCCCGCAACTTTTTTTGTCGTCGGTCATTTTCTGGAGAGTGCGCCGGAGATCGCAAAGCGGATGATTGCCGACGGTCACACAGTGGGAAATCATACATATCACCATCCCGACATGTCCGCCATTTCAGACGCCGCCTCGTTCCAGAAGGAAATGGACGACGTGGCCACCCTTTTTCAGGAACTCACGGGACAGGAGATGGCGAAATATTACCGCCCGCCGCAGGGAAAATACAATACGCAGAACCTTTCGATGGCAAAAGAGCTCGGTTACAGCACATTTTTCTGGAGCCTGGCCTATGTGGACTGGAATGTGGATAAACAGCCATCAAAAGAGCAGGCATTTGATAAGCTTCTGACACGCGTGCATCCGGGGGCGATTGTGCTTTTGCACAGTACCTCAGAGACCAACGGGAAGATTCTTGACGAACTTCTGACAAAATGGGAGGAGATGGGATATCAGTTCCGGCCGCTTGGCGATCTGGCAGGAAAGTAAATCTGGTTTCAGATTTGCCAGGATATGGTCCTGCAGTCCGCGAAAGATACCGGAAAAGATTCTGAAATGGCTTAAAAACCGGTATTGCAGCCGGAAGCCTGTTGTGATAAGATGATCTGCACGGAAACCGGATATACCGGGGAAATCGTGTGAAAAGTACTTCGAAAAGCTTATGTCAGATGACATTCGCCGGTTTTTCATTCGGATTTCAGATTCCGGCAGGCGAAATCATGGAGGCTGATATGCAGAACACAGAGAGAAAAAACGGGGATACTTTTTACAGGCAGATTTTTAAGCTGGTACTGCCGATTGTGATTCAGAACCTGCTGAGCGCCGCGGTCAGTTCAGCCGATGTGGTTATGTTAAATTATGTGGGGCAGTCATCCATATCGGCTGTATCGCTGGCATCGCAGTACGCTAATATACTTTTTATGGTGTTTTACGGACTTGGAACCGGAGCGACGATGCTGTGTGCACAGTATCACGGAAAAGGGGATATGAAAGCGATTCAGGTTGTGGAGGGGATTGCCCTGCGGTTTTCCCTGTCCTTTTCGCTGGTGTTTGCGGGGATTGCCCTGCTATTTCCTCAGGGGATGATGCGCATTTTCACGGACGATGCGGAGCTGATCAGGATCGGCGCCTCCTATCTGCGTTTTATGAGCGTCAGCTACCTGTGCTGGGGTATCACGGAGGTCTATCTTGCAGTGCTCCGGAGCATCGGAAGGGTTGTGGTCAGCACAGCGATGAATGTGCTTGCATTTTCACTGAATGTGATTCTGAACGCAGTATTTATCTTCGGGCTTTTCGGCGCGCCAGAGCTCGGTGCGACAGGAGTGGCGATCGCGACGTCGCTCTCCAGACTCATCGAGCTTGCAGCCTGCTTTGTGGTGTCGTCCTTAAGCAGGGATATCAGGCTTGACTTCCGGTATCTGTTTGTGAAAAACAAACTGCTGTTTGCCGATTTTGTCCGTCTCTCCCTGCCGGCGCTCGGCAATGATATCAGCTGGAGCGTGGCATTTTCCATGTATTCCGTGATCATCGGGCATCTCGGAACGGACGCGGTGGCGGCGAACTCCTTTGTCATCGTGGTGCGCAATTTCGGGACAATCTTATGTTTCGGGATGGCGGGTGCAGGGGGGATCCTTCTTGGAAATATTATCGGTGAAAACCGCACTGAAGAAGCCCTGGAAGGCGCGAAAAAGCTTATGAAACTGACCGTGATTACCGGTGCAGCCGGTGGTCTGATCATTCTGGCGGCCACTCCGCTGGTACTTAAGTACGCAGCGCTCTCGGAACAGGCGATGGAATATCTGAAATATATGCTGCTGATCAATACTTACTATGTAATGGGCGCTGCGGTCAATACCACGCTGATTGCCGGGGTCTTCCGCGCGGGAGGAGACAGCCGGTTCGGTTTTTTATGCGATACGGTTGATATGTGGTGCTATGCGGTGCCGCTCGGATTTCTGGCTGCATTTGTATTCCGGCTTCCGGTGATGGCCGTATATTTTCTGCTCTGCACGGATGAATTTGTCAAATGGCCGTGGGTGCTGCGTCATTACCGGAGCGGAAAGTGGCTCAATAATATTACGCGGGACGATGTATTTGAGCGCGGGTGAGCCGCTCCATAAAAATCTTTCTGTGAATAACGATGCGGCACGGGGACGGCGGCACCTTTAAATAATTTGGAAAACGCTTGTCATTTTCCTGTTCCTGTGCTATAATCGACAGCGCAGAAAACACATGTGCTGACCGCCGTGCCGGTGCCGCAGGGTCGCTTCGGGGGGATGAGGCATATGGAAGAAAAACCATGGAGGTAAGGAAAATGAGTGTTATTTCAATGAAACAGTTACTGGAAGCAGGCGTTCATTTCGGTCATCTGACCAGGAGATGGAATCCAAAGATGGCTCCGTACATCTATACGGAGAGAAACGGCATCTATATCATCGACCTGCAGAAGTCTGTGGGCAAGGTGGACGAGGCCTACAAGGCGGTATCCGATATCGCTGCGGAGGGCGGAACGATTCTGTTCGTGGGAACGAAAAAGCAGGCACAGGATGCCATCAAAGCCGAGGCTGAGCGCTGTGGAATGTTTTATGTAAATGAGAGATGGCTTGGCGGTATGCTCACCAACTTCAAGACCATCCGCAGCCGTATCGCGAGACTCAAAGAGATCGAGAACATGGCGACGGACGGCACATTCGAGGTGCTGCCGAAGAAGGAAGTGATCGCGCTCCGCAAAGAGTGGGAGAAGCTTGAGAAAAACCTGGGCGGTATCAAAGAGATGAAGCGCATTCCGGATGCAATCTTTGTCGTGGATCCGAAAAAGGAAAGAATCTGCATCCAGGAAGCACATTCCCTTGGAATCACCCTGATCGGTATCGCGGATACCAACTGTGATCCGGAGGAGCTCGACTATGTGATCCCGGGAAATGATGACGCTATCCGCGCTGTGAAATTAATTGTATCCAAGATGGCAGACGCCGTGATCGAGGCAAACCAGGGTGTTGAGATGACCGCGGAGGAGGCAGAATCCGCGGAGGCAGACGCTGCAGAGGAAGCTTCGGGAGCAGCAGAGGCCTGAGGAAATTATACACGGGATGTTTCCCGCAGTCTGTGTCAGCACGGCGTACACAGATCTGAGATTACTGAAAATAGCCGTGCAGAAATGAGGAGAGAAATGGCGATAACAGCAGCTATGGTAAAAGAACTGCGCGAGCAGACCGGCGCAGGCATGATGGACTGTAAAAAAGCCTTAAATGAGACAAATGGCAATATGGAGGAGGCTGTCGAGTTCCTGAGAAAGAACGGACAGCTCAAGGCAGAAAAGAAGGCGGGCAGAATCGCGGCGGAAGGACTCTGCACAATTGTTGTAAAAGATGATCAGACCGCGGCGGTTGTGGAAGTCAATTCCGAGACGGACTTTGTCGCGAAAAATGAGACCTTCCGGGATTTCGTGAAAGCAGTGGCGGTGCAGGCGGTGAATTCCGGTGCAGCGGATGTCGATGCGCTTATGGAAGAGGCGTGGAACGAGGATCCGGGCAAGACTGTAAAGGATGCCCTGGTGGAAAAAGTCGCAGTGATCGGCGAGAACTTAAAGATTCGCAGATTCGAGAAAGTCGTCGCGGAGCACGGCTGTCTTGCCACCTATGTACATGGCGGCGGCCGCATTGGCGTCATCGTGGAGGCGGACACGGATGTGGTAAACGATGCTGTGAAGGAGGCGATGGTCAACATTGCCATGCAGATTGCAGCGTTAAATCCGGGCTATATCACCAGAGATCAGATCAGCGAGGAATACATTGCACATGAGAAAGAGATTCTTCTTGCGCAGATCATGAATGACCCGAAAGAGTCCAAGAAGCCGGAGAAGGTTATCAACGGTATGATCGAGGGACGCGTCAGCAAGGAGCTTAAAGAAATCTGTCTTATGGATCAGGTCTATGTCAAAGCCGTGGATGGAAAACAGACTGTTGCAAAGTACCTTGACGAGGTGTCGAAGGCGGCAGGCTGCACAGTGAAAGTGAAAAAGTTCGTCCGGTTTGAGACAGGAGAAGGACTTGAGAAGAAGCAGGAGGATTTTGCGGCGGAGGTTGCGGCGCAGATGAATCAGTAAACTTCTGAGAAGAATTGATTTACGAACCCCTGAAAATCCCATAGAATGGGCATTTTCAGGGGTTTTTTGCGTTCCTGGGAGAGGTTCATAATTATAGTACCTTATTGGACATTAGTAGTCCGATAAGTGTGAATTACCGTATTTTGAGTGCCGATTTGGGGGATTTTTGGGGGAAGAGTTGGGGGAAAGGGTATCCCACAAATGGTGTGTGAAAGTTTGCCTCGTTCTTTTTGTAAAGGGGGAGAAATTTGCCTGGTGTTTCTTTTTGGGGGATAGAACTATTTTCCAAATTTGAATGTAAAATGGTGTATCTTCCCTCAAATTATTATAAGTTATCATATGGAAAATTTGGATTGATGAAAAATATGAAATAATTTATAATGTAGGAAGGGTAAAATGAATACTCGGTAGAGTATTTTGTGGACAAGATGGGGGATTATGGACGAAATAACACGAGGCGGACGGGTGGGGTTTGTGATCTGGATTCGTGTAATGGACTAAGTAATACAAATTAACAGAGTAGATAGATGAGAAAAACCATAGTATGAGGAGGTTCAAAATGAGTTTTTACTTATATAGATTTATGGGTATAGATGGAAAGATTATATATATTGGAAGGACGAATGATATAGAACGTAGAATATTAAAAGAACATTTTACAGATAACACACATTTACCAAGTCAATGCTATTTGGAAACAGAGAAAGTTGAATATGTTGAAATAGTTAATGAATCAGAAGAAGTTGCATATGAAGCAATATTGATTAACGAGATTCGTCCGAAGTATAATACACAGTTTAAAGACAAAGGATATTTTGATGTTCAATTGCCAGAATTCAAATGGAGAGAGTTTCAATGGGAATATGAAGGGCAGTTAGAATGGTTGAAAAAGAAAAAAGGAAATATCATAAATGCTAATGATGTGATGTTAAATTGTTTAATGAATCCGAGGGAATATGATATTAGAACAGGAATTGTAAATGTGGATTCTGGTATGTTGATTCCACACCAGAGTTTTACTTTAATTGCGGGTGTAAGTGGAAGTGGTAAAACTGCATATGTATTAAATATTGTGAATTATAATATAAAGAAAGGGAAACATGTTTTATTTATAAATTTAAAGGATAGTGTGGAAGATTTGTCTATGAGAATTTTATCCATAGATAGTAAAGTGCCAATAAACGAGCTACTTTTAGGACAGATGAGCGATAAAGATTGGGATAGTTGTTTGGAAAGTATTGAGGCAAAGAAAGATACTTCTCTTTTCTTTTATAATACTTCTGGAAATCATTGGGACTTAGATAAAATTCTTTTAACCATAAAAGAGAGTAATGCTGATTTGGTAATTGTAGAGGATTTGCACATGATAGAGGTTGAAGGAAAAGAAGTGGAAAGAAGTCAGTATGTTTGGGATAAAATGGATTATATTCTTAAGAGGATTAAAATCTTAGCAGGTCAAAGTGTATCCGATTTATTGCCGATTGCAAACACTACTGGGAGATTATAATGATGGATACCAAAAGATGCAAATAGAGTTATCAACCTGCGAAATAATAAATTGATAGAATTATACGTACATAGCCGATTGATTTTCAAAACGGGAATCAGTCGGTTTTTTTATTGCCCAAAACCCATACATAGCCATTCTGCTTTATACAGAGTGGCTATTAAATTTTTCAGGAAAGACCAACTATTAAAAGTCAAGTAGATAAATGAAAAAATCAAAAGAAAATTT